>CAZRBV010000013.1:0-66132 GCA_964598425.1 uncultured Isosphaeraceae bacterium | reverse complement strand
TCGCATTGAGCATTCCTGGAAACGTCCCGACGACGCGGTACTCTTCGAGTTGGTGAAGGCACAGCACGATGAGGCTCAGCCAGCAGAGTCGGTCGTACCAGGAAATGTCGCTCCAGATGAGCGCGAGCCACACCGCAGCGCCGATCGTGAGAAGTGCGCCGAGATCGAACCAGTGTAGGCGGAGAAAGTTCATGGACCAATGGTAGGGCGAGAATTCAGCTGGTGTAGGATCTATGCGCAGCACCACGCCCCGCAGGAAGAGTCGTGCGGGGCGTGGCGTTGAGATGAGGATGTGGTACTGAGAACTAGATGCTCCAGTTGGCAAGTACTTCGAGCAGGTCGCCCATGTCAACTTCACCACTCTCGTCAATGTCTGCGATATCGCAGTCCTGGTCCACCCCGTCACAGACCTCGCCCCACATGCCGAGCAGGAACATGAGGTCATCGACATTGACGAACCCATCGAAGTCGAAGTCGCCGGGCACCATGATGATGCACATGGGCAGTTCGATGCACTTGGTTTCGGTACACACAGCGCCATTGCTGAATGTGACCTTGAAGTCGATGCACACGGTTGAACCCTGGGAAGCGCCCGTGAGGATCGAATCGAAGGGCCACGAGTGCAGCGGAGGAAGGGACATGGAGACATAGTCGGGGCTCAGCGAAGTGCCGGCAGGCGGCGTCATCTCGACACTCGTGATGGTGCTGCCCGAGTCCATGTTGCTCACGCCGAGGTGAAGATCGAACTGGAATGGTGGGAGGTAACCGATGCAGTCGATGTCCAGCACCTGAATGACGGGGCAATCAGCGACCGGGTCCGGCTCTTCGGACCGGCGGGTGACGACCAGATCGCCGAGCAGCGTTTTGTCCTGATTGGACAGATCGTTGTTGTAGTCGATCAGCCAACTGTCTGTGGTGGATCCACCTGTTGAGGGGAGGCCCTGGAATCCGTAGATGTTGTCGCCACCGCCGAGGTGCAGCGCGTCTCCGGATGCCCAGACTCGCGTGTCCTTGGCATCGACGCCACCGGCGGCCGACTCGGCGATGGCGCCGACATGGAACACGTTGGGCGTCAGGACCCAGCCAGATGCGGAGCACTCGTACTCGAGTACACGAGCACCGTGGGCGGACATGTTGTTGATGCCAGCCTGCGTACGCTCGCCAAGCACCATTGTGCCTTCGGGGCTGAAATCGATGTCAGCGACCGGGGACGAGTAGGAGTAGTTGCCGTCGGCATAGAAATCGCTCAGCGTGATTTCGAGCTGCTCATCGCCGGGGACGGGTGCGCCGCTGCCGTCGAGTTGAACAGACCACACCTCGTTGTTGGTGGCTGCGGAGTTGTTGTTGATGTCCTCGTTCCACAGTCCGTAGTAGAGCCGCTCTCCGTTGACTTCGAGCCCGAAGGGACGATCGCCAAGGGCAACAGGGCCGGGGTTGCCGCTCCACGGCGTTCCGTGGTCGAACGTGTCGAGCACTGCGCCGGTGGCGTAGTCGAGTCGGTAGATCAGGCCGTCTTCGAAGTTGCTGACGAAGAACTGCCCGTGTTCGCAGTCATAGGTGATGGAACCCAGGCTGCTGTTGGCAGTCGGAAGCACGGCGAAGGTTGAGATCGCTGCAGTGGTGGCATCGATGCGATACACGGCGCCCCAGCCTGACGGGCCCATGACATCGACGTTCCACGTCTGGGATGCGGTCACGAAGATGTTTCCATCCTCGTCGATGGCGAGGCCAAGGATGCTGCCGAGATTCGCTGCCGTCCAACTGGGATGGGCAAAGCGGCCGATGGGGAATGCGGTGTCGAAGGGCTGGCTGCCGATGCCGGTGAGGTCAAAGACGGTCAGCATGCGATCACCTGGGATTCCGGGCGACACGGTTTGCACGGCGACGCGGCCGGGGCCAAACGCTTCGTACTCCTGATGCTTGTAGTTGGGACGTCCCGCGCAGTCGCTGCCAGGTACGTTGTCACAACCGACCGGATCGCAGTTGATACCAGGATCGGTGCAGTGCGAACCGGCGCCGTACCAGACACCGGCGCTGGCATGGCAATCTGCCTGGCTTGTTTCGATGCAGTACCAGGAGCCGGATCCAGGTTCTTCTTCCACGCAGCAAGCGCCGTCTTCTGGAAGCGGATCACATTCGACGAACGGGTCGCTGCAGACGCTCCCGGGGCCATACCAATAGCCGCCGAGGTCGACGCAATACTCTTCGATCATCTCGACACACACAAGACCGAACTCGGAGTCTTCGTAACAACATGCGCCGGTGTCAATCACCGGAGGGCACTCGATCGAAGGATCACTGCAGGAGAGTCCCGGGTACCACGTGCCGCCGAAGTCGTCGCACTTGGACTCCGTAATGACAAAGCAGTTCCAGCCGCTGTCTTCTTCGAAGCAGCAGGCTCCCTCGTCATGTTCAGGGGGGCACACAATTGAGGAATCGCTGCAAGGCAGACCCGAATACCAGGTTCCGCCAAGATCAGCGCACTTGTAGTCCTCAAGCACCGCGCAGTTCCAACCGGATGCGTCTTCGTAGCAGCATGCTCCGGTGATCGCGAGTGGCTCGCACTCGACGAATGGATCGCTGCAGGAAGTTCCCACGCCGTAGTGGAATCCACCAAGGTCTGAGCACTGGTTCGGGGACACCTCGATACATACGAGGCCGCCTGCGTCTGGGTCGTCGTAGCAGCAGGCCCCTGATGGATCATCGGAGGCAGCGAGGGTGGCTGCGCCAAGGGTGGACAGGGCAGAAGCGATGAGTGTTGCAGCGAGAAGCTGTTGGCGTGAGGTTCGGGGGTTCATGGCGATCTCCAGTGGTGATGTGGTGGAAGCGGGGGCTTCCTCGCTATGTCTCCGTGGAGCGAGCTGGTTTCTGTCAGCCAAGGATGGCAGGGGGGAAAAAATGGCACAACAGGCGTTTGGGGAGCCACTTCGGGTGTGTGGGCGGCGACTGGTCCTGCCGTCTCATCGGGGATACTCGGCCCCTGAGGCGGCTTTGGCGTGGTGGGTGTCCACCGGTGCGGGGCGGATTTGGGATTCTTGAGGAGTAATACTGGACATGGAGGTCTCTTGATCCGATCCTTGCCAGATGGGTGCGGGCCGTGCGTTTGGCTTGGAGATGGTGATTCCATGGCGAGAAGACTGTTGAACCACGGGTGGGGTCCTCGATGGACCGCCTTGGCTGGGATGCTCTGCGCTGCAGGTCTTGCCTGCGGGATGCCGGGAATGTCCGGGACTCGGAGTGGAGTTGCGAACCCCCACGTATCCGCCCCATCACACGGCTTTGCCAGTGTTGATGTGCCGCTGAGCTTTACGCCCGGAATCGGGCCGGTCCGCGTTGAGACGCCGGACGGCGTTGAGTGGATCGAGCAATGCGTCCGCCGCGAGCCGGGCGCGCGCGGCGCGGTGTATCCGGGGTGCCTTGAGTGTCACGGTGAACTTGAGTCGGCGACTGCGAACATGGCAGGCCTCGATCTGGACTGCACGTTCTGCCATGGTGGCGATCCCGATGCCACGACCAAAGAACTTGCCCACGTGCATCCGAATGGCAACGTCGTGTACGGCGCCGCCATTCCTCCCATCGATGACGATCTTGAGTACCAACGATTTGTCAATCCATCCAACCTCCGCGCCTCGCAACAGGTCTGCGGGATGTGCCACTCCAACGCGACCCGTGATCTGCTCAAGAGCATGATGGCGACGACAGCCGGACATTATTCCGGCGGCTTCTACGAGAACAACGTCGTTGATACCAAGGAGGCTGTCTACGGAACCTTCGCAATCGAAGACGATGACGGTTGGGTGCCTGAAGGGGCGGTCGAGTCTCTGCTTGACCTCTTGATCTACGACGGTAGCGGCGACCCGCTCGAAGCTGCAACGCACTACACCGCAGTGCCGTCGCAGGCGTGTTCTCGCTGCCACCTCTGGTCGCGGGGCAAGGGATACCGAGGGGCCGAGGGGCAAAACGGCCTGTACCGCGCCGACGGCTGCGCGGCCTGTCACATGCTGTATGACAACGATGGGCTGTCACAAAGCGCCGACATGTCCATCGACCACACCCAGCCCGGTCATCCTCGCACCCACACCATTACACGCCGCGTTCCGACCGAGCAGTGCCTGCACTGCCACCACCGCGGCGCTCGCATCGGTCTTTCATTCACAGGCCGCGCACAGATGCCTCCTCGCCTTCCATCTGGCCCAGGTGTGCCTGGTACGACCGATGAGAAGTTCAATTCCAATTACCACTACACAGTTGCGGATGCGAATCCCCCCGACATTCACCACGAGCTTGGTATGCACTGCATCGATTGCCATGTGAAGACCGAGATCATGGGCGACGGCAACATCTACAGTCACATGGACCGCGCGACCAAGATTGAGTGCCGCACATGCCACGGTACGCATGACACAGAGCCGTCCATGGCCGACCATGACGGTGCGCCGATGCCGAATACGTGGCAGGACACAGACGGCAACTGGATGCTCACAAGCAAGGTTGATGACACCAATCATCCGATTCCAATGACCTCAGACGTTGTGGCTTCGAATCCCAAGGCAGCGCAGGCGATGGGGCACCATCACCTCAAAGACACTGGTGGCCTCGAGTGCTATGCCTGCCACACTTCGTGGGTGCCAAACTGCTATGGCTGTCACTTCGAGCGTGATGAGACGCAGATGGGGCTGAACTACTGGACCGGCGATTACGAGGTCGGCAAGGTCACGACGAACAACAAGATCTTCGAAGCCTTGCGGCAGTTCTCGATCGGTCCCAACAGCGATGGCCGCATTGCGCCCTACATCGTCTCGTGCATGCCGATCGCCGACGTTACGGCAGCCGACGGAACAAAGCTGCTGGACTACGTCATGCCGGTGTCGGGCAGCGGTATTTCTGGCCTTGCGCACAACCCGGTGCAGCCACACACAGTCCGCGGCGCTGGCGAAGTGCGAACCTGCGCAGAATGCCATCGCTCGCCGCCGACCCTGGGGTTTGGTACGGGCAGTGTTGATATCGCGCGGACATTCGTGCACGGAGCTGGTATGTCGGGCGTTTCCGCGCATGATCGGTGGGCCGATCCGCTGACTCCGGTTCCGTCTGATCCCGTGGTCGATGGCGTGCCGGCCTATGGCATGGTGTCGATTCCGAATGTGATCGAAGGAACCGCCGACTTCCTGTATGTGGCCCTTGGATCTGGCGGCGTGAAGCTCTACGACCGCTGCCCTGATGCGCCGATCAACCCAATCTGGGAACTCACTGATTGCATTGCGATTGACGTGGAACGCAAGGCGCGGTACCTCTATGTGGTCGAGGCTGGCGTCGGCATTCGCGTCTATGACAGCAGGCATCCCGACTCGCCGACGTACATCACCACGATTGCCCTTCCCGGTGCGCAGCGGGTGACGCAGTGGGGGATTCACCTCTTTGTTTCGATGGGCGAAGATGGCCTTGCCATCGTGGATGTGTCAGATGATCTGAACCCTGCCATCGCGGCGGAGGTCTCGGGCATCAACGCAGTAGACGTTCAGCTCATGGGCCATTACCAGAGCGGATCAGACTTTGCCGTTCGGGCCTACGTCGCCGATCCGGACTACGGCGTGCATGTTGTCGATCTTCTGCCGGACTTTGAGTCGCCGACGCTGATCAGCGGACTGCCGATTGCCGCTGGTGCCTACGGGCTCGACGCGTATTCTCGGTGGCTCCCTGCTTCGGCAGCGGAACCATCGCGTGAGCACGACTATCTCTACGTCGCTGCTGGCGATGACGGTCTGCACATCTTCGACATGACGCAGCCCGACACGATCGCTTCAGCATCGCACGTCACCACGCTCGCGGGATTTGCAGCTGATGTGGACGTCAACAGCCAGCTGGCGCCTCCGGGCGTGGACGATTATGCCGTGATAGCCAACGCCGACTTCGGCCTGCAGATTGTGGATGTCAGCGATCCGATCAGCCCGGTTGTGATCGGCGATGTGCCCTCGTCGTCACCGTGCGAGCGCGTGTTCGTCGAAGTGCAGCAGCTCGATCGCTTCATCGATGAGCAGGGCGTGCAGCTCAAGGACAACTCTCATCCGTACACCGGCGTCTTCGATCGAGCCGATATCGTGCGAATCCTGAAGACGGACATTGGCACGGTTGACCCCTGCGAAGCCGATCTGGATCAATCGGGGGATGTCGGTGCCGATGACCTGCTGGCCATCGTGGGTGCCTGGGGATCCTGCGGTACGCCCTGCCCGGAAGACATCAACGGCGATGGCTACGTTGGTACTGATGACTTGCTGGCCGTGCTATCTGGCTGGGGGCCCTGCTGGTAAGCTTTGAAGCTGTTTGAATGCCCTGCAGGGGGCTTTGAGCGGCACAAGTGCAGCCGAATTCTGTGCTATACTGATATATGTACCAGTTTGTCTAGATTTATTCCTCTGCCGGATTTTCCCTATGAGACTCCTCGTCGTTGCCATGCAGGTTCCCGACTCCCGCGCTGTCGTGCGAGTCCTGGACGACGGCTCAGGCATTGATCCGGCTGGCGTGAAGTTTGTCTGCAGCCCCTTTGATGAGTTCGCCGTTGAACAGGCAGTTCAGATCCGCGAGCGGGATTGGGATGTCGAAGAAATCGTTGTTCTTACTGCGGGCGAGGCCTCGGCTACGGGCGTGCTTCGAACAGCCCTGGCGATGGGCGCAGACCGAGGCGTGCACCTGGTGGGAGACTCACTTCCGTTGCATGACGAGGTCGCCATGGCCAGATTGCTTGCAGCAACCATCAGGCATTCCGATCTGGCGCCCGATCTTGTGCTCTGCGGCAAGAAGGTCATCGACAATGATTCGGGAGAACTGGGGCCAGCGCTTGCCGAGTATCTGGATCTTCCGCACGTCGGTGGCATTTGCAGCCTGGAACTCAATGATGAAGCGAGCCGCGCTCGACTCCGCCGCCGAGTGGACGGGGGCGACCTTGTGATGGAAGTAGACCTGCCGCTTCTGCTGACCTGCGACAAGGGGCTCGTTGATCCTCGGTATCCGGCGCTTCCAATGATCATGAAGGCCAAGAAGAAGTCCGTTGATGTGGTCGACGCAGCCGCAGTCATGGATGCTGCGGGCTCAAGTACAGTCTTTGATCGGTTGCAACCTCCACAAACAGGTGGTGCTTGTCAGATGCTTGAAGGTGAGCCAGCGGAAATGGCCCGCGAACTCGTGCGCCTGCTCCATGAAGAAGCCAAGGTCATCTGAGCCATGACGAAGAACACACTTGTATTCATTGAACACCGAGATGGAGCCATCACTCCAGCCTCCTTGTGCATGGTGACGGCTGCGAAATCGGTTTCTGGCGGTGAGGTGTATGCGGTTGTCATCGGAAATGGCGTCATGCAGATTGCCGAGCACGTCGCGACGACGGGCGTAGATGGCGTGTTCGTCATTGATGACGAGGCCCTGTCGCAGTACACCGTGCTGCCATATGCCAGGGCAATGGACGCGGCGATTTCGGCGGCGGATGCATCTGTAGTCGTTCTGGCTGCGAGCGGGACGACGCGAGATCTGGCGCCGCGTCTTGCTGCCCGGCACAACGCCCTGATGGCGACCGACTGCACAAGCGCCACACTGACCGGAGCATCGATTCGTGTCACCCGCACGATGTATGCGGCGAAATGTGTGGGCGAATTGGAACTGCCTCCGGGGCAGCTTCGCATCCTGTCGATTCGTGGCAACGCCTTTGCGGCGGCGACCGGTGAAGGCACAGCGCCAATCACTTCGCTCGACGTCAATTTGACCGAGGCCGACACGCGGGTGGAGGTGGTCAAGTTCGTTCCATGCGAAGAGGGCGAACAGAATCTCGCTGATGCCGACATCATCGTTTCAGGTGGCAGGTCGCTCGAGTCTGAGGACAACTTCTCCATCCTGTACGACCTCGCGCACCAGCTCGGAGGCGCAGTCGCGGCAACACGCGCAGCGGTTGATGCCGGATACCAGCCTCAGTCTCATCAGGTGGGCTTGACCGGCAATGTGGTGGCTCCACAGCTCTACATCGCCTGCGGCATCGATGGAGCGATTCAGCATCTCGCTGGCATGCGAGGAAGCAAGGTGGTCGTTGCGATCAATACCAAGCCCGAAGCGCCGATTTTCAATGTCGCAACCTACGGGTGCGTAGCCGATCTCTTTGAGATGGTTCCACTGATCGATGAAGCATGCCAGGCACTTGATGGGAAGCCGGTCCTGCAGTGAATCCACTTCTTACGTCGTTGCTCATGTTGGCGGCGCTCGGCGCCTTCGCCGTTTCGGCATCTCGGCGGTGGCGATTGATGCACATTGGTTCACTGGCAGCACGCGGGCTTTCGTGCGATCGTGCGAGTGAGCGTATTCGGGGGACGCTCCAACTTGCATTTGGACAGAAGAAACTGACCCGATATCGCCTTGCAGGGCTCGCTCACAAGGCGATCTTCTTTGGATTTCTCGTGCTTCTGGTGCGATCGCTGATCCTCTTCGCTCGTGGCTTTCTCGATGATCCTGGCTTTGGGTACGGACTGCTCGATGACGGCACAACGCTTGGCAATGTGTATGGACTGATCAAGGACGTCTACGTCGTGCTGGTTCTGATCGGTGTGGGTGTCTTTCTGTATCTCAGGCTGGTCATCAAACCGAAGCGAATGACCCTGGGTGCCGAGGGGATCATCATTTTGCTGATCATCGGCGTGATGATGGTCGCGGACGTGGTGTATGACGCTGGCGGCATTGTTCTGTACCAGCGTGAGGGTTCGATGTGGGGAGAACCACTTGGGCATCTGCTCGCAGGGGCGATTCGTGGTCTTCCCGAGCCGGTGGTTGTGACCCTCTGGCACGGTGGATTCTGGGTGCACGTGGTGCTTGTGCTCGTGTTTCTGAATCTGCTTCCGTTCTCCAAGCATTTCCACATCATCACAGCAGTCCCGAATGTCTTTTTCCGTAATCTGAAACCGAAAGGTCGGCTCGCGCCAATCGAAGACCTTGAGGGGCGAGTCGAGCGAGAAGAGACTCTTGGCATTCGGCGGATAAGCGAATTCTCGCCGAAGCAGATCCTCGAACTCTATTCGTGCACAGAGTGTGGTCGATGTACCGATCAATGCCCAGCAGCAGCGACGGGCAAGATGCTCTCTCCAAAGCAGCTCATGATCGATCTTCGAGATCATCTCTATGAGCACGCGGATGAACTCGTGCGTGGCGGAGAGGGCGTCGACCTCGTGCCAGCAGTGATCGATCCGGAAGTCATCTGGGCATGCACGACCTGTGGCGCGTGCGCTCAGGAGTGTCCGGTGATGATTCCTCCTGCCGGCCGCATCATCGATCTGCGTCGGCATCTGGTGCAGGAACGCGGCGAGTTTCCCGAGCCGCTGCAGGAAGCCTCCCAGGGAATCGAAATGGCGGGGAGCCCGTATGGCGTCGGCCCCGAGGAGCGGATGGCGTGGGCCGAAGGGTTGGATGTTCCGGTGCGATCGACCTCGGGTGATGTAGAGATCCTGTTCTGGGTTGGATGCGCGCCAGCAGTTGACGAGCGATCCAAGCGGGTTGCCCGTGCGATGGCCGAGCTCTTGAACCGCGCGGGCGTCTCCTGGGCTGTGCTCGGTCATGAGGAGAGTTGTACTGGCGATGTAGCGCGTCGAATGGGGAACGAATACCTCTTTCAGATGATGGCCGAAGCGAACATCGAACTCCTCAATGGCTATGGCACGAGGCGGATTGTGACAATCTGTCCGCACTGCTACAACACCCTCAAGAATGAGTATCCGGACTTTGGTGGTCAGTACGACGTTGTTCACCACACGGAGTTTCTGGATGGGCTCGTCGCAAGTGAGGCACTCGTCCCTCAAGAGTCGATTGAGCGCACCGTGGTCTACCACGACTCCTGTTATCTCGGTCGAATCAACGATGTGTACGACCCCCCCCGATCATTGCTTGCATCGCTTCCGGGTGTCAGTGTGGTTGAGGCCGAAAGGTCCCGTGATCGAGGTATGTGCTGCGGCGCAGGCGGCGGGCAGATGTTCAAGGAAGACGAGCCTGGAGAACAGCGAGTCGCCGATGTCAGGCTCACGCAGCTTGTGGAAACGGGCGCGGACACGATCTGCACCGCGTGCCCGTTCTGCATGCGAATGATGTCCGATGCGAGCGATGCCAATCCAGCGAGCGAGATCGGCCAGCTCGATCCGGCAGAAATGCTGCTCGAGTCACTTGGTGCAGCAAACGGGGTCAGCAACCGTCTGGGTACCTGCCGCCGGTCCACCTAGGCGGGCCCCCTTTTGCGCCTTGAGTGCCTTCCGAATCTTCTCCGGCGTGATGGGCAGGTCGGTAATCCACACGCCCGTGGCATTGGCGATCGCGTGCGCGACGGCGCCGAGTACCGGAAGCGTGGAGCCTTCGCCGATCTCTTTGGCGCCGTAGGGGCCGCGTGGCTCATAGGAATCCACAATGCCGCTGAAGATGTCAGGGGCGTCCTTGATGGTCATCATGAGATAGCCGTGCAGATTCGGATTGAGCAGTTTGCCCTGCTCATCGAACATGACATCTTCCATGATGGTCTCGCTCGCGCCCATGATGACAGCGCCCTCCACTTGTCCGTGGACTGTTTGCGGATTGATGGCACGGCCGCAGTCGTGGTAATCGGTGAACTTGTCAATCTTGACTTTGCCGGTTTCCAGATCCACGGTGACTTCGCACACGGCGCTACCGAATGAGTAGGCCGGACTCGTTCCGACCGTCGCTCCCTTGTAGTCGCCACCCAGGCCGTCCGGCGGTCGGTAGCAACCAGTCCCGACAAGCGGGCCGTTGGCGTTGAAGTACTTCCTTGCGACCTCTTCCCATGCAACACTGCGGTCAGGTTGATCGCGGACAAACATCTTTGCGTCCCGCGCTTCGACCTCATCCTCGCTGCAATCGAGAACGGCTGCGGCAAAGGGCCGCATCGAGTCGACCACCGCGTTACCGGCTCGAGAGACGGCATGACCACCCATCAGCGTGATTCTGGAAGAGTACGCGCCAAGATCGATTGGCGAGATGTCGCTGTCACCGCTTCGCATCCGAATGCGAGAAGCGGGAATGCCCAACGACTCGGCGCACATCTGGACGAGCACCGTGTCGCTGCCCTGGCCGATTTCGGCGGCGCCGATCATAAGCACAGCAGCCGTGCCGTCTTCGCTCACTTTGACGACGGCGTTGGCGTGCGGGAAGATCGACTTCTTCTGGAACGGCTCTCGCCCTTTCTCGTGTGAGAGCTGAACTTGTCCACGGTAAATGCAGTATCCAGCGCCCGAAACGAAACCGCCGCACCCGATGCCGATGCCCTTGCCAGGTGGCAACTTTCCGTACTTCTCACTCCAGCCCGATCGCTCCTTCACTTCCCGGAGGGTGGCGCGGTACTCGCAGCTTCCAATGTCGAGCTCATTGACCGTGATCGTCTCTGGGTCCATTGCGTTTCGTTCGCGGATTGCAACCGGGTCGATGCCGAGTTCGTCCGCGACCATGCCGAGCAGACACTCGAAGGCAAAGCGTGGCTGCGGCACACCGTGCCCTCGCATCGCTCCGCACGCGGGTTTGTTGGTCATCACCCGATAGCCGTCGTATTGATAGGCTGGCAGGTGATAGAGCGTTGGAATCATGCTTCCGGCGTAGTAGGCGGTTGCGACGCCGAAGCTCGAATAGGCGCCGCCGTCGAGATGGATCTCGCTCTTGAAGGCTTTGATCTTTCCGTCGCGACCTACGCCGAGCTTGAATCGCATGTGCTGCTTGTGGCGTCCCCGGCCATATTGGAACATTTCCTCGCGGGTGTACACCATCTTGACGGGACGGCCCACTCTTTGCGCGAGCAGCGCGGAGTTGATCTCCAGTGGCGACGTCGCGGCCTTGCCACCGAACCCACCGCCCACCGTGGGTCTGATGACCCGAATGCGTCCAAGCGGGATGTTCAAGACGTGCGCCATCATGTATTGCACGTAGTGGGGGACCTGGGTCGAGGTGTACAGCACCAGTGTGCCGTCCGGGTCCCACGTCGAAATGGATGCGTGGGGTTCCATCGGGCACTGGTAGATGTGATTGCCGGTGAAGACTTCTTCGCGGACGAGGTATGACTCTTCGAATCCAGCTTCGACCTCGCCGAACGATTGCTCGACATGCGTGTTGATGTTTCGCTCAAACCGATCATTGACGAGCGGCGCGCCCTCGGCGATTGCGGACATTGGATCGAGAACCGCAGGAAGTTCCTCGTACTCCACTTCGATCAGAGACACAGCCTGCTCGGCGGTGCGCTCGTCAATGGCAGCGACTGCGGCCACCGGGTCCCCCACATGCCTGACCTTGTCCTTGGCAAGGACGTCCTCGTCGTATCGGGCAGGCGACACACCGTGTTTGGTGTCGGTCACATCCTTGCCAGTCAGGACGGCGAGTACGCCAGGAAGGGCCTCGGCTCTGGATGTGTCAATGCGCTTGACGAGGCCGTGCGCAATGGGGGAGCCAAGTAGCTTTCCATAGGCCATATTGGGCAGGAAGATGTCAGCGGTGTACTGAGCGCGGCCGGTGACCTTGTCAACGGCGTCAACGCGAGGGATCGAAACGCCGACGGTGTCGTTGTCGGGTGACTTCTCCGGGACATCGCCGTCGCCATGTGTCCGCTTGGCGCACGTGCCGTCGGCGTTGTAGTTACCACATCGCTTGACGGATCGCATGATGCCGGAGTACCCGGTGCACCTGCACATGTTTCCGGAGAGGGCCTCCTTGATGTCGTCGTCGCTTGGAGTCGGGTTCCGATCAATCAGCGCGGACGCAGCGAGGGTCATGCCCGGTGTGCAGAAACCGCATTGGATGCCGCCCTCGTTTACAAATGACTGCTGAAGCGGCGTGAGGGAACCGTTGTTGGCAAGTCCTTCGATCGTCGTGACTTCGCGCGTGCTAACTGTACCGGCAAGGGTCAAGCAGGCATTGACGGGCTCGCCGTCCAGAAGCACGGTACAGGCGCCGCAATCTCCGACATCGCACCCGCGTTTCGTGCCCGTGAGTTGAATCTTGTCCCGCAAGACATCGAGCAGTGTGTCGTGCGCTTCGATGGCAGCGGTGTGCGTATGGCCGTTGATCGTAAAGGTGCAGGCAGTGGTCATTGTGCTGCGTCCTCGGTTCGTTCATTCGCCAGACGAAGCGCCCGCGTTGTGAGGACGCCTGTGAGTTCCCTTCGGAACTCAGCCGAGGCGCGAATGTCACTGATCGGGTCAGCGGCCTCCATGGCGGAGCTGGCGGCTTCGGCCCAGAGGTCTTCGCTAGGTAACTTTCCGGTCAGCAGGCGTGCCGCCGTGGGGACGAGGACCGGTGTTGGAGCGACCGCGCCGATGGCGACGGCGGCCGCATCAATCGACCCCGACTCATTCAACTGAATGAACGCTGCCGCAGCCGCAACCGCAATGGCATTGCCATTGCGAAGTGCGAAGCGAACGTAGGCGGCGCCCGAGCGGGGTCCGGGCTTGGGCACCTTGATGTTCAGCAGAACTTCATTGTGTTTCCGAACGGTTGAGCGTGGCCCGGTGAAGAAGTCCGCAACAGCGATAGTGCGAATCTCGGAGGGGGACCAGAGGTCCACCTCGCCGCCGAGGACCATGAGGATGGGGGGGAGGTCTGCGCAGGGCACGGCGCTGGCGAGGTTCCCGCCCACGGTTGCCATGTTGCGAATGGCAGGGGCGGCCATGACGCTCGTAGCGTCCTGAATCGAACGCCACGGTCCTGCAAGGTCTTCTCGATTGAGTTCGGCGAGAGTGACCAGCGATCCGATTGTCAGGCACGACTCGCCTCGAGTGATACCGTGAGCCTGGTCGATGCCGGCGATTGAGATCAGGTGGTCCGCGCTTGATCGCGAGGTCTTGAGGTCCACAAGCAGGTCTGTTCCTCCTGCGAGAAACTCGGCGCGGGGACCGAAGCGATTCATCAGGTCGGCTGCGTCCTCAAGCGTGCTCGCTTCGTGAAGTTGAACATTCGGGAGATGCACAAGTGGATCCTCCGTGAGTGATCACTGGGCGTGGGTGGCTGCCGGTGTGCTGACTCCGGCCAGGAACTGATTGGTGATTTGGGTTGCGACGGCTTTCGGAGAAGTGGGCCCTGCCGGATTCCACCAGCGGTAGAGCCAGTTGAGGGTTCCGAAGAGCGACATCGTGGCGACGTGCAGGTCCACCGGATACTCCGGCGGGCTCTCCTTGACGATCTTCGCAATGATTTCGCGGGTGAGGGTGTAGTAGGCGAGCCGGATCTCGCGTGCCTGCTCATAGGTCTCACCTTCCAGCGAGTCGAGCTCGTGGGAGCACACTTTCAGCTCGGCCATGTGCTCGGCGAAGTAGGTGATATGGGCGCGGACCATGGTGCAGAGGCGGTCGCGGGGTTCATCAACGCCGACGAGCCGCTCCCGCAGGTTTGACAGCAGCGAGCTGAACACGCGGAACTGCATGACAAAGAGCAGTTGCTCCTTGCGATCGAAGTAGTGGTAGAGGCCCGCCAGGCTCATATCGGCCGCCCTGGCAATCGCCCGCATCGAGGCCTTTTCATAGCCGTGCTGGGCAAAAACGAGGGTGGCTGAGCGAAGGATGTGATCACGCCGCGCTTCGTAAGTGTCGGCGGACGCGTCAGTTGGGGCCTCGGGCGGAGGCGAGTCGAACACTTGATCGGCTCTTTGTGAGTCCATGGGGGTCTCCAGAGGATCCCGGATCGCACGTGAACACGGGCGTCCGACATCATCCACGGTAGTCCCCCGCTCGTCAAGGCCTTTTATGGCATCAAGAATGGGGTTGACAGGCAGGATGCCTCCGCCCCATAATCAGGAGTGGCAGATCTTGATATCTGCTCACCCCGAACGAACGTTCGAACGGAGTCTGCGGCGTTGCGGCTCCGTTCTCAGCCCAGCCAGCCTTGGAGTTCAAACAGATGAGCATGTTCCCCACCCGAGAAACGACTTCATTCGACTTCCAGGAGGTCGACTATCAGAAGGACGGATTCGTCGCCCGGATCACCATCAACCGTCCGCACAACTTCAACGCCTACAGCACACCGGCACTCGAGGAGTTGGCGACCGCCTTCCAGGATGCATCGTGGGATGACGGCATCGCTGTCGTCGTCTTCACCGGGACCGGGCACAAGTCCTTCTGCACCGGTGGTGATGTAAAGGAATACCAATCCTGCTACACGCAGAAGCCCCGCGACTACTGGAAGTACATGTGTCGCTTCAAGGCATACATCGAGTCAATCACCAATTGCGCCAAGCCCGTGATCGCCCGCCTCAATGGGATGGCGGTCGGTGGTGGTAATGAAAGCCAATTGGCCTGCGACCTCGGTGTCATGGGCGAGCATGCCTTTATTGCTCAGGTCGGAACCAGCGTCGGCTCGGTCGCGTGCGGTGGATCGACCCAGTGGCTGCCGATTACGGTTGGTGACCGCGCGGCCCGTGGCATCCTCTTCCTCAATCAGCGATACCCGGCGTTTACGAGTCTGTCGATGGGTCTGGTCAATACAGTTGTTCCGACCGTCAAAGGTCCCGATGGTGAGTTCATCACGAGATTCACCGGCGGACGAACCTATCTGGCCGACTGGAATACGGATCAGTGGGACGCGCCATTTGAGAACCGTGCGAGCGCAGGCGATATCAAGAAGGCCCTCAAGGGCGAGGGTGGGTTCTCCATCGACTTCTCCCTCATGGACGAAGTCATCGCGGACATGTGCGATCAGATCGTCAACAAATTCTTCGAGTGCACTCGCTACACCAAGGCGCAGGTCAATTACTGGAAGGATTCTTCGTGGCATTCGACGGTCGGCCACGCCCGCGACTGGCTTGCCACGCACTACACCAGCCTTGAGCCCTACGAGGGCATGACCGCTTTCGTCGAGAAACGCAAGACCGACTACGTCGGCATGCGGAAGCGAGCTGCCGATCCGAATGGATCGAGCGAGTTCCTGTGGGGCCCGTACTCGCAGTCGTGTAGCGAGTGTGGTGCCAAGGGCATCCCGTCGCAATTCGAGCACTGTGGTCAGTGCGGCGCGGCATTGGCCGTTGCGATGGCGACCTGATTGAGGCGCAGCAGTTCAGGGAGGCGCATTGTGGACCGGACGTCCAAGCGAGCATTGGTGACGGGGGGGTCAACTGGAATCGGCCGCGCCATCGCCGAGTCGCTTGCCCGTGACGGTTGTGATGTAGGCGTTGTGTATCTGGGCGACCCGCGCGATGCGGCCCCTGTAGTGGACTCGATCGAGTCAGCTGGCAGGCGGTCCTGGGTTCGTGTCGTGAACGTCTCCGACGCCGACCAGGCGAAGAGCGCGGTGGAAGACTGCGCGGCTGAGCTAGGTGGACTCGACATCCTCGTCAACAATGCCGGCATTGTTCGGGATCAAGTCATCTGGAAGATGACCGACAAGCAGTGGGGCGATGTCATCAACGTCGACCTCACCGGCGTCTTCAATATGTCCCGAGCTGCGGCGCCCATTATGCGGGCCGCGGAGTACGGATCCATCGTCAATGTCTCCAGTATCAACGGTATGAGAGGGAAGTTCGGGCAGACGAACTACTCCGCTGCCAAGGCTGGTGTCATCGGGTTCACCAAGGCACTTGCAAAAGAACTGGCGAGATCGACCGTGACCGTCAACGCCGTTGCGCCGGGAATGATCCAAACTTCCATTCTCGACGACCTCTCGCCCGAGGCGCTCGAGAAGGCCACTTCGGAAATCCTGATCGGTCGCATCGGAACGCCTGAGGACATCGCCGGCGCGGTGTCCTTTCTGTGCAGTGATCAAGCGAGATTCATCACCGGGGAAGTCCTCCGCGTCGACGGCGGACAGTACATCTGAGAGGCCCAAAGTCATGAGCGACTATCAATACTTCACTCTGGATATCACCGGCGGCGTTGCCACGATCACGATGAATCTTCCGCCGCTCAACGTCATGGACAACCCCATGATGGCAGAGTTCAACACGCTGCTCGATACGCTCGTCGATAACCATACGCTTTCCGCGATCGTGATTGCGGCCGAAGGCAAGGCTTTCAGCGCGGGCGTCGATGTGTCTGACCATACCGAAGACAAGGTCAGGGACATGATCGAACGATTCCACGGCATCTTCCGGAAACTTGCGTCGACCGATGCCCTCACCATTGCGACCGTCCAGGGCGCAGCGCTCGGTGGCGGGTGCGAGCTGGCCTGTTTCTGCGACATCGTGCTCGCTTCAGAGCGAGCAAAGTTCGGGCAGCCCGAGGTGCACGTTGGCGTGTTCCCCCCGGTTGCCGCCGCCGTTCTCCCATGGCGAATCGGCCTTGGCAAAGCGATCGAACTGGTCGCCGTCGGGGCCACGATCCCGGCCGCCGAGGCGCACCGAATCGGCTTGGTCAATCAACTTTTCCGGGCTGAAGAATTCGCCGAAGGCGTAGCCGCTTACGTCGACGGCATTCGCGGCATGTCGCGGCCTGTGATTCGAATGGCCAAGCGGGCCACGACCGCAGGAATGCAATCCGAACTTCTTTCGCGTCTTGATGCCGCGGAGGAGATCTATCTCAACGAACTCATGCAACTGCATGACGCCCACGAAGGCATCGCCGCCTTCATGGAAAAACGCGCTCCCGAATGGAGCCACACCTAGTCAACCGGGTCCTTCCGAATCCAGACACAGGAACGAGAGCAACACCATGAAAGCAGCAGTATTCCACGGCCCCGAGCAAGGCGTACGAGTCGAAGACATCCCCGTCCCGCAGGTTGGTCCTGACCAGGTGCTCGTCAAGGTCGCCGCGTGCGGTGCCTGCCATACCGACCTGCACTACATCGAACATGGTGTTCCGACCTTCAAGGATCCGCCGATCGTACTCGGCCACGAGGCATCCGGAATCGTCGAAGAGGTCGGCGTCGATGTCGACCACCTCAGGGTCGGTCAGCGCGTTCTGATTCCTGCGGTCTTGACGTGTGGCAAGTGCAAGTTCTGCCGCATGGGCAAGGAGAACATCTGCGCCGACATGAAGATGCTCGGCAATCATTTCGACGGTGCCTATGCCGAGTACGTCTGCGTGCCCGCCAAAGACGTTTTGGACCTGCCCGAATCGATTCCACTTGCGGAAGCTTCCATTATCGCTGATGCGCTCTCGACGCCGTTCCACGCCGTCAAAAACCGCGCCCAGGTTCGCCCAGGCGACACCGTGGCGGTC
Source organism: uncultured Isosphaeraceae bacterium (assembly GCA_964598425.1). Taxonomy (GTDB): domain Bacteria; phylum Planctomycetota; class Phycisphaerae; order Phycisphaerales; family SM1A02; genus UBA12567. Next base: position 47,986 of record CAZRBV010000013.1, on the reverse strand, counting down.
TTTGGATGTGGCGGTGTCGGCATCAATGCCGTGCAACTTGCCGCTGCAGCAGGGGCCTATGTTATCGCCGTCGATCTCAATGAACAGAAGTTGGAGTGGGCGAAGGAGCTCGGCGCTGCCGAGACGGTCAATGCCAGCGAAGTCGAGCGTGCCAGCAAGGCCATCAAGAAGATGACGGACGGCGGCGTCGATATTGCAATGGAAGTCATCGGAAACCCTCGCACCATCGAAGAGGCGTTCGAGAGCGTTCGCATCGGCGGTCGGATGTGCGTCGTCGGATACACGCACGAGAAGATCAACATCGTTGCGGGCAAAATCATGTTCAAGGAGTTGGAGATTGTCGGTTCGCTCGGATGTCCTCCCGGCGAGTACGTTCCGCTCATTCGCATGGTGGAAGCGGGCAAGATCGACGTGTCGCGGCTCGTGACGCATCGCTTCGCGCTTGACGAGATTCAGGGCGCATTTGATGTGATGAAGGACGGCTGCTCACTGCGGTCGATCGTGATTCCGTGACAGATACGGCCCTCAAACGAGTACCCATCGAGTCGCAAAGGCGGCTGAGGGGGCTCATGCGCGACTACTTTGTCGACCTTGATGCCGCGGCGAAGGATGCCTCGCGACGAGTCGCCTGGTGTACGTCGGTCGGCCCGACCGAGATTCTGACGGCCTTCGGGTTTGATGTGTTCTTCCCGGAGAATCACGGCGCGCTCCTTGGCGCTCAGAAGGTCAGCCATACACTCATCCCGCGAGCGGTAGGGGCTGGCTATTGCCCAGAAACGTGCTCGTACATGAACAGCGACATCGGCGCTTCGCTTGCTGGTTGGAGTCCGCTTCAGGACATCTACGACATTGATGGCCCGCCGAAACCAGATCTGCTTGCTTACAACACCAACCAGTGCCGCGAGGTGCAGGACTGGTTCAAGTTCTTCTCCAGTAAACATGAGGCTGCAATACTGGGCGTGCGGCCGCCGCTCTATCTGGGTGATGTAACTGATGCGCACGTCGACTTTGTCAAGGGCCAGTTGCGCGAACTCATCGAGCAGATTGAGCAGCAATTCGGTCTGAAACTGGACGATGCCCGGCTCGAAGAGGCGGTCGCCAAGTCGAGCAAGGCCAGTTCGCTGTGGCGGGAGGTGCTCGAGACTGCTCGCGCCCGGCCGGCCCCTCTGAGTTTCTGGGACGGTCTCATCCTGATGGCTCCTGTGATCCTCATGCGCGGTAGCGACACAGCCATCGAGTTCTACGAGGCGCTGCTCACTGAGATGCGGCAACGTCTGGTTGATGGCGTTGGCGCCGTTCCGAGTGAGCGTTTCCGTGTGTACTGGGAGGGCATGCCGGTTTGGCCAAGGATGCGAGAACTCTCCGAGAAGTTCTTCGACCTTCAGACGATCGTCGCCGCAAGCACCTACTGCAACTCGTGGGCCTTTGCCGACTACGACGGGGGCGACCCGCTGGACTGGATGGCTCGCACGAGCCTGGAGATTTTCATCAATCGTGATGAGGTCTACAAGCAGGGGTTCCTCAAGTCGATGTTTGACGAGTTCTCGATCGACGGGGCAATCTTCCACAACGCCAGAACATGTCCGAATAACACAAACTCGCGGTTCGGCATGGCGCAGCGGGTCCGCGAGGAACTCGGCATGCCGGTTCTGGTACTCGATGGCGACCTGACCGACATCAGATTCTTCTCGACAGCGCAGTCGATGACGAACATCGAAGCATTTGTCGAGCAGTTGGAGGGACGGCAGTCGTGAAGAGGCCTCTCTTTGCTGGTATCGATGCCGGATCATCGGCGACCAAGTGCGTCATCATCGATGATGACGGAGCACTTGTCGGTATGAGCGTCGTGGCTTCGGGGTTCAGTTATGAAGAGGCAGCTGCGAGCGTACTCTCCGAAGCGCTTACCGAAGCAGGCGGGACGCGGGGTGACATCCAGGCATGCATCTCCACCGGCTACGGCCGCGAGTGGGTGCCGGATGCAACGCGTAAGTTGACCGAGATCACCTGCCACGCGCGGGGCGCGCGTGAGTGGTATCCGCAGGTTCGCAACATCATCGACATCGGCGGGCAGGACACCAAGGTGATCCGCCTCGACGCCACCGGGCAGATTGCCGACTACCGGATGAATGCCAAGTGCGCTGCGGGCACAGGGACATTCCTGGAGTCGATTGCCGTGAAGCTCGGCAAGACGCTTCCTGAGCTCGACCGACTGGCCGCCGAGTCGGATTCCCATACCGTCATCAACAGTTACTGCACGGTGTTTGCCGGGACCGAAGTGCTCGAGTGCATCAAGTCAGGGAAGGCCCCTGCGGATATTGCCAGGGGACTGTTCCGTTCCATCGCGTCGCGGCTCTTCGAGATGATCGCCTCGCATGACGGTCCGGTCGCCGCGACGGGCGGTGTTGTGGCGCATTGCGCCTCCATGCGGACTGCATTGAACGAAGTGCTTGATGACGAAGTGTTGATGCCACCACACCCGCAGTTCGCTGGGGCGTACGGAGCGGCACTGATGGCTCGAGAGGGCTGCAGCGCGGCGGCTCCAGTGGGAGGGCGCGAGGCGCCGCCGTGTGGATCCACTGCAGGAGGGGGCTGCCAATGCTGACCCATGGACATCTCGGCGTGCATCCACCAGGCGCGCTCGGTGTCGGTTTCTTCTGGCACATGAATGCCGAGTGCCTGATCGGAATGAGCGGCGACGGGATCACCGAAGTCCTCAAGGACGCTGGCCGCCTTCGACTTGAAGAACACGGCCAGCAGCAGGTCGTGCCAATTCGTGGACGAATCTTTGCCAACTTGCTGGAGGCGGATGCCAAGCGAGCCCTCCCCGAGCTGCTCCTTGTGTGCTGCAATCCGAATCAACTCTCCCAGTTCACCGGTGAAGTGACGAAGTTTCTGGAGAGTCTTGCCGGCCGAGGTCTGCTGCAGGATCCGGCGCAGGTTCGCGAGCACATGCCAATTCTGCTCATTCTGCCAAACGGAGTGCTCTTCGAGTCGGCGCTTGCTGAGTTCCAGGCCCAACTCACCGAGTCAATGCTCATGGATCGATTGCCGGGTGTGACGACCGAGGTTCAATCGGCGATCGAGGCTCGCGTGGTTCGTGGGATTTCACTGCAGGCTGGTGGCCGCCGCGGGAATGGGGCGGACACGACCTATGTACTCGAGAAAAAGGGCTCAATCCTTTACGCGGGCGGCGGTCGGCTTGAGCAGGAACGGATTGGCGAGATCCTGAATGCCCATGACTACCCGTTCAAGCACGCGCAGAACGTTCCTCCGACCCGGGTCGAGTTTGATAAGGCGATGATCTCGATCGTTCTGAACGTCGGTGGCTTGATCCACATGGTGCGAGACGATGGCGAGTGCACCGATCTTCGAATGGGCGATCTGTGTGTGGACGAGTCCAAAGAGGACTTCGTCAATCAGATTACGCGCGCTGTCTTCGATGTCGGCATGGCGAACGGCGCCTACGACGCGGGGATGACGTGGGAGCAGATCTGGGAAGGCCATCGCCAGACGATTCTGAAATTCAAAGGGCACATCACCAGTTCGGTGAAGGACCTCGCAACGGCGCTCGATCGAGGGCTGGAGAGCGTCAAGTTGTTCACGAATGAAGAATGGATCCTCACGCCCCTGCAGCGATATGCCGCGCTTGCGGACATGCAGCAGGAACGGGCACTCTTCGGTGACTTGGCAAGGAAGGTGCAGCAGGCGATGGCGAGAGCAATCAAGCACAGGCGACAGCGGGACGCGAGCGGGGGAAGGAGCAGAAATATGAAGCTGGCTGCGCAACGAAACATCAGCATTGATCTGTATGAGGATGGTGACGAACACCTCGTCGTAATGGGCACGTTCCACGACAGCGAGCATCTCATTCGCCTCGAGCTGACAATTGGTGTTGCCGAGAGGCAGATCATGCAGAGTGATCTAAACATGATTCGCTCTCCGTTTCCGGTCTGCAGCGAGGTCGAGCGAACGGCCCAGCAGCTTGTCGGTCTGCGAGTTGAGCGCGGTGTTCTCAATGAAATCGGTGCAAGGCTTGGCGGACGAGCAGGCTGCTCGCACATCCGCGAGATCGCTGCCGCCATCATGCAGTTTGTCGCCACCTATCTCGTTCGCGTCCGCGCAGGAGTGCGGCCATTTGATGAGGAGTTCCTGCGAGAACCTGCGGAGGATCGATTCCGCCTGACGCGGGAGCTTCTGCAGGACACGTGCCTTGCGTACTCGCAGCTGACTGCCCACGGCTTGGATGAGCAGGTCGGCATTCGCCGCATCGGGGAAGAGCATGGCTCGCCAATCGAGCTGGGTGAGCACGAGCCGTCGATTGGAGTATTGGTTCGGGATCGAAGTGTCAAATGGGCTGACCGAGTCTGCGTGCAGTTCCGAGACGGTGATGATACGTGCGAGATGACGTGGGCTGAACTCGGGGACCGGGTAGGCCGTGTTGGGCGGCATCTGATCGATCGGGGGATTCACGCGGGTGATCGGATCGGCATCGTGTCTGAAAATCGCGTGGAGATGCTGATTCTGGATCTCGCAATCATGTCAATCGGAGCTGTGAGTGTTCCGGTGTTTGCGGGGTACCCGGCGCCGCTCGTGGGATACGTGATGCGACACGCCAAGCCACGGATGCTCTTTGTGTCAAACATGAAGCAGCTCGACAAGATCGATCGGTCTCAGTTTGAGTTCATCGAGGCGTGTTTCTGCATGGACGCCACCGAGGCAACGCGAGCGTGGGGAGCAGTGGACTTTGATGCCCTCCTGGCCGATGGCGGCGCCCCAGCGCTTGAGTATGAGAGCCGTGTGGACGCCGTTCAGCCTGACGACCGTTGCATGGTCATGTACACATCGGGCACGACCGGCCCGCCCAAGGGCGTCTGCCTGAGCCATCGCAATCTCATATCGCAGCAGAAGGCTATCTCATTGATCTGGGACATCAATCCCGATGACGTGCTGCTCAGTTTCCTGCCGTGGCATCACAGCTTCGGCGGACTCTTCGAGCGATTCATGGCACTCTATAACGGATGCACGCTCGGGCTCGATGACTCTCGCGGCCGCGACATGGATCGGTTGCTCGACAATTGGAGCCAGTTCCGCCCGACGATCTTCTTCAGTGTGCCGCGAGTGCACCAGTCACTCCTGAATCGCTGTCGAGAAAACAGGTCGTGCGAGGAGCAGGTCTTCAGCGATCGTCTGCGGCTGGTCTTCACAGCCGGAGCACCGTTGCCGGCCGGTGTTGAACAGGCCTACCGCGACCACGACATTCAGGTGTTGGAAGGTTGGGGACTGACCGAGACATCTCCCTGCGTCACAGTGACGAGCCCCGACCGGACCTGGCGAAGCGGCTACGTTGGTTTCCCAATACCCGGCGTGACGATTCGCGTTGACAGTGATCAGGAGATCCTGGTGCAGGGGCCAAACGTCATGCAGGGATACCTCGATGACGAAGACGCCACCACCCGCGTGATCGATGACCACGGGTGGTTCCATACCGGCGATCTTGGCGAGTTCACGCGTGACGGGTTGCGGATTCTGGGGCGGAAGGATGGCGCCTTCAAGTTGACGACAGGCGAGAAGGTGCATCCGCAACGTGTCGAGAACACGCTTGTCAATGAGTCGCCCTTCATAGGCACCGCGGTTGTAGTTGGTAGTGGCAAGGACTACGTTTCCACGCTCGTATTTCCTGACTTTACACGCCTTCGGGCGTGGGCAGACGAGCAGGGCATCCAAGCACCGGTCTTGACAGCCGACCCGACGATCCGCGATCTGTTTGCCGGCGAGATTGCTCGGATCAACCCCCGCATCGAAGTGAAGTACCAACGCGTCAAGCGTGTCATTCTCGCCGGACGCGATCCGTCGCTTGAGCGGGGCGAACTTACGCCGTCCACCAAGATCGTCCGGCAGCGAGTCTTTGATTCATTCAAGCACGAGATCGAGGAACTCTTCAAGAACGAGCCCTCGGCGCTCGTCATCGAGATACAGGAACAACCCTTGGCAGGAGAACTGGCAAGATGAGTGGAAACGACATGACAACATTCGTGATATCAGGCGCGGCCCGTACGCCAGTAGGCGTAAAGTGCGGAACACTGTCCAATTTCTCGCCCGAGGATCTCGCGGTTGCTGCTGCGAATGAGTCCATGAATCGGGCTGGTGTGGAGCGAGACTGTATTGATGCGACCTTCGGTGGCAACGTGTATCAGTTCACCGCGCCAGGCGGGCAGGACATCTACTTTCCACGAAACGTCGCATTGCGGTGCGAACTTCCAGTCGATACGCCATCGTTGCTGGTCCAGCGGATCTGTGGCTCAGGATTCCAGACGGTCGTCAGCGCCATGCAGCAGATCGCGATGCCGAACAGCATGGACGATACGCAAGTGGCTTTGTGCTTCGGTGCCGAAACCATGTCGCGGGCTCCTCGGCTGAGCCGAGCGCCGAGGCTCTCAGGCGCCGACTTCTGGGAATTCGGTACCAATGGCAGGCTCGAAGACACGATTCTCGCCGGGCTGAACCACGACTTGTTTCACACGAGCATGATGGTGACGGCTGATGAGTATGGCGCCAGCGTCGGTGTGACTCGTGAAGAGGCCGATGCTTTTGCCGACGAGTCGCATCGCAGAGCTCGCGCAGCCAACGAAGTGAGTCATCTCAACGGTGGCGACGCGCTGCGCGGCATGTTTGCATTTGAGCTGGACAACCTGGATGGAGATGCGGTGTATCTGGCGCACGACGAGTGTGTTCGGGATACGACATTTGATGAGTTGTCGGGCCTTCCTGGATTCACGCCAAATGGTCTTGTGACGCCCGGAAACGCGAGCGAGATCAGCGATGGCGCCGCCTCGCTTGTCGTTGCCGATCGAGCGCGTGCGGACGAACTGGGCCTGCCGACGCGATTTGAGATTGTGGGGTACGGGATCGCTGGGGTAGAGCCACGAGTCATGGGTCGTGGGCCGGTTCCGGCCATTCAGCGTGCGCTCCAGCAGTGCGGACTCACCATGGATGACATCGGACTCTGGGAGATCAACGAGGCCTTCGCCGCCCAGGCAGTCGGATGCCAGAAGGAGCTCGGCATCGCCAGCGAAAGGTTGAATGTGAACGGCGGGGCCGTGGCGATTGGGCATCCCCTTGCGGCGACCGGAGCGAGGTTGCTCGTTGACCTCATGTACGAGATGGAACGACGTGAGGAGACCCTCGGCTGTGCATCGGCATGCATCGGCGGCGGGCAGGGGCTGGCCGTCATCATCAGAGACACCAAGCGAGGCTGAGCCTCGGAATTGCGAGAACGAGTTATGAAGCAAGCATTCAGTTATGGCGACCGCACGATTGAGCCAGCGGTGAAAAGAGTCAACGCCCTCAAACGTATCGCGGTGATTGGCGCAGGGACGATGGGACAGGGGATTGTCATTGACCTGCTTCTCAAGACCGAAGCCGATGTGGTTGTGCTCGACATCAATGAGGCGTCGCTGAAGCGGGCCAAGAAGTACATCTCCGGTCGGTGGGTCGGCGACGTCCAGGGATTCCGCATGAGGGCCGAGGACGCCGAGTCGATGGAGCGACGAACCATCTATACGAGCGACTATGCAGAGCTGGCTGGATGCAACATCATCTGGGAAGCAGCAACCGAGTCCGTTGATGTGAAGTCGAAGATCTTCTCGATCATCGAGGAAACCGTTCCAGTGGGGTCGTTGGATGCGATCTTCTCAAACACCTCGTCTCATACGACCGAGGAACTCGCGGTTCTCTTCAGTAGAGAGGGATTCCGAAGCAAGCTCTTGACGGTCCACGGATACTTCCCATTCGAGGCGAATCGCCTGATCGATGTGATGAAGGGCAAATATGCCTCACGCGAGACCTATGACTTCGGTGTCGTATTCGCAGATCAGGTGCTTGAGAAGACGGTCATTGCGCTGCCCCGCGACCATCATGGATACATCACCGATCCAATTTTCCAGGGCATGGGCGCTATCGTCTCGTGGGATGTCCAAAGTGGCGACGACATTGTCATTCGTGGCGGGGTGTGGGATCTTTTCACAGCGAACCCGTTTACGGTGCTCGACCAAACAGGCCACATGCCATACACGGAGTCATCGCGGCATCTCGGCGCAGCGCTGCCTCAGGACGACCGACTTCGAAGTCTCTATTGCCGTGACGGCAAGGCCATCCCGGATTGGATTGCCGAATTGGAGTCCCGTGGTTGCGGCGGTGTCAACTCGGAGCAGGGCACTGGCTTCTATGCATGGAGTGACGGGAAGCGATCTCGCCCGGCGAAGGTGTTTGATCCGGCAAGCGGCGAATACATTGAAATGTGTGCAATCTCCCGTGATCAGTACTGGTCGTGGTACGAAGCAGCAGAGCGGGATCGCCGCGAAGGCAAGATCAAGAGCGCCAATTCACTCGTGCATGTTGCAAACGCGGACGATCTCGGCGGCCGATGCTTCCGCCGATACGTTCTTCCGATTGCGTTGTACATGCTTGACTTGATTCAGGATGGCTATGCGACGCCTGGGCAGATCAACATCTGTACTCGGGCGGGACTGCGATTCAAGGTCGGCATTATCGAGATGATCGATGCGCTGATCGCCGAGTTTACGATCGACGGTCTCCTGCAACTCGTTCGGCGGGCCGCCGACGAGAATTGCGACGATCCCTATGCCATGGAGATGCTCGACGTGGATGGCCGAATCGGGCCACGTACCGGGAAGCCGTGCCTGCTTCACGAAATGAAGAAGCGGGGGATTGACCGGCTGCTGGGCTATGGCACTGCCTACTGCACGCCGGTGGCGGAACTGGATCTCAAGACCGGTTCGTACACAGCCTGCTATCCGGATATGAAATTCGTCGATCCCAATCCGAAGGATCGCGTCGCGAGCATCATCTTCAATTCGCCCATGCGAGGCAATGTGTTCAATCGAGCCGCCGTCGACCAGCTTGGACACGCGTATCGGCGAGCGTTGGATCTGCACCGCGAAGGTCGATGCGGCGCAGTCGTATTCAGCGCTGCCGGGACCGGCATGCGAATGCTTGGTGCGGATGCCCGGGAGTTCAATCGAGGCTGGTTCGAGAGGGACCGCGGATATGCCCCGTTGACCGAATCTGAGGCGGCAGCGTCAAGCAAGAATGCGGTCGGACTCTTCCGGCTTATCCAGACGAGTCCGCTCGCGACAATCGCAGTGTTTGGCGAGAAATGGGGCGGCGGTGCCGAGTTCACCTACTTCTCCGATCTTCGCTTCGACGTTCGTCAGTACGGATACGTGTACGACACGATGGAGCGGGAGTCGAAGTGGCAACAGAAGAACACCTACAACCAGCCCGAGCTTGACTACGCCATCCTCCCTGGATTTGGCGGCGCCGGTGAGTTGAAACGACTGGGTATGGGTGATTCGGTCATCTTCGAGCTCTTCGACTGCGGCATGACTGCGGACCGGGCCTATCAGGTCGGCCTCAGCAACGGCATATTTGACGAAGAAGTCGATGCATTGCGGCGGGGATACGAGCAGGCGAGGCAGATGGCTAAAGACGCCCCATACTCGCGGGCCCTCTTCAAGAAGGAATTGCAGCGAGGGATCGATGACGAGGCGCTCGCTCATGAAACCGGTGAAACCTTCAATCCAGAGAAGAATCCGTTCATTCGATCCGGCCTCGTGAAGCTACTGGACCGTGGTGCCCGTCCGCCGAAGATGGACTACTCGTGTGTCGGTACCGAGTTGCCGGGCTGGACCTATCCCGAAGACAACACGCAGTGCGCCTGCGGGGAGTCATGCTCATGACCGTATTCAATGAATGGCGGGATCAGCCGCTGGATGAGATCATGTACCACTGCCGGGAACTCGTCGAGGACACAACGTTCCCGACGATCAAGCGGTGGCGTGAACAAGGTGGCAAGACGCTCGGGCACTTCCAGGTCTACTTCCCGGAAGAACTGGCCCACGCTGCGGGCATGATGCCCGTCAAGATGTGCGGCACGATGCTCGAGCCGAACAATGCAGACTCGCACTTTGGGTCCTATCTCTGCTCAATCATCAAGACGTCACTTGAAGCCGCGCTTTCGGGCGGCATCGAACTCGACATCTTCGTGTCGCATCCGATCTGCGACGCCGCGAGAAACCTCGCCGCGATCTTTGGGCGCAACTTTGATTACCCGTGCCAGATCCTGTACCTGCCACAGAATCCAAACTCGGCCGACTCAGCAAACTGGCTTCGAGATGAGTACAACCGGATGCGTCGGCTCATCGAGGGTGTTGTTGGTCACGAAGTCACCGACGAGGCAATCGCTGCCTCAATTGAGGTGTTCAACGAGAACCGCCAGTTGATGCGGGAGCTCTACGACATCAAGCGAGAGACGCCGTGGCTCGTCACGGCAGATGAGGCATATGCCCTTGTGGCGATCGGTGGGATGATTCCCCGCGAAGAGCACAATGAATTGCTTGCGACGGTGCTTCCAATGCTTCGTGAACGAGGAATCCGACAGGAGGACCGCATTCGCGTGGTGTTCGAGGGTGCGTTCTGTGAACAGCCACCCCTTGATCTTGTGCGGATGCTCGGCCGGACGTGTTACGTCGTAGACGACGACTTCCTCATCGGCCTGCGGTACATCCTTGAGGACGTCTGCGTGACCGATGATCCGGTCCTTGCGCTCGCCCAGGCCTATATCGAGCAGTCGAGCTACAGCCCGGTCCAGCACGACAATCGGAAGCCGAAGGAGGACATGCTGCTCCAGCGGATCAAAGGCGCACGCGCGGACGCGGCAATTGTGTCGGCCGCGAAGATGTGCGAGCCGGGTCTCGAAGAGCAGGTCGCGTACATCCACATGCTGGACGAAGAGGACATCCCATACTTCGTCAGTGAGTTTGAAGAGAACATGAGTTCGTTCGATCAACTGGAACTGCAGATCGAGACATTCCTGGAGAACATCCTCTTTGCCTGATGGCAGGAGCACCAATCAATGACTACTGAAACAACATCTGTGAGTGACATTGTCGGACGCGGTAACCGTGATGGTGCCCAGCTCTTCCGTGACTGGTTCACCGAGCTCGGGCAGACGGCCGAGAATGGCGAGCAGTCTGCGTATGTCTTCGTCATGGGCAGCATGAATGAGATTCTCAAGACCTTCGATCTTCCCGTTGTCTTTCCTGAGATCAACTCGCTACAGACCGCGGTGCGCCGCGTTGCGGGTGACTTTCTCAGTGAAGCCGAAGACTATGGCTACTCGCCGGACATCTGTGGCTACGTCAAGGCCGATGTGACCGTGCAACTTCGCGGCGGCGAGCATCCGATGGGTCGCATTCCCAAACCGAGCATTGCGGTGTTGACAAACGCGTGCAACACCTACGTGAAGTGGGCTGAGATCTGGGAGCGCATGCATGGGTGCCCGATGTTCACGCTTGATGTACCCGGTACACGGCAGGCGGGAACACAGACTTGGCCGGGCGATCCGGACTTCGAGAATGACAGACGGTATGTACAGAAACAGATGAAGGAACTCATCGCGCTCTGCGAGAAGGTCACGGGAAAGAAGTTTGATATCGACAAGTTCCGTGAGGTGCTTGGTCACGCCAATGCCATGAGCCGTGGTTGGAAGCGTGTTATCGAGGCCAACAAGGCGGTGCCAGCGCCGTTCAATGCGTTGACGGACGGAACGATCTTCCTCGGAGTTGCCAATGGATTCCGTGGCACGAAGGAGGGGGCCGATTACTTCAATGATCTCGTCGAAGAGATGGAGTACAAGGCTGCAAACGGAATTGGCGCGCTTGCCGAGGAAATCTACCGGCTCGTGTTCATCGGTGTTCCCTGCTATCCCATCTTTCGGAGATTCAATGAGCTCTTCAGCGAGTGGGGGGGATCTTTCATCAACTCGACGTATCTCTGGTTCGCTTCGGGTGGCACCAACCTCGGTTTCGAGTACGACCTTGAGAAGCCGCTGGAGAGTCTGGCCGAAGGAACGCTCATCAGCGTCCGCGATGCGATGGACAGTATGTTCCACCAGGATCGAATGCTCGTGGACATGGTGGACGATTACGCGGTGGACGGAATCGTGTATCACCCTATCAAGAGTTGTCGGACGGTCTCAACCGGATTGGCTGACAGTCGTGGGCACTTTGCGGCAAAGAAGGACATCCCGAGCCTCTTCGTCGAGTCGGACATGATGGACTCGCGGGTCATCTCGGAAGCGCAGATGAAGAACAGAATCGACGCCTTCTTCGAAGGGCTGGCGTCGCGCAAGCACCAAGCCGCGATCGCGGGCAAGGAGGGCTGATTCATGGCATATGCAGCAGGAGTCGATGTTGGATCGACACAAACCAAGGCAGCCATCGTCAACGAAGAGCGTGAACTTGTCGCGACTGCTTTGATTGATACCGGTTCCAACGTCGTCGCAGCCGCCGAGAACGTGTTTGAGAAGGCGCTGCAGTCATCCGGTATCTCCAACACGGAGGTCGAGTACGTCATCGGAACCGGCTACGGCAGATACCGCGTGACCTTTGGGAATGATCAAGTGACCGAAATCAGTTGCCATGGCCGCGGCGCGGTGCACATGTTCCCGAAGACCAGAACTGTCGTAGACATGGGTGGGCAGGACACAAAAGCGATCAAGGTCGGCGAAACCGGTGAGATCGAGGACTTCTGCATGAACGACAAGTGTGCTGCGGGAACAGGCCGCTTCCTCGGGGCCGCGGCTGCAGCGCTGGAGCTGACCCTCGATGAGCTCGGCCCGACCGCCCTGCGATACACCAAGCCGGTGAAGATCAGCACGACCTGCACCGTCTTCGCCGAGTCTGAGGTGTTGTCGTGGCTTGGGAAAGGCAAGAAGGTAGAGGACATCCTGTGGGGTGTGCACGAGTCAATCGCGACCCGATCCGCAGGCCTGATGCGGCGGGTTGGGATCAAAGATGAGATTACCTTTACCGGTGGCGTCACCCGCAACACAGCGATGGTCCAGGCGCTTGAAGAGCGGCTCGGCAAGAAGCTCAACATCAGCGATGACTCGCACTACATGGGTGCGCTCGGGGCCGCGCTGTTCGCCATGGATCGCATCATGGCATCCCGGCAACCCCACGCGGTTGCGGAGGTAGCACAATGACCATCACCATCGGAATTGACATTGGATCGACCTATACCAAGGCGCTCGCCCTGACCGGCGAGGGTGCGATTCTCGCAACCGACGCGAGGCACACCGGATTCAAACTTGACAAGGTGTCTACCGCAGCATGGGAGGCCTGCATTGAGAAGGCCGGACTCGCGCCCGACGACATCGACTATACGGTTGCCACAGGCATTGGTCGTCATCGATGTGTGGTCAAGGACATTCACGTAACGGATCTGACGGCATCTGCTCGCGGAGCCATCAGGTTGTTCCCGGGAACGCGAACCATTCTTGATGTGGGTGGCCAGACCATGAAGGCCATTCGGGTCGAGGAGAATGGGAAGGTCAAGTCGTTTCGGCTCAACGATAAGTGCGCGGCTGGTACCGGCGCCTTTCTCGAGAAGACCGCCCGCTACATGGGATACGAGACCGTTGAGATTGGTCCGCTTCTCAGTACAGCCAAGGATCCTGCCGAGATCTCCGGCGTGTGCGCGGTCTTTGCGGAATCAGAAGTGATCAATCAGCTCTCGCTCGGGACGCCGCCAGCCGACATCATGCAGGGGGCCATCGAGTCGCTGGTGACACGGTGCGTGCAACTCATGAAGCGAGTCAAGGCCGAGCCGGAGTTCACGCTGATCGGCGGCATCATGCGCTTCAGCACGGTGCCCGGCGAGGTCACACGGCAGCTCGATCACGGCGTCAACGTGCCAGATGGCGAGATGTGCATGTTTACGACCGCGCTTGGCGCAGCCGTGCTCGGGCACCGGCGACTTGAGAAACTCGCCGAGGAGCGATCAGCCGTTGCGGCCGGTTGATCTGACGATCGGCGGATGCGGTGATGGTGACGGTGACGGTGACGCGTTCTCGGTCAGGGATGATCCCGCGCTCATCGCTGAGGGTTGGCAGCGCCGACAGCTCGCCGATCCCAACCGGGCCAAGGAATCGATCGAGTTGTATGAATCGCTTGGCTTCGAAGTGCTTGCGAAGGAGTTAGAGCCATCCGACTTCGGCGACGATTGCAAAACCTGCGCCGTTGCTGGCTGCCACGGCTATGTGATGATCTACACGCGATACGCATGAGGGGGCCCGTCCAGGCGGGACCTCGCGTTTCTAAAATGCAGCGTGCCCCGTCAATTCCCGTCCGACGACGAGTTCGTGCACCGTCTCGGTGCCCTCGTACGTGATGACGCTCTCAAGATTGAGCATGTGACGGATCGGGCAGAACTCGACGCTGATTCCACTGGCGCCGAGCATGTCTCGCGCGTCGCGGGCAACATCGATCGCCAGACGTGTGTTATTCCACTTTGCCATCGAGACTTGGCTGTGGTGCATCGTGCCGGCGTCCTTCATGCGACCGAGCTGCAATGCCAGCAGTTGCCCGGTCGTGATGCGGCGGGCCATATCTGCGAGGCGAAGTTGAATCGTCTGGGTATGTGACAGGGGACGTCCGAAGAGTTCCCGCACCTTGGTGTATTCCAGTACTTCCTTGAAGCATGCCTGCGCCGAGCCGAGCACGCCCCATGCAATGCCGTAGCGAGCCTGCGTCAAGCAGCTCAAAGGGCCACGGAGGCCTCGGATCTCGGGAAAGACGTTGGCTTCGGGAATCCGCACATCATCAAAGAACAACTCGCTGGTAATCGACGCGCGAAGCGAGAACTTGTGCTCGATGTTGCGGGCGCTGTAGCCCTTCATGTCCTTCTCGACGAGGAACCCACGGATCCCTTCATCTGTCGCGGCCCACACAATCGCGACATCAGCAATCGTTCCGTTGGTGATCCACATCTTGGACCCATTGAGAATCCAATCGTCGCCGTCCCGCTTGGCTGTTGTCGTCATGGCACCAGGATCGGATCCGCCGCCCGACTCGGTCAGGCCGAAGCATCCAATGGCCTCGCCGCGCGCCATGGCTGGCAGCCACCGCTGCTTCTGCTCTTCGCTGCCGTATGTATAGATCGGATACATGCAGAGGCTGCCCTGCACGGATACGAAACTGCGAATGCCAGCATCGCCGCGTTCGAGCTCTTGATTGACGAGCCCGTAACAGACGTGGCTCAGCCCACCACACTCATAGCCGTCAATGTTGCAGCCGAGCAATCCCATCTCGGCAATCTCGGGAATGAGTTCCTTCGGAAACTGCCCGTGCTCGAATGCATCGGCCACGACCGGCATAACGCGGTCATCGACGAAACGCGACACCGCATCCTGGATGGCCTGCTCGTCCTCATCGAGCAACCCCCGAATGCAGAAGAAGTCCATGGCATCGGGCGTTTCAACGGGGGGTGCAGTGGTCATGGCTGGACGCCTTGTGTGCAAGGTGTATTCGAAAGTGGATGAGTATGTCATAATACCTGAGTGAGGCGGCCAAGTAGGCTGTGCCGAGGCGTGATGAGGCAGGAGAGTCCACGGTGTTGAATGGCCCATTTGCTGCGGTGCTCTCACGAGCGGTCGCGATGCGCGGCTCAGGCGATGCCATGCGGGCGTGTCTGGTTGTGGGTGCGCGTGGGTCAACCCCGCAGCCAGCTGGGGCCATGATGCTGGTAGCGCAGTCCGGCGAGACGGTCGGAACGATCGGGGGAGGATGTGTCGAGGCGGAATTGGCTCGCCGGGCCACGGCGATGATGCTCGCTGGAACAACTGGTGTGCACGATTTCACCCTTGACCATGACTATGGGTGGGATGACGGATTGATCTGTGGGGGCGCACTTCGCGTCGCAATTGGAACGCTTCCGGAACAAGCCGATCTGGAGATGATTGAGCGGTGCCTGCGAGAACGCGCGCCTACGCGGCTGCAAGTCTACACACAGGTCGATGAGGGGCCAGCGCGATTCGATCTGCACATTCCACTATCACCGCGCCTGCTTATTGCAGGAGCCGGCCATATTGGCCAGGCCGTGGCGCGACATGGGCTGCGTCTTGACTTCGAAACGACTCTGTTCGACGATCGCGCCGACCTGCTGGAGCGATTTGCACCCGAAGGATGCCTGAACGCTGCCGGTGATATTGCAGAGACGCTTACTGCGGCCGAAGTCGATCCGGAGACCTACTGCGTCATCGTCACTCGTGGTCACAGGCACGACGCTCAGGCGCTTGCGGCGGTCATCGATCGCGGCGCGAGGTATGTTGGCATGATTGGAAGCAAACGCAAAGCTCTTCTGGTCCGCCGGGAGCTTCGTGAGAGGGGTGTAAGCGATGAATCGCTTGACAGCGTCCACGCGCCGATCGGACTGGATATCGGTTCTGTCACGGCCGAGGAGATTGCCATATCGATTGCCGCTGAACTCGTGCAGATGCGCGAGCAGCGGGGCCGCGTGATGGTCGACGGACCGCACATGCTTGGCGCAGACGAATGATCGAGATCGCTCCAGTTGGACTTCTGCTCGCTGCCGGGCGCAGTACACGGCTGAGCCCTCGGACCAAGCAGTTGATGCCATGGCCGCCGGGGAGTTCGCAGACGATGGTCGAGGCGTCCTTTGATCTCATCGCCGCTCGATGCAGTGACATGTTCGTCGTGCTTGATCACGAAGCCACTGCAATTGAGCAGTCGCTTGGCGCTCGATCCTTCAGCCGCGTTCAAGGCGACGGTGGAGCACCGATGTTTGAGTCTGTTCGCGTTGGATTACTCGCCGTGGCTGCAGCGCGTGGCGGCGCATCGGTTCTCCTGCATCCGGCGGATCATCCCGCCGTCGATTCGGAAACGGTGCGCCGCGTCGTTGCAGAGTCGGTGCGCTGTCTAGGGCGAGCAATAGTCCCACGATGCGGCGATCGCGGCGGTCATCCAGTACTCATTCCGGCGACTCTGCAGCCTCGCATCGTGGCGTACAGTGGCGAAGGGGGACTTCGGGGATTCTGGCGAGCGAACCCTGCCTGTATGCACGCGTTGGCCGTCGATGACCAGGCCATGACGGTCGATGTTGATACACAGAAGCAGTATGACCACCTCGGTGGGCGTTAGAGCCCTAGACGCACGTTTCCTTTGGTCGCGCGAGATCTATGAAGTATTCTCAGAACTATGTGGGCAGGGATGTGTATTGCTGTGGCTGTGGCCGGAAACGCGGTGTGGATCGATCATGTCGACACGGTGAATCTTGATGGGTCAGCCATTGATCAGAACGGCGATTCGTTTTCGGTCACTGGACTCAGCGGAATCGTCTGGGCGGGTGGCAACACATTCAAGGCCGTTATGGACAATTCGAACCATGTGATCGTTCTCGATGTAGAGGACGGCGGCGGCGCGCTGAATGTGGAAACCGTCGGCGGTCTCTCGTTCGACCGGCCTGGCGACTATGAAGACATCGCGATACATACCGAGGGAGACATCCTGCTCTCGGATGAAGGAACCCAGCAGATCATTCGGTTCGATGCGGCAACCGGAACGCAAGTGGAGGCCATTGATCTTCCCCCTGTCTATTCGCAGCACCGAGGGAATCTGGGGTGCGAGTCATTTGATCGCTCAATCAGTGGTGAGACCTGGATTGCCAACGAAGAAGCCCTGATCCCCGACGGCCCACGCGCGACGCCGAGCAACGGAACGTGGGTGCGCGTTTTTCGCGGTGAGCCGGACGGCGACTCGCAGCAGTTTGCATATCTGGTGGACGCGATGCCCGGCCCGTACTTTCCGTTTACAAACGATGGACAGAGCGGGCTGGTTGCGATTGTGCCGTTGCCTGGCGGTGGGATGCTGGCGATGGAGCGATCACTCGCCTTTGCAGGTACTTTGTTCGAGACTCGAATCTACCTCGCGACCGCTGAGGATGCGTCAGATGTCGCCAGCCTTGATTCGCTCGATGGAGCTCAGTTCACTCCGATGACGAAGACGCTGCTGTACGTCGGAGGGCATCAGAATCTTGAGGGCCTATGCCTTGGGCCAGTGATGGGAGGCGATCGAATCGCATTGCTTGGTGTCGTGGATGACGGTGATCCCTTGAGTTCAAACCAACTGGTGGTGTTTGAACTCGGCGGCCTCCTCGAGTGCGGTGCCGATCTCAACGGCGATGGCACTGTCGGAACGGATGACCTGCTTGCCGTGATCGGGGCGTGGGGTGTTTGCCCGCCGGGCGGCCCATGCCCTGAGGATCTGGATGGCTCGGGCGCCGTGGGCGCCAACGACCTGCTGGAATTGCTCTCACAGTGGGGCGAGTGCGGATAGCAGTCTGTGGGGGTTGATTCTGGACATTGTGGATCCGATTTGAGGATGGCCCGTATGTGAGTCTGTGCAGGGGCAGCGCAGGAGAGGTGCCACCATGTCAATGATCGGACTGTCGCTTGCTGTGTTGTGCTCGGGCGGCCTGACGGACCCGATTGCGACTGGGAATACACTCGAAACTGAGCCAGACGGCCACTTTACGTGCACCGTCATTCGTCCGACCGGAGAGCGCGGGGCGATTGTTCCGGACACATGGCCTGGCGGCGTGGTTCCGTACGAATTCGACAGCGGCGTGAGCGCGACGAATCAGAATCGAGTTCGCAGCGCGATGGACATGCTGGAAGCCTCTGCGGGCGTCACATTTGTTCCCAGGACGAACGAGAGCAATCGAGTCAAGATCGGTGCATACGGAGGCAACTGGTCGCAGGTCGGGATGAGTGGGGGCCAGCAGAGCCTGAGCATCTACAACTGGACGTCCCCGCTCATCATTTGCCATGAGTTGATCCATGCCCTCGGCAGGCATCATCAGCAGTGCCGCATGGACCGCGATGACTACATCGTGGTCAATTGGAACAATATCGACGACGACTATGAGTACAACTACCACATCGCCAATACCGAGGAAGTCGGCCCGTACGACTTCGAATCGGTCATGCACTACAGCCAGTGGGGATTCTCGACCGGCGGGCCGACGATGACCTGCCTTCCGGGATACGAGCAGTGGCAGAATGTCATGGGGCAGCGTGACTACCTCAGCAATGGTGATACTGCCACGCTGCAGTACATGTATCCGGACGGGACTTCAGATGCCTCGGTTCTCTTTGTGCAAGCGTCTCCTGACGAAGTCCAGGGCGGCGACGAGGTACACATCGTGGCTGTACTCAAGAACGTTGGCGAGCAGGCTGCATTTGACGCGACTGCGTCGGTCTATCTCTCATCCGACGAAATCCTCGATGGCGGAGACGTTCTGCTTGGCGAGCAGGACTTTGCCTACTTGCTCCCGGACGGTCTGGAGTATCTCAGCACGGATGTCATCATTCCCACCGCAACGCCCGATGGATCATGGCACATTGCTGTGCAGATCTCTGGGTCCGATGACGCGGACACGACAAACAACACGTCATTCGCATCGATTTATGTCGGAGACGTCGCGACGTGCGCCGCCGACATCAGCGGTGATGGCGAAGTCAATGTCGATGACATTCTCTCGGTCGTGGCGGCGTTCGGCGCATGCGGAAGCTGCGACGAGGACCTGAATGGTGACGGCGCAGTTGACGTTGACGACCTCCTGGTGGCAATCGCGGCCTGGGGTCCGTGCCCCGAAGCGGTGTGAACGGACTCACTCAGCGAATACTTGCTCCAGCGCTGCGGCATCGTTCCCATAGTGCGCGAGTGCGAGCATGAGCAGGATTCTCGCTTTCGGGCCGTCGAGACCCGGCGAGAGAATGCAGCCATGCTTGAGGAGATCGGCCCCGCCACCGACATCACCATAGGCTGGCTCGACATCGCCCTCGAAGACGCGCGTGCAAATGACGACGGGAATGTTCTTGGAGAGTGCGTACTCGATGGCCTTCATCGTGGGCGGGTTCACGTTGCCGGCGCCAACGGCACTGTAGACAATGCCCACCGCTCCGGCGTCCACGGCAGCGCGAACGAGGCAGCCGTCGTCTCCTGCGAACATCGAGAGGTAGTACACCTCCGGAAGCGGCTCGTGCAATGGGATGCGAACGCGGTGGAGCCGATCGTTGAATCGATTGACGGCTTTGTTGCCGACAACGTAGCCCAGATAGCCCTTCTCAAATGACTGGAACGTCTGCAGGTTGGTCGTCTGCGTCTTGAGTACATCACGGGCAGAGTTGACGTATTGGTTCAATGTGACGGTGACGCCCCAATCCTGCGCATTGGGCGAGATGACCTGCGCGACGGCGCCTTGTAGATTGCCGGGGCCGTCGGGTGCCGTATCCGATGCGTTCCGCATGGCGCCAGTGAAGACGACCGGTTTGTTGCTCTGCAAGGTGATGTCGAGGAACCATGCACCTTCGGCCATTGTGTCGGTTCCGTGGGTCACGACAACGCCCGCCACGTCATTGCGGGCGAGAACAGCGTCGACAGTGCGGCTGAGCTTGGCCCAGATGGCTGGTGTCATGTGCGAACTGTCGATATTGCAGAAGTTGACGGTCCCGATGTTTGCCATCTTGGACAATGACGGAACCGCCGCGACCAAGTCGCTTCCAGTGAGCGCAGGAACGGCGCCGCCTGCCGAAGCGCTGACCTTTTCGGCAATCGTTCCACCGGTTGAGACAATGACGACGTTTGGCAGGCTTGCGTCCTTGACGGACAACTCTACTCTCGGATGGTCGGGATCCTCGACCGTAACGACATCTTTGGCCGAGAGCGGTGCAGTGGCGAATGCGATGGAGGTGAAGGCTACGGCTGCGAGCTGTTTCCAATGGATGGTCATGGCGAGAGTCCTTGCTGAATCAGCCGCCGCCCGCGACGGCATTGGTCTGGACGACACCGACAACGACAGGGCCCCACAGCGTGAGAAAGATGTTGGCGATGGCGTACGTGATCGTGAATGTGGCGACAGGCGTGGTGTTGCCTGCCTTCTCCAGAAGCGCCGCAAAGGCCGGATTGGCGCTGCGACCGCCAGCGACGGCCGACATGGCGGTGATCGGATTGCGGATTCGCAGTACGTAATACGAGATGTAGAACGTGATGATCTGCGGAATGATTGTGACGCCGGCACCAAGAAGCAGGAGGGTCAGACCGTTTTGTTTGATGGCTTCGAGTGCCTGTGGCGCGGCATTGATACCGACCAAGGCAACGAAGACGGCGAGACCAAAGTCACGGAGGAAGTTCGAAGCGCCTGTTGGGAGTGCTGCGAAGCGGGGTCGCGTGAATCGCAGCCAGCCGAAGAAGAGTCCGGAGAGCAGGCATCCTACGCCGCTTCCGAGTGTGACGGGAATACCGCCGAGTTTGAAGCTGATCATTCCGAGGAGCATGCCAAACGTCATGCCAAGCCCAAAGAAGACAAAGTCGGTCACGGCTGCAGCGGAGACCATGTGTCCCACCTTTGACTGTGCCGCGTCCAGATCGTGCGGGCGTCCGGTGAGTTCAACGGAGTCGCCGCCGTGGAAGGAGAAGTCCGGCGTCAGATTGATGGTATTGCCTCGTCGGTTCGCCGCGGCGAGGAACACGCCTGAACCAACTCCGCAGACGTCCCGGCGGAAGTCCGCCACGCTCTTGTGAGCGTTGGCGCCGCTCATGATGAGTTGCCTGTGCTCCTCGACGATTTGAATTCCGTCTGGAGGCGTGATTTCTCGACTGAAATTCTGGGCGACGTTTTCAAGCGCTTCGACCAGGCCGAGAACACCGATGATATCGCCCTGCTCTATTGCGGTATCGGCAGTGAAATCGATCGACTTGTTGCCGCGGACGACGCAGACAACGGCGGTATCGGCATGTGACGAGTTGAAGTCGCTGACCTTGCTGCCGCCTTCAGGGGCGGTGAAGAAGCGGGTCGCCAGGTCGTTGGCCGCATCGAACTGGCCAGGCTCAAGTTCCGCATGGCCTCCAGCGAGTTTCTTGGCAAGTGCAATTGCTTCTTTGCGAAGATCCCACTTCATGAGCATTGGCAGGAACCAGCTCACGACAAGGATGGGGCCGAGGGAACCGAAGATGTAGCACACCGCGTATCCAACGGCGACGTTGGTCTTCATCTGTTTGATGACTTCTGGCGCGACATCGAGCCGCGAGAGGGCCGAATCGGCCGTGCCGATGATGGCGGACTGTGTCAGTCCACCAGCGGCGAGGCCGGCAGCGGTGCCGCGGTCGAGATTGAACCACCACGCAGCGAGTAGCACGCACCCAAGCCCGACAAATGTCATAAGCGTGGACGAGGAGAGCTCGGCAAGGCTGCGCAGATTGAGCGAGCTGATGAACTTCGGCCCGCCCTGATAGCCCACTGCGTAAATGAAGAGCGCGAAACTGAAGGTCTCAATGCTCGGGTGGATTTGAATATGGAATTGTCCGACCAGAACGCCGATGATCAGCGTCCCGGCGATTCCGCCAAGCACAAACCGACCAATCTTGAGTTTGCCTACGAAGTAGCCCAGCGCAATCGAGATGAAGAGCGCAGTGAGCGGCTCGGCGTGGAAGAAGTCGTGGATCAACTGCATGGTGATCGCCTTTCAGGATCAGGACGCTGTCGTGAAGCGGTCGTGATATTCCGAAAGGAGTTCGCCAATGGCCTCCCCGATCGTGCCATATGCGTCATCGCCAAGGTTGGCCAGTGAGACGCGGACGGACATGTCCGGGGCATCGAATCCTCCGCCATCCATCAGGACAACAGACTTCTCTTCCGCGAGTCGCCACACGAAGTCGATAGGTTCATGTTTGGAAGTGAGCCACGAAGCGAAGTCGTCGCCATAGCGTTCGCGGGCCAGCTTCGGCACATCAATCGTCGTGTAGTAGTGGGCATTGAACGGAGTCTCGGGTGCTTTGACACCGAGCCCCTCGTAAAGCGATCGGTATCGATTGATCACGATGTCCTGAGCATGTTCCTTGTAGACCGCCTCGTGGTCGAGCAGGCAGGAGAGTGAGAGCAGGGTCATGAAGACCTGCTGTGGTGTCGACAGACCTGCGGTGTGATTGAGCGCGACCGTCCGGCTGTCCGCGACCATGCGGTCTATGAGTTTGGCACTATCAGGGTCGAGGTACACGCTGTGGTACCGCTCGTGCAGTTTGTCCTTCTCACGTTGCGGCAACGCGGCAATGGCGTCATCGAGAATGTTGTCTTTGGCAAGCCCGATGACGCCCAGACGCCATCCTGTCGCGCCAAAGTACTTTGAGTATGAGTACACGAGAATTGTGTTCTTCGGTACAACGGCAGCGAACGACTGGAATCCATTGACGAATGTTCCGTAGACATCATCGGTCAGCACAATCAGATCCGGTCGGCGTTGCTCGATGAGCTCCCGCATGGCCTTGAGCGTTTCTGGATGGACAGCGACCGAGGCTGGGTTCGACGGATTCACCAGGAAAAACGCCTTGATTGCAGGGTCGGCGAGCTTGTCGATTTGCTCTTGGCTGTATTGCCATCCTTCTTCTTCATTCTGCATGACTTCGAGTTCTACGAATTCAAAGTCATTGAGGAATGGGATCTCGATGTAGGGCGTGAAGATCGGAGCGCCAAGCGCAATTTTGTCGCCCTTGTGGAGGATCTTGTTCTCCATCAGCGTGTTGAAGACATAGGTCATGGCGGCGGTTCCGCCCTCGGTTGCGAACAGATCAAATTTGTCGTCGCATCCCCGGCCGCCACACATCTCCTGTCCGAGGTATGCGCTCACGATGCGTTCACAGCACCGGAGCATGCGATCGGGGACGGGGTAGTGGTCGCCCAGAATGCCATCGCAGAGTTCGAGCAGAAAGTCTTCGAGGTTGAGAGAGAGTTTCTCAACGAAGGGGACAGCATCGCGAAGCAGATCGACACCTGGCTCACGTGCGTTGTCAACGAGGAAGTCATCGAATCTCTTGCCAATGCCATCGCGGATCGGCACGGCGGCGATGCCGGGACGGAACATGGTTCGCTCGGCTTCGGCAACAGCGAACCTGCCGAGTTGAAAAAAGGCATGCCGGGGCTGCGTTGCAACCCAGTTGGGATTGCCGCGGCCAGCGTTGAGCATTGTCCGCTCGGTCTTGGAGCCGGCCATCTCAATCAGTTTGTTCTTCAGTTCGAAGGGGCTGAGCGCTTCGTACTTCTTCATTTCGGCTTGGTCAGGCATGTCAATCTCCACTTCCGGAGCCCGGACAGGGCTGGCCGACACAGGCCGCCAGTCAGGACGTTCAGCGAGACCAGCATACCAGATATCAAGACAAGATTATCTAGATATACTTCGACCCGACGGGTGATGTATCTGGTTGTCATCAAGGCACCTGGCGACCCCGGCCTTTGCCAGTCGTTCTCAGAAAAGGGGATCAATCACCCGACGGGTCAGGGGTGTGCGGCGACGGCCTCGCGTGCCCAGGATTCGACGAGGTCTTGCAGGTGCCCGTTGGGTGCCTCGCTTCTGCGGCCGAAGTAGCGATCCTGGAGATCGCTGATTTCAGCGTGCAGGGCCTGACGCCGATCGGCGGGCAGCGCATCGCCGTACTCCCGCTCGATGCGTTCAAGCGCCGCGACCACGCCCAAGGGTGTGGCGCGGCCGGGCATCAGGCGATCGAGTTCGTTGACTTCATCGCCCTCGTTGCCTCGATTTCGAAGCAGGGCGATAGCGGCAATGCAGCCGACGACCAGCACGGCCAGGGCAAGCGCCCACATCCAGACATTGACCCCAAGAGCGAGTGGGACGCTGCTACCTTCAACATCGACGAGGTCCATATCTGAGTACGTTCGATTCCTCAGTGTGGCTTCTACACCAGCTTGTACAGTCGGCATGATGAAGTCGCCGCTCGCGGCCGAAGCCGTCGGAACATACGTCACCGTCCAGCTGCGCTCGATCGTCTGGCGGTGAATGCCGTCATCGTCAACGCCAGCGTACTCAGCATCATCATCGTCCATCCACCACCAATCTTCTTCCTCCGCAGCGTCAATCATCTGGATCGGGTGGGTGATGACTCCGCCCTCTGCGATCTCGAATCCGGGGATGGCATCATCCAGTCCGCTCAGAATCTCATCAAGTTGCCCGTGCACGCCGCGACCGGCTGCTTTGATGTCCAGCACGACTTCCGAGTCTGCATTGCGAACATCGACAATCTGTTCAATGACCAGGTCTCTGACTGGTCTGTTGGAGCCGCGCTCAGATGCGTCGATGAGCGGGGCATTCGACTCGACCGGGAGAATCACTGGACCCCGTTGGTCCATGAAATCAAGATCCATGGCGACTGACGGGAGTCGCTCGATGCTCTCATCGGTTGCCTTCAAGATGAGGTAGGCCAAAGGCTTCTCTTGCCAGCCAGTCTGCCCGAGTTCGACGACCTCGCGCGATGGGTGCATTGCTCGGAAGAATCCCACGCCTTCGACTTCGAATCCTTCCGCGAGGGCGTCACGAATAGCACGATCAAGCCTGTCGCGATAGTCGACCTCCCGGCTGAAACGGCCCATGTTGACCCAATATCCTGACATGAGATATTTCGAGAACCCATCCGTTTCACGATCAACTGCATTGGTGTACCGAAGCGTCAGGACAGCTCCAAATGGTTCGTCAGTGCCGACCCGGTCGGCGCCGTCGATCGTGAGCCGCAGGTGGATTTCATCCTTCACAAGATCGTCATACAGACTGTTGAGTTTTCGGAGCCCCGCACCGGACGGGTGATCACCGATGATCCGAAGCGCGTGGCGGATGACGCGTGGCTTGACTTCAGGCGAGAGTTGATCGACCGCGTTCGTCAATGCTCCAGCGAAGAGATCCAGATGCTCCTCTGCAAGAGCGGGGGACATGCCGAGAATGGTCTCGCGGATGTTCTCGACCTGTGTATCACGCTCAGATCCTTCGTACAGCACGTTGTCGCGGGTGACCTGAGAGAGGTCGGCCGCGCCAATGGCGGCGTTGAACCATGCCATAAAGACGGCAGCGCTTGCATCGACTTCCCCGCGACCGGCCGAGGCAGCATAAGCCAGAGCAGCATCGCGAAATGCAATGAAGCTCTCTTCCCGCAACTGCTCGTAATCTGCGAGTTCCTCATCCGATTGGGAGCGGCGATGTTCCAGCCGCTCCGATGCAAGCTGCGCCTTCGTGATGGCATGTTCCCACGAATCAGGATCTTCGGCGATTGCGCGTTCGATCAACTTCATCGAGGTTGCGTAGCCATCCTCGATGACACGAGCGATTTCCCCGGAGTTGCGGCGCATTCCAAATCGTTGCTGGACTTGCCGCGACCGCCAATCTCCGCTCAGTCCGGCACGCATTGCCGAAGCGAGGTCGGCGGCGGTTTCGCCCGGGAGCTTGTCGATGGGCCCGAGAACTCGGGCGATGTCAGGCTCTGAAAATGCTTCGGATCGGCTGTGGCAGGCGCGGAATGCGTCAACGACGCCAGGAACCGCGCGGGCATCGACGCCGCTCTGCTCAAGCATGTCCAACACAGCGACGAGACGATCGAGATTCCTTGCCTGACGGCCTCGCGTCAGCGGCGCGGCCGTCATGTTGCTGTTGCCATACAGCATGTAGATGCCGCGCATGGCGGCGTCGCGTCCGTCGTTGGCGTCAGGGCGGAGACGCTTGACCCAGAGCGTCAGAAAGTCTTCGCCCATGGCTGCCGCGTCTTCGGGATGTTTGTCGACGCCGCGGTCGAGTATCTCGAGCGCCGTGTCGACCTCGTCCGCCATGGTGGCGACACCAACAAAGGCGCGGTATGCCCGCGCCGCAAGGCTCGGCTCGAGTGAGTCAAGCCACGAGTCGTCCGGGAGGGCCCGCATCAGGACCGTCGCTTGGCGAGATGCCCCGCCTCCGCTCTTCTTCTTTGAAGATGCCGCAGCTTCGGCTTCGGCAATCAGACCGGTGGTCAACATGCGAAGCGGAACCTTGATGCTCTCAGAATCAATGCGGCCCGAGTCAAGCAGCGTCTGCACGGCCGACTTCATGACCAGCACCGCGCTGGCGCGGTCGGCGTCGGAGAGCTTGCGCTCATCCAGGGTGATGGCGTCGAGCGCAATGATTTCGAGCGCGGCGGGGGCGAGTCGCTTATCGGCGAAGACTGCGTTGAGCCATACCGTGGCCTCTGCTTCTGGAATCTCCGGCAGCGATGAGAGTGCTGCGCGAAGGGCTTCCTGGCGAACGTCGAACTCTTCTTCATCCAGGAGCGCGGCTTCGCCAAGGAGTTGCCATGATAGAATGGTCTCGTCCCGGTCGGCGTGATACAGGCCGTGGATCAGGATGTCCCGGCCGTTGCCGGTCTCGCGGGCATTCTCAAGTGAAGGCAGGTAGGCGAGCGCTTCGTCGGACAGGCCGGCGCGGGTGAGCAAGGCGGCGGTCCGCGCCTGGTTCTCTGGGGCATCGCCTCCAAACAGCCGCGTTCCTGCCTTCAATCGCGCGAGCATCGGCCCGATGGATGATCGGGCCGACGCCCGCTTGAGCAACTTGCCAAGAATGTCAACTTGCCACGCCGTTGGGCTTGGGTTCTCTTCATCGCCTTCGGGAGCAGCATTGGCGAGTGTGAGTACTTCCTCTGGAAGGAGCATGGGGTCACCCTGGTTGGTCGACTGAATGATGTGCGAGTAGATCGCTTCACCTTCGTCACCCGCTCGCTCGCTGAGAAACCATGCCAGCTCATCCCAGTTGCCGGCCATGACCTGCAAGTGAAGCCACTCCGCTGCGTCAGACGGTGATGCCTCATCGGCGAGTTCGGTGTCTTCTTTCAGGGCAAGCTTCGTCCGTGCTGCCAGCACATGTTTCGGCGTTCTCTTGAAGTCCTTGCGCCCCAGTTGCGGCATGACGGGCTTTCGCTCTGTATCACCTCGAACCTTGGCGACGAGTTCGAGCAGATCAATGTCCTGCGTCTCATAGAGGAGCCGCATGTGTTCCTGCTCATCAGGTTGCAGCGCCTCATACAGGTTGACGATTCGGAGGGCTTCCGCCTCTTCGCTATTGTTCGCATTGGCGGGGTCAGGCGTTTCTCCCTCGCCACCGACATCGGGATTGACAGCAGCGGCCGCAGGTGGGACGGACGAGGTGGCCGTGGCAGGTGGCGGCGTCGCGGACGAGGGAGCCAGCGGTATCACCTTCTGGGCGGTCGCCGAGGCGGTCGCCAGGAGTATGACGCCAGTGAGGAACATGAGATTCGTTTGCGTTGTCATGGTGTTCCGTCCTACCAGCCAGGTCCGAAGGGCATGCCCCTTCCAGCGCCGCGGCCGTCTTGCTCGCCGGGGCGCGTGCCTCGGCCTGGTCTTTGCCCCTTTTTCTTGCCGGGCCGAGCCATCTTTGGGCTCTGTTGTGGCAGGGGGCGTCCCTCTAACTCGGAGTGATCCATCTGTTCGAGGTTGATCGCTCGTTCCACGTTGTCTTCAAGTGCGCCAACGAGTGTGGGGTCAGCACCCTCTTCACTGGCAGATTCTGCGAGGTATCGAAAGTGCTGTCTGGCCTTGATGACCTCAGGTCGCCATTCAGTGGCGGGCTTTCCCTGAAGGCGCAACAGGCTTGCTGCGAAGTAGTGCGCCACACCGAGTTCTTCTCTGGCGGCTCGGGCCAGTTCGTGATCGGGGGAGCCGGGCGAGTCATCAAGATCCATGACGAGCGATTCCATAACCAATGCGCCGTCCCAGATGGAGCCGGCGCGAACCATAGCGCGGCCTTTTGACCATTGAACTCGAGAAGCAAGACTTGAGTCGACATCATTGAGCTGTGACTCGAGGTGTTCCCACGCTGCGGCCGCAGCGTCCCATCCTTCTGCTGCAGCTGCATATGTAGCCCGCTCGGCTTCCAGTGCACGTTCAAGTTCGCTTGTGTCCTCTTCGTTCGCATCGGGCAGGAAAGTGGCGCGGCGGGCAGCGATGGTCGCAACATTGTGCGCGTACGCGATTGCCTGCAGGTCCGCAGCTTTGGCGTCCAACGCTCTCGCCGTCGACAGGGTCGCCGTGGCAGTTTCACGCGCCATGAGATGTTGGCCTGCCTCAAAGTGAAATGCGATGACGGCGACCGGGACGAGCGCCCAGAGCGTCCATGCGATGCGTGGGATCACTCTCATGCGGCACCTCGGGCCATGACATTTCGCCTGCTGCGAGCCCATGAACGGGAGACGCCAAATGCCGACAGGGCGGGAGGTAGGCCCGCGATCAAGGCTGCACCAAGAACGGCGCTCAGGATTGCGAGTTCTCGCAATCCAGTTGAGTCGCCGAGCTGAGGCTGGATCATGGTCAGCGCATTGAGCAGTTCGGTGGGCAGATGGTGCGTGTTGCCCTGATGAAACGTACCGCCGAGTCGCGCCGCGAGTTGTTTGAGCTGCGTGGTGTTCTGTTTTGATCGGTGGCCTGCGACGGGCGAAGGATGGTGGGGATCGCCCACGCCGATCACAATCGTGTCAGCGATCGAAGCGGGCAGCCGTGGCCGTTGGCCTCCGGGAGTGGCGTCGCCATCACTGACAACAAGGAGCGTTGCAGAGCCTTTGAGCCAGGGCTTGGCGACCTCCAGAGCCTCGACAACCCCTTCTTCCAGTTTCGTCGGTCCCGACTTGAATGCTGCGTAGAGCGGAAGGCCATCCATCGCATTGCGAATGACCTCTTTGTCGAAGGACTCTCGAAAGATCGGAATCGCGTCGGTGTAAACCGCCACCATTGAAATGCGAGTTGTTGCTGGGTCCAACCGATCAAGTACGCCTTGGACAAGTTCTCCGCCCCACTTGGACCGCGTCACTTTGTCGGCCTCGGGGCCGGCATCCTCAAGCAGCATCGATGGCGAAACATCAAATGCAATAAGCAGGTGTTTCGACGTCTCGCGGGGAGTCTGATCGGTCTTGGGCTTTGGTTCGAGGACCGCGAGCATGAGCAGGCCCCAGACGGCCAGAGCGATGCCAGCGATTCGGAGCGGCGCAGCGGCTGAAACCCATGCAGCGGGACGATTGAGTGGGCCGAACGCAAGGTGGGAGATGCGAGCGACGCGGCGGCGGTGAATCCACTCGGCCGCCGCTGCGAGCAGCGCTGCCGCGATCGCCACAATCATGGCAGTCGTGGGAGACATCACCATGGCGTATACCTCATCCAGAACAAACCAACGAAGTGCACAGCGATCGCGATCAGCCCGATGAGGGCAAAGGGCTTGAACCAGTCCATGGGAACGGTGCCGCCGCGCGTAAACCGATCTGGTTCAAGTGCGTCGATGTGCGTGAAGACCTTTGCCAGACTCTTGCGATCTGTTGCAACGAATGACTCGCCGCCGCTGCCGCGAGCGAGGTCCTGCACGTTGGTTGGGGCACTTTGAGTACCGACGTGAACGTGATAGAGCGTGATATCGGATTGATCGAGCGCGTCGACGACATCCATGATCTGTGCGGGCTCATTCAGGTCCCCGCTCCGCCCATCCGAGACGAGGATGATCATCCGATCGCCGCCCTCTGCCTCGACGGTCATATTCGCTTCGCAGAAGAGCAGTGCCTTGCCGATGTTGGTTCCTCCCATATGAGCGGGTTGGTGAGAGGGATCGGCAAAGGGGAGGGCATTGCGAATGGCGTCAAGATCGCGGGTGAGTGGAACCCAGCGAATTGGATACGTGCCAAAAAACGTCAAACCGAAGGCATCTTCGGACCGCTCATCCAGAAACGCCAGAATCGCATCGCTTGCCATCTTGTAGCGGCCGTCGCTGTTCATGCTTCCCGAGACATCGACGCAGAGCTGTACATTTGAGAGAACCCGTTCATCCTGCGGCCGTCGAAGTACCTGCGGTCCAGCCAGCACGATGACGGCAGATGCAAGGATGATTGCGGGAGCCATGTCGAAGAGCGGGATGACGGCGCTCAGAACGCGGTGCCTTCGATGTGGTTTGTGATCGAATGGCATGGCAAGCCCGAATCCTTGCCGCTGCCATGCCCACACCATGAGTATGACTGGCACAGCGAGAAGCAGAAGAATGGAAGGGTGCGTAAACGTCATGGCGCCGCCGAAGTCCGCGCGTATGGTTCGAGAAGCAAGGCAATGTCGCCACGACTTGGCTGTGGTGATTCGGGGTTGTGCAGCCACGACTCGACCGCCCGAAGCAGTATTCCGGCCGTCTCGTGGTTGCGAAGCATGGCGACGGCTGCGGGCTTTGCCTCGCCAAGGCCGAGGTTTTCCTGCCAGAACCAGTACAGCATGAGTTCAAGCCGCCCCTTCTCGGAGACACTCAGCGACCGCGCCGCAGCCGCCGTGACGAGTGGTTCGAGCTGCTGGGCGATTGTCGGTTCGGGGACGGGGATTGCTTCCTCGGGTTTCGGCCTGATTGCCTTGCGGAAGAGAAACACCGCGGGAACGAGAATCCACGCGACTCCGATCGCAATCAGCCAGTTCACGTACCCGCCGGTCAGACCGATGTGCGGCGGCATGGAGATCGCAAGGTCAGTTGCTGCGTTGTCGCCGAGGTTGGTCACGATCTCGATCGGGATCGGAGCGATTGCCTTGGCGTCTGAAGCCTCGCCCACGGTCAGCACTTCTCTTAGATCGAAGATGCCTGGCTCGGTTCCAATGAACTCCAGTACGTACACCACGCGTCCATCGAGTTCTTGTTGAGCATCTGCGACGCGGACGAGGAGTGGGGCGTTCAGGTCAAGATCGGGCCTGCCTCGAACCACGCCACGATCGGTTGTGATTGTGACGGTGCCGGTAATGCCGCGCGTTGCGGTGGCTAGCGGTTCGGAATCCGCCGAGGTGGGCATCATCAAGACGAGCAGGCAAAGGAACTTCATGTGCGGCCTCGCGCAGCACTGACGCGCCGAGTCAGAAAGTGCCGGAGCGGCGGCATGAAGGGTTGATCGGTCACGAGGCGGAGCCAGCTGGCGCCGCACCGAGCCAGCGCGGTGCCGACATCGTCCTGCTGCTCAGCTTCCCAGTGCGATCGCCCGTGACCAAGGAAGTGCTGCCCTGTTTCAGCCTCACGACCCCGAAAGTACCCCGCCGAGAGCCGACCGAACTCCGCCGGGTCGCGCAGCTCCATGACGATCACGTCGTGACGCTGCGCCGCATGGCGAATGGCAGGAAGCGCGCCGGGATCATGGAGATCAGACAAGATCACGATGACGCTTGACCGTCCGGCACGGGTTGTGAGCTTCTCCAGCCGGTCGCCCAGATTGGTCGGTTCACCATGATCCAGGCTCCGCATCGGCTCGAGCGATCGCCAGAGATCGGTGCGGATGAGACTTGGTTGAAACCGCGGTGAACGCTCACCAGCGCCAATGACCGCGCAGGGGCTCAGTCGACGCTGCGCGATGAGACCGACGGCTGCGGCAATCCACACGGCGAGGTCGTGCTTCGAGAGGGGCGCCGACGACACTGCCATTGAAGCAGATGTGTCGAGGACGAGATACACCGCCGTACGCTTGAGCGCTTCGTACTCCTTGACCCACGTTCCATTTGACCTTGCGGTGAGCCGCCAATCGATCTGTTTGATAGGGTCGCCGGGTTCGTACTTGCGAGACTGCGCGTACTCCAAGCCACTTCCGGTGAAGAGCGATGAATCGGTTCCAAAGGCAAGATCATCGGCGAGTCGACGGACAACCATCTCAAAGTCGCCGTGGGCGAGCTCATCGGGCGGAACAAGTTCGGGGTGCTGCGTCCGCATCAGGCGAGTGCTGTGAGGAGGTCATTCAACACATCCTCGCCTCGTCGTCCTTCGGCCAATGCCTCGTACGTAAGACGCATGCGGTGGAGCACAACATCTTCGGCGAGGGACAGGAAGTCTTCCGGGATTGCATAGTCGCGTCCGTGTACGAATGCCCTTGCCCGAGAAGCCTGCACGAGCGCGATGGCTGCTCTGGGTGAGCAGCCCAATTCGATATCGGGGTGGCTGCGAGTCATCGTCACAAGTTCAACGCAATCTCGCATGAAGACATCGCTTACGTGGACGTTCAGAACAGCTTCCATGGAAGCAGTCAGGTCGGAGATGTGAAACGGGCTGGCTTCGTCGATGGCATCAAACGCAGTCATTGGAACGGCGCCTTCACCCTGCCGTTTCAACTTGAGGTTGAGGCCGCGGCGGACAACCTCGGTCTCCTGCTCCTGCGTCGGATACGTCAAGCGGTGCCTGAGCATGAAGCGGTCGAGCTGCGCTTCCGGAAGCTCGAATGTGCCAGCCTGCTCCACGGGGTTCTGGGTAGCGATGACGAGGAATGGTGCTGGAAGTTCGTGCGTCTCGTCCCCAATGGACACCTTGCGTTCCTGCATCGCTTCCAGCAGTGCCGACTGCACCTTTGGGCTGGCCCGGTTGATCTCGTCGGCAAGCAGCAGGTTCGTAAAAATCGGTCCGCGATGAACACGAAAGGTGCCGGTTTCTGCGTCAAGTATCTCGGAGCCGACAATGTCGGAAGGGAGCAAGTCAATCGTGAACTGAATACGTTTGAACTGCAGGTCAACTGCCTTGCCGACAGACTGCACGAGCAGGGTCTTGGCAATCCCGGGAACACCCTCAAGGAGCAGGTGGCCACCGGTCAGCAGCGCAATGAGGATGCGCTCGACTACAACTTCCTGTCCGACAACTGTCCTGGCAACGCTGGCCCGGACGGTGTCTGCGAATGAAGTGTCGGCGCTCGTGCCTGCCGTGTTCGCATCGACGATGCCATCGTTCATGAGTTTTGCTTTCCTTCTTCGGGGTCTGAAATGTTCAGGGGTTCCACCATCAACTTCTCAACGACTGCCTCGAGGTGCG
This sequence comes from uncultured Isosphaeraceae bacterium, assembly GCA_964598425.1. Classification (GTDB taxonomy): domain Bacteria; phylum Planctomycetota; class Phycisphaerae; order Phycisphaerales; family SM1A02; genus UBA12567. The sequence goes on along the minus strand of CAZRBV010000013.1, from coordinate 14,454 downwards.
GGTCTGCGATTCCTGCAGCTCGAAGGCGTCCGTTTCGATCGATCACGACGGCGGTCGGCCAGATCCTGACGCCGTATGCTGCAGCCGTCCGACCGAGTGGGGCGGCGCCTTCCTCGGGCGCCTGATCGCGGACAATTGGAAACGCCGGTTGTTCGTCTCCGATGAGGCTTTGCATCGCAGTCCAGTCGCACAGCGGATCACACACGCCGAGGACGCGAACGCCATGGGGCGACAGTGATCGGGCGGACTCGGCCCACCCCTTCATCACGTCCTGAATGTCTGGACTGGCGGGCGAGACAAAGCGAACGATGGTGATGTGCCCTTCGCGATCTTCGGCTGATTGTGGAACGCCGATCCACTCAGCGTCATCGGTGATCTCGATGGCTGGCGCGGGGGCGCCCTCGAGTGATGCGAGGCCCGCAGGGCGGTATTCGCCTCCGATGTACCAGTCTGCGGGGAACTCGCCAGAAGAAGCGGCCAACGGACCACCCGGTTCTTCAATGAGAACCTTGACGACCTCTTCGACCTTGCTCGGAATCAGTCCCGCAGCGCGAACGACGCCGCTGCGATCAATGGCCACATAGGTCGGCCAGAAGCTGAGCCCGTAGGCCTTGACGCTCTTGCCATCAGCATCGCGGGCGACCGGATAGTTGATCTTCTTGTCGGAGACAACGCCTGCAGCTTTGTCCCAGCCTCCACCGGAATCGTGCACGCCTATGAACTGGAATCCTTTGTCCTTGTACTTTTCAACAAGCGCAATGTTCTTCGGGATAGCGGCCATGCACGGGCCGCACCAGGTCGCCCAGAAGTCAACGATGACGACATTGCCCTTGAGTTCCTCAAGCGAAGTCTCATCGCCGATCCACGCATCGAGTTGGAGCTCAGCCGCAGGCGTGCCTTCGAGGGCTGCGAGTGCCTTGGATCGGTCGGCGCCGCCGAAGAAGTATTCATCTGGAAACTCGCCGGCTTGAAGCGCGGATGTCGCCGCGAACAGCAAGGTTGAAGTCAGCGTCGCTGTGAACAGTCGCATATGTGTCACCCTCTCAGAATGTCTCTGCGATCCCCCCGTGAGACATGTGCCGACTAGTGTAGGCAGCATCCGAGATGAGTGTGTGAATCTTCCGCGTGCGGGTTGGCTCGTCCAACTCGTGACCTGATATGGCCGCTGAACCGATCCGTTCAGCCAATCAGTCGCAATCGCCCCACGCAGAGAGTACCGCCAGCACATCGTTGGTATCCACGACGCCATTGTCATCGACGTCGGCGTCCGGATCGGACGTGCCCCAGGCGGCAATGAGCGCGAGGATGTCATCAACTCCGACGACTCCGTCGCCGCTGATGTCGGACGGGCACGGGCTCGGTGGGTCAAGACAGTTTGTCGGAAGTTTTTGAGCTTTGGCGAGCTGTCCACTGACGGAGTACTGCCATGCGACATTGCCCGATGGATCGATTTCAAGCAATGTCCCTGTTGTGCCCTCTGTGGCGATCGTATTGCCGTTCTCCAGGCGGAAGCAGCCGCTCAAGTGATTCGCGTAGAAGGTGTTTTCATCTTCATAGACAACCATTGCATCCTCAGGACCAAACGGATCACTGGCACCGATGCTATAGGTGCCGTTCGGTTGAATTGGAGGCGTGACTTCGAGCACGGACGAATAGTCGTTCTGGTTTCCGCTGCGGTCGCCGTTGTTGAACCAGATGATGTTCCCTGCGCCGGGCATACCTTCATCCACCCAGTTGACGCCATGCAGAACGTAGTTCACTTGATCGCTGCTGTTGCCGCGGCCGTAGGCTGCTGGGTTGCCCCAGCGATAGAGGATGTCACCGCCCATGCCGGAATTGCCGCCGGTGCTTCCGGCAGCCTCCTCGGTCGTCGTACTGTGATCGATGACGTAGAACTCCATCGTGTAGTGACTTGAAAAGACGATCTGATCCAACTCGGGGTTGTAGTCCATTCCGTTCGCGTGGATCCAGTCTCCCCCTTGGCCGTGTGTTGACCCGTAGTTGACGTCGTAGCGGTGCGGGAAGTCCGCCGGATCGCCATAGTTGGGAAGAGACGCACTGGTGTCCTGCACAAGGTGGTCCCACAGATTCCACCGCCACACGATCTCGCCGCTTGTGAGGCCCGTCGGCTGGACTTCCACAATGCTGGTTGACCACAGTTCACCATTCAATCCGGTGCGGCCTGCTGCGGTTGCTTCGCTGTTCGATCTCCGGTGCCAACAGATGAAGAGCGCGTTGCCGTTGGGCATCGGAATAACTTCATGGTGTGGCTGCAGCTCATACGTGCTGAGCGTGTAGTCCCACAGGATGCTGCCATCCAGATCGATCTTCTGGACGCGTCCGCCGACGGCTCCGCCTTCCATGGTTGGGTTGTTGATCGCGCAAGGGCGAAGGAGCACGCCACCCTCAAGAACATAGGCGGTACTGGCAGGGCGATCAGCGCCTTGCCATGTCTGAACGACCGAACCGCTGTTGTTCCGAAGGTATGTCGTCGAGCTGTTGAGCGAGTTGTACAGCGTGTACCCGTCGTAGACTTCGGCCGCAGCGGTCGACGCAATGCAGGAAGCGATCATGGTCACAAGTGTGCTGAAGCGGGTCATGGGCAACTTTCTCCCCAAACAGAGATGACAAGCAAGAGGTCTTTCACGCCAGTTGTGCCGTCACCATCGGCATCACCGTCAGGCGATCCCCATCCGGCGATGACTGCAAGAAGATCCTTGACGCCGATCGAAGCGTCGCCGTCGACGTCGCCTGGACATGGCGTGGACGAAGTATTCGACTCGCCCGGAGTCGCTGGCTGGAAGAATTGCCAGTTGGCGCCGCCGTCAGGGGCGCGGCCCGAAGAGATGTCCTCTTCCTGCGCGCCGAACTCGATGGAGTCGATCAGATCACCGGCTGGTGACCAGATGCCAATTTCGTCGCCGCTGGCGCCGAGTTTGAAGTCGGCATGGAGGGGGCCCTGATCAAGATCTTCATCGGCCCAGAGCAGTAGCCACTCGCCCGCAGCAAGAACGGTTCCATCGGGCATGGTCCACTCATCGGGCGTTGATGTTGAGTCCGACATCGTGCAGCCCGAAAGATCCACCTCTTCGCTGCCAGCGTTGTAGAGCTCGAACCAGTCATCGAACTCACCGTTTTCGTCGGCGATCGTAGTGCCGTTGTCGGCCATGAACTCGTTGATCATGACGATGCCCGCAAGCGATGGGGGCGGAGCGATATTCGGCTCGCCAGGAGTCGGCTCGCCGGTGACTTCCCAATCGCCCTGGGCGTCGAGATGGCGCCCAAGCGAAGTGTCGGCATCCAGCGATGGCACAGCGATCGAGTCGATCGACGTGCCGGAGGCATCCGAAAGATGTAGCGAGCCGCCCGCTGCAGGCATGGTGAAACTCGCATGATGATCGCCCTCGGCCGGTTCGGCATCCAGCCACAGGACGGCGAAGTCTCCGTCTTCGAGCACGACGCTGGGCAGCTGCCACGCAAGCGGGGAGCCTGCGTCATCGCTCAGGTACAGATCGCTCAGTGTGACATCGCCGGGACCGAGGTTGTAGATCTCGATCCAGGGATCGAAGTCGCCAGCCTCGTCAACAATTGTTGCGGTGTTGATGGTCTGAATCTCATTCAAGCGAATGTCAGACGGCTCGGCAACGCCATTGAGCTGCGCCCGAGCGAAGCCGCCACGGACATCGATGAGGTGCGTCAGTCCAAAGAGATCAATGTTTCCGATGTCGACATTGCTGTGCAGGCTCAGGTCGTACTGGTCCATCGTGAACTCGAAGTACGGATCGGTTGCGAGTTCATCGCGGACGGCCGCATCGACTTCGTCGATGCGAGCCTGAAAGGAGGCTTCGTCGAATCCGCTGCGAAGCATCTTCGCGCAGGTGCGAAGGAACTCGCGGCGGAGGACATCGTTTTCGAACACAGCGTCGGCGAACGGACGCGCAGCGTTTGGTCCCTGTCCCTCGCGGCTCCAGGTGAGCGGCGTCGTGAGCACGTTCTGCCCACTCGGAAGGCCGTTGCGGAAGGTGCCGAAGGAGCCGTTGTTATCCCAGTTGACGTGCTGCCAGAGCCCATCCGCTGCGCGGTGGTACATATAGAAGTTGTGGGCCGGACCGATGTACGAGTCGTAACTGGCGAAGAGCGCAAGGCCAGCAAGCAGGTTGAGGTGCTGATCGAGGTCGATCCAATCGCCGAGAACCGTATCCATGTCGCCGGGATCGGTGTCCGAGAGAAACTGGCAGAGGTCGATGAGGTCGGTCCAGTCATCGGCCTCTTCGTTCGTCTTCTTTTCGTAGTTGTCCCGGTAATCGTCGGGGTTGTCACCTTGATCGGCGAGGTTGGCGGCGAACTCTCCCTTATAGAGGTTGCCGTCGTCGTTGGATCCCCACTTTTTCTCTGCAAAGGTCTTGTCGACCTGTTCGACCACCATATAGACGCCCCAGTCCTCGCCGTTGATCGTCACGCGGGCGTAGTTGGCACGGTGGATATCCATGTGATCGCCGAGGAAGTCGAGCATCAGCTTCTCACGCATGATGCTCGGGTCGCGGTAGTTGTTATTGAGGTTGATTTTCTTGAGCCCAAGGAATTCCTGGTCGTCCAGGAACTCGTTGAAGTCGATCTTCATCGACTTGCGGGTTCCGGAGTGCTGAAAGGATGAGTTGCCTTTGAACCGCGCGCCGACCGATTCGAGCGTCTGATCGACGCCATCGCCGTCAGTCTAGGTGAACGTACAGGAGAGGTAGAAGTCATCGTTCCCCCAGGCGTCAAAGAGGATCTGGTACCAGTCAGCCTCGGCGAAGTCGAGGTTGATTCGGTGAACGGTCGTTGGGCCTTCCAGCAGGGCTGCGGCTTGATCCGCTCCAGCCGGCGTGGAAGACATAGTTACCAGCAGGCCGAGCCCGCAGGCCAGATGTCGAAACTTCATGGGCTTTCTCTCTTGCTCCGATCCTCAATCCCACACTACCCCTCTACGGGCGTGGTCCCAAGTGATATCCCCCAGAATCATCTCTTGGGGTCCACAATTGCCGGGCCGCTGCAGGCGAGATCAACATCGGTTCGATAGTGCTTTGGCAGTATGCTCCGAGGAGAGCAGATGCGGCATGATCGAGGTGATCGAGGGGTGGAGAGCATAGGAATGGCGACATTGCAGAGCACCGGAGCAGCGGCCGCAGCCACGCTGGTGATGTTCCTGAGTGGGCACGCCTGTGGTGGCTTGGACTGCCCCGGCAATCTTCGGGTGGACCTTGGCGAGACTGGCAGTCATCGGCATGGGCGGGCGCTGAGTTTCAACGGTCGAACAGCTGCCGTTGCCGATCCTGGGGCTGCCGCCAACATCGGGGCCGTGTACGTGAGTTCCTATGGCGAGGACTCATGGTCGGATGTGCAGACGCTCGAGGGAACCACTGCAGGAGGGCAATTCGGAACAGAAGTGGCGACCACGGGTGACTGGCTTGCAGTCGGTGTACTGGGGTCCGGCTCAAGCCACATTTCCATGTATGAGTACTCGATGGGCTCGTGGAACGTATCCGGGTCGTTGATTGCAACGCCTGGCTACGACATGACGCTGCGTGGAGGGGGCACGATCGCCATGGACGGAGATTGGCTCGCTGTGGCGATGGAAGACTCGACAACGGGTCTGGCGGCGGTCGGTATGTATCACTATGAAGACGGTTCCTGGGGCATTGATCAAGTGCTGAATCTCGCCATTGAAACGGGAGTCACACTGGATCTCGACAACGATCTCTTGGCAATCGGCACACCAGAGGCGAACAGCGACGCTGGGGGAGTCATCTTGTATGAATACCTGGAGTACCTCAACAACCTGTGGACCTGGTGGGAGGTCGGCGAGCTGAATCCCGGACCTGCTGGTGCCAAGGTTGGCCAATCAGTTGCGGTCAGTTACGGGTGGGTGGCGTACACCATTGGCGGAGACTATGTCACGAGTGGAGCGCATCCGTATCCAAGCATCGAGATTGTGGAGCTCTTGAATTCTCCTCGTGGAGATACGGGCACCTGGACTGTCATCGCAGCCATCGAGTACGGCGATGTTCCAACCCAGATCAACGACATAGATCTCGATTGGGTGACGCTGGGCGCCGTGACATGGGGGACAGACGGATTCGGAGCCATGCAGACTCAGGTCTACGCACTTTCAGGGTGGCCGCTGAGTGTCGATGACATCGACTTCAGCCCGCCAAGTGGTGCGGTGCTTTCCAATAGATACCAGGTCGCGATCTCGAACGATCGCGTGCTGTTCGATGCCGCAACGATCGCCGGATACCGTGTCGTGAATTGTGAACCAGCCGAAGATTGCGATGGAAACCAACGAAGTGACACCTGTGACTTCACTGCACCAGGAAGTGATCTGAATGAGGACAATGTGCTCGATCGCTGCGCGTGCCCTGGGAACGCCAATGCCGACGTTGATTCCACGATTGACGGTGTCGATGTGTGGCGCTTGATCAATGTGTATTGGGGTGACACAACCGGCTCCGGTGACTTCAACGGAGACGACGTCTGCGATGTGCTGGATCTCCTCATCACGCTTGAGAATTGGGGCGATTGTCCCTGACGATTGCTGGCGCGCAGCGGGTGAATCCAACGCGAACGCCGACGCCGTTACATGGCCGATGGCATTCCGGCAGCTCGCCGCCAGGCGCTGATCTGCCCGAGATGAAAGGCGGAGTGTCCCATCAGCATGAATGCAGCGACTTGTGACTTCTGCGTGAATCGATCTTCAAAGGGAAGCCCGGCTGCGGACTGTTCAAGGATGCTTGGGTCACAGGATTCGATGAAGTCCGCAGCGCAAGCGCAGCGGCCTTCAAAGTGCGCCAAGGCGTCATCCTTGCTGAGGTAGAGCGTGGCGTCATCCTGGCACTCAGCCCCCATTTGATAGCGTTCCGCCTCGCCCTCGTCGAAGCTGATGTCACCCCCGAGCATCTGGATGCACACGCCTGCGTAATAGGCGCAGTGTCCGAGGACGAATGCGGGATGGTTGATCGATGTACCGACCCGGTCAGCAAACTGTGATGCGTCGATGTCATCGCACAGCATGTGAGCGAGTACAGGCATGAAGCGGGTTGGTGCTGCAATGGTCGCGGCGAGTGGGTTGGATTCAGAATGCATTGACAATCTCCCTTTGGGATGCGATGAGGGTATCAGCCGCTGCGTGGGGCACTGGATTGCGGGCTCAAGTAGGATGCTCGGGAGTGGATTCGCGTCTTTGGTTTGGCCGCGATCCGGCGTAGCGGGTCCGCCACGGTTGGCACTTGGTCGACGAATTGCTGGGAGTGAGCACGATGTCGGTCGGCAAGAGTTCGGACAAACTGGTGTCGCCCGATGTTGCTCTGAACACGTTGCTTGCCGGAAACGAACGATATGTTGCGGGGCGTACTGAGTCGCAGAATCCACCGTCGGCCCGCGCCGCCCTGGCCGAAGGGCAATCGCCACTAGCGGTTGTCATCCGGTGCGCGGACTCTCGCGTGGCACCGGAGATTGTCTTCGATCAGCCGCTTGGCGCGCTCTTTGTGTGTGGCGTTGCGGGCAACATCCCAACTCCAGAGATCATCGCAAGCGTGGAATATGCCGTGGCCGTGCTCGGTTGTCAGGCTGTCATCATCATGGGGCATTCATCGTGCGGTGCTGTAACCGCTGCGATGGAGAATCAGGAAAACCTCTCTGCGCTTCCGGGCAGCCTTCCGGGCCTTGTGGGCCAGATCATGATTCCGGACGAATGTGTTGCTGAGTCCGATGAGCACAGCGAGCTTGATGTTGCGATTGCAGCCAATGCCAAAGCGGGCATCGATCGTCTCATGTGTGGGTCACAGCTCATCGCTGATGCTGTCGGGGCTGGATCGCTCAAGATCTATGCGGGTGTGCAGAATCTGCGGTCGGGCCGCTTCACGCTGGTGTCGTAGGCATTCTCCCGGAGGCCATGCGTTGGCTGCATGTGTGAGCCGCCAGCTGTCAGCAAGAGACACGCCAAGAAGAGACAAGGGCGTGCCAGCTCGAGCTGGCACGCCCTTGATTTCAGCCTACGAAGGGATTGGCGATCTCACGCCTTGCTCTTGCAGCAGCCTTTGGCCTTGCCGCTCTTCGAGCAGTCGGCCTTGGCCTTGTCGCAACCGGCCTTTGCTTTGTCGCAACCTGCCTTGGACTTATCGCAACCGGTCTTTGCCTTGTCGCAGGCACCACCAGCGGACTTGTCGCACGTGCCGCCATTGAGTTTGGGGCAGGATCCATCGGCCATCTTGGGGCACGCAGCGCAGTCAGCGGGAGTGCATGCGCCCATTGATCCGGGCGCGGGCTTGGCGTTACTGCAGCCAGCGATGATGACGGTGGTGATAGCGAGCGCGAAAATTGTACGGAACATGTTTGAAACTCCAGTATGGATACGCCTCGTCAGAGGCGATGATTGAATTGAATAACACACGCGAACAGGGAAACACGTTCGGGGGTGTTCAAATCAACCAGGCTCCGTTGTGCGCAAGGCGCGCAGCCATGTGGAGTGGATCTGGCGGTGGCAGGTCGCGGACGACCATCTCCGCCGGCATCAGTACGTCAAGATCTACGCGGCGCAGCTGAAGGACAGCGACGTGATCGGCTCCACTCTTGTCAAGAATGACCAGCCACCGAGTGACCGGGCAGCTGCCCATCATGCAGTCAGGTTGCGGCGACTCAGGTTCGTCTTCACACGGTGGGGGTGGTGGCGGAGCGCCGCAGCGTTTCTTCGTCATGCAGCATGACGATTGCTCGACTGCCCGCTCCATGGCGCGGCAGCAGCGTCGTGTTTCGGCTCGCTGCTTGCACACTGACATCACGCGGCGGCAGTTGCCTTGCTCGGCAGCAGCGGCGCACGCGCCTGGGGTGCCCTTGCCAGCACTGGCAGCGACGCGGCATCCAAGCCCCGGCAGCGAAATGTGCATGACCATGCCCGCAATGAGCAGGATGGGGACAAGAAGTCGATCTGGCGAGAGCCGCAGCATAAGCGGCCATTCTACCCCAAAAACTGACCGCCGGTCACTTTATCTCCTTTCAGGCCAAGCACTTGCGATAGTGGCGTTTTGCTAAGTCCCTGTGCGGCAGGCACATAAAGTGACCGGCGGTCCCATGTGTGATGGAGTATCGTTCTGCCTTCGTTATGGATAGCCATCCTCAAGCCGATGCCGCTGCGACGGTCATTGTGCTCCAGCGAGCGCGGGAGGACACCCTTGACGAGTTCGCCTCGTGGCAGGGGCGTATCGGTATGGCCGTCTCACGGTGTGAGGGATTCCTGGGTTCGGAGGTCGTGCCGCCGACATCGGACGGCCAGCATGACTGGGCCGTCATCTACCATTTCGATCGCAATGAGCATTTGAAGGCGTGGCTGGACTCACCGCAGCGGAAGGCGCTGCTGGCCGAGGGGAGACATCTGTTTGTGGGTGAGCCGCAGGTCTTTCTCAACCAGGATGGTGGCCACGGTCACGGAGGCGCGGGCTCTGTGAGCATGATCGTCTCGCACCGGGTACGGCCCGGGCAAGAGGCAGCGTATGAACAGTGGCAAGATCGCATCGTTGAGGTGCAACAGTCCTTTCCGGGCTATATCGGAACTGAGTTCTTTCCTCCGATCGATGGCATTCAAGACAACTGGACTGCAGTCATTCGATTCGAGAACGCAGCGGATCTCGATGCGTGGTCATCCAGCAGTGAACGATCAGCGATCCTTCAAGACGCTGGTGGAATCTTCGATGACATGACTGTTCGGCGGGTCGCCAGTGGATTCGGCGCGTGGTTCAGCATGGGAGACAATGCCAGGCACTCTGCAGGTGTGCCAGCACTTTGGAAACAAACGCTTGCCGTTCTAGTCGCGCTCTATCCGTTGACGTTGATCTTGTCGCTGTGGGTGACGCACCCACTTGATGTGTCGTTCGCAACAGGGCTGCTGATCGGCGACACCATCTCGGTTGTCTTGCTGTCGTACCTGGTCATGCCCTGGACCAATCGGATTCTCGCGTTCTGGATGAATCCCACAGCATCGCGGCGGTTGTCAACTGCGATCGCTGGCATCGGCCTGATCGCCGCGTTTACGGCGGTCATGTGGGCCTTGTTTACATACCTGGTTCCACATAGTGGGACTGGTCTCTCATGAATGACACTGGCAAGAAGGGTGATGCGGGGCGATGAATGACCATCATGTGTTCATGAAGCGGGCGATCGAACTGGCTCACAAGACCGCACTGGTAGACCAGGCAGGGGGGCCGTTTGGTTGCGTGATCGTCCGAGAGGGGGCCATCATTGCGGAAGGTGTGAATCGGGTCTTGGCAGCGCACGATCCGACCTGTCACGGCGAGGTCGCGGCGATTCGCGCGGCCTGCGCCGCGCTCAAGACGCACGATCTGTCAGGATGCACGCTCTATACAAGTTGCGAGCCATGTCCAATGTGCTACGCGGCATCCTAGTGGGCGCGGATCGACGCGGTGTACTACGCGGCCACGATTGACGATGCATTGGAGTACGGTGGTTTTGACGATCTGGCCATTTACAAGGCGGTGTCGATGCCTGGTCCGGATCGCCCACTTCGTGCGATCGAACTTGATCGGGATGACATGCTCAAAGTGTGGCAGCAATTCCGGGACATGCCGAATCGACCGCACTACTGATTCGCAGATGGAGTTCAACCATCAGAGATGACTGAGCGGTCGAGCAGGGGGGAGGGCTGTTGTGTGCCCATAGCCTTCAGCAGCTCTCTTGCGAGGATGCCAATTTCATAACTCAGTCGCAGCTGCCCCATCCATCGAGCACCACGAGCAGGTCATCGATCCTCACCCGCCCGTCGAGGTCGGCGTCACTGCCACAGTGGGTCCCCTCGCATCCGAAGTCGCCAACGGTCTGCAGAATGTCATCGACATCCACAAGACCGTCCCACGTGACATCAGCCGCACATGACTTCTCCGCATGAAACAGCAGGAACGTGAAGATCTGGTAATCCGTCCCGTGCGGATTCTGCTCCGTTGGCTGCGGAAACCCGTAACTGTCGGTCGGTGCGCCGTACGGCAGCCCCGCCGCATGACAATCGGTGCAGTTCATGCTGCGTGACGTGTTATCGCCACACTTCGGGAACGGGAATCCGCCGATGTCGCCCTCAGGGAAGTACTGGGTGTAGGTCTCCATCGTGGTGTTTGTCATCCAGCAGGCATTGATCGTGTTGTTTGCGATGGACGGCTGAATGCAGCAGTCGCCGTCATCCTGAGGGTGAATCGTGTTGATGAGTTCGTAGTACTTCCACGGTGCCGGAAGTTCGGCCTGGTACTCCGCATTGACGTTCGCGACAACTGGCGGAATGGACAGTTCAGGAATACGCGAGACGTTGATGATCTCGGCAGGATTCGGCTCGCAGACATCGTGCCCGGTTCCAATCTCGATGGCGGACGCCGTGCAGCTGTCGCTCGGGCCAGGCTCTTCACACACACTTCCCTGGCACGTATACCCCTCGGCATACGGCGGTGCGCAGGTGGCATTCGGCCCCGGATTCAGTGACGGGGTCGCCGGAGGCGGCAGGTCGGTCTGCACGTTATCGACGTGCTCGAACGTTGCGTGAAACCACGTGTGCCGCATGTTGTAGGTGAGCCGCATGACGTGCATGCCGACGAGCCCGACTGTGACCGGTCCGCACACCGGATCCGTGTCGGGGTAGTTGCTCCGGTAGTAGACGTCGCGCATGAAGAATCGGCCGCTGTCAATCTCTTCCTGATCGAGTTGCTTCCACGCGGCCTTGAGCTCAAAGGCACCTTGCTGCGCCCAGTCGGGAAGATCGATGGCAGGTGAGAAGTCGGTCGGATCGCCAGTCTGGGGCAGTCCGACAAAGGTCGGCGTCTCGCCTGCGGGGAAGGCCGCAAACTGGTTGCTGGCGTCGTAGTAGCCGTTTTGCGTGAGCCATTCGAACTCAGAACGATTCAAGTAGATCTCGTACAGCAGGTAGTTGCCGTTCTGATCAATGAGCGGCATGCCGATGTCGGCCTGATCAAACTCGCCGGTGAGTTGGCCAGCTTGCGTGACCTTGGACAGCGAGCCGATCACGCGAAGTTGGTTGTCGGGGTCCGTTCCCCACATCGGCTTCGCAGCGGTCGGGGCGTCCCATGTTCCGGGATCTTCGCCTTCATCGAGGAAGGCCTGCTGCATCAACATGTATGACACAAAGACCGGAGGCACACCGGCCGCTTCGCCGGAGCAGATGCTGATCGAGGTGTCGGGCGCGCCGGGTTCCCCCTCAGCATCCTGCGGCCAGCACATCGCCACAAAACTGTCCCACGCGAAACGGGCGCTGGCGGCGTCGTCCTGGTACTGGTCCGAATCGAGATCGACGGGCATGCTCCAGCCCGCTGCCGCGCAGGGATCCGCCGCGTCTGCCACGGCGCCGCCTGTCAATACTCCCAACAAAGCCGCCACAGGGATACCCCAATCGATCTTGATCATTGGCCACTCCTCCGCTGCGTTTGTACATCAGTAGAGGATAAATGCAAGGAATATCACTTCAGACATCTGGAACCGCCGAATTCGGAGGCGCTGCAGAGTAAAAGTCCTGATGAACCATGGTCCGGGAGCCCGTTCGATGTAGTCTGAAATTGCCTGTCAAGGGGTGCGACGCTTGGCGGTCATTGAAGGAAAGGGACGATGCGATGAACACTGCTCCGATTGACCGACGACGCTGGCGTGCTCCGGCAGCCCTTGCCACCACAATGGCATCCGCAGCAGTGGCTTCCATTGCCTACGACGGTGGATCGGTCTTCGAGATCAGCGGGAGCTCAGGTTTCGGCCCTGATTGGAACGCCAGCCACTCGCTGCCCGCCGCTGACTCATGGACGTTCAGCGACACCTACACCGTGCAAGGCGAGACGCAGAGCTACGACTGGGCCGATTCAACTCTGTCAGGCACCAGCTCCACCATCACGTGGGACCTGACCGTTTACGATGACCTCCTCGCGAGCCGTCATGCTTAAATCGGTGAGGCGGCGCAGGGGCCATCGGGCCACAACGCTGCGTAATCCGTCGCGGGGGGTTCGGGGTCACGCACCTCGTTCAACCCGTGCCGCCGTGGGGGGCTCGTTCGCAGCGATGCGGGCGACCGGGTGATGACCACACCCGGCGACCGGTCGAAACGACCGGCGGTGAAGAGCTCAACCATGAAAGGCCCGCGAGGGCTTGGCGGTGAATCGAGACGGAGACGGTGCCGAACCGCGTAATGAAGTCGTCTGTCGATGGGTAAGCCGGAACTTCTGGGTTCTGCTGGCTGAAATCGCACGAGCGTCAGCTCGCGTGCAGACACCGACACGGGAGGAATCCCGAGTCGGACGACAGAGGGCCGAGCGACGTGACCGTCTCGGTGACGAGTATGGCTAACAGGGGAAGGTCTCGGGCTTCCGGCGTGATGAGCCGGTGCCGGGCAAGGTCAGCCTGGTGATTCAAACGCCTGAGACTGGGAGTGTGCCGCGAGTAGAGAGTCCGGGCGGCGAGAGCCTCTCGGAGCGGTGTCTGCTGCAAGGCAGTGGCGGCCCGTTCGCTTGAGCATCGGTACGCAACAGCAAAGCGAAGCGGACCGAAGTGGTCGCGCTCCACCCCGCTCTGGTTCCGATCCTGCGCGAGTTCCAAGCCGCCACCCGTTGCATCGGTGACGCGAAGGTGTTTCCGCACGTAGTGACCGATGCAACCCGGCGGCGCGACTTCGAGCGCGCGGGGATCCCTGAGACGGACGAGGAAGGCCGGGCAGCCGATCTGCACGCACTCCGCACCACACTGGGCACACACCTTGCCCTCCATGGGGTGGCGCCACAGGTCGCCCAGAAGGGCATGCGGCATTCCAACTACCAAACCACCATTAAGCACTACACGGTAATCGGCACAACCGACACCGCTGCCGCCTTGGCGAAGGTGCCGAGTGTGGCGGTGCAGACTGCTGCGATGACGGGGACCGACGGCGTAGCGCCGGTGAGAGCGCGCGGGGCGCTTTCGGGTGCTTTTCGGTGCAACACGGCGCAACCGAACAACGCCTCACCAAGCGTGAACGACGCGGCGCAAACTGTGACGGGGTGCAGTGTTGTGCAAGGTGGCGACACTGAAGGCACCAAAGCGGGTGAAGGGGATCGTCGTCTCGCCGCAGGCGGACCACGTCTTCGCAGTGAAGCGGGTGAAGGGGATCGAACCCTCGACATTCAGCTTGGGAATATTGCGTTTCGGAGCCGAGGTGTACCCAAGTTACTCATTGGCTTGAGTATACAAGCGCAGTCGTACTATCCGAATTCCATAAGAACATTCCCCGATCACCGATTATTCAACCGAATGATCGGATAGTAGTTATTCCTCAGGTCGATGTACTTCTTCGACCTTGTCGTATATCGATTCGTTGAACGATTCACTATCGTCAGCATAGTGACATCTTCTGTGGCAGTTTGGACAAAGCGCAACAGCATTCCAGGCTCTGTCAGG
>CAZRBV010000012.1:4839-68318 GCA_964598425.1 uncultured Isosphaeraceae bacterium | reverse complement strand
TTGGCCTTCCTTTGGTGGGTGGCCTCGATTGGCCTCGATTGGCCCCCGGCCGGTTTGGTGGGTGTCTTCGATTGGCCTCGATTGGCCTCCAGGTTTGGTGGGTGTCTTCGATTGGCCCCTTCGATTGGCCCCCCGGTTTGGTGGGTGGCCTCGATTGGCCTTCGATTGGCCTTGCCCCTTTGGTGGGTGGCCTCGATTGGCCTTGCCCCTACAGCCCTGATGCTCGTGTTGCAGTTTGAGGGAATGGCCTCGGCGCGGCCAGCCGCCTTGCCCAGTGGCCACCGTCAGCGCGGTAGCCTCTCGCCATGATCGAAGTCAGCGAGAACGAAGTTCAGATGGCGACCGCTGCCGCTGCGGCGGCCGAAGCCGTTCTGCGAGCGTGTGGCCGAACCGTCAATGCCGAGGTTGGCCGTGATATCAAGGCCCAGGCCGATCTCGACGCCGAGGCGGCGATTCTACACGTGCTCCGAGAGAGTGACCTTCCGATCCTCTCCGAAGAGCAGGGGGCCGACGCGCGGTTCGATCTCGATCACGACGGCTGGATCATCGATCCGCTTGACGGCACCATGAATTTCATTCGTGGCATCCCGGTGGCCTGTACCTGCATCGCGTTGTGGAGGTCAGGCAGGCCAGTACTCGGCGCAATCTTTGAATGCGGTCGGAAGGCTCGCTGGGTCGGTGGTCCAACGATCCCGACCACATGCAACGGAGTGCCCTGTCAAGTGGGCTCGGCAACCGGGCGTGATGATGCTGTACTTGCAACCGGGTTCCCGCGCGGCCTTGATTTCAGCGCCAATGCGATGTCGGTCTATACGAGCCGGATGGCCGCATATAAGAAAGTTCGCATGATCGGCTGCGCCGGACTCTCACTTGCGTGGACCGCCGGCGGTCACATGGACGTCTATCTTGAAGACGACATCTTTCTGTGGGATGTTGCCGCCGGGCTCGCGCTCATCGAAGGTGCGGGAGGAACAGCACACTTCGCCTCGGTCGATGCCGGGTGGCGGACGCGGGTGATAGCAGGTGTGCCAGCGGTTGTGGATGCGGAAGAGGCTGCGTGGTAACGACCCGCACGGTGTCCGTTAGCGGCGTGCTTGATTCCACTTTCTCATTGCCCGCCTCGCCTCTGCCCGGCCGAGGATACGCTCGAGCTGCTTGAAGGCCAGCCGGTCGAGTGAAGGCTGATCGACACCGCGGCGACGCAGATCCTGTATTGATCGGATGGCGTCTCCGGCTCCAGCGGGCAGTTGCATGCCCTCCTGGTCAGTGCCGGGCGTGAGTGTTCCGTGGCCTTCTGTATTGATCAACAGTGCAATGTTTGCTGCTCGGACCGCCTTCATCCCCTTGGCGTGCGATTGGAGCAGGCTCTTGATCTGATCGCGTTGATCTTCATGCGCCGAGATGCAGTACTCAAGTGCCTGCTCCATGTGGGTTGGACGATATCGAGCAGGAAACCCGATTCTCATGGCAAGGTCTCGCATCTGAGAGCCCCTCGGTTCTCCCACCGCGGTGCATGCAGCGTCGAGATGCCTGAGCGTGCAATCGCGAACCGCCCTGCGGGAAGTCGCGAGCGCCGACCGTTGGCTGACATTTGGAAAGGGCACTGCCAGATAGTCGTGGTTGCTTCGATTCTCCAGCGCGGCATCAATTTCGGTTCGCCATTCCACCAATGTCGGCTCAATGACGGCAAGCTCCTCCGACGTGAGAATCGGGTGAACCCGTGATACGACACTATCGAGATTGAGATGCTCACCGCCGAGATGGCCTGCCCGGAGGAGTTGACGCCTTGTGAAGCGTGGAATCAATACGTCCCACCGCTCCCGTTGTTCTGGAATGAGAAGCAGCCTGATGTCGGCTTCAAACTGCTGTGTCAGCGCCGCGGACTCCTCTGCGAACTCTTGCGCGGTCCGCTCCACGTGCATTGGATCGCGGTGGATAAGCGCCCTCCTTGCATCGCTCGCCCTCCTGACCTCTTTCAGCAAACGCGCCCGCAATGCGCTGGCGTTAGTCAACGCTTCCTGCAATGCTGCGACTTGTGTGGCATCAGCTGACTTCAAATCGGCTTCGAGTTGGCGCACGGCCTGGGCAGCCTGTACCGATGTATGCGCGGCATTGCTGAATGCGATGCTTGCCGCTTCCATCTCTTCTGTCTGGCCGTTGGGATTGATGCCAAGTGCGACCGAGTACCCGTCCACCAGGAGCGTCCACTGCATAGAGAAGTCATCAACGAGCTGAAGAACAATGTGCTGTTGGCCGGCATGATCGAGATCGAGTTCTTCGATGATGACAGCAGCGTCAGACGCTGTGTAGGGCGGCGCATGCGCCAAGGCGCCCGGCGGTGAATTGGCCACTGCAGTCCCAAGTAGCAAGGTGCATGCGAGAAGGATCATCGCGGGAGTATACGCCTGCGCGACTGCTGTTCGCACGGGCGGCGCCGCAATTGATGGCCCCGCTGCGATTGAGGCAGTTTGTTGTTGACTCTCAAAGCGCATCGAGTACTTTCAGAGTGGCGTCGCGCCACGGGGGCGCGGGGCCGAGGGGAGTGTATCGATGCTGCTCGCACATTCCAGCGACGGGGCGTGGCCTGCGTGGGCCGAAGTTACGCGAATCGGGGCTGCCCTGCAGGTGCGATGTCTTCCGTGCGACTTCGTAGAGCCGCGCCGCATTCAACGATTTCATCGACTTGTGCAGAAGGAGATCGATGCCGGCGCATCTCGCATTGAACTCGATCTGACGCTGAGTGAGATGGCTGATACCAAACTCGTCGCATTGCTGGTTCTGGCGCATCGAAAAGCCCGCCGCGAGGGTGTTGAGCTCCGGGTCGTTGCGTCTGACCATGTGCGATCCCTGGTGGCAATCTGTCGATGCCCGGACCTTCTGGTCGAGTCCAACGCCTAGCCAGCTGTGCAAGGTGCGCTACGGGTGCGCCCCATGCGATGCGACTTCCGATCGTGAGGTTGCCTGCGTCTTGGCCCGGTCTGCCATCGCCGCCATCCAAGTTGGTGGAGAGTCTGTGGCATCAAGAACTGTTGTGGCGCGGGCGTGCCACGCAGCGGCATCTGAATCGCGGCCCATGGCCGCAGACGCAGTTGCGCCAGCAATGGCATTCAGAAAAAACTCACGCCGATAGCTCTCGTTGCTCAGTGGGATCCCCGTGCCAAGGGTCGCTGCGTACGCTGCTGCGGCGAGCGCTTCCTCGAAGTGACCGGTCCTCGCGAGCGCGGCGGCATGGAGCGCATGTGGTTCCATGCGAAGCTGCGCGAAACTGGTAGCGGCGCTCGTCCAGCGGAGGGCCTGCTCAAGGTCGGCCGCCGATGCGTCTGGATCTGTGAGTATGGCTGCGGCCCACTCCCATACCGACCAGCCCGACCAGAGGAGGTGGGCCTGCTTCAATGCGGCTGCGAGGGCGTCGCTCGGCAATGGTGGCTGCGTTTTCTCCCAGGCAGCGCGGAGCGCTTCCGCAATTGCATTGGGAGCGTTGTGAGGCGTGTAGCGGATCGATCGAAGCAGCTCGGCACCCTGGGTCGCTGCAATCCGACCGGGCGCGAGTTGCCGGCGAACGTCCTTTGTGGATGCCTCCCACACTGTTCCGCCATTGCCGCGGCCCCACGGTCCAATCGTCGCCGTGACAATGCGGCGTCCATCCGGACTCACCGCGAGATCCCAGACCTGGCCGATCTCGCCTTCAAGCGTGAACATCCACCGACCGGTCGAGGGTTCCTGAAGGCGGATCGTGAGATCTCGGCCGGTGGATACGAGTCGGGGTGGGCCGAGCGACTCCAGAAAGGCAAGACCTGTGACAGCGTGTCGGTGGCCATTGGCGACCGAATCACCCGGCGAGCGCAGCGGCATGACCGCGGGGCGGTCGGATGTGTCGTCGATCGCGAACCGAGCGACCAGGCCATCATCTGCTCCAGCGGCTGCCCACCGGCCGCTGTCTGCAACTGCTACCTCGGTCCATGCGCCGTCGCGTTCCATGAGCGTCGCATCAGAACCTGCCGAGAGGTCGACCACCTTCAAGAGACCCGCCGATGTTCCGGCGAGAATCCACTGCCCCGAGTCGCCGATGACCGCGATATCCATGACGCCGCGGTAGGTCTGGAAGTCGTCAAGATTCTCACCAGGTGTTCCTGGCGTCGGGGGTACCAGGCGATGTTGCCACATGGTCTCCCCAAGTCTCGGGAGGCCATCGACGCGCTGTTCAAGTGCCCAGTGGACGATTCGTCCATCGCCGGTTCCTGCAATGAGGGTGCTTCCATCTGGACTCACCGCAACGGCGCGGACTCCGAGTTCCGAATCCACGATGGACCGCGACTCAAGAAGTCGAGGCGTTGCAGGATCGCTCATATCCCACAGCACGATTTGGTCGGGGGTATTGTCGGCGAAGCAGGTCACCGCGGCCGCCAGCACCATGTGATCGCCCGACTGCCAACTTGCGAGTGCCCAGACGGCCTGGTTGGCGCCATGCCAGCAGTTGGACACTTGTGTCGCGGTGTCCATGTCATACACGAGTGCCCGCGCGTCGCCGTCCCCGGCACCGATCGCGACATGACGACTGTCGGGGAAGACGCAGGTGGTTCGGCATCCGGTTCCGGCACCACGGAGGCGAAGACGGCTGAAATCGCGTGGGGACCACAGGTGCATCTCTGATGTGGTATCCAAGGTCACGAGCCTCTTCCGAGCGTCATCGCGCATGAGTCGTCGTATCTCGTGTCCAGCACCGACCTGTTCACCGAGCGACTTCACATCCAAGGCGGCAAGGCCATCTCCGACGGGGCGGACACGCCACGATCGAAGCGTACGGTCCGCACCCGCTGAGTGGAGCACGCCCGTGTTGTCAAACACGACTCCGGCAACGCCGAGACGATCGGCCGGAATCACTGCGAGGGATGCCGCAATCGCTGCTCGTGGGACGTCGCCGAATCGCTGCTCAAGGATGGCGTGGTATTCCGCACGGCGATCGATAGCGGTGCGCGGAGGCTCGGCAGCTTCTCGGATCGCCCCTTCCACATCCCACACACGCACCGTGCCGTCATTGCCGGCCGTTGCCAGAAGGCGTCCGTCCGGCGAGAAATCCGCGTGCGTTACGTAGTATCGATGACCGATCAGCGTTGCGAGCAGGGGATCGTCCTCGCCCCGGAACATCGCAGGAATCGACCACAACCGGGCCGTCCGGTCGCTGCTGGTCGAGGCGAGCCGTTGCCCGTCGGGACTGATGGCGAGGCCTCGCACATGCCATCCATGTGCTGGCCATGTCCCGAGATGGCGGAGCCGCGTCTGGTCGACTGAGGGAGGCCAGGTGTTCGCCAGCGAGAAGACACGAAGTTCGCCGGCAGTCGTTCCGACCGCAACAAGATGGTGCGCTGGCGAGAATAGAAATGACCGGCTGCGATTGGAAGGAACATTCACCTGGTCGAGCGTGGTCAGGCGATGCTCGGTATCTACCAGGTGAAGCATGAGCGTGGTTGGTTGCTCGTCACCCGCGTGCCTGGTCGGACTGCGCTGTGTGCTGACAAGCAGCCGGTTGCCACCCATGTCCGCGGGTCCAAGGACGGCGCTGCTGACATGTCGCGGTCCGCCGAGCGGCACGACGCTCATGTGACTGTGCACATCGCCGGTTTCGACATCGATGACCTGGATCGGGAGATCTCTCCGCCAGAGCAGGGCATGGGTGCCATCGGAGCTGACCGATCCGGCGAATCCCAAGTGGACCATGCCCGGATGAAGCACGCGATGCGACTCATCGGCCGCGAGCGACGCGTAGTAATGCTCCCACGATCCCTCGGTAAGCGAACCGATCGCGCTTCGAATCTTGCCGATGCTCTGTGGCGGTGATATCGCCGAGACTATCTGCGACCGACTTCGTCCATCTGCTTCTGCTTGAGCCGCCTCATCAGCTCGCTTTCGCTGCGACTCTGATTCGACGTACAGGCTTGTCGAAACAACCGACGCTGTGATCAGTAGCGATGCAGCGGCACCGGCAATCACGGAAGCAGCGCGGTGCCGCTGCACGAAGCAACGGGCCAGATAGAGGGTGCTTGGAGGCCGAGCCCGAATGGGCTCGCCAGCAAGCAGTCGGCGGATGTCGTCCGCACATTCCCGCGCCGACTGGTATCGCCGGTCAGGATCCTTTTCCATGGCCGCTGCCACGATTGTTTCAAGATCGCCGCGGAGGGCACGATCAGCGCGGCTCATGGGAATCGGCGCCGTCTCCTGGACGATGCGCGACGCGCCGATGATGCTTGTATGCGAGAGATCGTATGGCTTGGTCCCGGTGAGCAACTCGTACAGGATGACTCCCAAGCTGTAGACGTCGCTCCGAATGTCGATTTCGCGGGAGTCACCTCGACACTGTTCAGGGCTCATGTAGGCAATCGTGCCAAGCAGCGCGCCGGTGTGCGTGCCGATGGTCGTCACGTTGATGTCAGATTCGGTCGCTCTGGCTATACCGAAGTCGATCAACCTAGGCGATCCGCTGTGGTCGATAAGGATGTTCCCGGGTTTGAGGTCGCGGTGGACGATGCCCTTGAGATGTCCGTGCGCGACGGCATCGCATACCTGTGTAAACAGCATCAGGCGTGCGCGTTTGTCGAGTTTGTGAGCTGCGGCGTATCGGAGAATGGATGTCGCTTCGTCAATAAGTTCCATGGCGAACCACGGCACACCGCCTTCGCCCTCGTCGAACGTGCCCGCTTCGTAGAGCTGCGCGATGCCCGGGTGCTGCAGATTGCCGAGCACCTCGATTTCACTCCGGAACCGTCTGAGCGTGGAGCGCGACGCCAGACCACGGGCCAGGACTTTGAGTGCGACGCGGCGACGTGGCTGTTGCTGCTCCGCTTCGTAGACGCGGCCCATGCCTCCTGCGCCGAGGCATCGCAGGATCTTGAAGGGTCCGACCGCGCTGCCGATGAGCGGATCGACTTCTGGCGTGGGGAGTGCCTGCGCGGGGCCAACCTGCGTATCGGGCTCGCCGCTCAGAGCGGCCGCGGCTGTGAGGAGCGATTCCACGGCGACGCGGAGCGCGTGGTTGTCGCCACATCGCTCGCGCATCGCGGCCTCGCGTGATTCAACTGGAAGGTCGATCAGTTCGTGGAATACGACTTCGGCGCGTTGCCAGAGTGCGGGATCGTCTGCATCGCTCATGATGCTGCTGGCAAGGTGCCAAGTTCCGAAATGCGGGTCATTCGGGCCTGAAGGAAAGCTCTGGCGAACCGCCAGTCACGCTGCACTGTTCGGCGCGCGATTCCGAGGATTTTCCCTGCTTGGGCCGTGTCGAGTCCGCCGCAGTACAGCAGGAGCGTGAGGTCATGGTGCTCGGGAAAGATTTCGCCGAGCTGGGCGAGTGCGGCGTCGAGCAGGAGAAGTCGTTCATCGGGATCGGTGTCGCGGGCGAGTCCGCCAATTGCAAGTTCTAATGGAACGCGGTTCCATGATCCACCTCGCTTGGCGGCCTTGCGTCTTCGAGCTTGCTCAATGCGAATCTGCTTCATGGCTCGCGCTACGGTGCAGAAGAAGGCCTTGCGGTCCGTGAGGTGATCTGGCGATTGGCCTGCGAGCCGCAAGAACACTTCGCTCACGAGCGCCGTTGCCTGAAGTGTGTTGCCTGGCAACTCGGCATTCATCTGAACGCGGGCCATGTCGTGAAGCTGGTCAAAGGTGAGTGAGAAGAGATCGTTGAGGGCGTCGCCGTCTCCTGACTTCCACGACTCGATGAGCAAGGTCACGTCGTGGGGGTCGTCGAAGCAATCTGGCGACGAGAGGGAGGTCTCCGCCGTCGGCTGATGGTTCTGGGGGGCTGCGGTCATTGGGCCACCTCGAGAGAGAGCCACCGGACCCCTATTGGTCCGGATGGCACCGCCCCGTCGACTGTTCTTGGAATTCCGTGCGCCTTGGAGAGCAAGCGTCGCAGGTGGTGCTGGGGGGGTGTTCCCCCCGGGAATCCGCGGACCCTGTGCTCCTCTGGGGAACGCTGGGAATGTCCTCCGTAGCCTCGGGGACGAACCGGTCGGGCGGGCCGCTACTCGCTCGGCTGGTCGTCCCCACTCTACTGGCAATGGTCCTTCAGATCGAGCGGAATGTGGCCCGGAGGTGTTTGATGGCCAATGATCGACGATTGTGGTGACGGATCTCCGATTGGTGCGTGCTGTATTGGTGGGTACTGTGTTTCGGCGTACTCGCAGATCCGCTGCGCAGACGATGGCGGTGAATTCAACGGTGAGGGGAGCGAATGCGGCGATGCCGACTGCGGCGATGTCGGGGCCTGTTGTATGGCCGGGGCCTATTGCCAGGCCAATGTCTGGGTCGATGCATGCATCAGCGGGGGCGGCACGTTCCTCGGGGATGGCACTTCGTGCGGAGGGAATCCGTGCGGCTTTGACGTTCCGGACGAGCCTGATGGACAGGACGAGGAACCGGACTATCCGGATGTCGATCCGCCTGGCACCATTGACAAGGTCGTCATCATCACGCATGGAATAATGACCGGTGTGCCGGGCCTCAGTTTGCCGGGTGGTTGGAATACGACCGGCTGGGGTGGGCGTTTGGCTGATGCGATTGGTGAACCACTTGGAAGCGATTGGGCTGTGCTGCCGGTGTACACGGGCTATTGTGTGTGGCCTTGGGCACCAGTGTTCGAATGGTGTGGGCGGTATTCCGGGACCGTTCTGGCGAACGCGGAGGTGACGCATGTGCATCTCATCGCTCACAGCGCGGGCGCTGGATTTGTCGATGCTTGCGCAGAACGGATCCGAGAGCTTCGGGGCAACGCCACGACGATTCATGCGACGTATCTTGATCCGTGTTGGAAGCTGGGTTCGGATGGCTCCCGCGGTGAAGACGCGGACTTTGCAGAGAACTACTTCTCGTTCGAGGGATGGAACGTAAACTGCGGGGCGGAAGTCGTTGATACGTGGTTCACAGAGTCGCAGTATGACAATTGCGTCAACATCGACGTCAGTTATCTTGACCCGAACTACGACTATGACGGCTGGTTTCCCTGCAAGTCCTCACATGCGTGGCCGCATTGCTTCTACCGGCTGACGTCGGATGCGAATGTCGAGGATGATGATGCGTGCACCAGTAGCCATGGAAGCAACACGTACATGGGCGTCGACCTTGGCTTTGATACGTCGCTGGAGCAGTACAGCAGCGGCAACACAAATGCATGGCTCGCGAGCCTCTCTGCAGCGGGCCTGACGCGAGGCGCTTCCATTGAACTTCCGTATGGGCGGAGTAGGCCGCCGGGGTCGGGACCCGGCGGTGGGCCTCCGGGACCTGGCGGTAGGCCTCTTCCTTTTGTTGTGGAGCGGCTCGATGAACCACTCAAGCTCAACGATTTGACATTTGCGAAGCAGGGGAGCGTTACTGTTGGAAACTGGGCGACGACCCTTGAGTCTTCGTCACCTTCGACTCCAGCATGGGTGAATTTCGCGGTGACTCCGGAAGAGCCAGTCAACATGGTGCGGCTCAAACTGACGCCCGGCGCCGAGAACGGCGCGATTGGTATGACAACTGTTTTGATCGATGGTGTGGAAGTAGGCGTTGTTGATGAGCGTCACGTCACGAGCGAGGGCTTCGTGACGACATACGGCATCGATTGGATTGTGCCGCCTGGCAAAGAGTTCATCCTCAGTCTTCGGCTCGACACCATGCAAAGCGGCGCTGCGTCGCTGAACGGGTACAACATTCAGACCGGCCTTTCGGCCCGATTGGATGCTTGTCGCATGGACGTCTACACCGAGAACTACGGGGGCCGAAGTGGGCGGGACGGGTGGATTCGCCAGTCGGATCTGCTGTGGTTCCTTGACGATCAGTGGGGCATCTGCTCAGACAACTGCGCCCCGTCTGCGTGTGGTGGCGACTTCAACCTCGACTGCACCGTCAATGTGCTGGACCTGTTGGACCTGCTGCAGAATTGGGGCGAGTGTCACGATTGAGTACAGAGGACACATCGACCCGACGGATCATGTATCCCTTTGTGCTGCAGTTGGTTACGGGCTGTCGATTCTGTAACATCCTGTCATCTAAAGAGATACGTCAACCGTCGGGTCGATGTGAGTGCGGTTAGGGTGCCTGCACCCGTCTATGAGAGTCGTCATCGTTGCCAATCCAGTGTCCGGTCGTGGCCGCGCTCGCAAGCGGAGCGCGGTGCTTGCGGCGCTGCTCGAGTCGCGTGGGCATGAGACTGTATTGGTCGCCAGCGAACCGCGAGATGCGACTGAATGGCTTCCGAATCACCTCTCAGCGGCAGATGTTGTCGCCCTTGTCAGCGGCGATGGCACGGTGCGGTCTGTGGCGGCGGTTGTCGCTCAGGCAGGAGTGCCACTTGTGCACGTTCCACAGGGCAACGAAAACCTCTTCGCACGCTCGCAGAAGATGGGGACGAAACTCACTGATACTGTCGCGCTGATCGAACAGGGCGAGCCGCGATTGGTGGATATGGCCGAAGCGAACGGATGTGCAATGCTTCTGATGGCGTCGATTGGATTCGATGCCGAAGTCGTAGCCGATGTGGCAGCCCGGCGGCGCGAACGCGTTTCGAACTGGCACTACGTCCGCGCCGGACTGCGGACACTTTGCCGGTGGACGCCGCCTGAACTTACGATCCACGTTGATGGCCAGGCCGTGGTCTCGGCCACGCGAGGGTGGGTTGTCGTCTCCAATGCGAGGGAATACGCCAGACGGTTTGATCCCGCCCCGATGGCAAAGATGGATGACCAGAAGCTCGACATGACCTTCTTCCCCGTTGCCTCTGCGGCGCAGATGGTGCGGTGGCTCATTCGGTGCCGATTGGGTTGGCAGGTCGGGTCGGCTGGATATGTCCATCAGACGGCCAGCCGCGGCGTCGAAATCGACTGCGATGTTCCGGCGAGATGGCAGCTCGACGGTGACCCACCTCCAGAGGTTGACAACAGTGCGAGCCGCGTGTGCCGGCTGGCGGTCTCTCTGTCCTCCGAGCGGCTGAAGGTTCTGGTGCCGCCAGTTGATCTCCGGTAGCGATCGTCAACGATCTGTTTGATGGTTGCCGGATCCTCGGCTGATGATTGCCCTCCGCCGGGAGAGTGGGTGGGTGGCCGCAATCTGGCCGCCGGCGATCCTGGGAGCAGGCATTTGGTGGATGTCCTCGATCAGACTTTTGGTGGATGTCCTCGATCAGACTCGATCAGACTTTTGGTGGGTGTCCCCGATCAGATCGCTTGACCAGCGGGGGCCCTCAGCCGGGTGTGCTTCGTGGTCGCCCCCCCTGGCCGCCCCGGAAAGCGGGGCCGTAAGAAGCCCTCTGGCACGGGGTAAGGCACAGAACGCTCAGAGGAATCAGGATTCTGTTGATTCTCGGCCGTCACGGGGTAGGGTGGGCGGGGAGTCCCCTCTTGAAGTGGAGTGTTGTGACATGCGATTCGAACTGATCCGACCGGCTGCCGCGATGGCGGTGCTTGCAATCTCAGGCCTGGCTCTCGCTGGCCCAACCTTCGATGAGCCCCCAGGGGGCGATGCTGGGACCAGCCGAGACGACGCCAAAGATGTCAAGACAGATTCTGGCCAGGGACCAGTCGGCCTGATATCGGGATCGCTGACGGGAACCTCTACCCTGACGGGCTACGGCGACTATCAGGATGTCTATCGGATCTACATTGCAGATCCGACCATGTTCCGCGCCGAGACGTACGGCGATATCGGTAGCAATAACCCGCTGCATAATCCCATGCTCTATCTGTTCAATGAAGCAGGGCAGGGAATCATGGCCAACGACAACGAACACCAGGACACCGGGATGTCGAAACTGGTCAACGAAGACGCAAGTGGGCAGCCGATATTCACCGGCGCTGGCATCTATTACCTCGCCATCACCTCCGGCCCCAGCGAAGCTCTGACCGAGATTGGAAACGATCCGGTGCCGATATTCGGCATGGGCATGCCGGGTAATGATGTCGGTCTCGTTCTTCCGAGGCCGGAGTACGGCTCATTCTCATGGACAGGCTGGACGAACCCTGACTTTGAGAACTTTGGCGACTATGAGATCGGTCTCGGTGGCGTGATGTCCCTTCCGATTCCCGCGCCGGGCGCGATCGCCCTTATTGGGCTGGCTGCTATTCGCGGTCGTCGCCGACGCTGAATTCAGTTGGCGGCGTAGCAAGTTGAGCATGCATGACAGCCGAATCGGTGTCGCCGCGCGCATGGGCGATCTTGCTCAGTTGCACGTGACACTTTCTCGTCTGGGGACTCTGTGCCCCCGTAATGTCTGAGAAAACAGTCAACGCTATCGACGTCTGGTCCGTGGCTTCATCCAGTTTGCCTTTGGCGAAGAGCAGCATGCCATTCAGCCTTGCGACTGCGGCAGTTGATTCGCCTGGCCTCGTGGATTCAGACTCCTGCAGCAGCAGCGTTTCCGCAGCCTTCAGGTTCCCCCGGAGCAGCTCGAGCTCAATCTCAATGAGCCGTTCATCCCTGCGGGCTGGATGACTCGGGCCGAGGTGATCGGCTCTCAGCGTGCGAGCTCGGTCGAGATGAACGGCTGCGGCATCTGTGTCACCCATCTGTATGGCGAGCCGAGCAAGCGCCGCCTCGGTATTGGCCGTGCTGACTGCGTTGCCCTGAATCTCTTTGATCCGCCTTGCATTCAGCAGCGTCTGGTGCGCCGCCTGCAGTCGCTGGAGCCGTGACAGGCAGTCGCCAATGTTGTGGCTGAGCGCTGCGATCCGCCAATCTCGTGACGGGTCGGGCGACTCCACTTCGAAGATCGCCAGTGCTTCACGCAGTAACGGCAGGGCTTGTTCGGGGCGATTCGTGACGTGGCCGACCGCCATTCCATTGAGGATGTTGCTCAGCGCGATGTTGCGCCGTCGCCGTTCTACTTCGTCGGTTGCTTGAGCAAGCAGTTCTCGATGCCTCGTGAGTGCCCGGTCGAGTAATTCGTCGGATTCCTCGGTGTTGCCAAGCCGCCGAAGCGATGCGGCGAGATGGTGCATTGTTTCTGCGGTCGCCTCGCTGTGAGGT
Source organism: uncultured Isosphaeraceae bacterium (assembly GCA_964598425.1). Classification (GTDB taxonomy): domain Bacteria; phylum Planctomycetota; class Phycisphaerae; order Phycisphaerales; family SM1A02; genus UBA12567. The sequence continues at coordinate 55,325 of CAZRBV010000012.1, read as the reverse complement.
TCGATCTTGTATCGATGTGCAAGAGACGCTTCATAGTCGCTGACAGCCGCAGCATAGTCCGCCCGCTTGTAGTGCATTCGACCTCTGTTGTGCAGAAGCCTGCCTGCAATCGCGGACGGGTTGCTGGGGTTGAGATCCACCGCTTTCTCTGCGGCGGCAAACGTTGCGGCTGCTTCATCAAATCGTCCACCGCTTACGAGATTCTGCGCCAAATCCAGTCGCACGGCCGCTGCGATCGCCGGGTAATCAGAGAGGTCCGATCCGACGACCTCGATCCATCGCTGCATCATGTCACGCACGCTCGATGCTGCGACGGCCTGATCCAGATTCTCGGTGTCGGCGGCCCCGAGCACCTTTGACACCATTCCCACAGTGCCCATGAGGCGCTGGTTCGCTTCGGTCGCGCGGTTCCAGGCGACGAACATTGTGATGCCGAAAATGATGAGGGTTGTTACACCGGCGGCTGCAACGCCCACAGGGATCCAGTGGCGACGGAGGAATTTCCGCGCGACGTACCACGCATCGTCACGCCGGGCTTCGATGGCCTCATGGTCGAGCCAATGGTGAAGGTCACGCGCCAAGTCCGCCGGACTCTGATACCGCCGGTCGGGGTCGCGGTCCAGCGCGCGTAGCAGAATGGTCTCGAGATCACGGTCGAGAGCTGGGTCGACGCTTCGTGGAAGCGTCGGTGTTGATTCCGCGATCGTCTTGATGACGTCTGCAATCGAGCCTTCCAGGACGAATGGACGTGTGCCCAGGAGCGACTCGTAGAGAATGACTCCGAGCGCAAACACATCCGTACGAACGTCGATGCGATCTGGATCGCCTGAGACTTGCTCGGGGGAAGCGTACGCGAAGGTGCCCATGAACTCACCCGCGGTCGTCACTTCGACACGAGATGAGTCCCACTCCGAGTTGTCGACCGGCTTGGCGAGACCGAAGTCCAGCACATGCGGTGCGCCTTCGGCATCGACCAGAACATTGTCAGGTTTGAGATCGCGGTGGATGACGCCTTTCTGGTGTGCTGCGACGACGGCATCGCAGGTGTTGGCTACGAGCGCCGCGATGAATCGCTGTTTCTGATCTCTGTCCTTGGGCGCGGAGCGATCGAGCCAGGCGTCCATGGTGTCGCCTTCGACGTACTCCATCGCGAGCCACGCGCGGCCGTCGGGGGTTGTTCCGCTGTCGTAGACAGTGACGATCCCCGGGTGTTTGAGCGAGGCGACCATTTCGACTTCGCGCTCGAATCGGATCAACTGCCGCTCTGAGGCGAATGCGCCGCGGAGGAGGACCTTGAGGGCAACTCGCCGCCTCGTGGCCTTCTGGACGGCGAGAAAGACGGCGCCTTGAGCGCCACGGCTGATCTCGCTCTTGATTTCGTACCCAGCGGCTTCCGGCGCCTCAACGATTGACGTATCGCCAAAGACGCCCGCTTGGTGCGCTTCTGCGAACTCGTCGAGGAATCGGTCCTCGGAGTTCTGCCCCGGCGCAGACCGCACGGTCGCATCGACATCCGTCTGCTTCGACCGGAGGCGTTTGAGCTCGGCGGCGACTGTCCCGTCGTCTTCCTCTTTGAGCCACCGCATGACGTCATCCGAAATCGTGCCGTCCCGCGCAATGGCGAGGATTTCATCGTCAGTTGGTCTTCGTGGGGCAGGGGGCGGGCTCACAAACCGTCCTCATCAAACGCCGCCTCCAACGCCTGCACCGTGTCACGGAGTTTGGCCGCAACCCTGCTCTTGGCGAGGTACACGTCGTTCTCGGTCATCTCAAGTTCGGCCGCGATATCCGCGACGGCGCGGCGATGAAACACCAGCATCTCGAAAGCGAGAATTGTTCGGTCGGCCATCTTGGACTTCGATTGGAGATCACGCAGTGCTTCTCGAAGGATGACGTGTCGTCGCTCCGTCGACCAGAGATCGTCAAGCTCAGCATCGGTCGGCATCGTGACGAGCGCCGACTCGCCGCGGTATTCCTTTCGTACGCCACGTTTGCGATGCATGTCAGCGATTTTCGTGCGGGCGATCGCCAGGATCCAAGCCCGCATTCGGCCCCGTTCGCGGTCGTACTTCCCGCTTCGATACTCTGAAAGGACTCGGAGCATGGTCTCCTGAGACACGTCCTGGGCATCTTGATCGCTCAGGCCGAGCCGCCGAGCAAGCCCGGTAATGATGGGCCGATATCGCCGGTCGAGCAGCTCCCATGCGGCATCGCCATCATCGGCATTGAGTCCGTTGAGCAGCGCGGTCGTGGTGTGCGTGACGTCCAGCATGGTCCGGGACCCAAGGTACCCGACGGGGCCAATCAGAGTACGCCGTCTGCCTTGGGATACGAGCCCAACACCCGCAGGAGGACGCAATGAGCGGCGGCATCCTCGATGGCGGCCGCCATGTGCGGTTCGTCGCGATGCGCGTCGGCGTCGATGAAGAAAGTGTATTCCCAATTCACGCGTCCGCTTGGTCGCTTGTCGATGTGACTCAGATTGATGCCGGCGTCTCGAAACACCGCGAGCACGTCAACGAGCGCTCCCGGCGCATGCTTCGTCACAAACATGATGGAGGTGCGGTCGGCACCCGTTGGCTCGGGTCGCTGTCTTCCGAGCACAAGGAACCGCGTGACGTTGTCGGGTTTATCGCCAACGCGCTCGGCCACGACGTTGACGCTGTAGATTGACGCAGCGAGCCGTGATCCGATCGCTGCGGTGCCAGCCTCCTGTGAAGCGAGTCTGACCGCAGCAGCCGATGAGGCTGTGGGAAAGAGTTCGACGCCGGGGAAGTGCCGCTGCAGCCACCTGCGGCATTGGCCGAGCACCTGAGGCTTCGAGCCGATCCGTGTGATTTCCTCACGACTGCAGTTCGCCAGCAGGCAATGCGAGACTTCGATGAGCGACTCGGCGCACACGCCGACTTCATACTCGACAAAGGCATCGAGGGTGTCGGTAATGCCTCCGACGATCGAGTTCTCCCACGGAACCAGCCCGTAGTGCGCGGTTCCTGCAATGACTTCGCGGAACACAGCATCGATGTCCTGAGACTCAGCGACTTCGACGGAACTTCCGAAGTGTCGGGTCGCTGCCACATGGCTGAATGATCCGGGAGGTCCGAGATAGGCGATTCGAAGCCCCTGCTCAATGCTGAAGCTCCCCGACATGAGTTCCCGCCAGATTGCCTCCATCGTTCTGCCTGAGAGCGGCCCGGGATTCATGGCTCGGATGCGATCGATGACGGCTCGCTCGCGATGCGGTGCGTAGACGGGCGTGCCGTCACCTCGCTTGACCCGCCCGACTTCCTCGACTACTGCGGCGCGCTCGCTGAGCAGTTTGACCAGCGCGGCATCGAGGGAATCGATCCGAACGCGAAGTGCGTCAAGGTCCTGTGGGTCGCTCATCCGGGGGGCTCCTGCGCCAGGCCGTCTGGCCGGGCAAACAGAAGCATACCGATCGCGCCTGTCGCGACGAAGATTGCCAGGGCGATGAAGGCCGAGTGGAAGCCTCCAAACTCATCGGTCAGCCATCCAGTCAGCAGGGGCGTGACCAGCCCCGATATCGAGAAGAAGGTCACCATGATTCCGGTGGCCGTTCCAGCACTGTGGCGGAAGAGATCGGTGCAAATCGAGTAGTACGGGGCGTTGGCCGCCATCGAGAACCCGATCCCGAGCGAGATCATGAGAATAGCGAGCGTTTGTGAGTGCGTGAAGATCAGTGGGACGAAGCACAGTGCCCCCAGCAACTGAAACACCCAGATCGGATGAACGCGGGCGCTGCGAACGTTGTGTGTACTGGTCATTCGGTGATCTGAGTACCAGCCGACCAGCGGTATGAGCACGCATGCGAGTCCCCACGGCAGCGTGCTGAACCAACCAATGCTGGTCAGGTCCATGTGCCAGGTCTGCTCGAAGTATCCGGGGATCCAGGTGATCCCGAACCAGAGCACGTAGCCAAAGGCGAAGAAGGACCAGGACGTTGCCAGAAGCGTTGGGTTGCGAAGAAGCTGCCACCACGGAATACGGGTGGTTTCGGCGGCGCCGCCTGAATCGGGGACGCGGTAAATGATTTGCAGGGCAATGCCAAGCGCGGCACTGCCTATCGCCAGCACGATGAAGGCGTGCCGCCAGTCGATCCATGTGATGAGATGCGAGAGCAGGGGCCCGCCAAGCAGCAACGCAGCTGGCACGCCGACAACCATGATGCCAACGGTCCGTCCAGCCAGCCGGGGCGGCATCCAGTCTGCGACCGTTCGGTTCATGGCTGGAAAGTTGACGCCCTCGCCGAGCCCGAGCACGAATCTGGCGACAAGAAAGAGCACCCATATCTCCGCCAGACCCAAGGCGGCCATGGCAGCCGACCAGACGAAGAGCCCAATTGTCCAGACCGATCGAACACCGAATCGATCGAGCAATACGCCGCTCAAAAAGTTGATGCACAAGGCGCCAAGAGCGAAGCAGGAGATCGCCAACCCGAACGACGTGTTCGTGAGACCAAAGTCCTTCTTGATGGGCTCAATGGCGAATGAGATGACAACGCGGTCGAGGTAGTTGACCAGGCACAGGGTGAGTGCCATCACCGTCACTGCCCAGGCTCGCTTTGAGAGCGGATGTGTGATCGCAGAAATTGGTCAACTCCTTTCCTCATTCCCCGGATTCATGATCAGATACCACGATACCCTGCCTGCATGCAGGGATGCGGCGAGGAAAGTGACGGAACGTTCGATCAGATCAAGGATGTGATTCGGCACGTCTGGGGTTGGGACGCGCTGCTGCCGATGCAACGAGAGGCGATCGAAGTGGCGGTCGGCGGTCGAGACTCGCTGCTCGTCCTGCCGACTGGCGGCGGCAAGTCACTGTGCTATCAAGTGCCACCGCTTGTGGCTGGCGGCCTGGCGGTGGTGGTGTCGCCACTGATTGCGTTGATGCGTGACCAGGTGGATGGACTGCGGCAGGTCGGTGTCGCGGCAGCCTGCCTGCATGGCGACATGGAGAAGAGTGATCAGCAGCACGTCATTGCGGCGGCGGAGCGAGGCGATCTGCGGCTTCTGTACGTCACTCCCGAGCGACTGCTCACGCCGGGCTTTCTGTACACACTTGAGCAGATCGAGCCTCGGTGGATTGCCATTGACGAGGCGCACTGCATCAGCCAGTGGGGGCACGACTTTCGGCCCGAGTACCGAAGACTCGCCGAAGTTCGCTCGCGTATTCCCGGCGCTTCCATGCATGCGTGTACTGCGACTGCGACGACAAAGGTGCGTTCGGACATCTTGACGCAGCTTGGTCTGCACGACCCATTTGTCCTGGTTGGCGACATTGACCGGCCGAATCTCACGTACCGCGTCACGCCTCGGACCGATGCGAAGCGACAGGTCGTGGAGGCGCTCTCTCGACATCGTGGGCAGGCAGCCATCGTCTACTGCGCAACTCGCAAGCAAACCGAGACGATGGCTCGCTCGCTTGCGTCTGCAGGGCTCTCGGCTGCCGCGTACCACGCAGGGCTTGATCAGGCGACGCGGGGCCGCGTGCAGGACGAGTTTGCCGCAGAGCGAATCGATGTCGTTGCTGCCACGGTGGCGTTCGGCATGGGCATCGATCGCTCCGATGTTCGCTGCATTGTCCATGCATCGATGCCCGATAGCTTGGAGCGATACCAGCAGGAGACCGGCCGAGCCGGCCGCGATGGTCTTCCTGCCGAATGCGTGCTGCTCTTTTCGGGTGGGGATGCTGCCCGGTGGAGGATGCTGCACGAGCGGCCCGAGGATGCAACGCTTTTGCCATTTCGGCGGGAGATGTTGGAAGCGATGCAGTCCTACTGCGCGACTGCGCAGTGCCGCAGGGCAATGCTGGGCCGGCACTTTGGTCAACCACGAGATGGATCTGGTTGTGGCGCCTGCGATGTCTGCCTCGGTGAGGTTCGCGTGATCGAAGACGGCACGATCATCGCCCGCAAGATTCTCTCTGCAGTCGCTCGGACCGGCCAGCGATATGGCGCCAGCTACATCGTGGATGTGCTTCGCGGAACCGGGATGGATCAGGTCCTGCGCCGCCGCCACGATGAACTCTCAGTCTTCAAGCTGCTGCCGCATCTCTCGAAAGGCGAATTGACCGATCTTGTGTGGCAACTCATTCATCTTGAATACCTGCGCCGCTCCGACGGCGAGTACCCGGTTCTCCATCTCACCAGGGAAGGTGTGGAGCTCATGCAGGGAGTGGGAGAGGTATCCCTGATCGCGCCGCCCAAGCGCCCTGTTCGAGGAGCCGCTGGCGAGGCCGCTTCCTGGGAGGGCGTTGACCGCGGTCTGTTTGAGTATCTGCGCCAAGTGAGGCGCACCCTTGCGAGCCAGCGGGGCGTACCGGCCTACGTTGTGTTCGGCGATGCCTCACTTCGTGATATGGCAGCGAGGCGTCCCAGTACGCCAGAAGTCATGCTCGAAATCAAGGGGGTCGGGGATCGGAAGCTGGCTGAGTATGGCGAGGTCTTCCTTGAGGCCATTGCGGCATGGAATCCCGCGTGATTCTCCAGAATCCGGGTTGATCGCTTGCATCCAGACCCATAGTGGTGTCGTATGGAGTGCTGAGAAGCACTGTGGGTGTGGAGATCGAGAGGAGTCCATGATGAATTGCCAGAGGCTTCCGGCTGCGGTAGCAGCCGCCATGATTGGTGTGATCGGTGGTGGAATCAGCGCAGCGGCAGACGAGCCCCTCCTGCAGAATGGCGTACTCCAGTACCCCGAAGACGCGGCGGTCCCACGGTCACTTACGCCTCTCGAAGCTTCGTGGATTCAGCGGCACCCGCTCGGTGCTGATCGCGTTGCCACCGCGCCGCCGATCGGACCGATTCGAGCCGCGAGTGAGTATGAGCCGATGGCTGGCATTCTGTTGGCGTGGGAGGGCGGAAGTTCCTACACGAACATCGTTCGCCAGATGGCCGTTCAGATCACGACCCTTGGCGACGCCGATGTCTTTGTCGCATGCGACAGCAACAGTGAAGCCAACACCGTCAACTCGACGCTGTCCAGTTACGGCGCCGATATGAGCCGTGTGCACACTGTCGTTCGCAGCACGGACACGGTTTGGATTCGCGACTACGGACCACGGTATGTTTTCGAGGGTAATTGCCGCGCCATTGTCGACCATGTCTACAACAGGCCGAGACCCAATGATGATGACTACTCCTCATACTTCAAGAATGCAGTTGGCCACGCCTATTATGAACACGATCTGGTGCACGGCGGAGGCAACTACCACTTGAATTCCAACGGTGTCGCTGCAGCCACAGAACTCATTGTCAACGAGAACCCCGGGATGAGCCAGGCGGAGATTGTAGGTGTGTGGCGGGACTATCAAAACGTCGAAACGTACATTCACGATGCCTTCCCCACATCCGTCGACTCGACTCAGCACATCGATATGTGGATGCAAATCATCGGTGACACGTCCATCATCATCAGCGACTGGCCGAGCGACAGCGGCAGCACGCAAGACCAGATTTGCGACGGCGCCGCGGCGTACTATCAATCGCTCGGTTGGACGGTTCACCGCACGCCAGCCTTCGACTCGGGCTGGACCCACTGGACCTATACGAACATGGTCTTGTGTAACGACCTTGTACTACTTCCGAAGTACTCCGACATATCCGATACGTACGACACGCAGGCGCTCAATGCCGTGCAGGCAGCCATGCCCGAGCGCCAGGTTGTGCAGATCACGTGCGACAATCTGGCCTATTCCGCTGGCGTTATGCACTGCATCTGTATGCATATGCCAGCACACGCAGGCGGGGCAAATCCAACAACCTGTGTTCGAACGCCCAGCGGCGGCCAATTCGACCCCGGCGATGTCGTTCCGGTGTCGTGGATATCGGATGACGATGAGTTTGACGTCGTCAACGTGGACATCGAGTTCTCGGCCGACGGCGGCAGTTCATGGACGACGGTAGCGAGTGAGACTGCCGACGACGGTGCCTACAACTGGACCGTGCCGGATGTTGCCACAGACGCCGGCCTGCTCCGGGTGCTTGGCCGCGATGGCGACGGCAATGTCGGCGGCGACACGAGTGGTGTCTTCGCGATCGAGGGAACGGCCGTTCCTGGCGATGTTGATGGTGACGGCGTATGCGGCGTCAACGACATTCTGATTCTTGTCGGGTCGTGGGGCCCATGCGCGCCGCCGTGCCCAGCTGATCTTGACGGTGATGGCGAAGTCGGTGTTGACGACATGCTGCTGATACTTGGTTACTTCGGCGGCTGACTGCGAGCCAGTTGCCTCACGTGCAGCGGCGGAGCTGTCCCGACAGGACGTAGTCGATGATCTGCACGACCTGTTCGGGCGTGCGGCATACGGCTTGCGCGGCGGCATCGACTTCCTTGAGTGCGTGGTCCAGTTGCTCATCGTGGAGCGTCACAAGCGGAATGCCCGCAGCGGTAGCCAGTCCGGCATCAAAGGCGGCGTTCCATTGCCGATACTTCTCGCCGAATCGAACGACGGCGAGATCGGCGGATGCAATTGCGGTCCGCGTTCGGATGGCATTGATGCCCGCACCGGTTCGGTCATGCCAGAACGAATTGGGTTGATCACCGAGAATAGCCGCGCCGCAGGCGTCGCTGTCTTCGTGGATCGTGACCGGTGACACGAGGTCGACATCCAGATTCAGGTTGTGGACACCGCTGGCGATCTCATCACGCCATGACGAATGTATCTCGCCTGCCAGATATACGGTGAACGGCACGCGAGGTCAGTCCACAATCTCAACGATTTCAAAGTTCCGCTCACCCTGCGGGAGATCAACACGAATCGTCTCGCCGACTTTTGCCTTGAACAGACACTGCCCGAGGTTGGATCCACTCGTGACCTCGAGGTACTCCATGTCGAACCGACCACTGCTCTCGCCGACGAGTTTGTAGAGCTCCTCGTCGTCCGTATCGGTATCCCGGAGTTTGACCGTACTGCCGAGGAAGACCATGCCGTCAGGCGTATCCGCTGGGTCAGCGACAACGGCCGATGCCAGCTTCTCTTCGATCATTTTGATCTTCGCCTGATTCATCGCCTTGTCTTCACGGGCGGCGTGGTACTCGGCATTCTCCTTGAGGTCACCAAGTTCGCGGGCCTTCGCAATGCGCTCAGTGATCTGAGAGTCGGCCTGATGGCGATTGGCCAATTCAGTCTCAAGAAGATCCTTCTCTTCGGCGGTAATGTATTCCATTGAGCGGACTCCAAAAAAGGGCCGTCCCGGATCAACCGGGACGCTTCGTGCCGAGTGTGGCGACCTGAAGCCATTCCGTCAACCCATGATCCGGGAATCCTCCTCACGAGCTCTTCCAAGGGGGCGTTCTGTCGCGATCGATGCCCAATCGAGGGCCATTCGATGGGTATCAGAGATGCAGCCGACGCAGGGCGTGATCACTGCGTGGCATCGAATACCGTCTTGGACGATCATGGTGGGCATGCGGCTCGCAGCTATTGATGTTGGAACACAGAGCGTCAAACTTTCGGTCGGCGATGCGATGCCTGATGGGGGCGTTCACATCGTCGATCGGTATCGAGTGCCTGCCCAGATGCCGCACTGTGAGTCTGGAGAGGACATTGCTGGCGTTGTCATCGAGCAGGTTGCGGAGCGCGTTGCTGAAGTGTGTGACCGTGCCCGAGCGGCAGGGGCTGTCCGAATCCGTGTCGTCGGCACCAGTGCGCCGCGTGAAGCGGCAAACTCGAATGCGCTCCAAAGGGCGATCACCGCTGCGTGCGGCGTTGAGTTTCAACTGATCACCGGTGAAGAAGAAGCGCGGCTTGTGTGGAGTGCAGTTTCAGCTGCACTTGCTGAGACTGAATCCGCGGCGCTCATCGATGTTGGAGGCGGTAGTACAGAGGTCGTGACCGGCTGCGGCGCTGACCTCAGCTTTGCGACCAGCATGCAGATGGGGGCGGTTCGCTGCGCCGATCGCTTTAGCCTGCGTGATCGAGCGAGCCGGCAAGGTCGCATTGAGCTTGAGCAATGGGTCGATCAGTGTCTGGGACGAGCATGCGTTCCAGAGAACGTGCATGTGAATCGTGTCTTTGCAACCGGTGGAACGGTGACGGTGCTCACGCTGCTCTCGCAGTCAGGGATGCCTCTTCCTCAGGATCAGTCGCAGGCGGCGAAGCATGTGGATGGTGCGACGCTCACGGCTGCGAGTATCTCGAAGCGCATCGAGTCACTCGTCTCGATGGATTGCCGCCAGCGAAGCGCCGAGACCGGGCTCTCCCCCCTGCGATCCGAAGTGATTGTTCCCGGCGCGATCATTCTAGGCCGTGTCCTTCGGTGGATCGGAGCCGAGAAATGTGAAGTACACGAAGCTGGCTTGCGCGATGGCCTTCTCCGGCGGATGGCTTTCGAAGCAATGTAGAGTCGGCCGAGGCGCGAGTTGTCACCCGTGCCAGAAAGGCCTGCTGCTCAGCGGGCGATGGTCGATTGCGTTACGCGGCGCAGGGCAGACCTGAACGCAAACGCCGCAGCCTGTGCAGTGGCTTGGATCAATGATTGGACGCTGCTCGGCATCGACGCTGATCGCGCCCGCTACCGGGCACTGGTCAACGCACAGCCTGCAGGGTTGCCCGCGCCACGCCAGGCACGCGATGGCGTCCACGCGGGCGGTTGCCATCGTCAACGGGAGCTCAGGCCGCAATACCCCCGGCTCGCAGGCGGCGATGCACGGCGCGTCGCTGCACATGACACAGGGTTGCCGAATAGCGTCGATAAACGGAGTCCCCGCACGTTTTTCACCCGCTTCGGGAGGTGCCCAACGAATCGCCCGAGGCGGGCAGGCCGTGATGCAATCGCCGCATCTGGTACACGACGCGAGAAACTGTCCTTCGGCCACCGCGCCGGGAGGCCGCTGCAAAAGCGAGAGCGACAGGTCCTGTTTGGCGACTGCCCGTCCGGCGGCCGCGCCTCGTCGTGCTGCTTCCTGGATTGGCCGAAGGATCTTTCCGCGGAAAAAGTCGCGGCGGGACATGTCAGGATCTCTCGGCATCGGCGCATGGTATCGCGCGGCTCTGTGTGGCTTGTGGGGCAGTCCACCGTGGGTGCTACCATCGGAGGCATGGCAGGAACATCGTCGACATCGGTGGACTCTTCAGTTGAAACCGATTCATATCCCGCAGGGCGGAGTCGTGCGTGGTTGTATTGGTCTCTTCCCGCGTTTTTCTTCCTGTATGAGTTCATGCTTCGGGTGTCACCGAGCGTCGCTGAGAAGACCATTCAAACCGAATTCGCCGTGAGCGCCGCTGCATTCGGGTTTGCAATGGGGCTCTACTACTACGCCTATGCGCCAATGCAACTTCTTGTTGGCGTCTTGCTGGATGCTGTCGGCAGCCGCCGGCCCTTGGCAGTGGCCTGCCTGGTTGCTGGTGCCGGGGCAGCCGTGTTCGCCATGGCAGGTTCGGTCGAAGTATTGGGGGGCGGGAGGTTTCTTGCTGGATTGGGATCGTCCGTCGCCTATGTCGGGACAATCTATGTCGCGAGCGTTTGGTTTCCATCAACACGTATCGCACTGCTCGCGGGAGTGACCGCAGCGCTTGGAATGACAGGTGCTATTGCGGGGGAGACGGTGTTGGTGTGGGTGGACGGCGTAGTTGGTTGGCGAGACGCAATGTGGGGATTTGCGATTCTCGGCGGACTGATCGGTGTGGGAATCTGGCTGGTCGTGCCTCGCCGTCCAGCGTGGCTCGAACTTCGGGTGTCATCTTCGCGCGACAAGCATGGAAGCAGTGTGTTCTGCGGACTGTGGTGCGTGCTGCGGAGTAGGAACACCTGGATTCTCTCTGTTGTTGCCGGACTCATGTATCTGCCAGTCGGCGTCTTTGCGGCGATGTGGGGCGACCGCTATCTTGCGGACTGCCTGGGGATGGGGGCAGCCAAAGCAGCGAACGCAGACGCTTTGCTGTTTGTTGGCTTTGGGATTGCAGCCCCGCTGCTCGGATGGCTCTCTGATCGGACGGGTAGACGCCGCAGTATGCTTCTGGTCGGAACGATCATCGGCTTGCTGGGGACGCTCGGGTTGTTGGCGGTGCCGCTTTCTATGGCGTGGGCATGCTTCCCACTGCTCTTCATTGTCGGCTTTGGTATCGGTTCGATTGTGATCGCGTTCCCCCTGGCAATGGATCTGAATCCACACCATGCCAGAGGCGCCGCAATAACCTTCATCAACTTCTTCCAGATGCTTCTCGCCGGTGTCGGCCAGTGGGTTGTGGGGCTGATTCTGGACATGGGAACCAGCGACCCGGCAGCCGGTCACTACTCTCAAGGGGATTTTCAGCGGGCCTTTTTGATCCTCCCGGTAGGGCTGATCGTGGCGATTGTGCTGCTGCTGCTCCTGCGAGAGCCATCCAAGGTGGATGATTGACTTGCTTCATCGGTGTGTCATACTGGGGATGCGGGTGCGGGCGAGGAGTCTCTCAGATGCGATTCAGTGCAGTCGGATTGGTGTGCGCAGTGCTGTCCACGGGGGCCGCGACGGCCTTTGATGCCGCCGAGACCCACGAGATCCAACCGGGCCGAATCGACATCATGCGTGTTGTCGTGTCGCCATCGAAGGGGACTTCGACGGTAACTGGTTTTCGCGGTGCCTGTCCGCCGGAAATCGCCACACATACGGACTCAGACTTTGGTCCAGGGCAGTATGTGCTTCAGGCAGGCTTCGCTCAGGGTGAGGCCGCCGGGGCATCGTGGACGCTGCCGATTGATCGATTCCCGCTCAAATTCGATTCCGCCGAGATTCTCTTTGCGACTTCAAACGCCTCGCAGGCGACGACTACCGAGTGGGGCGTGGAGATCTGGGAAGGCACCCCGGCGAATGGGACCAAGCTGGCCGAGTTCGTTTCAGACGATCTCATCCTGCCACACCTCACGATGCCGCCGGGAACCTCCGGAACGATTATTCAATTCATGATCGACCCGGACGATGCCGAGCAGATCTACATCAGCGACAACGGAACGCATGCCTACACCGTGGCCTTCCGAGTCGTTGCCCACAACCAACCCGGCAACCCGTGCATCTCTTCACCACCGACGTCGGCCAATGCATTCCCGACGACCGATGTCAGTGGGCTCGATTCTCCGACAGGTAACTGGATCGACATGGTGACGGGATCATTCTGCGTGTGCGGCCAGGGATGGAAGACCTTTCAGCAGTTGCCGAGTTTGTGCACCCCAAGCGGTGACTGGGTCCTTCGTTCGACATACACGCCCTACGGCTGCAACCCCGGAAGTGGCGCGTGCTGCATGGGCGACGGATCCTGCGAAGTCAACACAGAGGACGCGTGCCTGATCGACGGTGGCACCTACGAGGGTGACGGTAGTGATTGTGATTCGACGTCGTGCCCGCAGCCGCAGGGCGCGTGTTGCCTTGAAGCAAGTGGGAATTGTGTCGACTCCGAGGCCGATGTGTGCATTGGCTTTGGTGGTGTGTGGCACTTTGGTGAGTCGTGCAGCACATTTGTGTGCTTTCCCGAAGGAGCGTGCTGCCTTGTCGATGGCAGCTGCCTGGACGCGCAGACGCCCGAGAGTTGTGACGTCGCGGGCGGCACCTTCCGTGGCGATGGCACGATGTGCGATACGGAAGATTGCCCGGCTCCTACGAGTTGGTGCTGCACGGGTGACGGTGGTGATTGCTTCAATGGACTGGAAGAGTCCGATTGCCTCGATTTCGGTGGGGTCTGGGGGCCCGCAGGTGAGACCTGCGATGATTCCAACGATTGTGATTTCGGGAACAACTGCTCGGCTGATATTGATGGGTCGGGCGAGGTCAGTGTTGACGATGTGCTCACGGTGTTGAGCGACTGGGGGTCCACCGAGCCCTCGCCAGCAGATGTGAATGGTGACGGCGTTGTTGGGGTCGATGACCTCCTGGCCGTCATCGCGGCATGGGGACCCTGCTGACGCCACGCTCGCGTTACCAGACGAACAGGCGCGGGATCTGACTCACGGGTTGTGTTGTGTCGGCGGGTTGATCGGAGTCAGCGTCGTCGGCGTCGACGTCGCATGCTGGTGGCGAGCATCGCAAGCAGTGCTGGTCCTGGAGCCGGAACAAAGGCGACGACGTCCATCGAGATGACGTGGTCATCCGGAAACTCGATCGTGCCGACCGATTCCCACGCCCCGGATCCGCCAAACGAGATTAACTGGACGAAGTCGATCTGAAAGAGCCCGAGGTCTATCAGTTGCAGTTCGGCCATTTGCATGTCGAGCATGCTCGCGAGCGCCAGGGCCTCATAGCTCAGTCCTTGCTGCCACTGAAAGGCGCCGCTGCCTGCCATGAGGTCATCACCAGCAGGGGAGACGCCCCAACTCCCGCCAGCATTGAGGTTGGCAAGGCTGGTGTCTTCAGTACCTTCCCACGCCAGGCTGACGCCGAGGACGGAGACCGGCGCGACTCCATCATCGACGCCATTATCGCCATCGAAGAGTGAGACCAGTGACAAGCCCCGGGCGGTCTCCGCGGCACACAGCGTCAACCGCCGCTCGGTCTGGATGCCGTCCTGAACGAGTGTGTCATTGAGGATCTGAAGGTCGGCGTCGGTGATGAACGATCCGGCTTCCGCGAACATGCTCGGAAGGCTTCTCGCCATGAGGTCAACATCGCCATCATCCGTCTGCAGGGTGACGCCGGTGCCGCTTGCGAGCGCAGCGGGCGCTACTGCCAGAAGGGCCATGTACCCGAAAAGTCGTCCTGTGTCGATCACTTCTCTCGCTTCCCTACGTCCGTATCTGGCCGCAACCTGTTGAGGAGAAGGCAGATACGAGCCCCTGTACAATACAGCAAATGCGGGGGCGCTCCAAGAGACATGCGTTGAATCTCAGGCGATGGATCCCCTTTTTCGGGCAATCCGCCGAGGATTTGTCTCTTTGGGCGAGTATCTGGCTTGGGCGGGCCCCCCGAACGCTCCTGGGCAGCACGTCAGAGCAGCGGGCTGAGCAGTCCGGCGAGATTGTGTACGAGACGTTGCGGGGCGGGCAGATTGAGCCACTTGGAGGTTGCGACTGGCCTTGAATTGGCCACATAGCTCATTTGAAGGAAGTGAAGTTGGCTGGCAAAGTCTGGGGACCACCCCAGGAGCGAAACTTCAAAGTTCAGCTCGAGGCTTCGCCTGTCCAGATTGGCAGACCCAATCATGAAGAGGCTGTGATCGACTGTCATGGTCTTGGCATGAAGAAGCCCCAATTCATACTCCTGGATTTGGACCCCCGCGCGGATGAGATGGGCGTAGTGGCTACGGCTTGCCAGTGAGATGAGGTGTGAGTCGTTGCGGGCCGGCACAATCAGCGTGGTATTGACCCCGCGAAGCGCTGCGCTCCGCAGTGCTGCCTCGGTGGCTGCATCGGGGACGTAGTACGGGGTTGTCAACACGAGATCTTCTCGAGCTGCGTAAAAACATGCCTGAAGCATCTGCGTCAGCGCCTCGTTATTGAAGTTCGGGCCTGTTCCGACTACCTGACAGCACGCCTCGCCCGTCGCCACAGATTCGTACGAATGGCCGAGCAGTTCGCCGGTGTTGACTCTCCAATCCTCGATGAAGAGCGAACCAAGATCGCTCACAGCGGGTCCCTGAAGGCGGGCCATGCAGTCGACCCAGGGAGCGTATCTCGCCTTTGGCGCGAAGCTTGGGGAGGCGATGTTACGACTTCCAACCCAGCCGATTGAGTCATCGATGACCGCGATCTTTCGATGGTTCCGAATGTCGAGCCTTGCAAATGCGACTCGCAGGAGGCGGGCGGGGAGCATCTCCACGACTTGAACGCCTCGATCGTCCATGCTCTTCCGGAGCGACGAGCCAAGGAATGATCGAGAGCCGACCGAGTCAACCAGGAGCCGAACGGTGACGCCGCGTTCGGCTGCGCGGCTCAATGCCTCTCCAACATGACGGCCAGTTTCGTCGTCAAGGTAGATGTAGGTGAGCACGTGAATGGACGTTTCGGCGGCATCCAGATCGCGCTCGAAGTCAAGTGGGAACGACTCGGGCGTGCCACAGAGTTCCAGGGAATTTCCACCGGAGACATCAGTCTCGCTGACGGCTCCCGCCAAAGAAAAGACCCGGTCATAGGGTGGTGGAACATCTGCGTGGGTTCCAGCCAGATCTGCGAGTGGTACTTGCCCCTGAGCGCATTCCGCGTGCACTCTGGCGTGGATACGGCGTCGCTTGCCCGCGATTCTCGAACCTCCCAGAAACAGGTAGGCAATCGCACCGACAAAGGGAGCCAGAACGATAAAGACGATCCAAGCCAATCGTGCGTCGCTCGTTCCCTGATGTCGAAGGAGCAGCACCGTTACAAGCCAGACCACAAGCCCGATGTAAGCGAGCAGTACCAGGGTTGGTCCTAAGGTGTGCATGTCTTCATGGTGGGGCCGCGGCGAATTCTCTGCAAGTCATCAGTCTCACAAAGTTGAGATGAGCCTATCGCTGCACGACGTGAGAGGCCATCGTCAAATCGATTTCGCCTGTGTGGTGCTGATCAATCCGACCGTGACTTCGAAACGCGGAGTCGAGACGGAATATTTTTCGATTCGCAAGCGCCTCCAACGGGGTCTCCTCGCCGGGGGCAGCTCCCCATCGAATCCGTGTTGGCAGATCCGTCAGCAGCACAAGGGCGCCGGTGCGATCGTAGTCGGCGAGATCAATCGCTTCGATTTGGACTGCCCAGTCATGGCCTTCGAGAAGAGCGTGGAGGCGCAGGGCCGCCGCGACGTCGTCGCCTTGCCAGATGCGCGATGCGCGGCTCGGGCGGTTCATGCGGGGCCCCGTGATCCGAATGACATGGGGCTCTTCCGCCATCCGCGTGCCTTCGGGCAGCGGGCGCCCTGCTGCATCAATGACGACTTCTCCGTAGTCATCTTCCACAATGGCGACCGGTGAGAGAAATGTCGCTTCCACCTCAATGTCCCCGCTGGCTGCCAGGCGGACTCGCTGGATCTGCTCAAACCACCCGGACCGGTCGAGCGCGTCGTGGATTGCAGCCAGATCGCCTTGGGTTGGAGGGGTCTCGGGAAGTTGGCGCGACGCAATGCGGCCCAGATGCTCAACCAGCGTGCCACCCACCCAGTCGGGTGTTTCCACAAAGCGGATTTCTGAGGTTGGGGGGGCATTCTGGAGCGCGATGGCCCGTAGGCGCGGTGCGGCCAGGGCAAGGATTCCGAAGAACAGCACGATCAGCGCCCACCCCCCGGCATCGCCCCGAAGGAACCGGGGCGACCGAATCACGACTGCGGCGACTCGCTGCGTAGCTGATGCGAAGGATGAACGGTGACGGCGTTGTTTTCGAGCCATGAGCGCGGTACAGCCTCCAGCGGCACCGGTGCCGCAGAGGAACTATCGGTCAGTCAAGGTGTGATACCCCAGTTGTGGTTGCCGATCCTCGACTGATAGCCATTTTGACCAGTTCATTGCACAGATCCGCCATCGACATGCCCGAGTCGCTCGCAGCCATTGGGAGAAGCGAGTGATCTGTGAATCCTGGCATGGTGTTCACTTCCAACATCCAGGAACCGGTGCCATCGACGAGAAAGTCGACTCTGGCGACATCTCGGATGCCCAGATGATTGCAGAGTGTTCGGGTCGCCTTCCGCATTTCGGCAGTCACACGCTCAGGGAGGTCCGGGGACACGAGGTATCGCGTGTCTTCACGGTCATACTTCGCCTCATAGTCATAGCAGCCGCTGGCCGGTTGAATCTCGATGATCGGCAAGACCTGATTCCCCAGGACGCTCACGGTCATTTCGCGGCCGCAGATCCGGGACTCAACCAGCGCAGAACCACGCTTCGAAATCACCCGCTCGGCAGCTCGATCCAGTTGGTCCTGGGTATCGCAGAGCGAGAGGTCGATGCTTGATCCGTCATCGTTCGGTTTGACGACTGCGGGCGGTGGTACGCTCAGGATGTCGCCGCGTCGGGCATGGCACCAGTTTGGCGTGCGTACTCCCAGATCTCTCGCCACCTGCTTGGTCAGGGCCTTGTCCATGCATTGAGCTGCGACCCGCGAGGAGGATCCCACGAATGGCCGGCCATCCATTTCAAGGAGCGCCTGCAGCGGACCGCCTTCCCCCCACGGGCCATGAAGGGCCGGAAAGACGACATCCCCTGGAATGGCTGCGATCTCGCTCGCGGTGGGGCAGTCGATGATCTCGTCAAGAACCGGCCAGCCAGCTTGCCGGAGCGCCAACGCGACGGCGGTCCCCGAACTTACGCTGACTTCGCGCTCGGCATCGGGGCCACCCATAAGTACGACAATGGTTGGTTTGCTCATGTGTCGTCTCCACGAGACCAGATCACCACCTCCGGTTCGAGCGTGATTCCTCGACGTTGGGCAACTCTGATTCGAACATCATCGATGAGCTTTCTGACATCAGTAGCACTGGCCCCGGGGTCGCTCACGATGAAATTGGCATGTTGATCACTGACGAGGGCACCACCAATCCGGTGCCCCTTCAGACCTGCGGCGTCGATGATCGCGCCTGCCGAGATCTGCTTGCCGGTGTCTGGGTCGACCGGGTTTCGAAACACACAACCGGCGCTTTGGTCCGCCAATGGTTGGCTGGCCCGCTTGTGCTGGAAGATCTCCTTGACCCGGTTTGCAACCTCGATGGGATCATCTTCGGTGAGGCTGAGTGTGCATTCGAGAATGACCCCCGGTGGGACGTCGCTTCTTCTGTACCGAAACCCCATTTCCTCGGCCTGCAGATGGCGCACGACACCATCCAGAGACACGTGCGTAATGGTGCGGAGCCGATCACTGATCGCTCCCCAGGTTCCTCCGGCATTCATGCGGATGGCCCCACCGATTGTTCCTGGTATTCCCGCCATCATTTCAAACCCGGCAAGGCCTCGCCGCTTGGTGTCCTGAACAAGTCGAAAGAGATCGGCTCCGGCACCTGCCCGCGCTGCGCCGATGGCGCTACCTGCCGAATAGTGGACTCGCCGAAAGTGTTCGTTGTCCAGTCTCAGGACAATTCCGTCAACGCCAGAGTCATCGACCAGCAGGTTGGCTCCGCCGCCAAGGATGCGAACTGGCACATCCTGTGCGCGGCATCGTGAGACCAGTTCCACAACAGCATCATCCGTATGCGGTGATACGAGCGTGTCGGCTCGTCCCCCGATTCCGTACCAGGTCATGGCGCCGATTGGCGCGTCGAAAGTGACGTCGATGGCCAGGCCACCAAGCAGGGATGATCTTGATGCGGTCATGGGGACGCTTCCATGAAGTCACGGGATATCGTCCATACAGGCCCGGCTCCCATTACGACCAGCAGATCGCCTCCTTGAAGATCATCTTCCAGAGTGCTGACAATGTCGCCAAAGTCAGCGATGTGCCGGGCTGAAACACCTCGTTCGAGAAGTCGCGAGACCAGATCACCGGCGCAGATTCGCTTGCGCTCCGCTTCCGAATCTCTGACGAAATAGATCTCAGGGACGATGACTTCATCTGCTGCCGCGAATGATTCGGCGAACTGGTCGAGGAGGAATCGAGTTCGCGAGTGCTGGTGTGGCTGGAAGACACAGACCAGTCGCTCTGGAGACTCCGCCGCGCGAAGTGCGCGGAGCGTGTTGTCAATCTCGGTTGGGTGGTGTCCATAGTCCGTAAAGACAGTGACTTCGCCCGAGGGCACGTGGCGAGCGCCGAGGCGCTCCATTCTTCGTTCAAGACCCCGAAACCGACTTGCGGCGTCCGCTGCGGCATCCCACTCTGTGCCGAGTTGATGCGCGAGTATGACGGCGGCGGCAGCGTTGAGCGCATTGTGAGCACCGGGCATCGAATTGGTCCACTGGGTGACCCACATGCCGTCTCGGAGAATGCCGGCCCGTCTGGCGGCGGCGTCCCAGGCAACCTGATAGTCAGCTTCGGGGTTGAATCCGAATGTGGACACGTGGCATGAAAGTGACGGCGTGATTCGCTGACGCTGCGCTCCTTCATGGGCGATGAGCAGCGATCCACCTTGTTCCGCAGGCGGTATCAGGGATGCGAACTCAGAAAACGCGTCGATGATTGCGTCGAGACCCTCGTAGATATCAAGGTGATCTTCTTCGAGATTATTGATCAGCCCGACCGCGGGCCGGTGGCTGTGAAATGAGCGGTTGAACTCGCACGCTTCGGTGATCAGCACTCCAGGCTCACCGGCGAGGGGCCCGCTCGGAATCTCCGAGTTGCCAAGCCTGCTGCCACCGCCGATCTGCTCACAATTCGCCCCGATGATGAACCCTGGGTCGAGACCGGTGTCGAGAAGAATCCATGCCAGCATGGCCGCAGTCGTACTCTTGCCATGCGTGCCGGCGATGCTGACACCGAGGCGCTGCTGCTGGACCATGCCAAGCCCCTCGGCGTAGGAGTACGTGCTGATGCCGCGGCTTACTGCAGCGGCCCACTCTCGGTGGTCCGGAGGGATTGCGGCAGAAGCGATCACGATGTCGACATCCTCAGGCAAGTCGACGTCGCCGTGGTGGACAGCGATGCCTTCGCTCGAGAGAGCCGCGGTTGTATCCGTTGCGATCTGGTCCGATCCTGCGACGCGGAGGCCATGAGAAGCGAGGATCCGGGCGAGTCCGCACATGCCGCAGCCGCCGATGCCGATCATCCAGACCAGGGAGTCTGGCTCAGGAAACTCATAGCGGGCGGTCGATTCGCAGGAGTCAGAAGGCATTGGAGGAGTCTAGCGATGGCAGCCGACGGGAACAGGGTGGTGGTGGGTATCCTTTGCCCGCATGAGCCAGCGAGATCTCCACGACGTCGTCCATGCCCAGATTCTCGTCGTCGACGATGAGGCCGATCATGCCGACACAATGGCTGAAGCACTGCGACGACTGGGGCATGTCTGCACGATCGTGACATCCGCGACAGAGGCCGAAGAGGAGCTGACCTACGGCAACTTTGACGTCATTATCACGGACCTTTCGATGGAGACCGACGACGCTGGGCTCAAGGTGCTTTCGCTTGCTCAGGAACATCAACCTGATGCGGAGTCGCTGATGGTGACAGCGCACGGTGATGTGGCGACTGCGAAAGCCGCGCTGCAGGGCGGGGCATACGACTTCATCGAAAAGCCACTGGATCTTGATGTGTTCAGAAATCTTGTGCAGCGGGCGGTAGAGACGGTCAGGCTTCGAGACTCCAACACCCGTCTCCAGAGTCAGGTTGAAGCCGCCTGGGGATTTGAAGGAATCATTGGAGAGTCACCGGCCATTCGAAAGGTCATAGCGACCATCCGTCAAGTCGCGCCGAGCAATATCCCGGTACTCATCACGGGCGAGTCTGGCACAGGCAAGGAACTGGTCGCTGAAGCTGTCCACAACCAGTCGAAACGATCTGGAAAACGATACGTCACGTTCAATTGCGCCGGACAGAGCGAAAGTCTTCTTGAGGACCAGCTCTTCGGCCACTCACGAGGCGCTTTCACCGGTGCTGAGCGAGATCGAGAGGGCGTCTTTGAGTACGCCGACAAAGGGACGCTCTTCCTGGACGAGATCGGCGACATGCCTTTGACCATGCAGTCGAAGTTGTTGCGAGTTCTGGAGAGCGGCGAGGTGATTCGTCTCGGCACCAATGCTGCGCAGCACGTCGATGTCCGGTTTGTCAGCGCGACGAACAGAGACCTCAAGGCACTGATCGATGAAGATGGGTTTCGAGAGGACCTGTACTTCAGGATCAATGGCGCTGAAATCCACTTGCCGCCACTGCGTGAGAGGCGTGAAGATGTTCCGGTCCTGGTCAATCACGCCGCCGGTCGATTCGCGGCGGAGCTCGAACGAGAGGTGCCGACGTTTTCCGAGCCCGCGATGTTGCGGCTCGTGTCCTACAACTGGCCGGGAAACGTGCGGCAACTCTTCAATGTCGTGCAACGGATGATCGTGATGACCGAGGGGGCGAAGATTGATGTCGGTGATGTACCAGACGACATCAGACTGCACGATGACGATGAGCATCTGCATCTTGGCAGTCTTGCAGGCATTGGATTGGAGCGGCTTGAAAAAGAGGCGATACGGCAAACGCTGGTGATGACAGGCGCCAATCGTGAACAGGCGGCCGAGATTCTGGGAATCGGAGAGCGGACGCTCTACCGAAAACTCAAGGAATATGGTCTGAAGTAATCGTCGACTGCGTGAGTGCTGGTCAGGCGGATCCGTTGAAGATCACACTCTTGCACGTGAGGCTGCCCTCGGCCTTCGCAAGCTCGGTCGAGGGGACGCGAACGAGGCGGAATCCGCGTGCTTCGAGGCGACCGGCGGTGTGGGGGAACTGTTCCGGGAACAGCAACACGCCATTGATACGGATGGCATTACCTGCAAACGGCTCGTCTGGATGCACTTCAACAACATCGAGACCGTGAAACTGAGTGACGTCAAGCCAGTCGGGGTTGGCCAGCACGACGCCATCTCCAAGATACGTCGCGGCCGTCTTGAGGTGGAGCGCGCCAGGAACAGCGACTCCCTCGACGCGATATCCGTGCGGTTCGAGAATAGATTTGATTTGTTCAAATCCAGCCTGGTTCGTTCGTGTTGACAGGCCGACATAGATTGTCCGCTCGGCCTGAATGACGTCGCCGCCCTCAAGCGTGCCGGGTGATTCAATACGGGCGATAGGGCGGTGCGCTGCAATGACATCCAGAATGCTCTCGACTTCGCCCCGCCGAGATTCGGCTCCAGGTCTGGTCAGAACGGCAATCTCGTCGACGACGACAATGATGTCCTCGACGAAGACCGCGTCGGGATGGTCGTGGAGCGGGTCCAACTCGAGGATCGTGACGCCCAATTCCTTCATGGCAGCGACGTAACTGCTGTGCTGCTGCGCCGCTGTCTCGTGGCAGATCGGCTCGCGATCCATGTGAGTGAGCTCACATTCATGGATGGATTCGCTGACTGGGCGGGTGATGGCGATCAACATGTGAGGCATGGTATCTCAACCAGCCAGACGCGATACCCGACCCATCCGCGCTGAATCTGCCACAATCAGGGCATGATTGATATTGCAACGATCGCTGTACTGCTCGCGAGCGCCCCCTCACCTGCTGGCGTACCGGGGGAGCCAGGTGAGATCCTGACGGATCGCCCGGATCAACTCCCACTGGTGACCCCGCTTGAGGACGACGCATTTGCCTTTGCTGTGTACGGCGACCGAACGGGGGGGCCTGCCGAAGGTATTCATGTGTTGCGGCAAGCTGTACGGGATACCAACACAATCAATCCCGATCTGGTGATGACCGTGGGCGATCTGGTTCAGGGCTACAACACTCGACCGGAGTGGATGGTCCAAATGACCGAGTTTCGAAATGTGATGGCCGAACTTGACTGTCCGTGGTTTCCGGTGGCTGGCAATCATGACGTCTACTGGCGAGGCCCAGGTCGGCCGGCAGATGAGCATGAGCGTGACTACGAGTCCTTCTTCGGGCCGCTGTGGTATGCCTTCGATCACAAGGGATGCCGATTCATCGTGCTGTACACGGATGAGGGAGATCCCGAGACCGGTGTCAAGACGTTCTCACGGCCGGAGGCGCAACGCATGAGCGCCGCGCAGCGCCGCTGGCTACAGAGCGTTCTGGACTCAGCCGCGGACAAGCGTCATGTATTCGTGTTTTGCCACCATCCGCGGTGGCGAGAGGGACGATATGGCGATGATTGGCGAAGTGTGCATCACATGCTCAGAGATGCCGGGAACGTAACTGCGGTGTTCGGCGGTCATGTGCACAGGCTGCTTCATGATGGCGTTGTAGATGGGATCGAGTATCAGACGCTCGCGACGGTCGGTGGGCGGCTTCCAGAAGTCAGCCATCCGAAAGGCTTCCTTCATCACATCAACCTCGTGATGGTGCGGGACGAAGGAATCGCGATTGCGGCGATCCCGGTTGGTGATGTCATCGACCCCCGCGAGATGACCGCGGACCACATGGCGAGGATCGACCGAGTGATGGCGGCATCGCCCAGAGGAGGCGCCCCGTTTGAAGTCGGACCAACGGGACGGGTCGAGGTCGAAGTTCCGGTTCGGCTGACGAACCCGACGGACGCGCCGCTGACGTGGACATTGGACGTCGACGCTGACGATTCACGGTGGAGACTCAGACCAGATCACTTGCACGAGACGGTCGACCCGGGCGAAGAGGTTGTCGTGCCGGTTCGAATCTCGCACGGTGGCCCACTTGATGACACATGGCGGTTTCCGAGGCTCGCATCGTCTGCTGTGATTCGCTCAGGCGACAGAGAGTGGATTGTGCCCGGTCCAACACGGGTGATTGCAGGGCAACCCACCGGAGTAGCCATCTCAGGTGGCGATGGCGCGCTTCGGCTGTTCGGTAGCAGTGATGCCGTGCTAGTAGAAAGTGCGCGCATACCGCTCCCTGACGGGCCATTTACATTGGAGGGGTGGGTGAAACCGACCGATCTTGATGGCCGCCGAGCGCTGATAGCCAAGACTGAGTCCTCCGAATACGGTCTTTTCGCGAGTGACTGGCGACCAGCATTCCACGTGTGGTTGGATGGCTCTTATCAGACGGCCTCCTCGGATGTGCCGCTGAAACCAGATGTCTGGCAGCATGTTGCGGGCGTGTTCGACGGTCAAGAAGTGCGTCTGTATCTGGACGGTGCACTCGTCGGCCGAGTTGAAGGTTCGGGAACTCGGGGAACGAACCAGCTTCCACTCATTGTCGGAGGTGATCCGAACGAGCGGGGTAACGCGCAGTCCGGGATGACGGGCTGGCTTGACAGCGTTCGACTTTCGTCAATGGCCCGCTATGCCGGAGAGTCCTTCGAGCCGCCGGTCCGGTACGTGTCCGATGAGGATACGGTGGTTCTGTTGCCATTCAGCGAAGCACGTGGCCCGTTCGCCATCGACGCATCTGCCAACAGGGCCTACGGGCTGCTCCATGGTCGAGCTGCCATTGATGAGACAGCTACTCGAGACTGATGAACCCGGTGTCGGGATCGACTGTTACAGATCTGGCTTCCTCGCCAGCCGCTACGCTCAGCGTGCGGTGCGCTCCGCCGGGGAGTTCAAGCCCACCCAACGGATCAAATACGATCTGTTCGCCTGCCGGCGAGATGAGCACGCCATCACACACGGATGCCCTTCCCACGCCGCAACGGACTGCGAGTGTTCGCCCCTCATGAGATGCATCGAATGAGTCGACGAGCGGAGTGAGTGGAAGGTCGGCGTCAACGATTCGCCATCCAGAGCCGTCAGAATCGACCACGAGTGCAACACGTCGATCTGGGCGCGAAACAGCGATCATCTGGGCGTGCTCCAGATCTGATGAGAGAATCCGGGCCGCCGTATCCGCGGTCACAGAGTCCTGCTCCGTGGCAGATGGGATGAGGATGGCTGCGATAATGGCCAGCACAACGACGACAACCAACAATTCAATCAGGGTGAATGCGCGCCGCATCACGGCCTCCCTTCAGCATCGGCTGCGGCGCGCGCAGCAGTTTCCCAGGCATCGACATCGCCGCCGAACCGTGTCAGGCACGTATGGACCGGGAAGGGACGCGAGATCCACCATCCATCGGTCGGCGTAGACATTGTGGTTCCATCGGGTCGGTCAAGCAGGTTGTTGAGTCGCTCGATCATGTCTTCCCGGCCAAACTGATCGAGGCCGCCGTCATGAATGTCCATCAGGTCCAGGCTGTCGACGACTTCGGTCAGCGCGGCGAGTCCAGTTCCACTTCGGGCCTGGTGGTGGTAGTACAACCGTGCGCCGCGTTTCATGGCTACAGAATTGCCCACGAGCCGACCGGTAATCGTCGAGCGGTCGATGTTGATTTCCGCGGTCGGTGTCTCGATGACTGCCTGGACGAGGCTTTTGTTGTCGATGTTCCACTCGGCAGCGGGCGCTCCTTGGGGTGACACGATGCGAACCTGCTCCGGGTTGCTCCATGTGATGTGCTGCTGGCGCCACGTGCTGCTTCGGGGAGCGTCTGCCTGGGGGCCACCAATGACAGCCTTGTTGATGTCGGCGTCGCCGGCAAGCACAATCGTGAGTGTGGCGCCCGGAGACACTTCGATTCGACTGTCTCGGTTCATCCACAGATCACCCGGGATGGTGATGGTGCAGTCAGCTGAGACGTACAACACGCCGCCACGGTAGATTTCCAGATCTCCCTCGACGTCGAGATCCCCGTCGATCACCAGTGAGTCCCACGGCCAGATCGTCAATCCCGGTCGGTCCTCGTCGTCGTCAGCATCGGTTTCATCTGTGTCCCACTCCATTGCAGGCAAGTCGACCGCGTCGGGGCCGATGACGCCGAGGACCGTAGGCAACGCCGCCTGATGCCCGGCGTCGAATCCGCCGAATCCAATCTCAACCGGAGTATGCAGGCATAGATCGCCCGATCGAAGATCACGGGCGGCTCGTCCGGAAATGGAGATGTCTCCCATCGACCCCATGGCCCGGGTGCCACGCCCAGAGCCGTCCCACGAGTGAATGCGTGTATTCCCCGAGATGGATAGCTGGTCCGCGGCAAAGACTGTGTAGCCGGTGAGGTCTCCCCGGGATCCTTCATCGAAAGGATGAACGCTTGCCAGGGCCGACGCCGTTTGCATCATGCCGTCGGACCAGGCTGTGGCGTCGATGCGAACCAACGTCGTCTCCTGAGTGGGCGGCACATTGGTGAGGTCGTCCATGAGCCGGACATCGACCGTGCCTCCGCCCATGGGGTGCGCCTGGAGAATCCAGCCATCAGAATGGGACGTTTGCCAAGGCGCTTCTGATTCGAGTACGGCGGAGGCCAGTTCCAGTGCTGCCTGTGCGGTGGCTCGCGCGGAGGCAGCCCGATTGGCATTGACTGCTACCAGTGCCGAGTTGTCCATCGAGGCGAGCCACCCGAGCATGAGCGTCATGGCTGTGGCCATCGCGATCAGCACCATGAGCATGGCAGCGCCTCGTCGATTGCGAGTCATGTGCTTCTTCATGGATTACTCTCCTCCGGGGGATCATGGAGTCGAACCGAGTCGCCGAGGCAGTGCTGCACCAGCGTGCCGGCGACATCAAGCCCATAGGCTGCGTCAACAGTCCGTGTGCTCATGGCCGCCTCGCGTCGTGCCCGTGCTGAGCCAAGCACTGGAGCGGTGAATGCCAGTGAGTCCAAGCCAGCGAGCAGGTCGATGTGCAGCGGCTGAACTCCGTTGAGTTGGGCCAGTGATTCATACTCATTCCACCAATCGATGCCCGCCGGATCGGGATAGGGGTCCTCAATGGCAACACCGTCAGGATCGACCAGCCAGGCAATCTTCAAGACACCTCGGTCCGACTCCCAGTGAAGCCAGCGGACTTCGGTGCCATCAATGACGTCATCTCCATCAGCGTCTTCAAGCCACATGACAAGGCGTTCAGGCTCAAGATCCAGCAGACATCGTGCTCGAGTCAGGTATGAGGACAGCCGGGCCTGCGCGAGGCTCGCTCTCAACATGGACGACCTCATATCGTGCTGCTGCGCCATGCCATCACTGAGCGCCGACATCATGCTCGTGACACCAGCACCAACCATGCTCATCACGCCAATGGCGAGAAGTACTTCGAGAAGAGTCATGCCGCGGCGTCCTCGTCTCATGGGGCGGCCTCCGCGAGGACGCGAGGCACGGGCACAAATCGAACGAGCCTTGTCAGGGTTCGTTCATCGCCGTCGAGGGCCTCAACCGTAACCTCGACGCCCGCAATGGCAGTTGCCAGTGGTGCGGGAATCATCTGCATCTGCCGGTCCGCAGTGACTCGCAATGCAACGTCCTGATAACCAGTTGGCAGGAGCGGGAGGGCTGCGCTTCGGCCAGCTCGGACCTCTCCGGCGGCCTCAGCGTGACCATCCCAACCGCCTGAACCGGGCGGATCGGTGAAATGTCGGAACCAGGCATCTTCCGAGGTGAAACTCTCCGGATCGATGCCTGTGACTCGTGACATGAGCATTTCGGCGGCGAGTGTGGCTGATATCGATCTGCGGGCCTCCTCGGACTGCATTCGGCCAGCGGACAAGGCTGCCATGACCGCCGTGACGACCACGACCAGCACGACGATGGCCAGCAGTGACTCCAGCAGGGTCAGCCCGTGGCGTCGGCGCTGGCAAACATACGGTGCCACTCGCACTGGCGAGGTGGTCCTGAGAAGGGCAGTGGACATGCCCTCAATGTCGGATTCATCCGGCGATAACCACAGCGATCTCGGGGCTTCCGGGGTTGAGTGCGGGCGGATCACCCGCATAATTGGAACAGAAGTCTGCGTGGATCAAGACGCGGGAGGTTCTGGTCGGGGATACTGCCGACATGCCGTTCCGGCTTGCCACATATACCGCCATTGAATTGATCAAGGTGATCGGGCTCGCTGCCGCGGTACTGGCAGCGGTGACGGCATTTGGGGCAGTGATCAAGCCTCTGGCGGGCGATGCCCCGATTTCAGCGGCCCAAGCGGTGAAGTACGTGGGCCTCTCCATCATTCCAATGATGCAGTACGCGCTCCCGTTTGCTGCGGGGTTTGGCGCGACAATCGTGCTTCACCGAATGGCATCTGAGAATGAAGTGGTCGCGATGGCAGTGGCTGGCCTGAGCTATCGGACGATCTTGATGCCGGTCATCGTGTTGGGGATCGTGCTGGTCCTGCTGATGGTGCTGCTTGTCCAGGGTCTCATCCCACGGGTGTACGCATTGATGGGGCGAGTCATTGCCGGTGACGTCACGGCCATACTTGAACATGCTGTGTCATCGGGCAAACCTGTGCGATTCGGCGACATGGAAATATGGGCCGAGTCAATGCAGGTCACGACCAACCCAGAGGGTGGGACAGCAGACGAGCGGATCGAATTGAGACGCATGATGGTGGCTCGACTGGGACCGGGTGGTGCGATTGAATCAGACATTTCGGCTGCCGGTGCTGTTCTTGACCTCTACGAGCGGGAGGGAATTGTTCTGATTCGGATGGCCATGGACGATGCGGTGTCATGGGATTCTGCCGCCGGCAACCTCCGTGGCTTTCCCCGCATGGAGCCGACTCATGCCGTGCCGATTCCACTTCCGGAGCGGACCGAGCCAATGGCGATGACACGCTCGGAGCTCCTCGCTGTCGATCGGGAGCCATCGCGGTATCCCGCGATCAGCACGCAATACGAGCAGTTGCGATCGGGGCTGCGCCAGTTGTATCAGCGTGACACCGTTGCCAAGGCACTTCATGAGTCTGGGCAGGTCCTGCTTCCGGCCGAAGATCGCTCGGGAAATGTGTGGCGGGTTCGTGCCGAGGGGCTGAAGAACGGCAAGCTGCTCCGCGGCAAGAACCCCAGCCTTGTCATTGACGAGCTGGACGCCTCAGGAAAGTCACTTCGCAGGTTTGAGCCAGCCAAAGCGGAACTGTCAGTGGAGGACGGGGGGATCGATGGGCAGGATCGCAGGTTGGTGCTCAGTATGGAGAGTGTTCGCATTCTCGACCCCCCTGATGCGGAACGACCAAACCATCGATCCAGCGTACGGGTGGGGAATCTCAAAACCTTTCCTGTTCCAGATCGGTTAGATACGAAGTCACCCCAGCAGATTCTGCACATGGCGACCGAGGCAGCGTCGAGATCACGATCTGTCGACGGTGTTCTGGCAAGAATCGACCGGGAGACGGCTCATCTGCACGGTCAGGTTGTCAGCCGCCTGTGGCGGCGGTGGGCCATTGCTGTCACTGCAGGACTATTGCCCCTTCTCGGAGCAGTGTTGGCGCTCAACATGCGGCACTCACAGCCGCTGCTGATTTATGTCGTGGCGTTTCTTCCAGCGCTCCTCAATCTTGTGTTCATTTCGAGCGGTGCGGTCTTCATACGGCAGGGCGATGAATCCAGCGGTCTGGCCATCATGTGGAGCGGTAATGTGGTGTTGGTCTTGCTCACGGCATTTGGATGGCGGAGGCTCGCACGGCACTGATCATGTCACGACTCGACCGACACATCGCCGGAAGGCTTCTGTTGAACTTTGTTCTGCTCTTCGCAGTGCTGTTTCTGTTTGCGTCAACCATTGACATCATCTTGAATCTGGACGAGTTCACGAAGTTGGCACGGGCAGATGTGGGGAAGGATGCATCGTGGTTTTCTCGCACAAGCGCCGCAGTGGCCATTGCCGCGAACTATCACCTCCCTCAACTCTTTCAGTTCTACGCGTGGCTGTACGGCATCGTGCTTGTTGGAGCCGCGGGGTTCACTTTGGTCCAGATGAACAGATGCCGCGAGCTCGTTGCGATCGTGGCGTGTGGCATGAGTCTTCGCCGGCTGGCAATGCCGTTTCTGGGTGTGGCCGTCGGGTTGAGCGCACTTCAGGTGCTCAATCAAGAATGCGTTCTGCCCCGTGTGGCACCGCTGCTCCTGCGTTCGCATAAGCATGCCGATCAGGATTCAGTTGATGCATACCCCATTCGATTTACAGATGATGCTGCAGGGACACTGCTCCAGGCAGCGTCTTTCGATCCCGGTACCGGACGACTTCGTGAACCAAGCTTCATCGCTCGTGATGCACAGGGGCGGACTTCGAGCAGGTGGTGGGGCAAGGCCGCCGAGTGGAATGATGCTGAGTCCGCCTGGGATCTGGATGATGGACAGTGTGTGGAGATCGCCCCGGACGGGCGAGGATCGAGCAGGGCCAGACCGGCCCAGCGGGTCAAGACCGATCTGTCGCCAACTCGGCTGGCGATGCGTCGCTACGGTCAGGTTGCGGGCATGCTCTCACTCGGGCAGATCTGGGACATGCTTCAGTGGCCTGATTCACGCGAGGCGCCGGCGCTTCGTCGCAGCGCGGTGACGCGGTTCTCCGCGTTGGCATTGAATCTGTTGATTCTCATCATTGCCTTGCCGTTCTTCCTGGATCGAGTTCCCGACGGCCTCTTTGCCAAGTCTGTCAAGTGTGCAGGTGTAGTCATTCCGCTCTACTTCACTGCTGCGGGCCTCATGCTGGTCCCGCTTCTGGGTCTGGGGCCGCTTGTGGAGGCTGTAGTTCCTGTGCTCATACTGATTCCGGTGGCGATGATCCGCCTGGGGGGGATTCACACCTGAGCGGCCTGCTGGCGGAGATCTGCGAATCGAGGTGCGGCGGTGCGAGCGTTTCGCCATGTATCTGACGCAGTGGGTGGCGGGAGGCGCCGCCCCGGGCGAGGGTGCCCATCTTGAGATTCCCGGACCTTCCAGGTCCTTGTCGCACTCGTTGGAGTCGGCGGCCCGATTGGGCCGACATAGGACCGCCGGCACGAGGGGAACTCGAGTTGGCTTTGCTCCTCGCTGTGGCCGGCGTTGGGGTGAAGGGCAGGACGCCCTCCCGGTGATCCGCCGGGTTCGCGGCGGAGGCACGGCCACCAGAGGCGAGCACATGCACGTCCAAACGACTCGATTCGGTTCTGTGGAGGTTGGCGAGGATCGCCTCATCGACTTTCCGACAGGCTTGTTGGGATTCTCAAGTTTCACACGCTTTGCGTTGCTACAGCCAGATGAAGACGGTGTCTTCTATTGGCTGCAGTCAGTTGATTCGCCTGACCTCGCGTTTGTTGTGACGGACCCGAGCCGTTGGTGCGATACCTACGAGGCGAGTGTTCGACGAGAGCATATGGACTTGCTTGATCTTGAGCAGGTCGATGACGCTCGGGTCTTTGTCATTGTCAACAAGTACGACGACACGCTCACAGCGAACCTGCAAGGGCCGCTGGTTGTGAACCTGCGAAACAGACGCGGCATTCAGATTGTCCTCTCGGACCAGCGGTGGACGACTCGCTGGGAGATTGCAAGGCTCCAGCAGCCCGCAGTTCCCCAACGCGTATCAGCCTGACGTAACACCACTCGCAAAGGAGTTTTGACATGCTTGTGCTGTCACGCCGCCGGGAAGAGACCATCGTCATCGGTGATGACATCCAGATCACAATTGTTGATATACGAGGTGACAAGGTCCGCTTGGGCATTGACGCGCCCTCCTCGGTGTGCGTTCACCGCAAGGAACTACGAGATGCAATTCGGCGGGAGAACGAACAGGCCGCCGCGATGGCTGATATTCCCGCCGTCAAGCGGCCGGCCTGACACGTCTTCGAGCGGGTTTCAATGACCACCGCACCCGCATCCGCCACCACAGCATCCGCCGCCGCCATGTGACTTGGGATCGGGTGCATCGACTGAAAACAGGCTCTGCACACGCTCAAATGCACGACCTTTGCCCTCAGGGTCTTCCACGGGCGCATCGGCATCTCGCATGGGCCTGAGCAGGGTCACCAGCGAACCATCTTCAACGCATCGGTATTCATAGAGGGGCATCTTGGAATGGTCCTCCTCAGATGGCGTCCAGCGCCGAGTGGAGGTCGCCCTCCAGGTCGCGGATGTCTTCGATCCCAACCGACAGACGTACCAGTGAATCGTTGATACCCAGAGCGGCTCGGTCTTCAGCAGGAACAGAGGCGTGGGTCATAATGGCAGGATGGTTGACGAGTGATTCAACGCCGCCGAGCGACTCCGCCAGCGTGAACACGCTCAACGACTCAAGGAAACGGCGGCATCCGGCTAAATCGGTGTCGAGTTCGATGGTGATCATGCCCCCGCCTGCTTCGGCACCATCGATTCTCATTTGAGAGGCAGCCAGCGCGTGTTGAGGGTGACTCGGGAGGATTGGGTACACGGTCAGTCGCACCTTGGGGTGCTCGTTGAGCATCGCGGCGAGTGCAGCAGCGCTGCGGCAATGGGCCCGCATGCGCAGGTCAAGCGTCTTGATGCCGCGAAGCACGAGATAGCTGTCAAAGGGACCAAGTACCGAGCCGACCGAGTTCTGATGAAATCGAATTGTCTCGGCGAGTTGCGGGCATCCCGTGACGAGAATCCCAGCCACGACATCGCTATGCCCGCCGAGATACTTGGTTGCCGAGTGCATCACAACATCGAATCCTGCTTCAAGGGGCCGCTGCAGGATTGGCGTGGCGAATGTGTTGTCGCACGCGCACATGATTCCGCGCTCATTGGCCATCGCGGCAATAGCTTTGAGATCTGCCAACTTCAGCATTGGGTTCGTGGGCGTCTCGACCCATATGAGTCGTGTATCGGGCGTGATGGATTCCTCAAGCGCATTGAGATCTGAGAGGTCGGCAAAGTCGAACTGAAGTCCTTGAGAGCGAGTGCGAACTTGTCTGAACAGCCGGTGGGTACCACCGTAGAGATCGTCCATGGCCAGAACGCGATCTCCCGCAGTGAGCGTGTCCAGCAGGCATGAGATGGCGGCCAAGCCACTGGAGAAGGCGAATCCGCCAAACGAGGTGTCTGATGACTCACTCAGTGATGAGCCCTCGAGCCGGGCGATTGAACGCTCAAGTGCGTATCGAGTCGGGTTGTGGCTTCGCGTGTACTCAAAGCCAGCGTGCTCTCCCGGAGACTGCTGGGCGTACGTGGAACTGAGATAGACGGGAGGCATCACAGCGCCCGTTGTTGGGCATGGAAGCTGCCCGGCGTGAACGGCCATCGTTCCCATATGCGTGGCATTCGTTGTCATGTCAGGTGCTCATCCGCTTGCGGAGGTAGTTGATGAGATCGATTTGAGTTATGAGGCCCAGATAGCGACCGCCATCTACCACAATCGCGACTCGATCACTCTGAAAGATCGGAAGCAGCGCATCAATCTCGCAGTCCGGCGAAACTGTCTGAAGTTTTGTCGTCATGTAGTCAGACACGGGGCTTGCGAACGCGGCAGCGTCCCGCGTGACGGCAAGGAGTACGTCAGATTCATCGAGAATGCCCAGGATCTGCCCATCGTCTCCTATGACAGCCATTTGGCTGACGTCATACAGTCGCATCATCTTGACGGCCTGGGCGATTGGAACGTTTGGTGTGAGCGTAAAGTCTTCTTTGGCTTCATGGCGGCGACCGATCAGATCACGAAGGTCGTTGGAGCTCGGCACGTCCAGGAACCCCTGGTCTCGCATCCAGTGGTCGTTGAACATCCGTTCAAGGTATTTCGAGCCATGGTCGCATACGAAGGTGACGACGGTGAGCGAATCGGTCTGGCGTCTGCACCAGGCGAGTGCAGCGGCCAGCAATGTGCCTGTCGATGATCCGCCGAGAACTCCCTCGCTTCGGAGAAGCTCGCGGGCCGCATGAAATGTGTCGCGGTCGGATACTGCAATAGCCTCTGAAATGATGTCGAGGTTTGCTACTTCGGGGACGAAGTCTTCACCAATCCCTTCGACCAGCCAACTGCCAGCCTCAACCATCCGGCCCTCATTGATCAGAGGGGCGAGCATGGATCCTTCCGGGTCTGCCAGGACGATCTTCAGATCGGGGTTCTGCACAAGCAGGTACCGGCCTGCTCCAGCCAATGTGCCGCCTGAGCCAATGCCGCCCACGATGGCGTCAATCTCTCCGCCGGTCTGAGCCCATATTTCTGGACCGGTCGTGTCTGCATGCGCCGTTGCGTTGGCCGCGTTTTCAAACTGATTGACGTAGAACCCACCAGTTTCAGATGCGATTCGGTTCGCGACCTCCTGATAGTAGTCAGGATGTCCCTTCTGGACATCAGAGCGGGTGATTGCGACTTCGGCGCCGAGCGCTCGGAGATGTGCAATCTTTGCCTCGCTCATCTTGTCCGGGACGACAACGGTGACGCGGTACCCTCGCAGGAGGCCGACCAGCGCCAGGGCGATTCCGGTGTTCCCCGCCGTCGCTTCGATGATGTGTCCGCCGGGCTGTAGTGTGCCGGTGCGCTCGGCTGCGTCGATCATGGAAACCGCAATTCGATCCTTGATTGAGTTGCCTGGATTTTGACTCTCAAGCTTGAGCAGCAATCTGCACGGACCGGTGTCGAGCTTGGTGACTTCGAGCATCGGCGTATTGCCGATCATGGATTCCAAGCCGCGGTAGATCGGCGCAGATACGTCAGGGGGTGTAGGCGAGGTAGACATAGGAGGGCATTCTACCGATCTCCGGGCGAGGGGACTCTGAGCTCATCGCTCCAAAAAAGAGCCGGACCGGGACGAGCGAACTCGTCCCGGTCCGGGAATAGATCAATGAACTCCTGGAATCACAGGCCCAGGTGCGATCGGCCGCGGATGCCATCGACCTCATGCGTGTGAACGCCGCAACTGCCTTCGTGGTCCTGCCAGAAGGTGTGGTTGAGCATGTACTGCGTCGTACCGTCCGGCGTCTGTCGATGGAACAGGCCATCTGTACCTGAATTGAACGCACCGCTGCCACCAGCCGCAATCACGTCATCCTGCTTGGCCTTGTTGATCGAGAGCGTGCTGGTCGAGCCGTCGAACATGGCCACGACGGGCTCTGATTCGTAGTGGGCATTGAAAGCGTACTGAGCGCACCCGTTGTAGTGGAATCCATTTTCGTCTTCGGGGTCAAAGAGGGTTCCCTCGAAGGCTGGCGCGACGGCACAGTCATACGGGTTGTTCTGGAGCATCGGATACTCACTGAGGAAGGTCTTGAGATTGGCGTACTTCGCCATGCCCATTGTGGGGTGCCGGAAGCCGCGTGCCATATCCATCGGATCTCGGAAATTGTCACGCTGGTAGACCTTCGGATTGACCATCGCTGAGGGGGAGAAGCAGTACGTGCTGGGCAACCCATTGAGATCGCCACTGGCGCCGCTGATGTAAATGCAGCTGCCCGTCCAGGGAAGGTCATTGCTGACATCGCACATGTCCATGCCGCCGTCCCAGCAGTCATTCTTCTGAAGGACCTCGATGGCCGCAGTGTCCTTTGGCGCGTAGTAGAGCTTGGCGGAGGGGCCACCCAGATCAACCGAACACTGATACGTGTTCACGTATCGCCACGCGCCCATGCCGGCATCCTTGGCGTCCAGTGGTGCGCCGGGGGTCTTTGAGCCACCGCCGTACCACGTGTATGGGGCTACGAGTTCACACGTGCCGGAGCCGGCCCATGCCCATGCCCACTGCTCGCCACCAGAACCCCAGTTGACGCCGACGCTCTGATCGGCCCAACCATTTGCAGCTGTTGTGCCCAGCCAGTTCTGGAGCGCGTTCTTGAATGTCTGGCCTGAGACAAATGCAGGATTTGGCGGGGTGGCGGGATTGGCCAGACCCATATCCCACTCGGAAAGGTTCTCTGGCGGGCCGGTCCAGAGCTTGGTGTACTTGGTTTCATAGGCTTTCATGCCCATGTGGATCTGCTTGGCGTTGATCTTTGAATCGTTCAGCATCGCCGCCTGCCGGGCAGACTGGACGGCCGGCAAAATCAACCCGACGAGCAGGGCGATGATCGAGACGACCACCATCAACTCGACAAGGGTGAAGCCGGTTCGCTGGAGTGAATACTTCTTCATGGTGCGAGACCTTCCATCGTTGGTTGCAGGCTGACCACCAGCCGTACTGTCCGGATCGTTGTTCAACGTGTTCGAACGGGCCAGCCAGTGTACCGCCAAAAGACGCGTACAAAGCACCTCCGGCACATCAAGTTTCGTGCCGAATGCCCCACCCATGTCAGGCTTCGTCGAACCCGCGAAGGCGGATCCATTGTCAGCGAGCGAGAGACGTGCGACCAGTGCTCGCCAGATTGCTATCTACGCCCCGAGGGGGCGAAACTGGCCAACACCAGAATGGGTCGATCCGGGTCAGATGTCAACCCGGAGCGGGGATATCGGTTCAAAAAACTGGTGCAGATTCACTCTGGAGGCTGTTCCTGGCTGTCGAACAGGGGCCCTGCGCCATCCTGCGAGCCGCATCGGAGCTGCCCTGCCGGTGTCAGCTGCCGCCCCTGGCGGGTTCGAGCCAGCATGCCCTGCTGGAGCAGAAACGGTTCGACGAGATCCTCCAGGGTGCCAGCATCTTCGCCCAGCGTCGCGGCGATCGCTTCAAGTCCAGCCGGTCCACCGTTGTAGACGTCGGCGAGTACACCGAGATAGGCGCGGTCAAGCGGGTCAAGGCCGAGTTCATCGACGCCCTCAAGTTTGAGTGCTTCGACGGCCATGTCACTGGTGATGTTGCCAGACCCCCGCACCTGGGCATAATCTCGTACGCGGCGAAGAAGCCGCAGGCAGATTCTTGGTGTTCCTCGGCTCCGCGATGCGATCAGATTTCGAGCATCTGGACAGGTCAGGCCGATGCCCAGCCGCGCCGCGGCCCGGTCCAGAATGGACTCAAGGTCTGAGCCTTCGTAGAAGTCGAGGCGATGCGAAATGCCGAAGCGGCTGCGGAGTGCTGCTGTAAGCAGCCCTGCTCGCGTCGTTGCGCCGATGAGCGTGAATGGCTTGAGGTGATAGGTCACCACTCTCGCGTGCATGCCACCATCGAGTGTGAAGTCGATCTTGAAGTCTTCCATTGCGGGATAGATGTACTCTTCGACGGCGGCAGGCAGACGATGAATCTCATCAATGAAGAGGACATCTCCTGGCTGCATTCGCGTGAGTGTCCCGACGAGATCTGCGCCCTTGGTGAGGGCGGGGCCTGAGGTGACGTAGGCCTGCGAGCCCATTTCCTCCGCCACGATGTGCGCGATGGTCGTCTTGCCGAGTCCAGGTGGCCCGTGCAGGAGCAGGTGCTCCATGGGATCGCTTCGCACCTGAGCGGCCTTCATCGCAATTGAGATTCGCTCCCGGAGTTGGTGCTGCCCGACAAAGTCATTGAGCCGCTTCGGCCGAATTGCGAGAGCAGCCTCCCGGACATCGTCCGGTTGTTCCTGTGGCGAGATGATTCGTGATCGCGTCATGAGTCGGATGTCGAGGAGTTCGTGGTGACATGCCGGAGGGAACCGTCTTTCCAGCAGAGGCTGAGGGTGTGGCCGCTGTCGATCAGCGGGCTCAGCAGAGAGTCGATGATGCCTCGCTGCCACTCGGTCTTGCCCGGCATTCCATTGCGTCCGGTCAAGAACCAGTTCGCCAACTCGGCCCGCGAGAGCGCCAGTGCTGGTGCCACCCCCGCACCGATCGCGGCCGCTGCGAACGCATGCCAGAGTCCGTCAATCGCAACCCGATCATCAGGCGACTCGTCCTTGCTTCGTTGTGGCTCAATCGGCGTCGCGTCATCGCGGGTGGCGGCGATCGCCGCCACGAGTCGATCGCCGTGGCGGGTGGCGATGGGTCGGGGCATGCCGCGAATGGCGGCGACACCGTCTGTATTCGACGGTCTGTCTCGCGTGAGTGCCAGAATGACGTTGTCGGGTACGGCAGCACGTGGCGGCACGTCTTCAGTTCGTGCGATAACGTCGCGAGCGGAGACAAGATTGCGGAGGACCCGGCGTTCG
Organism: uncultured Isosphaeraceae bacterium; assembly: GCA_964598425.1. GTDB lineage: Bacteria > Planctomycetota > Phycisphaerae > Phycisphaerales > SM1A02 > UBA12567. The sequence goes on along the minus strand of CAZRBV010000012.1, from coordinate 17,174 downwards.
ATTGGCTTGAATCTCCGAGTCCCTTCGATCTTCCTCTGTTGGCTTGAGAGATCGGTGTCGTGCCAACTTGGATCCTCAAATGCTGCGAAGGCCTCCGCAGCCCACCCCTCGTGTCCGAACATGGCGGCTCGTTCCACGAGAAACTCGTGCAGGAGCGGCAGGTACCGCACATCGTCGGCTGCATAGCGAAGTTGGCGGGCCGAGAGAGGGCGGGCATCCCATGCAGTAAATGTCATTCCCGTTGGCATCGGCGCTTTGATGGCGCAGCGTACGGACTTGGAGAGTGAACAAGGCCACGGCAAGCCAGCGAAACCAGCGAGGATCTGTGTGTCAATCACATTCCGAGCCGGTCGGCCGAGCAGGCGGGCGAGAATCTGCAGATCCTGCCGGCCCGCATGAACAAGTGTTGCTCGATCGGGCGACGCAATCGTCTCAAACAGCGGCGACAGGTCTTCCACAGCGAACGGGTCCACCAGAAACACGTGATTGCGCGTCCCTACCTGGACGAGGCAGAGTCGGGGATAGTATGTCTCTTCGCCGATGAATTCGGTGTCAAACGCGATGACATCGTGGTCTTCTAGATGCGTTATTGCTGCTTGGAGCCCTGCGGCGTCTTCGACGAGCGTAGCAGTGGCTTCGGGGACCATGGCATGCGATGGAATCGATCCAATGGCCGACTCATCTGCGTGAGATTCGGCATGGTGGCGATCCCGTCGGCTCCGCCGACCACCCCGAGATGAACTGTTCTTCTTGTGCATTGAGTGGACACTGTACCGCCCCCGGCGCGATCCAATTGCAAAGCGGGCACTCCCAAGGGAGTGCCCGCTTTGAGTTTCGGTCTTGATCAAGTGGGACTCAGTAGTCCATATCGGCTCCGGCTGCACTTGCCGGGGCATCCTTCTTGATTTCGGTGATTGCACAATCGGTTGTCAGGAGCAGCCCTGAGATGGAAGCTGCATTCTCAAGAGCCACCCGCTCGACCTTTGTTGGGACGATGACGCCAGCCTCCACGAGATTCTCGTACTCTCGCGTCAGTGCGTTGAATCCCCAGGCGGCTTCGGTTGACTCTTCAATCTTCTGAGCAACGATGGCACCCTCCATGCCGCAGTTCTCCGCGATTTGGCGAATGGGTGCAGTGAGGGAGCGACCCACGATATCGACGCCGAGCTTCTCGTCGGCCCGAGCCTTCTTACGGGCTGCTTCCAGGGCGACGCTGGCTCTGAGGACGGCAGTGCCGCCTCCAGGCAGCACGCCTTCTTCGACTGCTGCCCGACACGCGTGAAGGGCGTCTTCGACGCGAGCTTTCTTTTCGCCCATTTCGACTTCAGTGGCTGCACCAACGTTGATCTGGGCAACTCCACCGGCCAGTTTCGCAAGCCGCTCCTGGAGCTTCTCGCGGTCATAGTCGGAACTTGACTGATCGATCTGAGCGCGGAGTTGCTCGATGCGACCCTTGATGTCGCTGCTCTTGCCTGCACCTTCAATGACGGTGCAATTGTCCTTATCGACTGTCACCTTCTTGGCGCGGCCGAGGTCCTTGAGCGTGAGACCCTCAAGATCGATCCCAAGTTCATCCATGACTGCGGTGCCATTCGTGAGTGTTGCGATGTCCTCCAGCATGGCCTTGCGGCGATCGCCGAAGCCCGGCGCTTTGACCGCGCACACCTTGAGAATGCCGCGTAGTCGGTTGACGACCAGCGTGGCGAGTGCTTCCCCGTCGATGTCTTCGGCGACGATGAGCAGGCTCTTGCCGGACTCGGCAACCTTGCCAAGAATCGGCAGCAGATCTTTCGCGGACGACAGCTTCTTCTCATAGATGAGTACGTAGCAGTCTTCAAGGACAGCTTCCATTGCCGTTGTGTCAGTGACGAAGTGTGGGCTGAGCCATCCCTTGTCGAACTGCATGCCTTCGACCAGCTCGACGGTTGTCTCAAGGCTTGAGCCTTCTTCGACGGTGATGACGCCGTCTTTGCCGACTTTGTCCATCGCCTCGGCAATGATGCTACCGATTGTGCTGTCTTGGTTGGCCGCGCACGTGCCGACCTGAGCGATCTCAGCGGAACGCTTGACTGGTTTGGACATTGAGGCGAGTTCATTGCAGATCGCGGTGACGCCGAGGTCGATTCCCCGTTTCACTTGCGTTGCATTGGCGCCTGCAGTGATGTTCTTGAGGCCCTCCGTAAAGATGGCTTCGGCGTAGACCGTCGCCGTCGTCGTTCCGTCGCCTGCATCCTTCGAAGACTTCGAGGCGACTTCCTTCACCATCTGGGCGCCCATGTTCTCGTAGGGATCCTCGAGTTCGATTTCCTTCGCCACGGTGACGCCGTCCTTGGTGACCGTGGGAGCACCGAAGGATTTCTCGAGTACGACGACTCGTCCTGAGGGACCGAGCGTCGTCTTGACAGCTTTGGCGAGTTTCTGAATTCCCCGGAGCATCTGCTCGCGGGCGTCGATGTCGTATGCAATCTGTTTGGCAGTCATGGTCTCTGTTCCTTCCTGGCCGCTGCGGATGTGCAGTGGCGTGGGGTTCTGTCAATGTGAGGCCGCAGGTGGGCGTATTTCAATCCAGGAGATTCGGTTGATGTCGAGGACGTACTCGGTGGAACCGTCGGTGAGTTTGATAAGCCCGTCTTCTTCGGCAGGCACGAGCAACGCATTTGGAATCAGGCAGTCATCGGCGGACTCAAACCGGACCCGGAGATCGCGGAGCCCGTTCAGACTGCGAAAGGCCAATCTGAGTTGCTCGCAATCCATTGCGGGTCAGCTCCCATCCATCCGTGCTTGCCACATCGCCGAGACGTGGCTGGAGTCGATCCAAATGGTGTTGGATCGCGTCGTGATCTTGATCCCATGCGAGCTGTGCAGCGGCTCAACAGCCGTGACATTGCGCAGCTCGATCGGTTCGTGATCGCCGTTGAGCACGATGTCAAGTTCGGCGGAGGTGCCGACCATTTCAGTGAGTACTCGAAGAATGGGGCCGCGTTCCATGAGAGTGATACTCAGTCCACAATTCCGAGGATGTCATCCTCGGTCATGATCAGGTATTCGGTGCCGTCGATTTTGACTTCGGTACCGGCGTAGGAGGTGAACAGCACGCGATCACCCTTCTTGATGCTGAAAGGCATGTACTCGCCTGTTTCCTTGTTGAGCAGGCCAGCGCCGGTTGCCATGACTTTGCCTTCACGCGGCTTGTCCTTGGCTGACTCGGGCAGATACAGCCCAGACTCGGTTCGATCCCGGGCCTCGGCTCGCTTGACGAGCACCTTGTCTCCGAGGGGTTTGACGTTCATGTGCGGGCTCTCCTTCCAGAGCTGGCTGCTTGGCCAGCGGTCTTGGTCTCTGTTTCTGTTGCTGCTACGAAGCAGTGGGCCATGAGTCGTGATAGTGACGCCGCAGCACTCGCTGCAGCGTTTGGAGAAGTACTTCGAGGTGGAGGGGGCGGTCGATGACAGCAAAGGCGCCCTCCCGGAGGGATGCGGCGAGGCCGCGGGCATCTTCCCGGCCGCTGGCCTGGCGTGGTCTGACGACGATTGTCGGCGGCGCTGGGTCGAGCCGCCTGAGAAGTTGCAGGATTCGCGGTCCTGCGGCGCCACCACGGTGGTCCTGATGGAGGGGAATCTCCAGATCCACGACCGCAATGTGTACCGGCTCATGCTTGATCAGCGAGGCAGCTTCCTCGCCGGTGTCAGCCTCCAGGGCGTGAATGCCCATCGGCTCAAGCAGCCGGGGGATCTGCTTGACAGCCGCGTGTTCTCGCCACCCGCCATATGAAAGCAGGAGGTTGAGTCGGGGGGTGCCGGATTGGGGGATTGCGTGCTGCATGACTCGTTCTTGGCGGACTGACCGCCGCTTCTGATGTGCAAGCAGCGTGCCGAAATCGCCATCCGTAACCCTTTTTGGCTCTTGAGGGCGATTTGGAGGGGGCAGGAGAGGGTTGAGGCTGCCCAGATTGCGTTCCCAGATTGCGGACACCCACCAGGTTTCACGCAGTGCCCAGATTGTGGACACCCACCGATCCCATTTTTCGCGGCTCAGATTGCGGGATCAGATTGGTCAGATTGAGTGGTCAGATTGAGGACACCCACCCATTCCCTCTCCGAGATCGTCCAGCGGGCCCGTGGTCAGATTGAGGACACCCACCAATTCCCTCTCCGAGATCGTCCAGCGGGCCCGCATCCTCCAGGTCGGGGCCGTCCAGTCTCGAAGGCCAGTCGCCCAACCTGCCGTTCTGGCGGGTTGGAGATCGCCCGCCGGTGGGGGCCCCATGGCGTCCGGCCTCAACAGGCATAGGGAAGGAATGCTGTTCTGACGAGGCGAAACCTTGACGGGAGCCCCACTGGCATGGATGCTCCCTCCCCCAGCCCCCTCACCTTCGTCATTGGAGCTCCGAATGTCCGACTCAGCAGTACAGGTCCGCGTCAAGAATCTCCTGGCATGCAGTGGGTGCGCACGCGGCGACCGTGTGCGGGTCCACGGTTGGATTCGTACCCGCCGCGATTCAAAGGCTGGGCTGTCATTTCTGCAGGTCCATGACGGCAGCTGCTTCGACGCTGTGCAGGTCGTCGCGCCAGGTGAACTGGATAACTATGCGTCCGAGGTTCAGAGTCTGACGACGGGTTGTTCTGTGATCTGCACCGGGGAGGTTGTGGAGTCCAAAGGGAAGGGCCAGTCGGTCGAAGTTCTCGCAGACCGCGTCGAGGTGGTTGGCTGGGTCGAGGATCCGGATACATACCCTGTTCCTGCCAAGCGTCATACGTTCGAGTACTTGCGCGACGTCGCTCACTTGCGAGTCCGAACCAACACGTTTTCAGCGATCGCCCGCGTTCGGCACTGTCTGGCGCAGGCTGTTCATCGGTACTTCCATGAAAACGGTTTCTACTGGGTTCATACGCCGATCATCACAGGGAGCGACTGCGAAGGCGCTGGCGAGATGTTTCGAGTCTCCACGCTGGATCTTGAAAACCTTCCTCGGACCGAAGATGGCGGTATTGACTTTTCGCAGGACTTCTTTGGCCGAGATACGAATCTGACCGTGTCCGGGCAACTCAATGTCGAGGCCTATTGCCTGGCCCTGTCAAAGGTGTACACATTCGGGCCCACCTTCCGGGCTGAGAATTCGAACACATCGCGGCATCTTGCTGAGTTCTGGATGATCGAGCCGGAAATCGCATTTGCAGATCTCAACGACGATGCCGACTTGGCTGAGGACTTCTTGAAGTCCATCTTTACATCGCTTCTCTCCGAACTACCGGACGACATGGGATTCTTCAGAGATCGAATAGACAAGACGTGCATTGATCGCCTGGAGACGTTTGTCGAGGCCTCCTTTGAACGGATGGACTACACCGATGCCATAGCGTTGTTGGAGAGCGCTGTTGCGAAGGGGACGAAGTTCGAATACCCCGTTTCCTGGGGCGTCGACTTGCAGAGCGAGCACGAGCGTTGGCTTACCGAGGAGCATGTGGGGCGACCCGTCGTGCTGATGAATTATCCCAGAGACATCAAGGCGTTCTATATGCGTCAGAACGATGACGGTCGAACCGTTGCTGCAATGGACGTGCTGGCGCCAGGCATCGGTGAAATCATCGGTGGTTCGCAGCGGGAAGAGCGACTGGACGTTCTCGATCAGCGCATCGCTGAAATGGGGCTCGACGCTGCCGACTATTGGTGGTATCGCGATCTTCGCAAGTACGGCACGGTTCCCCATGCGGGGTTTGGCCTCGGCTTTGAGCGGACCATTGCCTATGCAACCGGAATGGCCAACGTGCGGGATGTGATTCCGTATCCCCGCACGCCACGATCAGCCACCTTCTGAGCACGACGCTGTTTCTCGGACGTCCTCGGGCAGGCGGCGCAACCGGTGCGCTGGCCATCCGATAAGCCGCGTTTTTGACGCAACCGAAAACTCCTGACTTCCCGAGGCTTCTCCTCCCGATGTGGCAAGTGTCGGGGGACAAGCCGCGGCGACGTTGCCGCGGATGAACGAGACCCTGTCCGGCCAGGAAACCGGATTTCAAGGAGCCGACCAGTGAATACCCAGGCGATGGTGGAACGCCTCTTTCCGATGCTCATCACCGGCGACCGGAACGGTGCACGAAGCACCGTCCGCGAGTGGATGATCGAAGGACTCGCGCCCGAAACGATGACGCAGGAGGTCTACTGGCCGCTGCTCGACATGGTGAACGATCTGTTTCGCCGTGACCAATTGACGACACTGGCGCATCACTATGCGACACGTCTGCTGCGAAGCCTGGTTGATCAGGCGCAGGCGTGCTACGAGCAGGCTGACCGCAATGGCCGCTCGCTGATGCTTTTCTGTGGTGATACCGAAGCCGATGATCTTGCGGCGCAGATGGTTGCCGATCTGGCCGAAGCCGGTGGATACAGCGTGTCCTTCGGTGGTGGCGGAATCGCCTATGACGAACTGCTTGGAGCTGTCCAAGAGCAGCGTCCCGACGTGCTGCTGATGTTCTCATCGGCAGCGTGTGATGCGCCAAACATTCGACGGCTTATCGATACGATCCGCGAGGTCGGCGCATGCCCCGAGACGCAAATCGCAGTCGGTGGCGGCGTGTTCTCACGAGCAGACGGCCTGGCTCAGGAGATCGGCGCCGACATCTGGTCTGATACGCCCGCCGGCATGATCAAGTGCATGAACACAGAGCCGGAACGCCGCGCCACTGCCGAACAGCGAACGGTTGGTCGGACTCGCGCTGCCGCCTGATACTTCAGCAGCGACTTTGGCGGTGATGGCGCCGGAGTCGATACAAACTCTTTCTCCTCTCTCCGCGTGCGGCGAGCCCAACAGGGCTCGCCGTGTGCGTTTGTGGCGCAATCAGGAGAGGTGAACAGCAGGAAGGGGGTTCGTGAAACTGAGCATTGGCTGTGCCCTACAATGGGGGCTGTGCCCTACAATGGGGGGCAGGGAGATCGATGGAGGTGCTGTGGCATGGCGAGCATGTTTCGAATTGTGGCGGCGTTGGTCATGCTTGGGACAGCGGTGCTTCCCGCATCTGCGCAGGATTACCCGTTTTTTGTCCAGCCCATGACGGTGCAGGATGTTCGGGTCATCGCTGACGAGCTGGACCTCGCCCGTGATCAGCGGTTGGCCGTTCTGTCTCGATATGAGGCGTACAACCTCGCCTTCGAGGAACTGCAGGAGAAGGATGTCAAGGCTGTCATGGATCACCTGATGGATGTGGTGACCCGTGTGCAATGGTGGGGTGGCGAAATCGAGATACCCTCCCGCAAGGAAGTCATGGATCTCGTGCGGAAGTCACTCCGTGCTATTCACGCCTTCGGGCGAATCGATGATGAATTCTTCGAGGGCATCGTTCCGCTTCTCGGCGAGTCACAACTGATACGACTGGAGCAGGAGAAGCAGAGGCGAGCGCTCGCGAGACTCTCTCTGCTCCATCGCAATATGGTCGGCGAGATCAACGAAGGCGCTTCGCCAGATCTTTTCGGAATCATGCGCCGTATCGAGGTGGAGGTTGAGGTCGAGCTACTGGTTGATGAGATACTCGCTGACCATGCGAAGAAGACGCTTGCAGCGCTGAATCGATTCGAGTCCGCCGGAGTCGACGCGATTGAGAAAGTGCTCGACGAGATCGATCGGCTTGGCTTGCGCGACATGGACATGGCGTCGATGATGCAGTTCTTTGGCGATGAAGCCCGGCAGGAAGAACTCAAGTCCCTTTTCGACGTGCTCTCGAAGCCGCTGCAGGAGAAAGCGGCTGTTGTCAGCCGGGAGAACAGGCGGGCATGGTCCAAACTGATGGAAGTTCTTCCCCCAGAGCAAGCGGCAGACCTGCGAGTTCGGTTTGTTCAGTCGGGCTATCGAGAGGTCGATCGTGGTGTTCGGGACATTCGCGGGCGACTCGCCAAGCTCAAGACGCGGCTTGGCGACACGCCCGAAGCGGGTGATGTGAACGCCGCTATCGAGACGCTTGATGAGAAGTGGGCGTCGCTTGTCCCAACCTATGTTGCTGCGATCGACACTCGTAATACGTACCGCACGATGGCCCAGCTTGAAGGTGAGACGCCTACCGATGCTGATTCACGCATCGAACAGTTGGATGCTCGCCGGGCAAGTCTGGTGGACGCGGCCGAAGCAGTGTTGGCTGCCCACGGCGAAGAGGAGGACTCGACGAAGGCATCGAAGTTCGGAGACAGTCTCTCGGGCGGTGGAGGTGGTGGTGGTACCACGGCTGTTTCCAAAGAGGATGCTGCCGCAAAGCTGCGTGCTGCCCCTCTGACCGCCGAGCAGGTTGAGAATTTCGGGCGATGGCTGGGGGCCGATGATGACACGATTGATCTGATGCGTGTGATGCACGGTGACTATGAAACGAAGTCAGAGTCGATGCTGCAAAAGCGTGCCGGAGATGCCATTGAGCGTGACGGAGAGCGTGATGAGGAGCAGACTTGGTATGACCGCCGGGCTCGTTGGCGAGACATTCGAGCCGATGCGGCGATCGCTCTGGATGCTTTGGAGTCTGAATTGTTTACGGACTTGGCGCTCGCTTTGCCAGCGGAGATAGACCGCGAGCGTGTTGAGCGGGTACGGGCTGCCATGGAGCGATCACGCCGTCGCGCCCGCGTGGCGGGGCGTGATTGGCGGTCGCAGTCGCCCGAGGCCAATATTGATCTCACAGCAGTCGTGTTGGCTCTCGACCCATCGCAGCTGACGGAAGCCGAGCGTGGTGTCGTGCTGGATGGGCTCGTTGGATATGAGGCGGAAGTAGAGCCGTTGATCGAAGACTCCGCCGAACGGATTAGCGCGATTCAAAAGCTGGAGCAAAAGCTCTGGTCTGATGGCGCGAAGGATTACGACCCCGAGATTCGGGCCGCTATGCGATCGCGACTGGAGAAGCGGCGGGAAGCGCTCTCAAAGATCTCGGGTGATCTTGCAGCAATCAACCGCGACGTGTCCGAGTACGTCATCTCGAGCGTTTCGGATCATGCTGGTCTCATTTTGAGAGACGCCTACGAGCGAAGTGCGTATCCAGACATCTTCGATGACGAGAGTTCTGTTGATCCAGTGGTGGAGGAGGTCCTGCAGGTTGAACTCGGACCAGATCAAAGGCAGAAGGTAGAAACTCATGCCGGGGAGTATCGTCAGGCCTGGTTGGAGTTGACCAGGCGAATGGTCGACACGCGGCGAAGCCGACCGCCTGGCCGAATGTTCCCACCGACGCGGGAGCGAATGGAAACAGAACTGATGATGGAGCGGCTGAAGTATCGCCGCCGACAGTTGGATGAACGGGCACTCGTCCAACTCGAGCTGCTGTTGGAGCCGTGGCAAGTGGCGCAGGTTCCGGCCTTGTCCGGCGCGGAGAGTGGCTCGGACGGCAATGAGGCACAGGACAGATCGTGATGCGAATAACCGCGTTCGGCTTGTCGATACTGTTTCTGTTTTCTGGATGCGGCAGCACCCCCCAGGCGACATTGAAGATTGCCAAGGGGCCCGATGCGGCCATTGCGGCTGATGTGTGCGCAGCTGGAGCATTGCAATGGGTGACGCAGCAGCCAGTGTGGGATCGGGGCGTAGATGGTGATGCGACAACCCTTGATCCGCGAATTCTCATAGCGGTACTTGAGCCAGGCCGCGCGACATGGTTACTGGCGGCGCGTGCCACACTGCAAGAGGCCGTGGATCTTCTTGAGAGCATGCGTTCCGATATTCAGCCAGATGCCGAAGCACGTACGCACGTGCTGGCTGTGGAAGTCTTCCCCGATCCGCCCCCCGTGAGTCAGGCTGGCTGCAGGGTGATCGGTGGAGGGCATTGGAAGTGGGGCGGAATGGTCCACGAGGGTGAGCAGGATCTCTTCGTGATGTCGCTCCTTGGCAGATCTGGTGAACCAGCAGCCCGTGTCACAATGGACGCTGCCACCGCAGGCGATCTCTACCGAGAGATCGATCGAACAATTCGTGTGAAGGTGCCGATGACGTTGGTCGGCGTGGGCGAGGAGGCTGCGCGGCGATGATTACGATGGCTTTGTTGTCCACTTCGATCGTGGGGACGCCCCAGCCGGGAGCCGTCATGCGGGTGTGGGAGCTTGACCGCCCGATTGCCGCGCTCGCGCCGCTTGTTCCCGGCCAGGCGCCGAACGCCTGGCTTCAGGTGCGCACGGTGGACCTTGACGGTGAGCGAGGCGACTTCGGCCCATTTGAAGATGACTTCATGGCTCTTATCGACGGTGATTTGCTCGTCAAGGAGAGTGGGGTTCATTCTTTTCGGCTGACGAGTGATGACGGATCGCAGTTGTGGATAGGCGGAAAGGTCATCGTCGACAATGACGGGCGCCACGGGATGGAGTCCAAGACAGGCGATGCCGAGTTGCCGGCAGGTCCGCATGCCTTTCAGATCAAGTATTTCGAAGGCGCCGTTGCCGCGGGACTTCGAGCTGAGTGGAAGGGGCCTCAGGATGCGGCATTTGAGATTCTCGGTGAGGATTCCATGCAGTCGCACTGGCCTGCAACGCGCGAAGTGACTGCGGGCTCAAAGCAGGTTGCTCCTCGATTTGTTGAAAAGCATGACGTCGGCCCCGAACCGGAAGGTCCGCACAATGTCCTGACCGACGCCCAGACTGCGGAGGGATGGCAGCTGCTGTTCGATGGCCAGGACGCAACGGCGTCGTGGCGGGGGTATCGCAAGGACGCCCTTCCAGAGGGCTGGAGAGTGCTGGACGGAGTCCTTGTCCGAGAGGGCGGCGGTGACATTGTGACGCGCGAGCAATTTGACGACTTCGACCTGTATGTCGACTGGCGTGTCGAAGACGGCGGCAACAGCGGCATCTTCTTCAACGGCACCGAGGACGGCAACTACATTTGGGAGACGGCTCCCGAAATGCAGATTCTCGACAATGTCGGGCACTCCAACGGAGTGTCGGCACTTCAGTCTGCAGGGGCTAACTATGGTTTGCATGCGCCGCCGGTTGATTCAAGCAGGGTGGCCGGACAATGGAACCGCGCGAGAATCAGGGTGGAAGGCGACCATGTGCAGTACTGGCTCAACGGCGTCAAGACCGCCGACTACGTGATTGGCAGCGATGATTGGCGGTCGCGGGTCGCGGGAAGCAAGTTTACGCACATGCCGATGTACGGCACCAAGTCGAAGGGCCATATCGGCCTGCAGGATCACGGTGACCGCGTGTGCTTCCGTAATCTGCGCATTCGGCGCCTGCACTCGAAACCCGCATCATGACGGGCGTTTCCATCGGGGATGTTGGTGCCGAGTTTGGCCCTGAATCAACGCCGTTTGAGGCCATCGGCGGCGAGGAAGCGGTCCGGAGTCTGGTCGATGCGTTCTACGATCACATGGACTCCGATCCCAAGGCGAAGACGATTCGCGCCATGCACGAAGATCTCTCGGTGTCGCGGAACAAACTGTTCTGGTTTCTGTGCGGCTGGCTCGGCGGTCCATCGTTGTACGTCGAGCGCTTTGGCCATCCGAGACTGCGCCAGCGCCATGCCGCGTTCGCAATTGATGATGCTGCGCGTGATGCATGGATGGCCTGCATGCGCAGCGCCATGGATGATCGTGGCATTGGTGGCTCGCTTCGGGCGTTTCTTGATGCCCGCTTTGAACATCTCGCCTCGTTCATGATCAACCGGTAGGCGATGGCATTGGGAGTCCGAGGCGCGATGCAAGTTCGCGCCCCCAATCTGCAGTCGCTTCAAGGTGTTGCCTGGACTCGCGATCGAGGTCCGGGTCGTTTATGACATCTGTGATATGTGCAAGCCATTCCGGCCACGCAAGGTCGCCGCGGCCCGGAGGATTGGCCAGTCGATCCGCGCACCGCGTGTGCCACCGCGCGAGTTCAGCGTCATCCAGCGACTCTTGGAAGTTGCGGGCGCGGAAGTGCAAGAGTAAGTCTGGAAGGCGATGGTCTTCAAATAGAGATGCGAGGTCAGCCAAGGCCGCCTGATCTGCGGCGCGGACTGTGTTGCAGATGGCGCGGTCCTGTGGTTCGACGAAGTTGTCGTACAGGGCATCATCGGAGTCCTTGGCGGGCACCATCGGCCGGTTCCACGCCTCGGCGATGACCGGTTTGAGCCGCTCGGCGTGCACGGCGAGCTTGGAATAATTCGCCCGACAGGTATCGAGATCGAGGTGAATGCGATCTGTGTCGATCGACTTCATCAGCTCGGGAGTGGCCTCGATGATGATCGGGGCGCGGTTACTCTTGATTCCCTTGAGCGCGAATCGATGAAGGCCCTGTTCTTCGAGTTCCTGGCGGCTGACGAACGTACGGCTTCGAATCGTTTCAACATCGGCTTCGATGAGTTCACTTGGATCGTCCCGCAGATCCCACGCGATGAACTCGCTTGG
>CAZRBV010000012.1:0-4739 GCA_964598425.1 uncultured Isosphaeraceae bacterium | reverse complement strand
TCGCGGGTCTCGCTCCATGGTCCATCGACATAGGCGGGCCAGATAATGCCTGACGGTCGAAGCGCGTAACAGGCGCGCGCGAGATCAATGAGATCCCACACGCGGCACCCATTCGCATACCCATGCGCGTATGGATCCTGAAGCGTCCGCCAGAACCCGAAGCGATTGACGATGTCGTCGAACCTGAGGCTATTCCAGCCAAGCGATGTCGTGCACGGCTTGTTGAAGAGCTCATGGATTTCTGAGAAGAACTCGTTGTCGGTGCGTCCCTCGACCATCGCATGCTGCGGTGTGATGCCTGTCACGAGGACCGCCTCGGGCGCAGGAAGATGATCTTCAGGTGGTCGGTACCAGCGAATGAGACCTTGGCCCTCAGGCCCCGGCACAGGATCGAGATGCTCGTCGGTTCGAATGCACGCAAACTGCGTCGGGCGGCAGCACGCAGGGTCCGCGCCGTCGGTCTCGTAGTCGTAGAAAAGGAAGCTCGGGGCCACGGTAAAAATGCTATCAGACCATCAAATACCGCGGTGGAAGTGGTCTCACCCCCGACCGCGGGAATTTTCGGAGAACGGCAGGCGCTATTTCCTTCGGCCTATCCGTTCAAGTCGGTAGTGTGGAGGATGTCTGGCCCGCCGGAAGGGCTTGAGGAGGGAACAACCATGACTATGCATTGTGTCCGGTTTGTTGCGCTTGGCGCATTCGTTTCGGTCTTCTCTTGGAACGCAGCAATGGCTGACGTGGGCTCCGGTCAGGGCCACACAGTGCCGGCTGAGTTTGACTTGCAGCCACTGCCGGAACTTCCGGCGGATCTCAAGCAAGCCATCATTGACGGCGAAGTGCAATCGGCAATGCCCGATCGGCACGTTGGAGAGTACGGCGATGCCCCGGATGCGGGACCACTGCTCAGGCATGACCCGCTGACTGGTGATTCGCAGGAAGTGTTGCCGCCGGGTACCTTCAACCCCGCGCTAATCGGTCGCCCGTTCAAGGGGATCATGCCGGGCTATTCTGACGAACTCCTCGAATCGAGGAACTTCGGAACGATGGTTCAAGCTGGCAGTCCCGGTCAACATCCTGCTCGGGTCAACTGCAAGTTGTATCAGCAGTTTACTGACACAAACGGAGTCAGTCGATGGTTTGGCTGCAGCGGAACCCTGGTGGATGCGCAGACCGTTGTGACTGCTGGGCACTGTGTGTTTATGCGTACTGACAGTAACGGCAATGTTTACAACGCCTGGGCAAACCAAGTCGTGGTGATGCCGGGAGCTGATGGTGATGCCAACGGTGACAACACTGCCGATGAGGACAACTATGGCCGCGCCAACTCGGTTGCGGGCGGTCTGTACTCATTTACGGGGTGGACCAACAGCGGTGACTTCGACTGGGACATCGGCTGGGTCAATCTGGATCGTCCTGTTGGGATGCTGACGGGATGGCACGGCACGCAGTATGTCATCGACTGCGAAGTCGTGATCGACGACCTGTTCTTCTACAACTTCTCGTATCCCGGTGAGAATTGCCCGCTTGCGGGTCTGCACAATGGTGTAGACATGTACTACTGGGATGGGACATGGGATGATTGTGTCGAGGACAATCAGTTTGAGATGACTACTGGCGGGGGAAACTGCTTTGACACGGTGTGGGGAGGAATGAGCGGCAGCAGCGCGTACTTCATCGAAGATGATGTTCGGTATGTGCTTGGTATCTGCTCGAACTCGGATCGCAATGTGACCGGTCGATATGCGCGGGTCTGGGAAAACGCGCACGACTGGCAGTTCGACACGGTGATTCCCGACGGTCGAGGCACACAGTTCGACGTGCATGCCCTCAACTTGCGATCGACTGCCACGTCTGTTGTGGCAGGCGACTCCCTGCCGGACTTGACGCTGACGCTTTCAAACCCGACGAACGCATCATCAACGGATGATTGGGACTTCACGATCTATCTGTCTTCCGATGCGAACATCACCGATACTGATACGGTGATCGATACGCAGCAGGGGAATGGCTCGTGGACCCTCGGGGCCATGTCCAACTTCACCGTCAACATGGTCGGCCCGCAGATTCCCGTTTCGACGGGCTCCGGCACGTGGTTTCTCGGTGTGCAGGCCACCTGCGCATCGGACACGGACACTTCCAACAACGTTACACAGTCTTGGGATACGGCAGAAATCAATGTCACGGCAGTGTCTTCGCTGCGCGTGGATGACATTGACCTCTCATCGACTCTCATTGAAGACGGTGGTGACGTCGATGCTTCGGTGGATTTCTCCAACCTGGGTGCAGCCTGGTCACATTCAATCCAGATGGACTTCCGTTTGTCGACCAATGATGTCATTTCAACGGCAGACGTTGCGCTGGGGACCTACCTCTATGGCAGCCTTGGCCCATTGAACTCGGCTTCCGCTACACGAACGCTCTCGCTGCCGTCCGGATTCGCCGGTGGCCTCGATGAGCAGTATTGGATAGGGGTCATTCTGACCGACAGCAGCGGGGATTCTGCGGTCAGTGACGATCCACAGGCCGTCTTGATCTATGAGCGTCCAGCCAATGACGAGTGCGGCAATGCGACGCAGGTTTTCGATGGAGACACTGCGTTCAACACGACGTATGCGATGACCGACGGCGAGGCCCACGCCCAGTGCCAGTGGGACGGCCAGACCTATAACGACATCTGGTACACATACACGGCCGCATGTACTGGGATGTTGACCATCGAAACCTGCCTGGATACCGACTATGACACGGATCTGGTCCTGTATGCAGATGACGGGGGCTCATGTGCAGATCTTGAACTCGTGGACTGCAATGATGACACGGATGGATGTGGCACCTACGGATCACGGATCCAGACGCCAGTTGTGGCAGGTGCTGTGTACAAGATCCGAGTTGGCGGATACGGTCTTTTGGATGCTGGTGCGGGGACGCTTCATGTCTCGTGCGATCTGATTGATCAGCCCAATGACGATTGTGAGAACGCAATTGCCATCGGTACGGGGGCTCATTGGATCGATACCCAGACCGCAACGACGGACGGGGTCGCGCATCCCGAGTGTGAGGTCGCGGGAGACGGCGGTGCGACGGTCAACGACCTGTGGTATCTCTGGACGGCTCCATGCGAGGGTACTGTCGTGGTGTCTACCTGTGACAACGTCAACTACGACAGCGACCTCGTGATCTATGAGTGGGGCGGCTCCTGTGGAGCCAGCTCGTTCCTGGCGTGCAATGACGATGGTTCCTTCTGCGCTGGTTACACCTCCTATCTGGAGGCACAGGTGCATCAGGGCGAGGAGTACCTGATCCGCGTAGGCGGATGGAACGGTTCTTCAGCAGGATGGGGTTGGATGTTGATCGACTGCATGCCCGACTACCACGCGTCAGATTTGGATGGTGACGGCGATGTTGACATCGACGATTTGCTGGCTCTGCTCGGGGCGTTTGGGACGAGTGGCGATGGCGACGTCGATGGTGACGGCGACACTGATGTGGATGACTTGCTGATTCTGCTGGCAGAGCTGACCGGCTGAGTCGTGGGCGGGCTCGTCAGAACGAGACCCTTCCTGCATCGTCGATGGTCATGCCTGGGTTCCATGCGACTTCCCAGGCATGACCGTCAGGGTCAGCGAAGTACCCTCGAAGTCCGCCCCATGGTGGTTCTGAAGCAGGGCGAAGTTGCCGTCCGCCAGCGGCAACGGCCTGGTCAATGAGCGGCTGGACTTCCTCCGGGCTTCCGACGTTGTGCGCCAGCGCGATGCCGCCGAAACCACTGCGTTCAGCGTTCATGCCGGCGTCACGTGCGAGCGCGTCGAATTCGAAAAGCCCGAGGACCTGTCCTGACATGTCAAAAAATGTGATGTGCTCGTTGCTTCGAGGGTGTGGCTGGAGTCCAAGCGCTTCGTAGAACTGTGTGCTTGCAGGAACGCTGCGGACGCCGAGTGTGACGAATGAGATGTTTGGTCGCATGCGAGGGATCGTACATGACGAGCTGGCTGTCGCAGTGGTCTGTGAATCCAGGACTCATGCGCCTACAGGCCATGTACCGAAGTAGAATCGGGCGGATTCTGAGCGAAGGAGGGCAGCATGCTCCTGGCATTGGCGATCCTGTGTGCTTCCGGCCTCGACAAGGCGGAGGCTGCGGCCATTGTCGGGGCTTCTGAGTGCGATGTTCAGTACTGCGTTTTGGAGCGGAGCGGTGAGGATGTGGCCTCGCTGGTGGTGTCGATTGAAGGATCGGCGGTGCAATTCGATTGCAGCCGCTTCTCAAACCGGGCCGTGGGATACCGGGTGCTTGAAGATACCGGTGGCGGTCAGCTCCGTGAGCACGCTCCGGGGCCGATTCAAACGTGGCGTGGGCGGAGTTCGTCGGGATTCCAGATTGCGTTGAGTGAGGATGAGGATGGCGTTCGTGGCCTGATTCTGGCACCGGATGGCGAGCGATGGTGGATTGAGTCGCTGTATGGCAGGCATGAAGTTGCGGAGCATGGGATCCATGCGGTATTCCGCGGCTCGGGTGTCGAGCGGCCAAACGGCTGGTGCGGCGTTGCCGAAAACGCGATACCGACTTCCGCAGGGAGTTACGCAGCGGCTCACAGATCCCGAGACGCCATTGTCTACACCGCCGAGTTGGCAGCCGATGCCGACTACGAGTACTTCCAGAATTACGGAAGTATTGTGGCGGTGGAATTGACCTTACCCCGTTCTTAGGTCCACGCTAAGTGAGAGAGTTCAGCGTCGCAAGC
>CAZRBV010000011.1:0-70685 GCA_964598425.1 uncultured Isosphaeraceae bacterium | reverse complement strand
ATTACAAATCAGGTGCTCTGCCAATTGAGCTACGGTGGCGAAGCGTGCAGGGTACTCGACCGAGGGGCCGCGATCACTGGGTGGCCTGGCTCTTTCGAATCGCCACCGCCAGTACGGTGGCGTCCGCAGGTGTCACGCCGGCGAGGCGACTTGCCTGACCGAGGGTCGCCGGGCGGAACCGGGCAAGCGCCTCGGCCGCCTCACTCCGGAGGCCCGTGATGCTTGCAGGATCGAGACGCTCGGGAATCCGAACCGTGTCGGCCTCGCGCTGCCTGCGAATCTCGGCCTGCTGCCTTCTCACATATCCGTCGTACCGCGCATCGGTCATCACCCGGGCGACATCGCGATGCTCGTCCCCCCCTCCGAGCCGCTCGGCGATGTGCTCGATCGAAACATCAGGCCGCCGAGCAAGCGCGGCCAGATTCTTGCCGGACTCGCCGGGAAGAGAGTCCATGCGGTCCGCAATGCTCGCAAGCCGACCGCGACGCGCCTCCCAGTTCGCCCACCGCGCATCACACACGGTTCCCCACGCGCGGCCAACCGGCGTCAGCCTCGCGTCGGCGTTGTCGCTCCGCAGCAGCATGCGATGTTCGGCGCGGCTCGTAAACAACCGATACGGCTCGCGCGGTGTGCGCGTCACAAGATCGTCCAGCATCACACCAATGTACGCCTCGTCACGGGCCAGACGAATCGGGGATTCACCGCCACTCCGGCGGGCCGCATTGACTCCCGCCACAAGGCCCTGCCCCGCCGCTTCCTCATAACCGCTTGTTCCGTTGATCTGGCCCGCCAGATACAGGCCCGGAATCGACTTCACCATGCACGTCGCATCAATCTGGTGCGGCCGCACCATGTCGTACTCCACTGCGTAGCCATACTGAAGAATCTCGGCCCGCTCACAGCCCGGCATCGCGCGCACAATCTGATCCTGCACATCCGGTGGAAGCGATGTACTGATTCCGTTGCAGTAAATCGACTCGCCCGCCAACGTCTCGGGTTCGAGAAAGACGTGATGGCTCTCGCGATCTGCAAACCGCACAACCTTGTCTTCGATGCTCGGGCAGTACCTCGGTCCCGATTCGGCATCGATCTGGCCGCTGAACATCGGGGCGCGGTCTAGATTTTCGCGGATCAACGCGTGCGACTCGGGCGTCGTGCGTGTGATCCGGCAACTGATCTGCTCCAGCATTGGGAATGCGTCGCTCGCCAGATCGCTGAAGGGAACGGCCGGATCATCGCCATACTGCGGCGTCAATGCATCCCATTCGATTGATCCCAGACGCAGCCGCGGCGGCGTCCCTGTCTTGAGACGGCCAAGTTCCAGCCCGAGCCGTGTGAGCGCCGTTGAGATACCGTCGGCCGTTCCTTCGCCTGCCCGCCCGCCCGACGTTTGCGATGCGCCGGTATGCATGATCGCCCGCATAAACGTTCCGGTCGTCAGCACCACCGCCGGAGCGCGGTATTCGGTTCCGTCCGGGCACACGGCACCAGTGCACTGCCCATCCTCGATCAGCAGGTTCGACACAGTTCCAGTGGCGACAATGATGTTCGCCCGCGACGCAATCATCCGCTGGGCGCACGCCGCATACACGTCCTTGTCGCACTGGGCACGCGGCCCCTGCACAGCAGGGCCTTTGGATTGATTGAGCACCTTGAACATGATCCCCGAGGCGTCGGCCGCCACCCCCATGACCCCGCCAAGCGCGTCGATCTCACGCACCACCTGCCCCTTGGCAAGCCCGCCGATCGCCGGATTGCATGACATAACACCAATTCTGGATGGATCCATCGTGATGAGTACGACGCGTCCCTCCCCGCCAAGAATGTTCGATGCCGCCCACGCGGCCTCAACGCCTGCGTGGCCGCCGCCGACGATGATCACATCGCAGCAATGCTGGTCCTGTTTCAGCCGACCGTCCATGTGTCTGGTCCGGCAACAAGTGCGGCCAGATCGGCATCCGGGCGTGCTTCCTCGGCCTGCTTGATCTGCGCCCGACTCTCCTGCTCATAGGCTGGGCGGTCCGGATTGCAGTACAGCACACCGAGCGGCTCAGGGAGTTCCGGGCTCCGCATATTGGCAAGCGTGAACGCGAGCGTGCGATCTGTCTCGTCGTGGACAAGCAGATCCTTCTCGGTCACACCACCGGTGCCAAGCGTCACGGCGCGAGGTCGCCCATTCACGATCATCACACCCTTGTCACGATTCTCGCCGAAAATGAGGGGCTCGCCATGCACCAGGTCGACCGTGTTGTTCGGCCGCGTGTCCTTCTGCGATGCGTAGAACCATGCCTGATGGTTGAAGATGTTGCAGTCCTGATAGACCTCGATGAAGGCGCAGCCTTCGTGACCAGCGGCGCGTTCCATCGTGGGAACCAGCATCTTGGCATCGACATCGATGCACCTCGCGACGAACGTGCACTCGGCCGCGAGGGCAAGCGCCAGTGGATTGACCGGCTCGTCGATCGATCCCATGGGCGTCGACTTGGTGACCTTGCCTCGCTCACTCGTTGGTGAATACTGCCCCTTGGTCAATCCGTAGATGCGGTTGTTCAAAAGCAGAATCCGCACGCCGACGTTACGGCGCATCACATGAATCGTGTGATTGCCGCCGATCGACAGCAGGTCGCCATCGCCCGAGACGATCCACACATCGAGATCCGGATTCGCCAGCTTGATGCCGGTGGCGAAGGCAGGAGCGCGGCCGTGGATAGAGTGCAGCCCGTACGTCTCCATGTAATAGGGAAAGCGAGCGGCGCACCCGATGCCCGAGACAAAGACAAAGTCTTCCTTGTGGCGGCCAAGTTTGGGAAGCGTCTTGCGAACCGCCGCGAGCACGGCATAGTCGCCGCAGCCGGGACACCATCGCACATCCTGATCAGAGGCGAAGTCCTTAGGCTTGTAGGTCGGCAGTGGAAGGTCCGTCGACGTCATTGCCCTGCCTCCTCGATCGCTTCTCGAATGCCCGTAGCCAATTCTTCGACATGGAATCCCCGCCCCTGGATCACGCTCACGGTCCTGGCATCGACCAGGTAATTCGCTCGGAGCAGCATGGCGAGTTGACCGCTGTTGATTTCGGGAACAATGACATTTTTGTAACGGCCCAGCACTTCCCCGAGGTTCGGTGGCATCGGATTGAGATGCCGCAAGTGGACCATCGCCATCGGCATGCCGTCTCGCTGCAGCCGCTCCGTCGCCGAAACGATTGCACCCTTCGTACCGCCCCAACCCACAACAAGCGTGTCGGCTCCAACGTCGCCGCCAACTTCCAGCGGCGGAATAACATCGGCGACCCGAGCGACTTTCTCTGCCCGCGCTGCAATCATCGTCTGATGGTTCGGTCCGTCATAGGTCACAGCGCCAGTCGTGCCGTCTTTCTCAAGCCCGCCGAGCCGATGCTCAAGACCCGGCGTGCCGGGAATAGCCCAACGCCGGGCGAGCGTCTCAGGATCGCGCAGGTATGGCTCGAAGGCCTCATCGGAATCGGCCTGGGCAACTGGATGCTCGATGGTGATCGGCGAAATCGACCCAACGTCCGGAACCTGCCACGGCTCGGCACCGTTGGCGATCCCCGCGTCGCTCAGCACAATGACAGGGCACATCGCACGGACGGCCAGTCGCACCGCCTCAATCGCTGTGTCGAAGCAGTCTGCCGGTGACGCCGCCGCGAGCACGACACAAGGGGCCTCACCCGAGCGGCCATACATCGCCTGAAGCAGATCGGTCTGCTCGGTCTTGGTGGGCATCCCGGTCGCGGGGCCGGCTCGCTGCACATCGACGACAACCAGAGGCAACTCAAGCATGACGGCCAAACCAAGTGCCTCACCCTTGAGCGCAAGCCCCGGTCCGGAGGTACCCGTCACGCCAATGCCGCCGGCGTAACTCACGCCAATGGCTGCGGCAACTGCGGCAATCTCATCTTCAGCCTGAAAGGTCTGTATCCCGAATCGCTTGAGCGCAGACAGTCCATGCAACAGGTCAGATGCAGGTGTAATCGGATATCCGCAGTAACTCACCTGCGTGTCCGCCTTCGAGCCCGCGACCGCAAGCCCCAGCACCATCGCCTCGTTGCCATTGATTTTTCGGTAGAGCCCCGGCGGCAATTCGGCAGCGGCGACCTGATACCGCTCGGGAATGGCCTCCGTCGTTTCTCCGAAGGCCCAACCCGCTTTGAGCGCCGTGACATTCATCGCAGCGACCTCGGGCCGCTTCTTCTTCTTGCCGAAGTAGGACTCGAGCCACTCAATGGTCGGAGTGAGCGGACGGTCATACATCCAACACACCAGACCAAGTGCAAACATGTTTCGGCAGCGATCGATTTCCTTGGCGCTCTGGCCTGTCTCGGCGAGTGCCTCACGAACGATGCGCGTCATCGGAACGGTGACGATTCGGTACCGAGACGAAAGCACTTCGTCGGCGAGCGGCTTGTCATCCGGCGAGTAGCCCGCCTTCTTCAGCCCAACCCCGGTGAACTCATCCTCGTCGGCAATGATCATGCCGCCGGGGCGAACCTCGGAGATATTTGTTTTGAACGCCGCCGGATTCATCGCCACCAACACATCAACTGAATCGCCAGGCGTGTGAATGGGGCGAGCGGCAAAGTGAACCTGAAAGCCCGATACGCCAAAGGTCGTGCCGCGGGGCGCGCGAATCTCGGCCGGGAAATCGGGGAAGGTTGAGAAGTCGTTTCCAAGAACGGCGGTGGTGCTGGTGAACTGGCCACCAGCCAGCTGCATGCCATCACCGCTGTCTCCGGCGAATCGAACTGCGACCGCCTCGACGGGCGTCGGCGAAGTCGTACTTGGTGCCTCTGGTGCTTGGCTTGTCACGTCGCTGGTCCTGCATTCCCCGGCCGAAAAGGGAGATTCTACGCCCATCGGGGCGGACCAACAAGACGATGAAGGTCTCTTCCGGTCAGGGGGATGTGGATTCTCCGGGGGTGCCCTCCCCCCACAGGCTCATCAGGATCGCCATGTCCCGGATGTCCACGGCAGAATCGCCGTTCAAGTCCCCGGGCTGTGGTACCGGGCACGCGGCGGCCCGCACCGAGATGCAATCAGTGTCCGGGCCGGACCATCGGCCTGATGCGTCCAGGCAGGCACGCTCAGTCACCTCGATGCACATGGTATCGATGCAGCAGGCCCCCTTGGGGGGCGACAACTCCTCGTGCCACTCACCGAAGACGCTGTCTCCGAACGTTCGATAGTCGACATCGATCGTGTCGACCCGTGAGTTGTACCCCTGATAGATCGCCCCTCCAGCACCACCGGCCGCATTCTGGACAAAGGTGCATCGACGCAACGTGGCGATGCTGTCATACACATGCACGGCACCTCCATTGTGCGTCGTGCCGCAGTCCTTGAAGGTCCCATCAAGAATGGTCACGCGTGATCCCGCGTCGATGGCCATCCCGCCGCCAGCGAAAATTGCTTGATTCGAAGAGAATTGGCAATCGGTAAAGGTCGGTTCGCTGCCGTGTACGAAGACGCCGCCCCCCCGCTCAGATCGGTTCGATGAAATCGTGCATCGCACGAAGCGGGGCGCGGCGGCGTTACCGATCCAAACGCCTCCACCTTCATATGAGGCAACATTGCCCACAATGCGACAATTCTCGATAACGGGCGAGCATCCTTTGATGAGGATCCCCCCACCGATGGTGGCTGCCTCGCCATAGCGGGTCCGGTCACCCGAACCTCCGATGATTCTGAATCCGCGAATGGCGGCGATGTCATCCCTGCCACCGGTCACCGTGATCACAGGGCGATCGATGCCCGAGGCATCGATGACGGTGCGAGACGGGCCTGCTTCACCGTCCAGCGTCACTCTGCGGTTGCGAAGATCGATGGCCTCGCGATAGGTACCGGCCCCGACAAGGATGCGATCTCCGGGCTCCGCCTTGTCAACCGCTGCCTGAATGGTCGCAGCTTCGCCCGGCACGCGAATCGTCTTGGCGGCAGCGGAAGCAGCGCAGGAGCCGAGGAGCACACACAGCGTGACTGTCTCTTTTCGCATCAACCCTACATTCAAGCAGGGTTGCGGAGGAATGTCCAATCAGGGGTCGCTGGAGTGTACGATGACGTCGCGGGAGAATCGGCCCCGCAGCAGAGCCCATTCGGATGCGGGCACGAGATCGGGCCGGGGAGCAGCGCATGCCACAGATTGAGGTCAAAACCAAGCAGGGACGGAGGCGATTTGAACTCACGGATCGGCCGGTGACCATCGGCCGCGCCGATGACAACACGCTGGTTTTGAAGGATGAGCGGGCCAGCCGGCATCACTGCGTCATTGAGCGCTCGGACAACGGCTTCCTGATTCGAGACCTCAAGAGTCGCAACGGAACAACCCTCAATGACGAGCAGGTCGATTCAAACAGACTCGGCAATGGCGACATCGTCAAGGTTGGCCGAACAAAAATCACGTTTATCGATCCGCAGGAGCTGATATCGGTCGCAGAGGTCGAGCCAAGCGCCCCGCTTGAAGACGACTTTTTCCCGCCAGACCTCGACACGCTGGACGTCGATCTTCATGCGGACACCGGCCAGGTGGCGCAGACCAATTGGGAACGCAAACTGGAAGACATCATCGCTTCTGGCGAAGACAAGGGCTTCGGGGAAGAGGACATCAGTCTCGTCGACAATCGCGGCGTGACCGTACATCAGGCACAATCGGGCGGCATCGATACGGGCCGCGACAAAGACGGAGCTGAAGGAACACGAGCTTTCCGAAAGCTTCTGTACGCATCGTTCCGAACGCGAGCCACGGACCTGCACATCGAACCTCGCATCGAAGGCTGCACAGTCAGACTCCGGGTAGACGGCACAATGATCACTGCTGTGCAGTTCTCAAAACAGATTTTCAAACGACTCCTCGGAATTGTGAAGGTCCTGTGCGAGATCGAGACGAGCCAGAAGAACCAAGTGCAGGACGGACACTTCTCGGTGTCAATCAAAGGCCGCCGGGTTGACTATCGCGTCAGCCTCACGCCATCCGTGCATGGCCAGAAACTCGTCATTCGCGTGCTTGACGCCTCAAACAGCCCAAGCCGGCTCCATGAACTGGGACTCGTTCCGTGGATGTATGAAAAGCTCCGGACGATCGCCACACGAGATGCTGGCCTGCTGCTGGCGTGTGGCCCGACCGGCTCAGGCAAGACCACAACCTTGTACTCGTGCCTGCGCGAAATCGATGTCGAACAGCGAAACGCCATCACCATCGAGGACCCCGTCGAGTACTTCCTTGAAGGCTGCACCCAGATTCCGGTCGACCACGGCCAGGGGACGACCTTTCACAGCGTGCTTCGATCCGTGCTGCGACAGGATCCAGATGTCATCTTTGTCGGTGAAATCAGGGACATTGAAACGGCAACCGTCGCGATGCAGGCTTCGATGACCGGACACCTGGTCTACACAACGGTCCACGCCAAAGACACAATCGGCGCGATCTTCCGCTTGCTGGATCTGGGCATCGAAGCTCCACTGGTAGCCAACGCGCTCAACCTCATCGTCGCCCAGCGCCTCGTGCGGCTGCTCTGCCCGACGTGCCGCAAAGCCGTCGCGCCCACGCCCAATCAGACGCTTCGCATGGGGCAGCAGGTCGCCGGGCTCTCGAAGATCTACGTCCCTCAGGGCTGCAAGAAGTGCCTTCGAACCGGCTTTCATGGCCGGCGGGCACTCTTTGAACTTCTCGAGATCACTGACGGCATCCGAGACCTCATCATGAAGGAGCCGTCCATCAAGGGCATTCGCAACCTCGCGAAGCAGGGTCTGTTCACCTCGCTTGAGCAGTTCGGGTTCAGCCTGGTCGCTGAGGGGCAGACCACCTTTGGCGAGATTGAACGGGTCGCAGGGTCCGAGTAGTCCAGATCACCTGCCCGGAAACGCCCCTCCTGATAGCAGCAGCACGTGTTGAGAACAATCCACCCGGGTGATCGCCTCCGCCAGACGGCCCGCTGAATGCCAATCCAGCCCCGTTCTTGATGTAGAGCCGAGGCTGGTATACTGCGGGGCTTCCCGAATAGGAACCACTATCCAATGAGTACTGAAATCACTCCGAACGAAACGCTGACCTGTACCGTCAGGCAGGTCCCCACGACCAGCTCGAAGGTCAAAACGATTGAGCGCCTCATGTGGATGCAGCCGGAGATTCAAAAAGGCATGCGGGCACTTGCTCGTCAGCGCCGGCAGAAGGACAACGTCACATACGTCCGCGCAGGACGCCCATGGACGAACCGCAAGCGAGCCACCCGGCTGCAGCGGTGTGAAGCCGGCCAGGAATTCACGCTTCTCGTGACGCCCCAGATCGCAGCCGATCTCCGCAGCGTGTCCAAGTGGTTGGACGTTCGGTCGGCCTAGCAGCCCAACCAGGAACAACAGGTCCAACACTTCGATATCAGCAATTCAGCTGAGTTGTGCAAGTATTCGACGCGCAATGGGCGTTGTGTTCTCGGGGATTTCGCTCGGAAGTGTCCATACGAACTCGTCGTACTCGCCTGTATTGAATCCAATGTCATCGGTCGGAATGTCGACCGTCAGCACGACTTCCCATGTGCGCGTGTTTGGATCGAACATCACCGCCTCGGCGCGAGGTGTTGATGACAACACTCGACCGATTTCCTCTGCATACTCGGCCGCAAGCGCCTGCTCCGGGCTGTTCCCTGGTTCGACACCTCCTGAGGGCGCCAGTTCCCAACATCCCGCTTGCCAGGTCGTCCATTGGGCGCGACGGCCAAGAAGAACTCGATCGCCACACCGCGTCACACCTTTGACCCCCAGCGGCCGGCACATGCAGTCATGGCTCGGACCGGTTTCATCTGGCTCGGATTGCACCGCATACCAGCGAAAGGCGCACGGAAACCCTTGGATGACCGCCCCCCCGGCCCCATTGCGATGCACACCAGCAACGTGAATCATCTGTCCGTCATAGAGCTTCGGGTTCGACACCTGCATGTTGGACCACCGCCGCTCGGCCTCGGCGCGCAGGTGCGGATCAGGCAGCCACTCGCGGTCGCCAAGCGACACAATTGCCGGTCTGCGAAGGTGAATGATCGTGGTTGGATTCACTGATGCTCCTGAATCAACCGAACTCGATTCCCTGTGCCAGCGGCAGGTCATCGCCCCAGTTGATGGTGCAAGTCTGCCGCCTCATGTAGGCCTTCCATGAATCAGAGCCGCTCTCGCGGCCGCCGCCAGTGTCCTTTTCGCCACCGAAGGCGCCACCGATCTCAGCCCCACTCGTGCCGATATTGACATTGGCGATACCGCAATCTGATCCAGCAGCGGACAGGAATCGTTCGGCCATGCGAACGGAATCCGTGAATACCGCACTGGAGAGCCCCTGGTCGACATCGTTCTGCATCTCGATGGCATCTTCGAGATTGGAGTACTCGAACACGTACAGAATCGGCGCGAACGTTTCCTCACGCGTGATATCTGGCGTTGCCCCACGAGGCACGCGAATAATCGTCGGTGTCACGAAGTTGCCTTCATGCGAATCGAAGCAATCAATTCCCTCGACTCCGCCGCAGAGCACCTCGCACCCCTCCCCTGTCGCGGCCTCGACAGCGGCCCGCATGGCATCGACGCTTCGCTGGTCGATCAGCGGTCCAACCAGTGTGGAAGCCTCGAGTGGATCGCCAATCGGCACTTGCTGATAGGCCTTTGCCAACCCGGTGGCGACTTGATCAACGAGCGACTCATGACAAATGAGCCGTCTGGTAGACGTGCATCGCTGCCCTGCCGTGCCGACGGCACCAAAGAGGGTTCCCCGCACCACCAGATCAACGTCGGCCGATTCAGTCACGATGATCGCGTTGTTCCCGCCAAGCTCAAGCAAACTCCGCCCAAGTCGTTTGGCGACCTGCGTACCCACGTGCCGTCCCATACGAGTTGACCCCGTGGCACTGATAAGCGGCAGTCGACGGTCGGCGATCATGGTCTCGCCGATTTCGTCATCGGTGCCAATAATCAGCCCGAACAGATCTGCAGGATCCCCGTCGGTCGGCACAAACATGTCCTGCTCACGCATGACCTGCTGCGCGATGTTTGTCATGGCGATGGCTGTGAGTGGTGTCGCAAGGCTTGGCTTCCAGATCTGGGCATTTCCGCAGACTGCTGAGATCATGGCATTCCACGCCCATACGGCGACCGGGAAATTGAACGCGGTGATGATCCCGATCGTGCCGAACGGATGCCACTGCTCATACATGCGATGGAGCGGTCGCTCTGACGGCATGGTCAGCCCATACAACTGCCTTGAAAGCCCCACAGCGAAGTCAGCGATGTCGATGCACTCCACAACCTCGCCGATGCCTTCCGGAAGGATTTTGCCCATTTCCATCGTCACGAGGCGCCCCAGCTCCTCCTCATGCTCGCGGTACGCATTCCCCATGCGGCGTACGAGTTCCCCTCGCTTTGGAGCGGGGAACATCCGCCACGACCGCTGCACGAGCATCGCTCGCTGAACGGCTTCTTCGTATTCCGCAGCAGACTGCAGCCGCACGGCGCCCAGAACAGCACCGGTGGCCGGATTGGTGGAAACCACGCGCCCGTCGCCAGGCTCGGAATCAGCCAGCAGCAATGGATGCGCGCAGAGTTCTGTAACGATGTCGGTAGTAGTTGCCATCAGGAGATTGTAAGGGCAGGGCCGGTTTCAGGCACAGCCCCGACCCTCAGGAACCGCCGCCCGTCACCAGATCGTACACTTCCTCGCATGCCACTCAATCGAGATCAAGTCGCCTGCCGCGCCGCCCGCGAATTGCGGGACGGCTTCTACGTCAATCTGGGTATCGGCATGCCGACACTGGTCGCGAATCATGTGCCAGAGGACATGACCGTATGGCTGCAGTCGGAGAACGGCCTTCTGGGAATGGGGGCTTTCCCCACAGATGAAGCCGTCGATGCAGACCTCATCAACGCTGGCAAGCAGACCGTCACAGCCGTGCCTGGTGCCAGCTTCTTCTCCAGTCACGAGTCATTTGAGATGATCCGAGGTGGACACATCGATCTGGCAATCCTCGGCGCCATGGAAATCGGCCAGGAAGGGGACATCGCAAACTGGATGATCCCCGGCAAACTCGTCAAGGGCATGGGCGGAGCAATGGACCTGGTTGCTGGCGTGCAGCGGGTTGTCGTCATCATGGACCACTGCAACAAGAGGGGTGAGCCCAAGCTTCTTCCGGCCTGCACCTTGCCGCTGACTGGTGTCGCCTGCATTGACATGGTCATCACCGATCTGTGCGTCCTGGAGATGGATCCGGAGCGAAAGCGTTTCGCGTTGACGGAGTTGGCGCCAGGAGTCACGGTCGATGAGGTGATTGGCAAGACGGCGGCCGAAATCCTGGTCGACGATGCTCCGACAACCATGGTCATCTAGCAGCCTGCACACGCGGGGGACGATCCACAACGAACAGGAGCCGAACGCAACTGCGTCCGGCTCCGGTGCCGTGGTTCTGCTGGAGTGTTCAGATGTCCTTGGTGCGGTGCTGCATCTGTGCCTTCAGGCGGGCGATAATCGAGGAGTGCATCTGGCTGACCCGCGACTCGCTGAGATCCAGCGTGACGCCGATCTCCTTCATGGTCATCTCTTCGTAGTAATAGAGGATGACGATCAGCCGCTCAGCTCGCGAAAGGCCTCGCGTAAGCAGGTACTTGAGATCTTCCCGTTGCACCTTCGAGATCGGGCTCTCCTGCCTTCGATCTCGAACGACATCCACTTCGGTGACGTCGCGGCTCGAATCAGTCTCGTAGTACTTGCGGTTCAGCGAGATCATCGACACAGGACGCGAGTCTCGCTTGATCTTCTGGAACTCGTCATCAGAGACGTTGAGGTGATTGGTCACTTCCTGCTCGGTCGCCCGGCGACCGGTAGTCATCTCAAGTTCCTTGCGCGCCCGGTCCATCTTCGCCGTCCGTGATCGCACCAACCGGGGAACCCAGTCCATGGCCCGTAGCTCGTCGAAAATGGCACCGCGAATCCGCTGTGTGCAATAGGTTTCGAACTTGACGCCCCTGTCGAGATCGAACGCATCAATCGCATCCATCAACCCAAACAGGCCCGATGAATGCAGGTCCTCAACATCCACCTCAGACGGAAGACGCTGATGCAGACGCTCGGCGGTGTATCGCACCAGCCGCAGATAGTGTTCGACGAGCACATTCCGCGTTTCGTCTGTTGGTTCGTCTCGATACGAGATCCACACGTCAAGAACCGGGCGGCCGTCCGCAACTGTGTCAGGGACGGCTCTGCGGGACGTGCGCGCAGGCGGCGAAGCCGTTGCGACATGTCCTGTCTGTTTCTTCAATGTTCCGCTATTCGGCATTGGGTCGACTCCTTGACCGCTGGGCTGCCGCAAATGTGAACACGAACTCGAATCTTCGTGTTCCGTCGCATTCACGCTCTTCCTTGAGCTCGCCTGTGACGTGCCAACACCATACACGTGGTGAAGCATGTCAACAAGCAGTTGCTCAGGGTCGGGCGTAATACGTGAATGTCGGGTGCGGTTTGGAGTCATCACAAACGAGTCAATCGCAAGTGACAATTCCGCTTTCGATCATGCCAGTGACTCCGACATGAATGCCACAATCTGGGACACGATCGTTCCGCTCGCTCCGGTCATTCCGGCAGTACGGCTGTCACTCCTCTCGACTCGAACGCCCATCGCTCGAGCGGGCTCCGCAAGGCGGGCCTCGTTGCCCCACTCACTCGACCGACCGCGATGCCACTCGCCAACCCCCCCAACGCCAAGATGTTATCGGTCGCCTTCGGCAACCATTGCGCCAGGGGTCCGAAGGTGGGGCACGCCACACCGCGAAGGCGGCATCAGGGCACACCCATCACCCCCAGAGCCTGGCTGCCAGCTTCCTCCTGCGGAGTCACGGCCACACAGGTAGCATGCCGCGCCATGAACGCTCCACGCGGCCCTCTTCAGGTCACACTTGTCGCCTTGGCGGTTCTGGGCTGGTTTTGCCCCCCCCTCCCCGCCCAGGAAGTTTTCCGACTTGGCTCGGACGATGAATGGACCCATGAGGCCTCGCCGGCTGATGGTTCGCCTGCCGAGCAGCTCACGCAGGCCAGGGTGCTGCTTGCCAAGGGTCGCCCGGATCGCTCCCTCAATATGGTCAATCGGTGGATGAAGCGAAATCCGACTTCGCCGCTGCTCCCTGAGGCGTACCTGCTACGAGGCGACTCCCTGATGGGAATCGGTGACGAATACGAGTCGCTGTACGACTTCGAGTATCTGGCGCGTCGGTACCCGGGTAGCGAAGTGTTTTCGCTGGCTCTCGAACGCGAATTCGAGATCGCCGTCAAGTACGCGCACGGCATGCGGCGCAAGTTGCTCGGCATTCGCATGATCGATGCCAGTGATGAGGCCGCAGAGCTCCTCATCCGGATTCAAAACCGCCTCCCGGAAAGTGGCCTGGCTGAGCGGGCTGGACTGCAACTCGCCGACATGTACTTCCGGCATCGGCGAATGGGGCTCGCTGCCGATGCCTACGCGGTCTTCATTGAGAACCATCCGGACTCAACTCAACTTGACTTCGCCCGGCGGCGTTTGATCTATTCCAACATTGCCTCATTCAAGGGGCCACAGTTTGACATCGTCGGCCTGCTCGAAGCCAAGGCCGAGCTGAAGCAACTCGCTGCGCAGCGGCCAGCTGAGGCCGAACGAATCGGCGCCACGGCTACCATTCTTCGCATCGAAGAATCTGAGTCAAACAAGATGCTTACGACGGCCAGGTGGTATCTGTCCGACGCCGACCCGATATCTGCCGAATACACGATTCGCGAACTCATCAGACGCTTTCCACGCTCTGCTGCAAGTCTCCAGGCGCTGCGTGAAATCCCCCACATCCTCACTCAACTCCCGGAGTCGGTACTCGCCCAAGCACCCGACTACGCCCTTCTCCGAAGCAGACTCCTGCTCAAGCCCGAGACCAGCCCAGCCCAACCGACATCAAGCGAGGAGACTGAATGAAACACGCTCTGCTGTCTTGGCTGGCCTGTGTCCTGATGCTGGGAGCTTGCGGCTCAGATCCCTCGAAGGGATGGGTCCTTGGTTCGACCTATGACAGCGGGATCAAGACGGTCGCCATTCCTGTTGTCAAGAACGCGAGTTATGACCGGGAAGTCGGATACCTCCTTACCAATGCCCTCATTCGAGAAGTCGAGACCCGAACGCCATGGAAGGTCGTTGGTGAGACCGTCGCCGACACACTGCTTGAAGTGTCGATTACAAGGGTCGATCTCAGGCAACTTTCACAGTCGCGATTGACCAAACTCGATCAGGAAATGGCCGTTCAGCTGACCGTAGATTGGAATTGGGAAAGACTCGACGACAACACCACCATCACCGGATGGGACGGCATGGGAACCAATGGTCTCTTCTTCCCGTCGAATCCACTGGGCGAGCCCATCGAACTGGGCAGGCTGGAGTCAGTCCAGTTAATGGCTCGGGCGATCGTGGATCGAATGGCGAAATCCTGGTGATCCCGGTTCGACGATGAGCCGACACTGGACGTAGGATGGACCTGTTGCCAACCCCGCACGGGATTTCACATGCCAAACCCAGACCAGACACCGCCAAACGAACCGCCACGACAGCCCGAGAAACCGGTGCCCCCGAAAGGTGCTGGGCGGGGGCTTATGAGCTGGGTCTTCATTCTCGGCCTCATGATTGTGCTTTTTGCAGTCATGCAGAGCTCGAACAGCGGCCGTGAGATTGCAAGTTGGCAGCACTTCAAATCGCTCATCAATCCCGCCAAGGGGCACCTCTACGAACCGACGCCAGGCTCTCCCGATCCTGTCGTGATCAAGAACAGCCGCATCATCGCCACAATTGCCCCGAAGACTCCCGGCGACAACCCCGGAAACGAGCCTGCGCTGGTCTACCACACCATTGATGGTGGTAATCGAGAGTTCTACCTCCGCCAGTTGACCGATATGGGCGTCGACTTCTCGACAGACACAGGCCAGAGCATCTGGGGGCAACTGCTTATCACGCTTGGCCCCTTCCTTCTCCTCCTTCTCATTATCTGGTTCTTCATTGCACGCTCGATGCGAAGTGCAGGCGGTGGCCCGGGCGGTATGCTCGGAAGCTTCGGCAAGTCCCGGCATCGCATCTCCACCAAAGAAGCATCCAAGGTGCGATTCACCGATGTAGCGGGTATTGATGAAGCCAAGGAAGAAGTCCTGGAGATCGTCGAGTTCCTCAAGAACCCGAAGAAGTTTCAGCGGCTCGGTGGCCGAATCCCGAGAGGCGTCCTGCTGGTCGGCCCCCCCGGATGCGGCAAGACGCTGCTCGCCAAGGCGATATCGGGCGAGGCAGACTGTCCATTCTTCTCGATCTCCGGCTCTGACTTCGTGGAGATGTTCGTGGGGGTCGGTGCCAGCCGTGTCCGCGATCTCTTCAAGCAGGCGAAGGAGAATTCGCCGTGCATCATTTTCCTCGACGAGATTGATGCCGT
This sequence comes from uncultured Isosphaeraceae bacterium, assembly GCA_964598425.1. GTDB lineage: Bacteria > Planctomycetota > Phycisphaerae > Phycisphaerales > SM1A02 > UBA12567. Next base: position 55,227 of record CAZRBV010000011.1, on the reverse strand, counting down.
GGGGCGCCGCAGGGGAAGCGGATTCAGCAGCGGCGGTCATGATGAGCGGGAACAGACGCTCAACGCCATTCTCGTCGAGATGGATGGCTTCGAGGCCACTGACCAAGTCATCGTGATCGCAGCAACCAACCGCGCCGACGTCCTTGATCCAGCCCTGACTCGTCCCGGTCGATTTGACAGGCAGGTCCCCGTCACTCTTCCCGACGTCGAAGGTCGACTGAAGATTCTCGAAGTACACGCCAAGACAATTCAGCTCGCGCCCGATGTCGACATGAATCGGGTTGCGCGAGGGACGCCGATGTTCTCGGGGGCCGAACTGGCAGCGCTTATCAACGAGTCGGCGATCATTGCCACGCTTGAGGACAAAGATGCCGTCGATCAACTCGATCTTGAAGAAGCACGCGACAAGATCAAGTTTGGGCGTGCCAGACACAGCAGAAAGATCGAAGAAACTGAACGCATCGCTACCGCGTATCACGAGGCGGGGCACACAGTTCTGCAGGCAATGCTTGAGGACGCCGACCCGATTCACAAGGTCACAATTATCCCGCGCGGGCAGGCAATGGGCGCAACATTCAGTCTGCCCGAGAAGGACCGGTACGGGTATGGGCGCAAGTACATCGAAGCGACGCTTCGCGTCCTGTGCGCGGGTCGAATTGCGGAGCAGAAGAAGACACATGACGTCTCGTCCGGCGCCGCCATGGATATCCAAATGGCAACCGCCTACGCAAGGCACATGATTCTCGATTGGGGAATGTCCGAACGCCTGGGATTCGTCAGATATGCCCCGGATGACGCCAGTGAGGCATTGCTCATCGACAAGGACTACTCCCAGGAAACCGCCCGCATTATCGACGAGGAGATCAAGGCCATCATCGATGCTGCGTACGCGGATGCAGAACGGTTGATCACCGAGCAATGGGAAGTGGTGACCGCCATCGCAGAGGCGCTGCTCAAGTACGAGACGCTCCAGAGCAGTGAAGTCACAACGCTCATCGAGGGCGGCACCCTCAACCGGCCTACCGTGGCGGATCTCCTCGATGTCGAATCAACCCCCCCTCCGAGCAGCCCCGAGCCAACAGCCAGGCAGAACAGTCATGGCGATGAACCGGACGGCCTGCTGCCCGCACCGGCCTGATCTCTTGGGAGCGGCCCACCGTGAAGGAAGCTTGCGACCAGATCGCCGCAGTTGACCTGGGATCAAACTCATTTCATATGGTGGTCGCTCGCGCTGATACCGGACGAGTACAGCTGCTTGATCGTATTCGTGAGCGTGTCTCACTTGCAGCCGGACTTGATGGCGACGGACAACTCAGTTGTCAGGCGAGGGACCGCGCACTCGACTGTCTACGCCGCTTCGCAGAGCGCCTTCGGGGTTTGCCGCCACACAGGTACCGCGTCGTCGGCACCAACACCTTTCGAAAGATCGACGATGGCGGCGAGTTCCTTCACGCCGCCGAAGCTGCAATGGGGCACGGCGTCGAAATCCTCGGTGGGGATGAAGAGGCGAGACTTGTATTTCTGGGCATTCGCTACGACGTCGGAGAGACGCCGCTGCCACTGCTTGCCATCGACATTGGCGGAGGCAGCACGGAGCTCGCACTTGGGACTGCCCACGCACCCGACATCGCTGAAAGCGTACAGATAGGCTGCGTGGCCTTGAGCAGCCGCCACTTCAAGGGAGGCCGCGTCACGAAACGGCGGCTTGAGGAAGCTGTGATGGCGGCCTCACTGGAGCTTGAACCGATTGCGGATCGCTTCATCGGGCAGCCAGTCGATGCAATTGCCTCGTCGGGGACTGCGCTCGCCATTGAACAGATCGCCGAAGAGTCCGGCTGGTCGGATGGGGGGATAGATCGTGACGCGCTACGCAAGCTCCGCCGTATTGTGCTTGACGCCGGTCATGTATCCGAGATTGACGTCAAGGGACTCAGCGACGGAAGGAGACCCGTGATCGCCGGCGGCCTGGCGGCAATGATTGCCGTTTTCGATTCATTGGGGCTGGAGTCGATCCGCACATCCCGCTGCGCTCTCCGCGAGGGTGTCCTCGTCGACATGGTCGGTCGAATCACAGGGCGGGACCGGCGTGAACAGTCGGTGACGGCGCTCATGGACCGAGCTCACGTTGATCCATCTCAAGCCGCCCGCGTCACCGACACATCGTCCCACCTGTTTCACGCAGTTGCTCCAATGTGGAATCTCGACGGGGAATGCCAACGAATGCTGCACTGGTCAGCAATGCTGCACGAAGTCGGGCTCTCTATCAGCCACACCGACTACCACCGGCATGGTGAATACCTTGTGGCAAACACGAATCTGCCTGGCTTCTCTCGGACCACCCAGGAGCGGCTTGCAGGCATCGTCAGGCTTCACCGAAAGCGCATTTCTCAGAATCGACTACCGGAGTGCGCCAAGGACGAGCAGCGCACCATCCGAGATCTTGCCCTGTTGCTTCGCGTGGCCGTGCATTTGCATCGAAGTCGTACTGATGCCACCATCACCGGCCTCACAATGCGTGGATCGTCTGAAGGGCTTGAATTGACGCTTCCACAAGCGGAAGCTCAGGCCCACCCACTCACGCTGGCCGACCTCGCACTTGAAGCTGACCAGTGGAATCGCATGGGGCGAGAGCTCTGTGTCAACGTCGTGGATTGATTCAATCGCTCAGCAGCCGCTTCCGTACACGGCCAATAGTTGCAGCAGATCGTCAACGCCGACAGTGCCATCACCATCGATGTCTTCGGCACAGCCTGCGCATGTGCCTCCATACGCCCCCAACAGCTGCAGCAAGTCATCAACGTCGACGTGACCATCGTTGTTCACATCAGCCGGGCACGGAATGGAATCGCCTGTCACGTTGATCTCGCCAACCATCGCTGATCCACAGTGCGGCGTGCAGAAGTAGTCAATGACGCCGGTTGGCTCGTCCGCAGGGACAACGTAGTACGGCATCGGATGAAAGTTATCGAGCAAGTCGTCGAATCTGCCGTCAGCAATGCAATCCGAACCGGATGTCACGGTGTGGCTGCCTCCGCCATGAATCCAGAACAGTGCATCGCCTGCGTTCACCGAGATCTGGGCAGGCTCAAACGCGAATCCGTTCGTCGTGAGATAGTGAGCCTCGACATTCACAAGCAGCGCGCCAAACTGATTGCCTGCGACGCAATGGTTGCCGACGCTGCAGTAGTACGGAATAACATCGCCGTCATACTGAGCGGGAACCGTCCACTCGAAGGTCGGAACAGTTGCCGTGATATCGGAAAAGAAAATGCCGGTGTCATCGCCGCAATACGCGCCGCTCGTCACATCGTGGGTTCCACCGTCGTGAATCCACCGGACGGTGTCACCCGGCTGTACCGCGGCGAATTGGGGGTCGTAGTAGTACCCACCAACATGTATCTCAACGACTGCAGCAGCAGCCGACGCCGTCATACACAGTCCAAAGCACAACCCTTGCGTGAACATCCCGATCCTCCTCTTTCACACCCCGCCCTCCACGATACACCGGCCCCCCGGGAGATCAACACCCGTTCGCTCAATCCTCCAACATTCGCTTGCTCCGAAGGAGGTGGTGATAGGCCTGGGCAAATCGGTGCGCCTCATCCCGAATGGCCTGGCACAGCCGCAGGCCGGGATTGTGGCGACCGAGCCGAAGGGGTGCCGCACAATCCTGGACCCACAGGAGCTCCTCCTTCTTGGCAAGGCCGACGACGAGTGGGGGCTGCTGCGGAAAGCTCCCGAGGGCAGTAAGCGCGGCATTGAGCTGCCCCTGTCCGCCGTCAATCAGGATGAGATCGGGGAATCGCTCTCTCCCCTGCCCCGCATCCGCATATCGGCGCGAGATGACTTCGCGGATCGATGCGTAATCATCGTTCTCTGCAGTCGTGATTCGGTATCTCCGGTACTGCTCCTTGAATGGCCGCCCGTCGAGGAAACACACTTTGGAGCCGACGGTCTCGCTTCCCGCCAGATGCGCAATATCAATCGCCTCAATGCAGCGAATGGGTTCTTCAATGGACAAGGTGCGCTGCAATGATCGCAGTGCCGCCGACGGATCGGTCGCGAACACCGTGACCTCGGGTTGCCACGCTCGCGCTTCCTCCTGATTTGCGGCTCGCTCGCCTAGTCGCTCTATCGAACGCAGTTGATCGCGCAGCGCCGCCGCCTGCTCGTATCGCCGCTCCTTCGCCGCATCGTGCATTTGCGTCTTGAGCTCGCGGATGACTGCCGCTCGCTTGGAGCCTATGAATCGAAGAAGCCGCTGGATATCGGCCGCGTACGCCTCCTGTGAAACACGGTCGGCGCATGGCGCCGTGCATTGCCTGATCGCATGCAGAAGACACGGGCGGAAGTACTGGTTCGCCTTGTCGCCGTCCTTGATATCCAGATGACATGTCCGGAATCGAAAGATGCGCTGCATGACATCAACTGCTTCGCGGATGTCGCGGCCCGAAGTAAACGGCCCGAAGATTCGCGCACCCTGAAAGCGAGGATCCGCCGGGTCGCGCGTCACATACACACCCGGAAAGTCATCGCGGGTTGTGATAGCGAGATACGGATAACTCTTGTCATCCGTCAGCATCACGTTGAAGCGTGGGCGTAGATCCTTGATGAGCCGGGCTTCGGCGAGCAGGGCCTCCCATTCGGCCGCCGTCTCGATGATCTCAAACGCGTCAATCTTCGAAATCAACGGCTGCTTCCGGGGACCAAGATCCGTTGACGGGAGGAAGTAACTGCTGACTCGATCTCTGAGCGATGAGGCTTTGCCGACGTAGAGCACCTCGCCAGTTGAGTCCTTCATGAGATAGACACCTGGCGTTTTCGGGAGCTGCCGCGCCGTGGCGTGGAGCCGGCTGCGGGCGGCCTCCCGGTCGTCTCCAGCGGGGTCATGTGCCTCGGGGCTGAACGGATCATCGGGCATGGCGGCGATCGTAGGCTCAAACGGCCCTGCCACTCGCAATCTGGCACCAAAGATCCTCCTATGAGCCCCGTACGGGCGTATTGGCTGATTCCGGTAACGGCGCGTGACCCCTCGCCCGGAATCCGCTAGAGTGAGCGGCTACCTCTGGTGATCCAGAAGCTTATTCACTCAGGAGACAAGTTCAATGAAGACCCTCGCTTTGACCGCTGCTCTGGGCGTTGCCGCCCTGCTCGCTGGCTGCAACCAGAAGGCCTCGACCGCCAGCCCTGGCGCGATCGACACGCCCGCATGCTGCGCCGACAAGTCCAAGTGCCCCGATCCGGCCGCTTGTGCTGGGAAGTCGAAGGCAGAATGCGAGAAGGCCAAGGCCGACTGCGAAAAGGCCAAGGCCGCTGGCTGCAACAAGGCCAAGGCCGCCGGTGGCTGCCCCAAGGCTGCTGCTGCTGCTGCTGCGAAGGCCAAAGGCACCTCACCGTGCTGCGCTGGCAAGAAGAAGTGATTTCGGTCACTCTCTGACTGAACACATCAGACTCATTGCATCGCCCGAGACATCTCGTCTCGGGCGATGCTGCTTTGTGCGGCGCCGAACCGTACTATGCACACCATGACCGATCTGCTGCTTACCGGCGGCCGGATCATCGACCCGGCCAGCGAACTCGATCACACCGGCGACGTCCTCGTCCGAGACGGCGTGATCGCGGCACTATCACCCGAGTCAATCGCGTCCGATGCGCCCCGCATCGACTGTGAAGGGTGCATCGTGGCGCCAGGTCTTCTTGACATTCACGTGCACTTCCGCGATCCGGACACGAGCGGGCATCACGAAGAGACGATCGCAACCGGCGCCGCGGGTGCCGTTGCCGGCGGATTCACAACAGTCTGCTGCATGCCAAATACAACGCCAGCCATTGACTGCCGAACAGTTGTGGAGAGCATTCATCACCGCACTGCCCAGGCCGGGCTTGCTCGCGTCTTCCCAGTCGCGTGCGGCACGATCGGGCGAATGGGCGAGACGGTGGCACCTATTCTCGAGCTCGTCGAAGCTGGCGCGGTGGCGATCTCGGATGACGGCGACGGCATCTCAGACAGCGGCACCATGAAGCGGATCCTCTCGCTCGTTGCAGCTGCCGATTCGGTCTTCATGCAGCACTGTCAGGACCCGACACTCACCCGCGGCGCAGCCATGAACGCCGGACCGCTCGCCACCCGACTTGGGCTCGGCGGATGGCCCCGAGAAGCTGAAGAGATCATGTTGCGCCGTGACCTCGTGCTCAATCGGTCCATCGGTGCCCGGTACCACGCCCAGCATCTCAGCGTGGCGGAGAGTATCGATGCGCTCCGCGAAGCGCGGGCCGAAGGGCAGCCTGCAACCGGCGAAGCCTCGCCGCATCACCTGCTGCTGACCGAAGACTCCTGCGACGACTGGAACACGCTGGCGAAAGTCAATCCCCCGCTCCGCACGGCCGCCGACATCGAAGCGCTCAAGCGTGGCATCGCCGAAGGCATCGTGACCGTACTCGCAACGGATCATGCACCACATCCCGCGCATACCAAGGACACGGACTTCACATCGGCTGCCTTCGGCATGGTCGGCCTTGAGTGCGCGCTCGCCCTCTACCGAGAAGCGCTCATCGATGGCGGTGTACTCGATTGGCCGGGCATGCTGCGAATGATGACCTGCGAGCCTGCTGCGGTCGCTGGACTCAGCCATCTGGGGCTGGGACGGCTGGAAACGGGCGGCCCGGCAGACATCACCGTCATCGACCCGAATGCCGAATGGGCCATCGATCCCGCCGAATTCCACTCTGCAGGCCGGAATTGCCCCTTCGCAGGCCGATCCGTGCAAGGCCAGGCCGTCGCAACCATCGTCGCTGGTCACATTCGACATCAGAGAGCTGGCGATCGGGCCGATTCAGCCATTGAAGACCGAGCCGAGGTTCGATAAACTTGCCGGTCTTGGCTCGCCACCGCGTGGTGGCGGGTTCGCTGGTTGGTTCGCCTCTGTGCGGGAGCGTCCCCAACCCTTCACGATTTCGCCGGCCTCGGCCGGCACCTTGAAGCGTCCCCCGGACGACCGTTCCTCACAAGGACCCCGCACAACGGCTCGTCGGTGACGCTGCACGAGAGAGCGCGATACATGTCTGACAATCTTGTTCAGGATCTTCTCGACGCAGGTATCCACTTCGGGCAACGACGAAGTGCCTGGGACCCCCGCATGAAGCCCTATATCTGGGGCCAGCGGAACCGCATCCACATTATTGACATCCGCGAGACTGTTCGCGGGCTGCTGCTTGCCAAGAAGTTCATCACCAAAACGGTGGCGAGCGGCCGCGACGTCGTCTTCGTCGGGACGAAGCGACAGGCGAAGGGTTCGGTTGAGCACTACGCAACCGAAGTCGGAATGCCATGGGTCACGGAACGCTGGCTCGGCGGCACGCTGACCAACTTCCGCACGATCCGCGAACGCCTCAAGCGATTGGTTGAGCTTGAGAAACTCGTCGAGTCAGGCGAGATCGAAACCTACTCCAAGAAAATGACCTCGCAGCTCATGCGGGAGAAGCGAAAAATCACTCGCAACCTGCAAGGCATCCGCAACATGAACAAGTTGCCCGGCGCGGTTGTCGTCATTGACACCAACCGAGAAACCAACGCCCTCCGCGAAGCCCGCACCTTGCGAATTCCGACGGTCGCCCTGATCGATACCGATGGCAACCCCGGCGACTGCGACATCCCCGTTCCCGGCAACGATGATTCCATGCGGAGCATTGAGGTTGTCATGCGTGAGTTCACGGCCGCTGTCCGCGATGGCCTTGCTGCCCGAACCGCAGCTGCTGAAGGTGCCGATGACGCCGGAGACGCTCCAGCAGACGACAAGCCTCGCAAGCGATCGAGCCGCGTCGCATTCGCCGCCGATGCGCCCGCCGAGACTCCAACAAACGAAGAGGAAGTCGCCGCAGCAGCCGCGACCGACACCAGCAACTGACCCTCCCGGGGCACAGACCCCTACGAGATTCAATCGGAGACATGACCGTGACCATTGCCGCCAAAGACGTGATGACCCTTCGCCAGAAGACTGGCCTGGGCATGATGGACTGCAAGCAAGCCCTCGCCGCCAACGATGGCGACATGACCGCCGCCGAGGAATGGATTCGCGCCAAGCGAAAGGGCAAGATGGATACTCGCACCGAGCGAACAACCGGCGAAGGCCGGGTCGCCATCGAGGTTGGAGACGGATGCGCCGCGATCGTCGAAGTCCTCACCGAGACCGACTTCACCGCTCGCAATGACGAGTTCATTGACATGATGAACACCGTGATTGCGTCGGCGATGGGCTGCCCTGCGGGCAAGATCGAAGTCACCGACGAGATGACCGCCGCCATCGACAATATCCGCGTGAAGACCGGAGAGAACACCAACTTTGCACGCGGTGAGAAGCTCGAGGGGGGCAACTTTGGCCAGTACGTCCACCATGATGGCAAGCGTGGGTGCCTCCTGCAGGTTGAGGGCGCCGCGGACGCCGACACGCTCAAGGGCATCTGCCAGCACATCACGTTCTATGATCCGGCCGCGATCAACCCGGATGACGTCCCTGCCGAGAAGCTCGACGAGATTCGCGCCAAAGCCATCGAAGAGGCCAAGGAATCGGGCAAGCCCGAGGAGATCGCCCAGAAGATGTCCGAGGGCAAGGTCCGCAAGTTCCTCGAAGAGAACACCCTCATCAAGCAGAAGTACGTGCTGGATGAGAGTCAGACCGTCGAAGACATCCTTCCCGATGGCTGCACGATCACGAACTTCGTGCGGTACACGCTGGGGGGCTGAGTGCGATCAAGCATCGATTGCCGGGAGTCGAGGCCAGTCGCTGGCCCGACTCCCGGCTTCGTTTTTTAGGCATCCCAACGGATCCCAACAAGGCCCCACCAGAATTGACGGATTTCCACGTACCCACTCGGCGCTCAGGAGCCATACTTGCCGCAAAGGGAATCAATCATGCAGCCAATTCTCACACTCATACGACCGGCAGCGGTAGCCGTACTCATCGCAGCTTCGTCCGCCGAAGGATCGACCCCATTCGGCATCGGCATGATGAACTGGCTCACGCAGCCCATCATGTTCGACTCCGAGCGTGCAGATTTCGTTGCATTCACCGCCGCCCCCACCGCTCCATCGGTCGCCAACGGATGGATCATCCAGGAGGTCGCCGACACGATTCAGGGCGGCGCCAATTACTCACAGGTCGACGCCTACCTCTCAGATGTCGATGCATCCGGGCACACGATCTCACTCAACTATGGCGATACCGATTGGCAGGGTGACACGAGCACTGTGCAAGCCAACGTCACAACCATCCTCGACTACCTTGAGGTCTCGGCGGCAACGCTGACGACCAACATCGGCCCGCAGGGACCAACGATCGACATCAATCTGGACGTCGAGCCAAAGGGATCAACGACCGCCGCCGAATGGGCAGCCATGATCGGTGGCGTCGCCGATCTCATTCAGCAGCACAACAGCGGAACTCCAGCTGTCTACGCAACACTTTCCGGTTTCATCTCGATGGCGGTTCAGAATGATCTCATCGCCGAGGGCCTCATCGCGGACGTCTGGAGCGACATCGACACGCTCATCGTGATGGCTTATCGAAACCTGCCTTGTTTCTCGACTCCGTGCATCGGCACCGACACCGCCCTGTGCGCCGACGGATTCATGAAGTGGGGGCTTGCTCTGGCAGACACAGTTCCAAGCGGCAAACACTGCGCAATCGCCCTTGAGCTCGGCATGGGCGGCGCCGCCATCGGCGGCTCGTGCTACAAGATTTCGTTCGGAACAACAGGCATCTACAACCATCCCCAGTCATCCGACCCGCAGACATATCGCCGCAACTTCCTCATGCAGGCGATGACTGAAGGCTGGGACATGATGACGCCTGCGCAGCAGCAGAAATTCCACCCCGCGGGAGCATTCATTTTGCACAGTTACCAGTGGTTGAGCTGCTTCAGAGACGGCGCGCAAGTGACCGGTGGCGCCGCATGTACTCCAACCGGAGCGTGCGGCGATGCATCAAAGTGCGTCCCCACACTCGCGACCACTGCCGCCGACATCAACTACGACGGCATCGTCGACGCCGTCGACCTCGCGGTCATCCACGACCACCTCGACACGTGCTCACACGACGCCACCCTCGACGGCACCATCGACGTCAACGACCTGCTCAACCTGCTCTCAGAATGGGGCCCCTGCAACTAGCCAGTGACCGCCGGTCACTTTATATGCCTGCGCCACAACGGTTTACAAGAATCGACCATCGCTAAGTTGTTGTCAGAACAAAAGATAAAGTAACCGGCGGTCGGTGCTACTATGACCGCCGGTCACTTTATATGCCTGCGCCACAACGGTTTACAAGAATCGACTATCGCTAAGTCGTTGTCAGGACAAAAGATAAAGTAACCGGCGGTCGGTGCTAGTCGGCTGAGATGACGTTGGGGCCGTCACCGGCCTTCTTTTCGTAGTTCCCGTCGCCCGCACGCTCGTACTTGGTGAAGCCGAGCCGATCCAGGTTTTTGTTGCTGAGCTGCGACTTGCCCTTCATGTCGGACCACTTGCCCGCGATGTTGGGCAACGCGGGAATCCGCGTCACGGGCTCGCCGGTCTCGGGGTGCTTCGTGAGCGGCTTCTCGCTCATCGGCTGCACAACCTCGAAGATCTCGCCTTCGGAGTCATCCTCGGTCACGACTTGGTACAGATACGTGGGCATCGGCGCATGATATTCGGTGGCAGCGAGTGATGAGGCGTGTGGTATCGTTGAGCCGTTCCAGGAGGTACCCCAATGCGAACACACCACGTGATCCTGACCCTCGCGGCTGCAGCAATAGCGACGCCGCTGTATGTGCTGGCGTTTGGACGAGGCGAGGGGGCCTGGTTTCAGTCGCCTCCTGCAATCTTTGACCACGGTGACTCTGAAGGATGGCACATGACCAATGCCACATTTGCGGACTTTGATCAGGATGGCCTTGCCGACGCGGTAGCCTGCGACAAAACCTCAAGCATGACCTCAGCTGAAGTCACGGTCTTCAGAGGATTGGGGAACGGGCAGTTCACACTCGTTGAGACCTTCGCAGCAGAGGATGCTTATCCGAGCAGTGAGGTCAGCGACTGGGAATACGTCCATATGGCGTCCGCCGACATCAACGGAGATGACTGGACCGATATTGTCTTGAAACCGGCCCTGGTTCTTGCGACCGGCGAACGCGTGTTTCCATTCATCACCTACCTCAACACCGGCGGCTCCGGATTCCGCTGTATGGGCGATATCAATGGCGACGGCGAGACGCAGGTCCACGACCTCATCGAGATTCTCGAGGACTGGGGCTGTGAGGAGACTTCCCCCCGCTGATCGCTACCACCCCGCTGGCATGCCTTCCTTACGGGGATCACTCGCGGGCGTAATGCCTTCGGACGTGATCTCGATGAGTTGCACCTTGCCGACTGTCGGCCTTCGCTTCGTGGCGTGCCCCATCGCCCCCATCGCCTCAATCATCCCGTCGTCCGTCCAGCACTCCTCAAACTGCACGACGTCGGGCAGCCACTGATGATGCAGACGCGGTGAGGCAAGGGCTACGTCCGGTGACATCCCGCGAAGCAGGACATTCAGAATCACCTGCAGCGTGCCGTTGATGATGCGGGGACCGCCCGACGCCCCGGCAAGCATTCGCACGTCGCCTCCCTCCAGCACAATTGTTGGCGACATGCTGCTGAGCGGCCGCTTGCCAGGCGCCGGCGCATTGCGATCGCTCTGCACGAGTCCGAAGGCATTGGCAGTACCGGGCCGCGTAGCAAAGTCGTCCATCTCGTTGTTGAGCACAATCCCCCACTGCGGCACGCCGACGAGACTGCCGAACTCGAGGTTGATGGTCTCGGTACAGGAGACCGCCCAGCCATCTGCGGTGTAGACACAGAAGTGGCTCGTCCCCGCGTCATCCGGCGGTGGCAGGACGCCCGCCGTCTCGCTCGGCCTGGCTCGATCGAGCGGTATGGCCTGCGCAGCTGCGTCGAGATGCGTGGCGTGCGTCATTTCACGAACCGGAACGGCGACGTGGGTTCCGTCGGCGCCAAACCTCGCCCGGTCGGCAAAGGCGCTTCGCATCGCTTCGACAAGAACGTGATGCCACCGGAGCGTTCCAGGATCCGCCACATCCTGCATCCGTCGATCAAGCATGCCAAGGATCTGCTGCATGGCGATCCCGCCACTGCTTGGCGGCGGCATCGAGAGCAAGGTGTACTTCTCAAGCACCAGGGCGCTCTCAAGCGGAATCGCCCACGACACCGCGTAGCGATGCAGGTCGCCACGGCTCAGCACACCACCAAACTCGGCCGCGGTTGCAGCAATGTCAGTTGCGACGGCGCCTGAATAGAACGCGCCTGGCCCTTCATTTGCAATTCGAGTGAGCAGCGCCGCCTGCTGCGGCTGCCGAATCACATCGCCGCGCTTGAGCGAGCCCTCTCCGCACAGGTGCGTCCAGACCCATTGCGATGCGGGTTCAAGTTCCGGATGCTTCTCCCGCACTCCTGCAACCCACTCGGCGGCATGAAGCCACGGACCACCGACAACCGTGCCTAGCGTCGCCGCTGCGATGGCTGGCTCCAGGCAGTCGCGCCACGGCAGCGCTCCCCACCGCTGATGAACCGCCCACAAGCCGGCCACCATGCCCGGCACGCCGGCCGCCGCGCCGCCATACCGACTCGCGGTCCCTGGCAGCGCCGCATAGAAGTCTGCGCCAACCTCCGCTGGTGCTGTCTCGCGGTAGTCGATGGCGAGGTTTTTCCGCACCTCACCCGATTCGCCCGGGATCGAGATGAGCATGAAGCCGCCTCCGCCGACTCCACAACTGAACGGGTCCACGACCGAGAGTGTGAAGCTCACAGCAACGGCTGCATCAATCGCATTGCCGCCACGACGCAGCATCTGCACACCGGCCTCGGATGCAAGTTCATGATCCGCCGCAACGGCCCCCCGCATCCAGGTGCCCGCACTCGCGGCGCGCGCGAGCGAAGCGGCGCACAGGCATATCAGAATCCATCTCATTCGAAGTGTGCCCGCACATAATCGACTGCAGCCCGGATCTCCTCGACGCGCCGCTCACCGCCTTCACGCTCGATGATCGCATCGACTTCATGCGGAAGATCTCGCGCAATGGCGAAGAAGGCATCCCAGTCGACCTGACCCTCTCCGAGGGGAGTCTCGGTTCCCCACTGCGCAGGGTTCTCGCTTGCAGTCGCATCCTTCAAGTGCAACGACACGATCCGCGGCGCCAGCCGCTCCATCGCATCAATGGGATCACCCGATCCATACAGCAGCATGTTTGCAGGATCAAAGTTGATGCCGAGGTTCGGGCGGTCAATCTCATCGAGCGCCTCAAGAAGCGCAGTCGCCGATTCCTGTCCGGTTTCCAACGCCAACCGCACGCCCTCGGCTTCGAAGATGTCGTGCAGACTGCGAAGCCGCTCGGCCATCACCTGCCTGAGCGGATCGTCGGCGTTCTCCGGAATGAAACCCGCGTGCATGGTCACCAACCCCACACCTGCGTTTTCGGCGAGTACCGCCATCGCCCGGGCCATCGCTTCGTTCGCAGGCCATGTCGCATCGCGTCTGATCCCACCGGTTTCACGTATCCGTGCAATCGTGCTGTAATCCTCCTCCACAGGCTGCATCATGCCACTCAGAATCGTGATGCCTCCCTCAATGAGGCGAGGAATCATCCCGCCCCAAGCGGCCCGGTCCCGGACTGCTGGCGAGAGCCCCACCTGGACCGCATCAAGACCTGTCTCGTGGACAAGTCGCACCAGATCGGCGGGATCCTTCGGTTTGAGGCTCCAGGACGTCGTTCCGAGGCGTGCAAGTGCCATACGGGGCTCCTTTCGCTCCCGTTGCGGGGGAGATGGATTCCTCGCAGGATCTCCGTGGCTTGCCGCGGGGTCAACGGGTACCATGCCGTCTCCTATCGAAAAGACCTCAGACTGTCCCCCTCCGCCCGAGAGGGGATTTGCCCCCGGATCCACCGCATGTCGATGACCCCTGCCGCCGGCGCAGCCGGTGCTGACATCCAAACCGTTGCACCACCCCGAGGACTCTGGCCTCGGCTCGAAGCCTTCTTCAGCCGACTGAGCACTCGCAACAACTTCTGGCACCGCGTGTGCTCGCTCATCTGGTTGCCCTACGCGTGGCGATCGGGCATCTCGATGAAGCGACTGAGCACCGGACGCTTTACCGCCATCCTCCCCTTCAAACGCGTGAACCGAAACTGGTACAACGCGATGGCGGGCGCCGCCCTGCTCGGCAACTCCGAAGTGGCTGGCGGCATGTTTCTATTCTCGGAAGTCGGCATCGATTACGTCGTGATCTGCAAGGATCTCAATTATCGATTCCTTCGACCCTGCTGCGGCCCCGCCGTCTATGACGTTGTCAATCCAGACTCGCTCCATGAGCAGATTGTCGAGTGCAAGCAAGATGGAGCCGAGTTCAATGTCGATCTCACGATGAATGTCTGCCAGATTCTTGGCAAGTCTGATCGGCCCCTTCGCGTCGGCCGCTGCAAAATGACCTTCCACTGCGCACCAAAGGCAGCAGTGCGAAGTCGCAGCAGCAAGAAGGCTCGCAAACGCCGCAAGCTCACCGTCTAGCTCTCCGATGACGCACCCCCTTCGCTCGATCGGCTGGTCCCTGTACGCCGCCTCGTCATGGACATGGTGCATCGGAATGTTCCTCCCCGCACTGCTCATGCAGTGGTTTGGCTGGGGTGGATTCCTGTTGATCGCAATACCGAACTGCATCGGCGCAGCAGCGATGGGGCTCTTGCTCGGATCGCCCGGTGCGTCCAGGCGGTTTTGCCGACGGCACCCAACCGCCATTGGCGCCTTCGTCAGCCTGACGATCGCCTTCCACCTCATCTTCCTCTGCGTCGCTGGATTGTGGCTCTCACCACCGCAGTTGCTGCTCCCTGCTGGATGGCTGCTTTGGCCGGCCGCAGCACTTGGCCTGGCATGGGTACTCTCGCTCGTGCCGCGGGTCTGGTGGCCGTGGCTTGGCGCCGCAGCCTTCGCGTCCGGCGGGGTCGTGGTCGCCGCCGCAGGAGAGACGTGGACCAGTCCCGGCTGGTCAGGTCAGCGACCTCCAATCGATCTCGTCTGGCTGGCGCCGGTATTCGTGATCGGATTCCTGCTTTGCCCGTGGCTCGACGCCCCATTTCATCGCGCGCGGCAGGAGTCGGATGGACAGCTCACGTCGGCCCTGCTCGCGCCACTCTTCCTGTGCATGCTGCTCGTGACCGCTTCGTACTGGCGGCTGGCCGAGAGCACGGCAACACTCGCTGTGCTGCTCTGGCTGTTCGGCCAGTCGATCTTCACCATTGCAGCAAACCTGCGAGAACTTCGCAGCGGCGGCGTCGCACACGACCCGGAGGCGGCTGGATTCTGGGGTCCGGTGCTCATCGCTGTACTCGGCATCGCCGTGCTTGTCACCAACATGACGTGGGACACGGCAATCAACGTCTACCTCGGGCTGCTCGCCCTCTACGGCATCGCGTTCCCCGCCATACTCCTGGCATGGTGCCGAAGACGTTCGCCGCTCGTCACCCTGCCCGGCATCGTCCGTCTCACGATCCTGCTGCTGATTGCAGGTTGGCTCAGCAACATCGGCTTCATCACCGGACCGACCTGGGTTGCGGTGCTTCCAGCCGCGCTTGTCCTCGCGGTGCCCGCCGTGATCCGGCGAGCCTGAGCGAGCACCACGCTACTTCGCGCCGCAACACTTCTTGTACTTCTTGCCCGATCCACACGGGCATGGCTCATTGCGACCGACCACTCCTGTGGCCGCCGACGCAGGTACGGCAGGCTTGGGACGCTTCGGGGCGCCGGTCCTGACACTGCGGCCCTCGCTTGCGGCCGCGGCCGCTGCGGCGACAGCAGAGCGGTCTTCCTGCGCGGCTGGATCGGCCGGAGCCGCCGGCTGTTGGGGCGGAGCCTTCTGCACTTCTGCCGGCTTCGCCGCTTCGGCGGGCTGCTGCGCCACTGGTCTCGGGCGGGCCTGAAGCCTTGCCTTGAACACGAGGTCGGTCACCTTGTCTCTGATAGAAACGAGCATGTCTTCGAACAGGCTGGCGCCTTCCCGCTTGAATTCGATGCGTGGGTCTCGCTGACTGAAACTTCGATAGCCGATCGACTCACGAAGCTGATCCATCTGGTGCAGGTGTTCCTTCCATGAGGAATCCAGGATCTGCAGCAGAATCCACTGCTCAAGTTGTGAGACCTCGACACGCATGATGCGGGCGAGCATCGTCGTCAGTGTTCCAGCCGGATCCTCCGAGTAGCCTTCCTTATCGACGGGCAGCATCGCCGCGCCCATATTCTCACGAAGCCACGCGTCGGCGGCCTCGGCATCAGAGCCGACTTCGGCAGCGATCCGCTCGGCCCTGGCTCGAACACGATCCTCGTCCCATTTCTGCGCTTCCTCAACGAGAATCCGGCGGATCTCCTTGGGATCGGTCGCGGGAAGCGAATCTGCAGTCCACTCAAGTTCATATCTCGAGTTTGCCCACTTGCAGAACTGCGAGATTGCGGCAGCAGGATCCTGCTGCATGGACGCATTCGTCATGTCAATTGCAAAATCGATCGGGTAACAGATCTCCCGCTCGCGGTACAGCGCACCGGCCGCTTCCAGCACCACCGCCGCCGCTTCGTCCGCGTCATGCGCTTCCAGGAGTCGATCCACCGGGAACTCGATTCCAAAGCGGGTCGAAACCCATTGCGCGAGTTCACGCTTTGGATAGTCCTCAACGAGGAAGGTGTCGAGGGGCCCGAGGTCCACCGACTCGACCGCCACTTCGGCGGCACGCTCAAGATGATCAATGAGATCACGCCGTTCCAACCCGATCAGTTCGGCTACTTGCACGGTCGTACCAAAGTGGCCGTTCATCCAGTCCGCGAGCCCTTGATAATCGTCGGCGGATTCATCACGCCCAGCGACCTCTCCTGTCCCAAGATCGATCTCCTCACTCAGAAATTCGCCCAGCGAAACGCGAATGATGGACATGGCCTCCTCGTGCGCCATGCGCTGGATGCCCTCGTGCAGATCTTCTCGATCTTCCGTCTTCAGCCGGGAGGGTTCGATGGTGACCGACATGTTTTCACGGACCCACTCGGCAATGCACGTCGCCGGGTAGAGCGGATCGAGATATCGCCACGCCGCATCAGAGGTCGCATTCTCCAGATGTTCGAAGATGAGCTCCTTGATGTCCCGGCCTTCCAGAATCTGTTGCCGGGTTCCGTAGAACTCGTGCCGCTGGTGGTCCATGACCTCGTCATACTCAAGAATGTTCTTGCGAATCAGGAAGTTTCGCTCCTCGACCTTTCGCTGCGCCCGGCCGACGGCTTTGGAGAGCATTGGGTGCTCAATCGCATCGCCCTCCTTCATACCCAGTCGACTCAGGAGTTTGAGCGTGGTGGGCCCCGCGAACATCTTCATGAGCGGGTCTTCCAAACTCAGGAAGAACCGCGACGAACCGTTGTCGCCCTGCCGCCCTGATCGGCCCCGAAGCTGATTGTCGATTCGACGTGACTCGTGCCGCTCGGTACCGACCACGTGCAGTCCGCCCAGATCCTCCGCGTTTTCATAGATGCGAAGACGGTGCAACACACAGGCGCCACTCTCATCGAGCGCCTGCATGAGCTGATCCTCGGTCATCGACTTCGCCTTTGACTCCTTGCCATAGCAGTGCTTCTCGTACCAGCACTCGAGCAATGCCTTCTTCACTTCCTCGTCAGACATGGATTCAATCTGTTGTCGAGGAAGCCCCGTCTCCCGTGGCGCCACATGGCGCCAACACCTTGCAACGATTCCCGCCTCAGGCATGTCTGCTGTGACATCAGCGGGGCAGATGTCTCGACGCTTCCAGTGATCGAGCAGCTCTTCGATCGTGAACGGCTGCAACTTGATATCTGTGCCACGGCCGGCCATGTTTGTTGCGATCATGACCGCGCCAAGTTCACCGGCGTGCTTGACGATTTCGCTCTCTCGCTCGTGCTGTTCGGCGTTCAGCACCTCGTGTTTGATGCCGTGGCGCTGTTTGAGACTGGAAGAGACGTCCTTGGAATTTTCGACGCTCGTCGTACCAACGAGTACCGGCCTGCCGATGTCGTGGAATCGGGCCACCTCGTCGATGATGGCGTCGTACTTGTCCTTCACCGAGAGGAAAACCACGTCATTGTGGTCGCCGCGCACAACGGGCACATTGGTCGGGATGACGACCACGTCCAGTTTGTAGATTTCATAAAACTCAGTCGCCTCGGTATCAGCCGTGCCCGTCATTCCCGAGAGACGCTCGTACAACTTGAAGAAATTCTGAATCGTAATCGTGGCCATAGTCTGCGTCTCTTCCTTGATAGGGACGCCTTCTTTAGACTCGACCGCCTGATGCAGACCGTCGGACCACTGCCTTCCGACCATTTTTCGACCTGTGTTCTGGTCAACAATGACTACGGTCTGCTGCCCCTGATCATCCGGTGCAACGATGTAGTCTCGATCTCGTTGATACACGCTGTGCGCGCGAATGGACTGCTCCAGCAAATGCGGCATGTCTATGTTCTCACCGACGTAGAAGGACCCGAGTCCGGACTCCTTCTGCGCTTCGGAAATGCCTTCGTGCGTCAGCGTGGTTCGCTTCTTATCGAGCTCGACTTCGTAATACCGTACGTGGCGGTCCCGAGCGGTCTCAAGTTTCGGCAACTCAGCCTTTCTCGATTCGAGCTTCTCTCGAATCGCTGGCACCGAGGAGCGATCACGTGCATTTCGAATGTCGCCTTCACACGATGAGATATCCACCAGACACTTCTGCACCTTCTCGTCCGCGGCGTTCCATTCGGCCTGCCGAGAGAGCAGATGCCGAGCAAGCCGATCTGCCAGGTCATACCGTGGCTGGCTGTCATGGGCCGGACCGCTGATGATGAGCGGCGTCCGAGCTTCGTCGATGAGCGTCGAGTCAACTTCGTCGACGATCGCAATCTGCCGATGGCGCTGCACCTGTTCGCCGGCAGACATCTTCATGTTGTCGCGCAGATAGTCAAATCCGAATTCGGAGGTCGTTCCATACACCACATCGCAGTGGTACATGACCTGCTTGAGCTGGGGCGGCTGGCGGTGCTGGGGATGAATCGCGCCTACGGTCATGCCGACCGCATAGAAGAATGGGAACATCCAATCGCGGTCACGCTGCACGAGATACTCGTTGACGGTGACGAGGTGCACCTGCTGGCCTTCGATGACCGAGAGATAGCATGACAGCGGCGCCACGATGGTCTTGCCTTCGCCGGTCTTCATTTCGGCGATGCGGCCTTCATACAGCACCATGCCACCGATGATCTGCACGTCGAATGGACGCGCGCGGAACGGGGGGCGCGACTCGGGCCAGATCGCTCTGATCGCCTCATAGACAGGAAGCGGAATGTCCATCCACACCCATGCAGGAACAGGGGCCGTGCATCCGAGCAGTGCCTTGTTCGGTGGCTTCGGCTCGGCAGCCTCCATCGCAGCCCTGGTCTCGTCATACAGCGCCCGAACTTCGCCAGTCAGTACGGAGGGGTCGAAGTCCGCTGCCGGGTCAAAGATGTTGCGGATGCCGACAGCTCTGTCCATCGCCTCACGAGCAACTGCGAATGCTTCTGGTTGCAGGTCGGCGGTCTTCTCGCCCGCTTCATATCGCTTGCGAAACTCATCTGTCTTGGCTCGCAATGCTTGATCATCGAGCTGACGCATCTCGGATTCAAGCGCCGACACGCGGTCAACGATGGTGAGGTAGCGTTTGACGAGTCGATCATTTCGAGTGCCGAAGACTTTCTTCGCAATCGTCGAGACAACGGGAATAGCCATTGGTAATCATCCTGAATGGAACGTAGGGGTTTGGTTGGATTCAAGTGCTGATGCGGGTCCGCCGGAGACAGATCAGGCACTCGGGGGGGGGAGATGCAGCCGGGCGGGCCCCAGCCGATCGGCTTCTCGAACGCGAAGGCGGCCCGCGCTCGGCGCTGGTATCGCGCCGATTGGCAGCCCGGTCTGGGCGCAGGCGGCGGCGTCCACATCGGCCACCTCGCCGATGGCAACGACCAGAGCGGTGTGCTCGGTAGCTCCTGTGGCTCTGGGCGGCTCACTGCGGGGATCCCCAAGCAGGACGCACAGCACGGCAAGCACCGGCATGAGCGAAACCATGATGGATCGACGTGGAGAAGGCATCTGGGGAGTAGTCTACCGACCCTATGGCACAGGCGGACCGACAGACCGTTCAACTTCAGGTCGACGACATTCACTGCGCGAGCTGCGTGGAGACGGCCAGAGGGGCTCTTCTGGCCCATCCGGACGTGCAGGATGCCAGTATCAGCGTTCAGACGGGGCGAGGGGTCGTGCATGGGTCAATTGATCCGGTCGAGGCAGCTCGGCTCGTGACCGCAGCGGGCTACCCCACCACCGTCGTGGACGGAGCCCCCGAGTCGGCCGCCGAGCTGCAGGAACACATCGAACGCCGCGCGGAGCAGAACGAGCGTCAATGGCGGCGCCGCGCCCTCGTCGGCGTCGGCATCTGGATACCAATGGGCGTGCTGCACTGGGCAGCGCACCCGCTGGGAATTGACGGACCATGGATTCCGTGGATCCTTGGAGTACTTGCAACCGCCGTCATTGCCATCGTCGGACCGGGGTTCTTCATGTCCGCGTGGGCGGCGCTCCGCCGCGGTGGCACCAATATGGACACGCTGATTTCCATCGGCGCCGGAACTGCATACCTCTACTCGCTCGTACTCTTCATTCTTGCCCGCGTCGGCGTCGAACACGGCCAACCGAGCTACTTCACGGAAGCTGCTGCGCTACTCGGACTCATCAGCCTCGGACACTGGCTCGAGGCACGATCGTCGGCTCGCGCCGGTTCTGCCATCCGAAGCCTGCTTGAGCTCCAACCCGATACGGCGGAGCGACTGGACGCTGGCGGCGTTGCGACGTCGATCCCGCTCTCGGATGTCGTTCCCGGTGACCGCATCCTGATCAAGCCCGGCGGGCGTATTCCGGTCGACGGCATCGTCGTCGAGGGCGAGTCCGAAGTCGACGAAGCCCTGATCACAGGCGAGCCGATTCCGACGCTCAAACGCTCCGGCGATCAGGTTGTCTCGGGATCGGCCAACACACTCGGCCGGCTGGTAATCGAGGCAGCGTCAGGTGGACAGGACTCGACAATCGCAAGGATCGCCCGCCTCGTCTCGGACACGCTGAGCAGCCGCGCTTCCATTCAACGAATCGCCGACAAGGTCAGTTCGATCTTTGTTCCGGCAGTTCTTGCGGTCGCAGTCATGACGATCACCGGTTGGTCCATTTTCGCCGGTGTCACTGGCGACTGGGCCCCCTTCTTCACCGGTATCATTGCCGCAGTCACGGTGCTCATCATCTCCTGCCCCTGCGCGCTGGGCCTGGCTACGCCGATGGCGGTCATGGTCGGTACGGGCGAAGCGGGACGGCGCGGCATTCTCATCAAGTCCGCTGCGGCACTTGAACGAGCCGGAAGCGTGGAGCGAATCGTCTTCGACAAGACCGGCACGTTGACCGAAGGTCGCCCCGTTGTCGTATCAATTGAACCCGCCGACGGCCACGATGAGCCCGAACTCCTTCGGCTCGCCAGCGCGGCTGAGCAGGGCAGTGAACATCCAGTTGCCCGAGCAATCGGCGAAGTCGTCGCCGATCGCGGCATGGACCTCCCCCCCGCCGATGCCTTCACCGCAGTGCCCGGAAGCGGCGTGACGGCAACCGTTGAGGGCCGCTCGGTCGTGGTCCGCCGAGACGAGGCCGCTGCATGCGCCGTCTTCGCTGATGGCGAGCTCATCGGCCGGATCGACGTTCAAGACCAGCCGCTCGCAGATGCCCATACCGCCGTGTCCTCGCTCAAGTCGCTCGGACTGGGCGTCGAAATGCTCTCTGGTGATCGTCAAGAGGCCGCCGAGGCGATCGCCGCGCAGATCGGCATGGACACCGCTCACGTGCGAGCCGGCGTGACACCCGAGGAAAAAGCGGCGGCCATACGAGATACGACTGATCGCGTTCTCATGGTTGGTGATGGCATCAACGACGCCGCCGCCCTCGCGACTGCGACGGTCGGCGTGGCCGTCGGATCCGGCACGAACGTCGCTATCGACGCTGCAGATGTCGTCATTCCGGCGCACCGTCCGTCCGCAGTTCCGATGCTGATCGTGATTGCCCGCAGGACCCTGCGGACCATTCACCAGAACCTCTTCTTCGCCTTCTTCTACAACACAATCATGATTCCGGTCGCTGCATTTGGCCTCCTGGGCCCATGGGGACCGCTGATTGCAGCAGGCGCCATGGCACTCAGCGACATCACAGTCGTCGGAAATGCCGTGCGGCTGGGTCGCGGACTGCGCAGGATGAAGCCATTCCAATCGCAGCCCGGTTGAGGGGATGCTGGCGTCGTTCTTGACGTAGACTCGACTGACCACACGCAGGAGTCTGTCCCATGCCGCACGCACTCTCCCCCTTGCCGAAGAAGGACTTCGGCTATTCGGAAGCCGAGCACCTCCTTACGCGAGCCGGATTCGGGGGAACCCCCCAACAAATCCTGACACTCACCGACATGGGCTGCGAAGACGCAGTCGACTACATGCTTGAGTGGGAACGCATCCCCGATCCCGGTACCGACGGAAGCCAGTATCGAAGCGACATCATGACGCCGCTCACGCGAGATCAACGGGACATGCGGCAGAAGGCACGCCGAAGCGGCGACGAATCAACGCTCGAACAGTTCAGAGAGGCCCGCCAGGCCCGCCAGCGCGAAGACCGCCGCCAGATGCGCGATATTCAATCCTGGTGGCTGGAGCGGCTTATTGAAACCCCACGACCGCTACAGGAAAAACTCACGCTGTTCTGGCACGGTCATTTCGCTACGGGGTACCGCGCCGTCGAGGACAGCTGGCACATGATGCTGCAAAACAACTTGCTGCGCCAGAATGCCGGCGGCAACTTCAAGGACGATCTGGTCCACGGAATCATCCGCGATCCGGCGATGATCAAGTATCTGAACAACAACCAGAATACGCGCAAGGCGCCGAACGAAAACCTTGCCCGCGAACTCATGGAGCTCTTTACCCTCGGCGAGGGCAATGGCTACACCGAAGATGACATCAAGGAAGGCGCCCGAGCACTGACGGGCATGTCATATCGAGACGACTCGTTCGCCTTTAATCAACGCAATCACGACTCAAGCGGAAAGCGGTTGTTCGGCCGCAGCGGACAGTTCGACGGGGATGACTTCGTCGAACTCATCTTCCAGCGTCCCGCCATCTCATGGTTCGTGCCCTGGAAGATTCACAGGTTCTTCGTCAACGACACGTTTGAGGTCGACTCCGACATCAAGCGTGCCGTGAATCGAATGGGCAATACGTTTCGGCGATCCTCATGGGAAGTCCGTCCGATGCTGCGAGAACTCCTCAGATCGGAGTGGTTCTACAGCGATCGCAACAGACGAACCATGATCAAAAGCCCCATTCAACTGACGGTTCAGGCCATCCGCTCGCTCGGCACACCGGCCCGCAACATCAACAGGCTCAATCAGGCCTGCGGCGTGATGGGTCAGGAGTTGTTCCAGCCTCCAAGCGTCAAGGGATGGGAAGCGGGACGAAAATGGATCAACACGTCGACGCTGTTCGTCCGCGAGAACATGCTCGTATACCTCATGACCGGTCGCGATCCGGCATCCCGTGCATGGGAAGCTTCCCACGGCGGCTGGAGCGCCCAACCGCTCGTGGCACATCTTCGGGATCTTCCCGATCGTGATGAGATCGTCGATGTTGTGACGTATCTCTCACGACTCCTGCTCGGCACCCCACCCACAGACGGGTCGATCGAAAAGTGGATCGCCTTTGCTCGCAGCCGTGACTCGCTCGACAACGAGACACTGACGCATCTGATGTCGCTCATGACAGCAGCCCCCGAATACCAACTCTGCTGATGCCTCGCATCGCGCACTCTGGATACGACCAATGACCGATACAGCCTGGACACGACGACACTTCCTCAAACGAGGCACCACCATGGCAAGCCTCGCCTCGACGGCCCCGCTGTTTATTCAGCAGGCGAGCCAAGCCATGTCTCTGCCATCGCACTCGCTGCTGACTTCGCTGGCGGGTGTTCCTCAGGAACGCGTGCTCGTCGTCGTGCAATTGGGCGGAGGAAACGACGGCCTCAATACGGTGGTGCCCTACGGCAATGCCGAGTACTACCGCAAGCGCCCTCAACTCGCGATTGCGGCGCCAGGCAAAGGAAACGACGCAGCGCTCGCGATTCCGGGGGCCGACGGGCTTGGCCTGCATCCTGCATTCATTGGGATGCGGGAGCTTCTCGACGAGGGCGTCGGAACAATCGTCCAGGGGATTGGCTATCCCAACCCGAATCGATCGCATTTCTCATCAATGGACATCTGGCACACCGCTGACACAAGCGGACGCGACAACGGGTGGATCGGTCGCTACTTCGACAACACGTGCCCCGGAACGCCGAAGGCAGGCGTCGCCATTGCCCTGGGAAATACCGCCCCACTTGCGATGCAGGGCGAGCGATCACTCCCCGTCAGCTTTGAGATGCCGGAACTCTATCGATGGATGGGAAGCGATCTTGGCGGTGACGTCGAGTCCACATGGCGATCCATGGCGGTGCCGGACGTCAACGGCGCTGACACCAATCTGGCCTTTCTCAAGCGTACCTCCATGGATGCGATGGTGTCATCCGATCAGGTACGCCGCGCCGCGGCACTCACGCCACTCGCCACATGGCCTGGTGGCGAGCTCTCAGATCAACTCAAGATGGTGGCGGGCATGATCCGCGCCGACATGCCGACGCGAATCTACTACGTCACGCTCGGCGGATTCGACACGCACGCAAATCAGGAAGGCTCGCACCAGCGACTCCTCAGGCAAGTCGGCAGTTCACTTCTGGCATTCAACAAGGAACTCAAAGCCCAGGGCAACGATGGCCGTGTTCTCACAATGGTCTTCTCGGAGTTCGGACGCCGCGTCGGCGAGAACGCATCGGGCGGCACGGACCACGGAACAGCAGCACCGATGTACCTCGTCGGGCCCATGGTCAAACCGGGCGTACTCGGCACACATCCAAGTCTCACCAATCTCGACGAGGGCGATTTGAAGTTCACTGCCGACTTCCGCGAGGTCTACGCCGCGGTCCTCAAGAACTGGATGGGCGCCGATCCTGACGCGATCCTCCGAAAGCGGTGGAATCCGGCGCCAGTACTCAAGACGTGATCTTGGAAAGCGGGATCCCACCCGCTACAGTCACCGCCATGACTGGCAGACTGCTTGTTGTGCTGATCTCAACGCTGACGCTCATGGCTTCCTGTGAACGGCACACGGCACCCCAGGGACAATCCAAAACAGGGGAGAGGGTCGTGCTGTCCGTACTCGGCATGCACTGCAGCAGTTGCGAAGATGCGATCAGCCAGCACGTCATGAGGTGCGAAGGCGTCAATGCTGCCGCACCGTCGGCCACGCAGGAGCAGGTCGTTCTGTGGGTCGCGCCCGGTGCGGACCTCGAAGCAATCAGGTCAAAGATCAGGTCGCTCGGGTTTACTGTCGAGCCGCACCCGGCAGAGTGAGTTCCACCACTCGCCTTGGTGGTCTATCCTGCACGGATGCCAATGACGTCCGTGCTACTCGCATTGCCGCTGCTCCTTCCCACCGAGATTGGGCGTTGGATCTCAACGGAAAACGATCTTGGAGGCGTCTGCGCAGTGGCCGCCCTACCGGACGGACGGGTTGCAACACTCAATGGGGATACGGAGATCGTCCGGCTTGGTTCAGGCAACTCGGCGACTGAGTTGGACCTGTCTCGCTCACTCCACCAGCCTCGCGGCTTGTCCTACGGTGAGGATGGGCGGATATTCGTGGCGGACACCGGGAATCACCGAGTCATGTTCTTTGATGGCGACGGGCGCATGCTCGGCGGGTTCGGCGGACGCGGGCACGAGGATTACCGCCTGCTGGCGCCACATGATGTGGCGGCAGGACCGAACTTCATTGCCGTTGCAGACACCGGCAACGACCGGGTGCAGCTCTATCAGTTGGGCGGCGCGTATCTGGCGGCAATCGAAGGCGTTCCTGGCGACCCGCTGCGCCAACCCGAGGGCGTCACGATTGATGCTGACAACCGAATCTGGGTCGCGGACACGCACAATCACCGCGTGCTGTGTTTCTCGCCGAGCGGTGAATTGATTCGGAGCATCGGATCATGGGGCAACTTCCCCGGCCAGTTCATGGAACCCAGCGGCATCGACGCAGCGAACGGCTATATCGTGGTCACCGATCGATTGAATCACCGCGTGCAGGTGCTGGACGCGGCAACCGGCACCGCCATTGAATCGTGGGGCATGCACTCATTCCTCCCGAGGCAGGGAGAAGGACGCGTTCACTACCCCGCAGACGTGGCGATCCTGATGCAGGGTGATATTGTGGTCGCCGAACCTTTCGAAGAACGCACGCAGCGGTTTGGCGCACGCGGCAGCGGAATCGACGCACCGGCGCAGTCGCCGCCCGGCGTGCAATCGCACTTCGGGCCGGTTGCGGACACCGACGGTCGATTCTTCTGCACATGGGAGCCGGAACTTCGCGCGATTCACATCTTCGATCTCGACCGACGCACGCCCGTTCGCCTGAGCACCTTCGGAACACCCGGCACGGCCCCAGGCCAACTGGGCGATCTCTCGGCTCTGGCGATCGATGCAGCGACCAGTCGACTCTGGGCCGTCGATGCGACCAACGCCCGCGTACACGAGTGGACGCTCAATCCGCCCCCGCCCGATGAACCCCGGTTTGATCCATCAATGGCCACCCTCAATCGCTCGGCACCACTTCCACAGGCTGGACCTGGCGATCTCGTGCGATCGGGAAGCGACCTGCTCTTCCTTGACCGAAATCAAGCTCGCGGTTGGACCCTCAGCGGCGACGGCCAGCACACATCGATTGATCTTGACTTGCTGCGCGATCCGATCGCGGCTATCGCCGCGCCTGCAGAAGGCGACAAGAAACCACGAGTTGCGGTTCTCGATTCTCGCGAGAAGGTCATTCAGTTGCATGGACCGTGGCCCGATCTCACCTCGGAACAGCGTTCGATTTCGCTGGCAGCACTCAAGGATCCGGTCGATCTCGCAAGACTCTCCGATGACTCCATCGTTGTCGTAGACCGAGCGGCGCACCGCATGCACAGGTTTGCTGTGGATGGAACCGAACTCGCGTCATGGGGCGAACGAGGCGTCAATCATGGGCAGTTGTGGCGGCCAGCTGCGGTTGTCGTCGACCATCACGATCGCATCATTGTGCTCGACCACGGCAACCATCGGGCTCAGATGTTCGAACCCGATGGAACATGGATCATGACGTTTGGCGCTGGGCGATCCTGGACCGCAGAGCAGGAAAGCCGCGCCCCCAAACGGACACTGGCACCTGAGGGGCAATGATGTTGAAGAGTTTTCCCACCCTGATTCTCACAGCCGCAGTCTTTGCCCTTGACGGGTGTGCATCGACCAGCCACAACGCGCCGGGGCAGTCAAGACTCACCGAAGACGGTCGATACCGAATCGCTTGGCAGCAATCGCCGCCCGCACCGATTGTTGCCAACCACTACTTCGAAATGATCGTCACGGTGGATGATCTCCACAGCAGCTCGCCACCGCAGGGATTTCGCTTCGACGCCACGATGCCCGCGCACCGTCATGGCATGAACACTGTGGTGAGCGCCACCCGGACCGGCGACAACACGTGGCACCTTCAGGATCTCAACCTGCATATGCCAGGCGAGTGGGTGATGACGTTTGATGTCACAGACGAGCAGGGCGTCCTGCACCGCGCGTCAGAGACGGTGATTCTGGAATGATTCGAGACGTGTGCGCCATCGCAGCATGCGTGAGTGTCGGAGTGCCGTCGATCGCTGGCGAACTCCCAGCCCCAATCAAGCGATCAGCGCTCGCATCGAGTCCGCTTGGACCCGCTCCGGCAAATCCGACGAATCGCGTAGCCGACAACCCCGCCGCGCAGAGGCTGGGGCAGGCGCTCTTTTTCGATGTCAACCTCTCACGCAATGCAGAAGTATCGTGCGCGACATGCCATGATCCGGCACAAGGATTTGCTGACGGCAAACCTGTTGCCGAAGGCCTCAAGACCGGCTCAATCAACACACCAACAGTGCTTGGCGCAGCGCACCATCGATGGCTCTTCCTCGACGGCCGAGCCGACACGTTGTGGTCCCAGGCGCTCGGTCCCATTGAGAACGATCTTGAAATGGGCGGAGCCCGAACAGATGTTGTTCGGTACCTCGCAGCAACACGACAACTTGCCGACGCATACGCAGCGGTCTTCGGGCCGCCGCCGGATGTGTCGGATCAGGGCCGTTTCCCCGCAGGGGCACGTCCCGGAACCCCGCAGTGGGACGGGATGGCCGAGGCCGATCGCGCCGTTGTCAACAATGCGTATGCGAATCTCGGCAAGGCCCTCGAAGCATACGAGCGCCAGCTTCAACCCGGAGAATCGAGTTTCGATCGTTGGGTCGCTTCCATTCGAGACGGCCAGCAAGACGATTCGATTCTGGGCGACGCCGCGGTCCGTGGATTCACGCTCTTTGCCGGTGAAGCCGGCTGCGGGCAGTGCCACTTCGGACCCATGCTCTCCGACCTTGAATTCCATGACCTCGGGCTGCCACCGCGGAATCCGGCGGCCGCACCCATGCCCGGCCGAGGAGCCGGGTATCCCCTGCTTCGGGCAAGCGAGTTCCGGGCCGATGGCCCCTGGAGCGACGCCCCGGAGAGCACAAAGGCCAGAAGGGCGGCTGCGGCCCGAATTGGGCCGGAGCACTGGGGCGCGTTCCGAACGCCTTCGCTCAGGAACGTTGCGCTCACCGCGCCCTACATGCACGCAGGGCAGTTTGCCCGCATTTCAGATGTGCTGAAGTTCTACAACACGCTTGAGGGGCAGGTCAGACGGCATCACCACGCCGAGGCAGTGCTGGTCCCATTGGAACTGAGCGACTCGGAACTCATGGACCTCGAGGCCTTTCTCGAGGCCCTCACGGGCGATCCGCCGCCCGATGATCTTTGTGTTCCTCCAGCGGGTTTTGGCATCCCAAAGGGCTGATCCTGCGAATAGAACCTCGCCCAAAGCCGACAATCGTGTACTGTGACCAGTGGCGAGGGGCCTGAGAGGAGCGATTTCATGCTGCGTATCTGTCTTGCATCGGCCTTGGCCGCTTCGGTGGTTGGGCTCGCGTGCGGTCATACCGATGACCCCAAGGTCAACGATCGCTTTGGCCCATACCGAGGAACCGGATGGCAGCGAAGCAGCGGCGAAGAAGTCCGCGGGCTCTACGACTCCTACGGCGACATCACGCTCCAGTCATGGTTGTCCCTGGACGATCTTGGAGGTGCCGACTCGGGCAATGACTGCTGGGGTTACGTCTCCCCCTCCGGCAAGGAGTACGCCATCATCGGCGACTCAGACGGCACGAACTTCGTTGACATCACTGACCCAGCAGCACCCGTCGTCGTTGAGAAGATTTCCGGACCCAATAGCTTGTGGCGCGACATGAAGACGTACGGCCAGTACGCCTACATCGTCAGCGAAGGCGGCAGCGGGATTCAGATCGTCAATATGACGAATATTGACCTTGGAGTCGTCACGCTCGTCAACACCGTCGACACCGGTGGCACGAGCGCTACGCACAACGTTGCCATCAACACGGACAGTGGTTTTCTCTACCGAAGTGGCGGAGGCGACAACGGGCTCCGGATCTATGACCTCAACGCCAACCCAACGAATCCGCCCTATGTGGGCTCGTGGATCACGAAGTATGTTCACGACGTACAGATCGTCACCTATCCACCCGGATCGCAGTACGAGGGACGCGAAATCGCATTCTGCTGCGCCGGCTACAACAGCGGGTGGACCGAGACCGGCCTGTCCATTGTCGATGTCACCGACAAAGACAACATCTTCGTCGTCTCGCAGATGCAGCACAGCAATAACAATTACTCGCATCAGGGCTGGCTCACCGAGGACTATCAGTACTTCTATCTGAATGATGAACTGGACGAACAGAACACAGGCTCGCTCACCACAACACGAATCATCGATGTGAGCAACTTGTCGAATCCGGTACAAGTCGGCACGTGCTCATCAGGATCGACTTCGATCGATCACAATCTCTACATCAAGGGCGACACGATGTTCCAGGCCAACTATCGCAGTGGTCTGCGGATCTTCGACATCAGCGATCGGCTGAGCCCGGTGCAGACGGCGTGGTTCGACACGTATCCGGGCAGCGATGCTGCGCAGTTCAATGGCATATGGAGCAATTACCCCTACTTCCCAAGTGGCACCGTCATCGGGTCTGACCTTGAGCGAGGCCTGTTTGTCTGGAGCGTCGAAGAACCGACCGTGGCCGCGACCGTCCTTGACCCGCTACCCGAGATGCTCAACCCCGCTGGCGGCGACAGCTTCCGCATTCAGGCGACGCTGGCTTCGGGCGGCGAGCTGGACATGAACGGATCCGTACTTCGATGGGACGACGGCTCGGGCTGGAATGAGTCCACGATGAACATCGAGACGCCCGGAAACCCTGCGATCCTTCGGGCGACATTCGGCGCTTCTGAGTGTGGGAACATCGTCGATTTCGAGGCCGTGGTCATGGCGACCGACGGGTTCAGCACGACGCCGATCTCAGACTCGATCATGTCGGCCAATGACATCCTCACGGCCTTCGAAGACACGTTCGAAACCAATCAGGGATGGTCGGTCGACAACGACTGCACCGACGGCCAGTGGGGTCGCGGAACGCCGGCTGGCGGCGGTTCACGGGGCGACCCACCAACCGACAGTGATGGCAGTGGTCAGTGCTACGTAACCGACAATGTCTCCGGCAACAGCGACGTCGATGGTGGAACGACCACCCTCATCTCGCCAATCCTGGATGCATCGGCAACAGACTCAATCCTCGAGTATCACCGCTGGTACTCCAATGATTACGGCGCCTCGCCCAACGAAGACATCTTCGTCGTCCGAGTGTCGGACGATGGCGGAAGCTCGTGGACAACGCTTGAACAGGTCGGCCCAGGCGGTCCGGAAGCTTCGGGCGGCTGGTATATCGTTCAGTTTGATCTCGGCTCCATCGCAGGCATCGATCCAAGTGACCAGTTCCGAGTCGCCTTCGAGGCCAGCGATCTGGGCGATGGCTCTGTAGTCGAGGCGGGTGTTGATGGTGTTCGAATCACATCGATCGACTGCGAGATGTGCGTCGGTGACATCGACGGCAACGGCGTTGTTGACGTCGAGGATGTGCTGGACGTCATCGCCGGATTCGGTACCGACTACACGGTCGACGACATTCTGGTTGTACTTGGAGCGTTCGGCAGCGACTGCTGATTCCTGCTCACGTGACGTGTTCAGAGCCCGCCCCGACCTCGGTCGGGGCGGGCTTTCGTATCCTCTTCAACCATGAGCGGCTGCGGATCCTGTACACAATGTGGCAACTCCTGCAGGGGTGCCCCCCCTGCGTGCGATCTCCCAACCGATCGCACGCTCGTGATATGGGACGGCGAATGCGGGTTCTGCCGCGGCTGGGCCGCGAGGTACCACGCCCTCGCGGGCAATCGACTCGACTTTGCCCCGCTCCAGGATGCTGCGGCGCATTACCCGGCCATCCCCGAGTCGCAGTTCAAGTCGGCAATCCACCTCATCGAACCTGACGGCGCCGCGGTCCACGGCGCCGAAGCGATGTTCACAATCATGTCCACCATCGGGCTGCGGTCGTGGCCGCTGCTGCTGCATCGACGGGTCGCCCCCTTTCGCGCCGTGACCGAGTGGGCCTACGGGCAGGCCGCCAAACATCGGAGATTGGCCGGGGCTGCCTCGCGAGCGGCGTTTGGCAAGGTCGCGCTGCCCAGCACGCTGCTCCTGACGCGACGCGTGTTCCTCAGACTGATGGGCCTGATCTATCTGATCGCCTTCGTGTCATGTGGCACCCAGGCAGCTGGCCTGATCGGCTCACAAGGGCTTCGTCCAGCTGAGATCATGATGAACGCTGCCAAGGCAAGCGGCGCGTGGTGGCGGCTTCCCACGCTGCAGTGGCTCGGTGGCGACGGGATGCTTGATGCGACCTGGATCATCGGCGCGGTCGCCGCCGTCCTGCTCACAGTCGGCCTGGTGCCGCTCGTCGCAGCGGCGGTCTGCTGGGCGATGTATCTCTCGCTCGTCACCGTGGGCAGCGTCTTTCTGCAATATCAGTGGGACATGCTGCTGCTTGAATGCGGGCTGCTCCTCATCTTGTGGGCACCTCTCACGTGGAGACTGAATAGCCCCCACGCTCGCAGACCGTCGCGTCTGGTGTACTGGCTCATCATCCTGCTGCTCGCCCGGTTGGTGTTCTTTGGCGGGCTTGCCAAACTTCAGAGCGGCGACCCGATCTGGGCCGACTGCACCGCGCTCTCATACCACTTCTGGACGCAGCCACTTCCGTGGTGGCCAGCCTGGATTGTCGCGGCGCTACCAGCATGGCTCCTCCAGGCAGCGTGCTTGGGAGTCTTCGTCATCGAGTTCGCCGCCCCGCCGCTGCTCTTCCTGCCTCGAGTTCCTCGCACCATCGGGGCCGCTGCAATTGCGTTGCTCATGCTCACAATCGCAGCCACGGGCAACTACGGATTCTTCAACTGGCTCACCGTCGTGCTTTGCATTGCCATGCTCGATGACGCCACGCTGCTGCTGCTCTGGCCTCGAGTCGCGCGGCCACGCATTGCCGTTGGTCTTCGCCAACTCCCCGGCCGATGCATTCTGTGGGCTCGCTCGTCGTTCGCGTCCTGCATCCTCGTGCTGGTACTGCTCTCGGTGTGGACACAGGCGAGCATGACTCGGCCCGCCGCACCTGTGCAGACTCTTGAGCGAGCGCTGGCTCCGTGGCGCCTCGTTGGTCACTATGGTCTCTTCGCCACCATGACGACAACCAGACCCGAGATTCTGATTGAGTGGCAATCGGCTGACGGCACATGGCATCCCATCATCTTCAAATGGAAGCCGGGCCCACGTGATCGGGTCGGCGCGTTCTGCCAACCGGGTATGCCTCGTCTCGACTGGCAGCTCTGGTTTGATGCGCTTGGGTACGAATGGGCATGGGAGCATGGGCTGCTCTCGGCGGATCCCACGTCGTTTCAAGTGAGCGGACGTGAAATCCTGCCCGCGCTCCTTCACCGCATCATGGTGCTCGACCCCCCCGTACTGGGACTTCTGGATCGTGGTCCAGGCGAACCGCCCACAGCGATTCGATGGCACCTCGACCACTATGAATTCACGACACCCGCAGAACGCCAGACGAATTCGAACTGGTGGAAACGTACCCGACTGTTCAGTTCGCCTGCGATGGTGTTTGAAACGTCGCCTTGACGGTTCGTGCCGCCCGCTTCACGGTCTGCCGAACACGCAGCGCAACTTCGTCGGCTGCGGAGGATGCGGCGAACCCAACGACAGTGCGGCGCGGAATCGGCATCGGCCGACACACGCTCTGGCTCCACAGGCCCAGTCTCGCAGCAAGTGTTGCGGCCACGAGCCCCTGACCGCCGGCAGCTGCGACGCCTCCGACACGGTTTGACACTGCCTCGGCGGCATGTTGTGTGACGTCGATGGCAACGGCGTGCACGAGGATCATTCGAAGCAGCCGAAGCGTGCCGAAGAACCCTGGTCGTGCGCCGTAGGCGCCTGCAACCTGACGCATGAGTCGAAGGCTACGCCACACACACAGCACTGCATCGAGAAGCGGTATGCCTGAAAGTGCCACGAGCACACCGGTGCGGGCTGCTTCGTGGCGAATGAGCCGATCGACGTCGGCGTCAATCTCTTTGAGGAGCACATCGAGGGATTCACGAAGCGACGTGAGCCCGGCGGGCGTGGACGCCGCCGCTCGAAACGCGGTCGCTGCCTTCGTGGGTGGCAACCCACTCGCCCATCGTCGCAGTGCTGCGGCGGCCTGATCCCGGGAGGCGTCCGCTGCTGTCAGAAGAAGTCGAAGGTGATCCACTCTTCGCACAGCACGCCACCCGGAGAATTCACGCCACGCCAGCAGGAGTGCCAGAAGCACAACCGCACCTGCGCAGCTCCCGAGGAGCCAACCCCAGAATGGGCCCATCGCAGAAAGAGACTGAATCTCAAGAACAACCTCCGCTGCCACGATGATGACAATCAACGCGGTCACGGCGGCGGCAAGGAGCCATCCAGGATGTGGAATCAGGCGAATCCGAGTGATGGTGCTGGCCTCCGAGTCATGTCGTGACAGTGTTGGGAAAGCACGCGTTGTGTTTACGTGCCAGGCCGATCGTGGGTTCAATTCAAAGGAATCTGCGAGAAAAACAGTTCTCGGACACACCTTTGGCCTGTCTGGTGCGTAGGGGGGTATGGAAGGCGTTGAGTGACGCCCCTCCCCCCAGGAGCCACAGCATGAAGACTCGAACACCGCACAACCGGACTTGGGAGGCCTGGCGAGCACGCCTCGGTCGCCTGCTCCGGCGGGCCGAGTCTCAGTACGACCTCGCCCACGGCGAGATTCTGCTCGCCACCGGTACCGGCCGCCAGGACCTTCAGGAACTGTGGAGTTACGGCTGGACCCCCGGCGAAGCAGCCCGAGCCATCACCGAGGCGCTTGGACTCCGCTGATCCCAGCGTGACTTCGAGCCCCTCCCCCGGATGCGACGCGGCCCTCTCCATGAGAGGGCCGCGTTGTTCAATCCCCCGCTGAGACACCCACGACCCCCCAGGGCGAGCGTTTACCCCAGCCATCCCATCCAGCCCCCCAAACGGCCTACGATCCTCAAAAACAGCCTAAACGATGCTTGCATCGCCCGGGTGGCCCTGTAGTCTGGTGCGATGGAGGAGAGAATGTCTCACGTGCTGTCATTCCGGGGTCTCGTGCCAATGGCTGTCATCGCAGTCGTGGCAAGCTCCGCCTCCGCCGGTGAGGGCGTTGAGGAATACCAGCAGGTCATCTACGACATGACCGGTGTCGAATACATGGGCGGAGCCCCGGCCATTGAAGTCGAATTGCCCATTGGCGATGGCTCGCAGATCATGGCCCTGCACTGGGATGACATCATCATCGAGACAGCTGACAATACTGGGGTTCCCAACTGGGGCAGCGAAGCCTACTTCGGCTTCCAGGCGAACCACCCGGACGGGGCAGCTGAAATGATCATCGTGCAGCCCTTCCCCGATGCGAACGCAGGTGGAGTCTTTGGCCCCGTCAGCGGCTCGCTCAGCACCGAGCTGGCCGAACTGTTCGCCCACAGTGATGGCACCGTCTACCTGCTCACCGGCTCCACATGGGCTGATGGCTCAGGAGAGCCTGCCGGGCAGTATCTGGGGGGAAGCCTGGTTATTGAGTACCTGCCGATCCCAGGACCAGCGGGGATCGCCATACTCGGGCTCGCGGGACTCTGTCAGCGGCGAAGACGCCGCTGATCGTCGATCCCAGACCTTGCCGAAATACCGACAAGATGGTAGCTTTTCTTGCTG
Source organism: uncultured Isosphaeraceae bacterium (assembly GCA_964598425.1). Taxonomy (GTDB): domain Bacteria; phylum Planctomycetota; class Phycisphaerae; order Phycisphaerales; family SM1A02; genus UBA12567. The sequence goes on along the minus strand of CAZRBV010000011.1, from coordinate 19,670 downwards.
AGATTCAGTCTCAGCAGGAGGATGCCCGTGACAACCACCACGCTTGACACCCTGGGCCTTGGCGCGACCGCGACGATTACCAACACGTCCGGCGATGATGCCGCCCTGCTGCGAGCCATGGGACTTCGAGAGGGAGCGGAGATTACCGTTCGCCGCGTCGAACCGTGCATCATCGAAGCGGGCCATGCCCGCGTCGGCCTCTCGACTGTTCTCGCGCCCGCCATCGAAGTTGCGGTGACTGCCTGAGCCACCATGGAAGGGTCGGTACCCCGCAGTGATGGGGAACACAATCACGCCCACAAGGCTCGCCCGGTTGTGGCGCTTCTCGGCCAGCCGAACGTTGGCAAGACAACGCTGTTCAACGCGCTGTGCGGTCTGAGAAGTCAGACAGCCAACATCCCCGGAACGACGGTCGATGCCCGCACCGGCACATGCCCGGACGCTCACGTCATCGACCTTCCGGGAACCTGGGGCCTCGACCTTGACCAACCCGAGGCCGAGGCAGTACGGGAGTGCCTCGGTGGCCATCGCGGGCCGAAATTCATGCCGGATGTTCTCGTGATAGTGCTCGACGCGGCCAATCTGGCCCGCGGTCTTCATCTTGCGGTTCAGGTGCTCTCAAGTGGGCGGCCGTGTGTCGTGTCGCTCAACATGATCGACGTCGCGCAGCGGCGCGGCCTTCAAATCGACCCCGCGAAACTTGCTTCGTGGCTCGGCTGCGAAGTCGTACCAACTTCAGCCCGAAGCAGACAGGGCGTCGCTGAACTTCGCGCTGCCTTCAGCCGCGCGCTGGAGTCCACTGCGACACTTCCACAGAGCGATGACGCCCCCGGAACCGGAGCGTGGGTGGATGGGGTCATTCGAGAAAGCATCCCAACACCACCGCCGGCTGATCGGGATCGATTCAGCGATCGCCTCGATGCGGCATGTACACATCCACTGCTGGGTGTCCTGATCTTCATGATCGTCATGGGCGGCGTGTTCTGGGCCATCTTTGAGTTTGCAGGTATCCCGATGGACCTCATCGAGTTGATCTTCGGGCATGTCGGCGGCTGGTTTGCGGCCATTCTCCCCGACGGCGCAGTCAAAGACCTGATCGTCGACGGCATCGTTGGTGGGCTCGCTGGCACGGTCGTTTTCCTGCCACAGATCCTCATTCTGTTCTTCCTCATATCGTTGCTTGAGGACACCGGCTATCTCGCCCGCGCCGCCTTTGTAATGGACCGGCTTCTGCGGCGTTTCGGCTTACCGGGGCAGTCATTCGTTCCGATGCTCTCCGCGCACGCCTGCGCCATACCGGCCATCATGTCCGCCCGCCTGGTTCCTGACAGGCGAGATCGGCTGGCAGTCATACTCGTCGCGCCGTTTCTCTCGTGCTCAGCGCGGCTTCCCGTGTATGTCCTGCTCATCGGAATACTGTTCGCCGAGCAGCCCGTCCTGGCTGGCCTTGTCTTTGTCGGCGCGTACGCGCTCGGCATCATGGCGGCCTTGCTTTCAGCACTTCTCGCGCGAAAAACGCTGCTCCAAGGGGCAGCGCGGCCAATGGTGCTCGAGCTCCCTGCCTATCAATGGCCGTCGATTCGTTCAGCGATTCTGACGTGCTGGGATCGAAGCTGGCTGTTCCTTCGCAAAGCCGGCACTGTGATTCTTGGCATGGTGATTGTGCTGTGGTGGCTGAGTACCTACCCCAAGCCCCCGGAGTCAAGCCATACCACCGGCACCGGCTCAGCAATCGTGGCTCACGACGATGAGGCCCCGATCAATCCCATGGCGTGGTCATTTGCGGGACGAATCGGGCAAGGCGTCCAGCCGATCTTCGAGCCGCTTGGCTGGGATTGGCAGCTCAGCGTCGGCGTCATGACCTCGTTCGCTGCTCGCGAAGTCTTCGTGTCAACGATGGCCGTTCTGATCGCAGGCGGGGACGATACCGACGATCCCCATGTACTCAGCCAGATCGCCAACGCCCGGCGAGATGACGGGCAGCCTATGTTCACCCCGGCAAGTGCGGCCAGCCTGCTGGTCTTTTTCGTGCTGGCCATGCAGTGCCTGCCCACCCTTGCCGTTACGGCCCGCGAGGCGGGCGGATGGAAGTGGGCCGCGCTTCAGTTCGGTTGGATGTCTGGCGTTGCCTGGTTCGCTGCCTGGATCACCTGGCTCATCGTCACCTGGAGTGGCGGCTAAGTGCCCTGGAGCGACTGGCAATTCTGGATTGTGACTGGAGCCGGACTCGTGGCGGTTCTTGCGCTCCTTCGGCCGTTTCTCGTCCGAACGCTCTCGCGCCGAGGTGGCGGGCGATCCAAACGTGCGAATCTGACGCTGGAGGGTCGACAAGTGGGACAATCCCGGCGATCCTCGCGGCATGACTGAGAAGCTCGCAAACATCGGCATCGTTGGCGTCGGCGCCATGGGTACGGCACTGGCGCATGGCGCCAGCGAAGCGGGCTATCAAATCGCAGCACTCTCATCCCGGCACCCCGAGCGGTCAAAGCCCGTGGCCGAGGAACTTGGCGCCCTGTTGACCAACTCGCCCGCTGTTGCCGCCGAGCGGGCTGACGTCATCCTGATTTGTGTACCCGATGACGCCATTGCGCCAGTCGCGTCCGAACTTGGCGACGTGCAAGGCAAGATTGTCGTGCACACGGCGGGATCGCGAGGATTGGCCGTGCTCGATGTCGCGTCCGGACGCGGCGCCGATACTGGATCGCTGCACCCGGTCATGGTCGTCGCAACCGGTGGCCGCGGGCACGAAGCGCTCCGCGGCGCCACTGCTGCGATTGATGGATCGGATCGCGCCAAGGCGTGGCTGACGCGCTTCGGGCAGGATCTCGGCCTGGAACCGGTGACCATTCCCGCTGCTCACCGAGTGCTGTACCACCTCTCCGCCTCGATGGTTGGTGGCCTCATGACCGGGCTGCTTGCCTCTGCAGTCGATCTCTGGGGGCAACTGGACCTCGACCGCGAAACGGGCGCCCGCGCCATGGGACGTATGGTTCAGGAAGCTGGCCGCAATCTCGAACGGCTCGGCGTTCCTCATGCCGTCATGGGACCGGCCGTCCGCGGAGATGCCGGTACGATCGAAGAACACCTCCGCGTTCTGGCGATCAATGCGCCGCAGCTTGTTCCGCTCTATCGCGACCTCGTCACGCTGTGCCTTCCGTATGCCATCGAGCGGGGCCTGCTTGATCCACAACGCGCCGAGGCCATTTCGGAGGTATTCGGCGACAACACCGGCGTCTGACGCATGCTCCCAAGCGACGTTCGAACACATTTCGATGCCACTTTTGAGGATGTGCTGTCACACGTGCCACGATCAATCCACGAGCTCATCGAACGCGTCCCGATCATTCTTGAAGATCAACCGTCGGATGCCATCCTCGCCGAATTGGATGCAGCTCCGGACGGGCTCTGCGGCCTGCACACAGGCATCCCCCTCACCGAACAGAGTGTCGAGGATGGAGGCGTTCTTCCGGAGACCATTCACCTGTACCGTCGAGGCATTCTCGCTGCGGCCACCAGCGATGAGGATCTTCGAGAGGAGATCCGCATTACGCTGCTGCATGAACTTGGCCATCATTTCGGTCTGGACGAAGCAGCCCTTGAAAGACTCGGATACGGCTGAACTCACGCTCGGCGCAGCGCGATGGTCGCATCGTGCCCGTCGAGGTAGTCCTGCCTACAGGTAACTAGCGCCGTGCGTTCCATCGACCACGCCACAAGGCCCCGCACATCATGCCGACGCGCTGGCCCCAAGTCGCGATTATGCCACCTTGGATGCGGGCTGTCAGACAGCACATTGAATACAAGACCCCTGACGCAAGCAGCCCAGGCTGCATCAAGTACTCGCATCGCATCAACGTCCTGCATCGTGTTGAGCGTGCCGGAACTGACAACCCAATCAAAACCTTCTGGCAGCGGATTCCCCGCTGCGACATCCGCCACTTCGACCCCGGCCCAGCCTGGCAGATCGGTCCGCGCATGGATCACTTGTTCTTCGATCGCATCGAGCCCCACGTACTGCCGAGGCCGATCCCCCATCTGATCCATCCAACGCGCCAGCGCTGCATCGCCACACCCGAGATCCAGCACGGTCATTCCGGCAAAGCCATCAACCAACTCTTGTATCACGGCAAACCGCAACGCCTGCGTTTCAGGTGTTCCCCACAACGTCGCTGCAAACCCAGGGCCATGCTCATCGATCGCAGCCCGATAGGCAGCAAGATGGGAGTGATCGGCCACGCCCGACCTACTCGATACCGAGATGGCGTTTGAAGTTCCCCAACACGCTGGCAGGACCGAGATACCGACCCTTCTCATAGCTTCCCTTGACGACGTCATCGTCCCCATCCAGCCAGACCAGGTTTGGAATCCCCCTCGCGCCCCAGGTCTTTTTGATTCCACTCTTTTCGACGCGGCTGAACGGAACCGCCGGGAAGTCGATCTTGTATTCCTTCATGTACGCATGCATCTGATCCGCCGCTCGGTCGCTGCTGATCAGAACGATCATGAAGTCCCGCCGGCCAGCGGTCTCTTCGTAAAACTTCACAAGTTTCGGCGTAAACCTGCGACACGGCGCACACCACTTGGCAGTGAAGTACAGCAGCACATCCGGCTGATCCGCCAGGATGGACGACGAAACTTCGGTGCCGTCTGCTTGAACAAGCGTCGGACCAATCGCCTCGATGAGTTTCGAGTGGTACACCCCCTCGGTTGGCAGTTCCTTCAAGTCAGGGGGCGACAACGCGTCGACTGGCGCATCGAATCCCTTCTTGGCGCACGGAGTCAATGCAAACGTACTGGCCGGGATCGGGTCGACATGGGCTTCTCTCAGCGTGAGATCGACATTGCCAGCAACTGACCGTTCTCGAATCGTGTGCGGCAACTTGATGGGGCCAACCTGCTTCCAGTCGTGAAACCCTCTCACAACCATGATCGGCCGGCCGCCTCCGTCTGGTCGCCCAAACTCAAAGCGAGAGAGCAGGCCGGTTTCGGTGTCGAAGAACAGGTACCACGGCCTGCCGACCTTCGGCACCAATATGAGACGCCAATTGGACTTGCCCGCAATGACCACCTCCCCCGAGACGGTCATCGCGCGAATGATGTCGGACGTTTCGATGAGCGCACCGGGATCGTTTTCCATGCGAAGCAGCAGTGCCACGGCCTCTGCGGCGGGGAAGCACACGCCCTCGGCATCCTCCAGCCACGTCTTGGAGCCATCTGAGTTCTGGCTCTCATGCCAGACCGAGCCGTCCATCGTCATATCGACCCTGAACGCGCCATTGGCATCGGATCTGCTCAGAAGCGTTCCTGACTCCTCGTCGATCTGCCATGAGTAGGTGCGGGTCAGACCCCGCAAGCTCTGAACGGCGGCCTCGCCCCCGATCGCCTCAAAGTAAGCGTCCAGAACCGTCTGGACCTCAGGGACATCGCTCTTGTCCGGAGTGCCGCTGCCATCAGGGCGAGGGGCGCCTCCCCCGACTCCAGCCGCACCACCCGTTCCCTGAGCACCAGCGGCCTGCACACAGCAGGCCAGAGCCACTGCCACAATGATCTGTCGCATTCGTCTGCATTCCTTCTGAAACGGTAGCAGTCTAGTCGGTCCCTCAGTCAGGGTGGAGATTCGCCTATCCACGTATCATCGCTCGCCTACCGAGCCATCTTCAGGAGAGATTGCCATATGAGACAGGAATCTGAGAACGCATTCCGATCGATGTACAGAGCGTCCCTGGAACCTGGCGTCCTCGACGTCAAGACCAAGGAACTGATGGCCATCGTCGCGGCCGTCAGCCGCCTGTGTGAGCACTGTCTGCACCATCACGTGCCGCTGGCCGTTCGTGCGGGCGCGACTCGAGACGAAGTTCTCGAAACGCTGGATATCGCCGTGCTGATGGGCGGCGGCCCGGCACACGCATTCAGCAAGATTGTGCTGAAACTGTATGACGAGGCTGCTGCCGGGCAGCCCCAGCAAGCCTGAATCACAAGAACGGCGGCGAGCTCGCTCGCCGCCGTTCTTTGGTACTTGTGACGGATGCTTCAGGAAAGGTGCTCCCCCCTCTTGCAGCCGCACTCAACTGGTCCAGTTTGCCAGGATGACAAGCAGGTCATCAGTTCCAACCTGACCATCGCCGTTGAGATCCGCGCTGCAAGGCGGCTCGCATGGTCCCCACATCGAAATGACGGTCAGGAGATCATCGGTACCGATGACACCGTCGCCGTTGACATCACCAGGAAGACTGTTGACGGGTCTGAGCACGGCAGCCCGGTTGTCCTGATCATCCCAGGCCAGGGACGTCGCAATCCAACCGTTCTCGTTGACGCCCCGGGCAATCCGAAACTGCGCGCCCTCATCGTTGTTGACGACAAGGTCATCGAGCAGCACGAACTCGCCGTCTATCCATGCGCAGCCGTGGTAGGTAATGCCCGCCAGTGACGGAGGCCCCCACGCCTTGCCGACCACCCAGCCCGACTCGTTGATGTCGTATGCAAAGGCCTGCCAGCCTTCGGGCTCACCGAGATACTCCATGCCATTGGCAAGCGACCACTTGAGCGCGTGATAGGTACCGTCCTCATTGGCACCCCAGCCGCACGCAACACGCTGCTCGTTGATGTCGGTGGCTCGCGCTCCGCCGCCTTCGGGGGCTTCGAGTTCGATGATGGCGTCGACGTTGCCGTTCGGAACGACAAAGCCTCGCATCTTGCCGGACTCAAGTCGAGCGAACCCGACCACATCATTCAACTCATTCACCGCCAGACACTGGGACTCGGTCCCGCCAAACGGCTCGACCTGCCGCATCTCGCCGTCGATCCAGATGCATCCGCGAATGTTGTACGGCACCGTTCCGACGAGCCCGACGGCGGTTCCGCTATCGTTGATGTCCAGTGCCTGCCCGTAGTCTCCCGCCGCCCAGCTTGGTACTCCGAGACTCGATGTTCCATCTTCGGGCGTCCAGACGTACGGGTGAAAAGTGCTGCCAGCCGCTGCGGTCGAATAGCCGACAACATGGCCGTGTCGATTCATCGCAAAGCCCCAGGTGTTGCCACCGTTAGGCGCATTGAGCGGCGCGATGTTGTGCATCACGTTGCCGTCCCAATAGAACGCATGTTGCGAGAGACCGTTGGGCGCGGTGCCTTGTCCGCATGCGGTATCCACTTCGCTGATGTCGTGCGCGCCGCATGGCCCTGTTCCGAATGTCCCGATTTCGACGATTTCGAACTGCGGCGCCGCGGCCGCCACAACCAGTATCACTGCATACATCACGCTCGCTCCTTCGTCTGAGATTGAGTATCGCTCCCCCTGCCCTCTCAAGCGAAGACCCAAATGTAAATCCGCACTGTTTTTCTGAAGCCCGTGCCTTCGCCCCAACTGAAGGCTTGCCGGGCCATCCCGGTTTTCGAGCCTGCTGGGGCACACTCAAATCAACAGTGAATAGCCTGCAAGCAATACGCCGATCTCTCGGTGGCGATTCTGCCGCCAGCAGAGGCGTGTCCGGGGTGTCCGGGGTGTCCGGGGTGTCCGATTCCCTCCCAGCCCCACTCAGACCTCAACGATATCACCGCAAACTCCTGCCAATCGCGTTGTTTGCAATTCCGCCTCGCTTGAGTGGCTTTCATGCTTTGGTTCTGAGTTCGGAGCGTCTATATTCAAACACGGATCTGCACGCCACCCCGAAGCGGATGGCCATCGTTGGGAGGGAGAACCAAAAGATGACGACCACTGCTCGAGCCATCGTTACCGTCGCCACAGGAATCCTGACGGCATCGCTCACATCGACTGCGCCAGCCACAACGAGTTGCTCCCACGGCGGCCCGCTGCCCGATCATGTGGTCGACCACCTTCGCCGAAGCCAAGTCAGTGTCCACACACCGGGCGCATGGCGAGGCAAGGCACTTGAAGCGAAACTCGCCCGAAAGGGTCTCCGCGAAGGTCCGCGCGGCGTCTCCGGAGTCCTGCAGGTCCCGGTCATTGTGAACGGATTCGCGAACGTCAACATCCCCGCCAACACGGTCGCCAACCTGCAAACCGAGCTGTTTGATGGTCCCTGGGCCACAGGTACGTTGGCTGAGTACTGGACGGAGGTGTCGTACGGCGCGTTCACCTTCGATGGGCAGGTTGTAAACGGCGGCAATCTTCCATCAAACGACACTGCCTATGAAGGGGCGACCAACGGCCTCAGTGGACCTCTCATGAAGGCGTATGTCAACGACGCCGTCACATCCGTGGATGCCACCATTGACTTCAGCATCTACGACAATGACGGGCCGGACGGTGTTCCAAACTCTGGGGATGATGACGGCGTTGTTGATCTGCTTGCACTCGTACATCCTGAGTTTGGCGGCGAGAACAACGTAGCGGGGAACTCCAACATCTGGTCTCACCGGTGGTCGTACACCGCAGCTTCCGGGTCGATGCTTCAGACGAATGACAACGCTGCTGGTGGCGGAAAGATCATGATCGATGATTACACCATCATGCCAGCCCGCAACAGCGCAGGCAACCTGATTGAGATGGGCGTGTTTGCCCACGAGTTCGGGCACGCCCTGGGCCTGCCCGACCTGTACGACCGCGACGACTCCAATTCCGGAACCGGTTGGCATTGCCTGATGGGAACCGGCAATTGGAACACGCCGACGAGCCCCTCCCACCTCTCCGTATGGTGCAGAGCCGAGTTGGGATGGGTCGAACCCCAACTGATGATCGGCGACTACGACGACGAGCCGCTGCGGGCCATCGAGACGCAACCAGCCGCGTACAAGATTGTGCACGATCCTGCTGGCGTCGAATACTTTCTCGTCGAGAACCGGCAACCGATCGGCTTCGACCAGAGTCTCACCGGCTGCGGACTGCTCATCTGGCATGTCGACCCGTCAGTGGGAACTGCGTGGAACGATGATCAGTTCTGCACCGGCGGAGCAACGAACTCGTACCTCGTTCCGGAGCAGGCCGATGGCCGGTGTGATCTTGAAAACAAGACGAACCGCGGTGACGCGGGAGACTTCTGGAACCTCAATCCGGCCGCGTCCATATTCTCTATCGACTCCGCGCCGAATTCGCGTCCATATTCTCAAGCTGCGTTTGGTCCCACCCTCGACGACTTCCGCGCGTGTGGAGACCCGATCCTGTTCGACGCATCGGTCGATCCGCTCCCGATCGCAGAAGCCAGACCGCTCGATGTCGTGTTCATCTTCGACACGTCGGCCAGCTACAGCGACGATCTTCCAATCATGCTCGGCCAGATGCCGTCTGTCATTGATGACATTCAGGCGAAGTTTCCAAATCCACGGTTTGGCATCGGCAGTTTCCGCGACTTCCCCTTCTCGCCGGTTGGTGATGGATCCGACTGGGCGTGGAAGCGGAACCTCGACCTCACGTCCAGCGAACCCAGCGTGCTTGGGTCGCTTTCAAGCCTGGTGGCTGGCGGGGGGAATGACCTCCCTGAATCCCAGTATGAAGCTGTTTTTCAAGCTATGACTGGAGCCGGCCGTGACCTCGACGGTGATCAGGCTTACACAAGCCTCGGCGAGATTCCCCCGCAACCGTTCACGTGGGACAACACGCGGGCGCCGGTCATTTTCGTCATGACCGATGCCTCGTTTCACGATTCGGACGTTGAGGACTATCCGCCCGGGCAGGGTCAGGCTGCAGGTCGCCTGCAGGTGCTCGGCGAATTGGCGGCGCCGACCGTACTTCACGAAGCACCACGCGTGTTTACCCTCAACGCAGCATGGAATGGCCCCACCCTCTCTGGTGGCTCGAGTGAAGGCTCCCCGTGGGATCCCGGAACACTCTATGAGCAAGGTTCCGAGATGGGGCTCTACTGTGGCGGCTCAATCATCGAGGCTGGACCAAACAGCATCAACTTCCGCATCGCTGTCCAACAGGCCCTCAACCTGCTTGGCACGCAGATGCCGGCGATCGGAACGTGCTGCCTCGCCACCGGAGACTGCATCGGAGGCGTCACCGATGTTGACTGCGAGACGCTCATTGGCGGCACCTTTGCCGCTGGCGGTCACGTATGCGAATCGGACTGCAACGGGAACGGAAAACCTGACGGATGCGAAATCGCACTTGGCACGGTCGATGATGCGAATGGCAACGGAACACCCGACGATTGCGAATGCATCGGAGACAGCAACACCGATGGGTTCGTCAATATCGACGACCTTCTGTATCTTCTGGCCTACTGGGGCGACTGCACAAACTGCGAGCACGTCGACCACGATGGCGACGGCGATGTCGATATTGACGACATGCTGACAACGCTTGGAAGCTGGGGCGAGTGCCCGAACAGCGGCGGCTGCGGTGACCTGGAGATACTCGACTGCTTCGGATCGTGCGCGCCGCGCGTGTGGCTCGGCGACGGAACGTGCGATGACGGGTCGTATGACTACAACGGAATTCCCATCTACTTCAACTGCGAACAGTACGCGTGGGACGAAGGCGACTGCGAGGCCTGCGCATCTGGTGAAATCGCCGACTGTCGTGGTAACTGTTGCCCGGGTACCTGGGTTGGTGATGGATATTGCGACGATGGCTCCTACGTCTGGAACGGTGTGCAGATCTATCTGAATTGTGATCGGTATCACAACGACGGCGGAGACTGCGACCCCTGATGCAGTGCGCGATCTGCGCGCTACATCTCTCCGGGAATCGCGATCGGCTCGGACCGCCGCGTGCGGCGAATCGAGTTGATCGAATAGATGAGCACTGCAGCCCAGATGAGCGCGAAGGCAATACCGCGTTCAGGGCCGAAGGGCTCACCGAACGCGAAGACCGCCAGCAGCAATTGCCCGGTCGGCGAGATGTACTGCAGCACACCGACCGTCGCAAGCCGCAGCCGCCTGACGCAGCCAGAGAACAGCACCAACGGAACGATTGTCACGACGCCGCCGAGCAGCAGAAGCAGCGACACCCACCATGGACCGGCGAGCGCCGCGTTTCCATATCGAACATGATCAAACCACAACAGTCCCACCATGAATGGCAACAGAACGAGCATCTCGACAGCAAGACCCGCCGCTGGCGTGACATTGACCTGCTTGCGGGTGAGGCCATACAGGCCGAACGAGCCAGCGAGCGTGAGTGAAATCCAGGGCAGGCCTCCGAGTTTCCAGGCTAGGACTCCCACACCACTTGCAGCGAGGGCAATGGCAACCCACTGCGCCCTCTGCAAACGCTCTCCCAGCACGAGCATCCCGAGCGCCACCGAGACCAATGGGTTGATGTAGTACCCGAGGCTTGCTTCGCTGAGCCTGTTGTCGATGACCGACCACACAAAGACGACCCAGTTGACGGCAATGAGCGCGCCGCTTGCAATCAGAAGGAGCAGCACGCGAGGCTCCCGCAGCGCCGCCCACCACTCAGGAAGCCGCCGGGTCGCCCACAACAAGAGCCACAAGGCGGGCAATCCGGAAATCACCCGCCATGCGAGGAGTTCGCCAACCGGAACGTCGGCTATGACGCGGTAGTACAGGGGTGTGACGATCGCCCACCAACCATAGGCACCAATCGCCATCGCCACTCCGGCGGCCGCATAATCGTTGTGTTGCTCTGGGGAACCTTCCAAGGTCGGAGAGGATATCCTCCCGCGCATGGCTACGCCCCTCCCCGATGACATCACAATCCTGCCACCTGCCACCGGAACTGCAGCAGCTTGCGAGCCCATTCTCCGAAGTGCTCCAGAGTGGTTCGGCATCGAAGAGGCAATCGTTGAGTACGGCGAGGCAATCGAGCAGATGCCAACGATTCTGGCCATGCAGAACGATCAGGCTGTTGGCTTTATGACGATCGAGCAGCACTTCCCGTCCTCGGCGGAACTGCACGTGCTCTGCATTCGACCGGAGTGGCACCGACAAGGCATCGGACAAGCACTCCTTGCCGCCGCCGAAGCATACGTGCGGCAAATCGGCGCCCGGTTCCTGCAAGTCAAGACGCTGTCGCCTCGCCGCGTGGATGCCAACTATGCCAGGACACGCCTCTGGTTCGAGGCTATGGGATTCACTCCGATTACGGAGTTTCGCACGCTCTGGGATGAAGCGAATCCATGCCTGCAACTCATCAAGGTGCTGGACTGACTTCGACCCGGCCAGGCATGCGCCGACCGGCGCCCCCGCGATTCTGAAGTGAGTCCCCCAGATCATCTCGAGCCGACTCGGCAATGGCGAGCAAATGGGCCAGAACCTCCGGGTGCTCGGCCTTCACATCGTGAGTCTCTGCAGGATCACTTACCAGATCATAGAGCGCCAACTCCTGCTGGACGCCGTAGGTGTACTGCCCCGGCGTGCCCCCAGTTCCACCTTCGCGGCCTTCAAGCGATCGGTACCCGTGCGGAAGATGCAGCTTCCAACGACCGCTTCGAATCGCCTGCAGCTCATTCGTTCGATAGTAGTACAAGGACACTTCTCTCCCGTGCGCCGCCTTGCCGGTCATCAGCCCTGTCGCATCCCGGCCATCGACGAGGCGCGGAAGCGGCGACCGCATTGCTGCCGCGAGCGTCGGAACGACATCGATGCTTCCCCACGGCGCCGCCTCAACATGCCCCGCAGGAACTTTCCCCGGCCAGCGGATGACGCATGGCACGCGAAGGCCACCCTCAAACGTCGTGCCCTTGCCCTCCCGCAGTCCGGCAGTGCCGCCGGCGTGATCGCCGTACGAGAGCCAGGGGCCATTGTCGCTCGAGAAAATGACGATCGTGTCATCTGCCGCCCCCACGCGGTCAAGCGCATTGAGCACTTCACCGACACTCCAGTCAATCTCCTGCATCACGTCGCCGTACAGCCCGTGCTCGCTCGTCCCTTTCCAGGAAGGATCGCAGGCGAGAGGCACATGCGGCTGGGGATGCGCAAGGTACAGAAGGAATGGCGTCTCACCATTCTGCTCGACAAATGCAACCGCGCGTTCGGTGAAACGGCGCGTCAATGAGTCCTGCTCGCTGATTTCATCGATCCGCTCGATCGTCGCCTCGCCTTCAATGAGCGGCAGCGGAGGCCACTCCTTCGGTCGCTCCGGATGCCCTGGCCACATGTCGTTGGAGTATGGAATTCCGAAAAACGCATCGAATCCGTGTCGCGTAGGAAGAAACTCCGGCTGATATCCAAGATGCCACTTTCCGATAGCCGCCGTCACATATCCCTTCGCCTTTGCAAGCTCGGCAAGCGTTGTTTCGTCTTCGTGCAGGCCGACCTCACTCCACGGACCGAGCGCGCCGTGAATCCCAAGGCGATTCGGCCAGCAGCCAGTCAGCAGCGCGCACCGCGACGCCGAGCACACGGGCTGCGCCACGGAGAAGTGTGTGAAGCGGGTCCCCTCTTGCTCAAGCCGAGCGAGGTTGGGCATCTCCCACCCGGACGCGCCTTGAGATGGAAGGTCGCCGTACCCCATGTCATCAACGAACACGATGACGATGTTCGGCAGCCGCGAATCAATCGACCCAGCCTGGCCCAATGCAAGCGAACCAATCGACAGTGCGATGCTTCCAAGCATGCCCCCAGCCTACACCAAGGGCCGAATGTCGCCAATCAACCCCAGAACTGCACCATCATCAGCAGGTCATTCACGCCGACGAGCCCGTCGCCGTCGAGATCGGCGGGCGAGTGCACGAGGCCCCAGTCTGCAACCAGACGGAGGAGGTCATCGGATCCGACATGCCCGCTGGCGTCAAGATCTCCCAGTCGAGGCGCGGCAGGGCCGAGCGCAATCGATGCCTGCGCATTGAGTCGCCCGTGGCCGAGAAGTCCGCCGTACCCGGGATTCAGAGGATCGATATCCGTCGCGCCGCTGACGAGCACGCTCCGAATCGTCTCAGTGGTTGCCATGGTGGCGTTCCACTCGGGGTGCTGCGAGCGAACAAGCGCCGCTGCAGCCGAGACGAGCGGTACACCGATGCTGGTGCCCTGCCAGGCACCGTAGGCCCCATCCGGAAGCGAACTGACGATGCTGCGACCAGATCAGGCTCGCCCTCCGCATCGAAGATTGTCACGGCAGGCGCCGAGAGCAGCAGCCGTTCGTGGTAGTTGCTGAATACCGCCCGCCCGTCGCCATCGTCCACGGCAGCAACCCCTATAACCAACTCTTCGTCGGTCATCGCGGGAAACTCCTCGGGCTCGGTACGATCACAATTGCCAGCAGCAGCCACGATTGTGATCCCCAGTTCGGCAGCCTCTTCGATCGCCACTTCGACGATGTCCGAGTCATCTGTGGAGCCAAGACTCAGGTTGATGACTTCGACACCGTGATCGATCGCATACCAGATTCCTTTGGCGAGATTCCACGAATCGCCCCGCCCCTCGGAGTCGAGGATACGGATCGGCATGATCTTCGCATCGGGCGCTGCCAGCACCACGAGGCCCGACACAAATGTTCCGTGGCCCGCCATTTCATCCACCATGCCATCACCGTCGAGATCGTGTCCAGGTGACGCATCATCTGGATTGCCATCTCCGTCCACAAAGTCGGTTCCCGATACAACGCGGCCCTGGAACACCGGGTGCGCTGCAGTGATGCCTGTGTCAAGCACCGCAACAACCGCGCCAGATCCGGTCGATCGCTCGTGCGCCGTCGTGAGGCCGATTTTGCTGACGAGATACTGGTTCTTGTAGGTGGCCATCTCGGTGATTCCGTCAACGAAGGTGCTTCCGGTGCCGCCTTCGGGCGCTTCGTCGCTGCTCAGGAACTCAAGCCACGTCGCCAGCGTGGGATATCCGTCCTCGATTGACTCTTCGAACAGCTCCCACTCCTCTTCAGTCCAGTCAGCGGGCACGTGCACTTGCACGTAGAAAAATCCACGCCCCGGGGCCTCGTCCAGAATCGTCCAGTCAATGTCGGGCCAATCCACCTGCACCGCCTGCAGGAGATCCAATGGCTGGGTGCCAGCAGACAACCGGAACATCATGCGATCGAGCTCTTTGTCGCTTGGAAGATCGCACGGATGGGCTACCGCCCGAACCGCCACTGCCGCCGCAAACAGCGCGCCAACGGTCGCGGTAGCTGCAATTCTGCGTGATCGTGTCATGGGTTTACTCCAGCGAAGATAAACGGGGCCCAATGGGCTGGATGGGGCCGTGCCTCCATCGCCTCAAGTTGAGCAGCCCGCAGGGCGCTTGTGAAGTCGCAGCCCTGATTCTGTACGTGATCGTGGAAGGATTCAAGCATGAATCGTGAAGTGGCGTCTGAAACCCGCCACAATGAAGCAAGAAGTCCGCCTGCGCCGGCGGAAAGGAAGCCATGGAACAACCCGGTGGGCTCATCGCCGCGGCTCCCCCGAATTGGCCCTGACTCGCACGAACTCAGCACCACCAGGTCTGCGCAGAGGTGCAGGCCATGAATCTCGTGGAGGGAGAGCCACCCGTCATGGAGGCGTATGCCGCTCGCGCCAACATGGGTCGGCATGAACCTCCCGTGCCCGGTGATATGAATGGTGCCAGCATTCGCAAGTTCCTGACGAACCGCCGCCACATTTGATGATTCACCGCTGAGCAATCTGGTGTTCGCGCCAAGCAGCGCCGCCGCTCGTTCTGCCTCTCGGCGCACACCGGGTAGTCCGGCATCCGCGCCAGCGACAACGACGTTCGGGCCACTGGCACGTTCACTGCAACGGTTTCTGAGATGGAGCAGCAGCGAGGCACTTGGTACATAGTGCACATCGTGCTGCTCGATCCTGTACGACACGCCGTCGTGCAGCGCGTGGAAGGGAACCAGATGAAGAAGGCCCTGTGGCACAATGATGAGCCGCTTCGCCTCGCATACAACATCCGGAAGACCCGTAGCAACTTCGTTGTGCAATCCCCGCAGCAAGAGCTGCGTTTCATGCACCATCCGATCAAGACGGCGATGCGATGTGCCGCGGTGCCCCACAGCACGGGCGATCTGGAAGCGCAGGGCCTCGAGCCGTTCGGCGATCCGGTCGATCGTCCCGAGACCCCGCACCAGGACCAGATCATCGGCAGAGGCAACAAAAGCCATCACCTCACCGTCAAGAACCGAATACTGCACCAGCACCTCGCCATCACTCAGGCTTGACTGAAGCTCGGAGACATCAAGTCGCGTTTGCTCGATGCTCGCAAAGCGGCCCGCTGAAGACTGCGATATCTCTGACTCGGCGAGTATCGCCTCTGCCTGGCGCAAGTCCTCTCGCCACGCCCTCACGTCAAGTGACTCGCCATCCATTGCGTCCGCGAGACGGCTGTACAGGAGACTCAGTCGGTCCCGAAGAATCTCGTGTTCAGCATGCTCGGCGGCGGCGGGAAGATCGCGGGCGAGATCACCCCTGCGAACCTGATCCAGCAGCACACGGCTTCGCATCCGGTCGGCAACCATGAATGCTCGCTGCGCCGCCTCATCGCTGGACTGCGACAAGAGCACGTCGAAGTGATCTTCGTACACCGCCCGGTGACTCAACCCGAGCCCCGCGCGGCAGCGGTCCGCCTGCACGCTTCCGCGCAGGCGCTCCACCTGCTCGGTCGCCTCTGACAAGGCAGCCGAAGCCAACGCCATTCGGCCTTGAGATTTACGAAGTCTGCCCTTCAGATGCATCGTTCGCGCCAGCAGCGGCGGCACATCGAGCCTCCGCGCCCCGATCTCTGCCGCATCCAGTTCACACTCGGCCTGCTGCGGGTCGGAATCCAGGTATGCCTCGGCCAACACAAGACGACACTCGACTTCTCTGAGCGGTCTGCCCCGAAGCCTCGCCATCGCGGCGTGGGCCAGCCGGAACGTCTCATCCAAATGCTTCCGCTTTGCAGCGACACGCGCGCGATCGAGATCGACTTCCGCTTGGGCGATCTGTTGGCCAAGATCTCCGTATGCAGTCGCAGCTGCCGCCAGCATCGTTGATGCCCTGGAGACATCCCCGATCAGAAGCGCCGCCCGGCCAAGTCCTCGCCGCGCCCGCGCCGCTTCGACCCGCAAGCCCGCTTCATCGAGCCTGGGAAGAACGTCTTCAAAGGCCGCGCATGCCTCGGTGGCCATTCCCACAGACGCCAGAACTTCGGCTCGCTCGGACAGGAGGCGGGCCAGATGTCCTGGAGCATCGACCGGCGCCAGCCGACGACGAGCCTGCTCAAACCATTGAAGCGATGTACCTAGCCTGCCCCTTCGTGCTGCGAGATCGGCAAGGTTTCCTTCCGCAATCGCCGCGGTGAGATCGGCGCCTGCCTTTTCGAAGGCGCTTCGCGCATCGAGAAAGGCAACTTCTGCGCCCGCGATGTCATCCATCGCCAAGAGCGACTCGCCGAGATTGTTCTCCAAGTGGCCGAGCACTGCGTCCTCGCCAGCAAGCGGCTCACGCGCTCTGGTCAGGCACGCAACGGCACGGTCGGGTTGATCCAGATGTTGGTACACGACGCCAAGGTTGATA
Organism: uncultured Isosphaeraceae bacterium; assembly: GCA_964598425.1. Lineage (GTDB taxonomy): Bacteria > Planctomycetota > Phycisphaerae > Phycisphaerales > SM1A02 > UBA12567. The sequence goes on along the minus strand of CAZRBV010000011.1, from coordinate 2,322 downwards.
TCCGCACGGGCTGCCATGGGCTTTGATCCCATGTGTTCAAATGTCTCCCGGGCTGCCATGCCAGCCGCTGCCGCATCTTCGAGGCGCCCCATCTCGGTGAGCGCATGCATCGACGCCAGTCGAGCTCGGCCTTCTTCTTCGTCAAGACCGGCTTGCGACGCCATGCGAGCGGCTTCGTCTGCCATGCACAGGGCTTGTTCGTATTCACTTCCCCACGCCAGCGCCCGGCTCAGCGCGCGGCGGGCCTGTGCCCGCAGCATCGGATCGCCATGCATGTCCGCAATTGCCGCGACAATACGACCTCCTCTGACCGCGCAGGGCACATCCTGCATGGCAACCGTACCAACGGCTGCAATGGCCTCTTGAATGCCATCGAGCAGTGAGCCTTGGGCAGCAAGAAGTCTGGCACCACCTTCACGGTCTCCCGCGCCAAGCAGTTGCAGCAGATCAAGATGGTCACCGAGTGACGTCACCCGAGTTCCACCGGCTCAAGATGGAGACCACGCGAGTCCAGCCCGACTCGGATACTCCAGCTGCCCGATTCGGCCTCCATGACAAATCGCCCGAAGGGGTCGAGCGCAGCTGTCTCGACAGCAAGGCCATCGCGTGGGTCAATCAGGCTCACTTCAAGGCCGCCGACTTCGACATCCGCCATGACTTCACCACGCAGAACCCACCGCGAAACAATGCCGGTCAACGGATCCAGCGTGCCTGCTTCTGCCACGAGGTCGATGTCGAGATCACCAGCCTCCCACGCCATATGAATAACCTGGCCGACGTCTCCACGAACTGCGATCGGCATGTGGCGGTCATCGTGCACCAGAAGCGCCACCACGCCGTCGATGCGTTCGATGAGGTCATGTACTGACTCCATCACGCGGGCTGCCATACGCCTGACATCACGTCCGCCACGGGAGATCCGCGATGGAATTGCGGCAGCACGTACCAGTGCCGCCTCGTCCGGAGCATGTGCGTCGTCGCTACGAACAAGCGATTCGACGCGCTGCCACAATGCAGCAACGGCGTCGACTCTGGAGGATCCAGATTCGATCGACGGGCGGTCGGCCTCGCCAGAGGCCCAGGCCAGCACATGGTCGTAATCAACAGTGTTGAGTCTCATATCGATACTCCTGAAACAGCGCTAGGGTTGAAAGCCCAGCTGCGTAAGTATGTCCTCAAGTTTGCGGAAGCACCGCCCGCGCGTCGGACCGATGCTGCCAACAGGAATCTCTAGTCGCGCGGCAATGTCCGCGTACCGTTCATCCGATCCTCGGTTGAAGATCGCCACAAGCAATTCGCGGCATGGCTCGCCAAGCAGGTCCAGCCCACGACGCACGACGTCCTGCCGCTCCCATGCATGGAGCTGATCAGGATCGTCACATTGAGGCTCCGCTATCGTGTCCACCGACCCGGGAGCAGCCGAAGCGGCGCGGCCAACTCGCCAGCACTCCCGCATCGCGGTCGTGAGCAGCCATCCTCGAATCGCGGCTGGGTCACGAAGCTGGTCCAGATTCTGCCATGCGGCCTCAAAGGTCGTCTGGAGCACTTCTTCGGCATCTGCATCGGAGAGCCCTCGCCGCCTCGATGCCGCGTAGATCAATCGGGCAAAGCGGCGGACAAACTCATCCCATGCCAACTCGGCACCGCGTAGACACGCCGCAACCAGATCGGCATCGGTCAAGTCTTCATGGGGCGTGGTGTCGGTGGTCATGGGCATGGTCTTTCAGGAACTCCCCCCGAGCATAGAGGAGGGGCCCTCGTCTGGGCGGAACATCTCTTTTGAGCTGTGTCACTTGAAGCGAGTGGCCCCTGCAGCCCACCGATACGTGAAATGTGGGTATTTGGATGACTTGGCTGTTTTTTGAACATCGATCGTATTGAAGATCCCCATCACAGGGCTCTTCCCTATCGGCCCCCACTGTTGGGGGCATCGGATCCGCCTGTATCGCGACAGGTTGATCCTCTCACCCCACGGCGATCCACCAGACGGAGAGACCCCTCAGATGAAAGAGCGTTTCAACCCCCTCCAAAGCCCACGAACCGTGGCCTGCCTCGGCCTGTTCTCGGCGATGCTGCCCGCCTCGGGCCTGCTCGCTGGCACTACAGACGACGGCATCCCAATGCCACTGGACGAGATCGAGGCCGTTCTCGAGGCTGCCTCGTCGCAGTCCATCGACTTCGAGGCTTGGGCTGCCAGGCAATCCGCCGGTGACTTCGCCATGCTGGACGACCCGGATGGCGACGATGAGGATGACTCCGATGCCGATGACTCCGATGACGATGACTCCGATACCGATGACTCCGATGACGACGACTCCGATG
>CAZRBV010000010.1:0-72519 GCA_964598425.1 uncultured Isosphaeraceae bacterium | reverse complement strand
GCACCAAAGCGGGCGAAGGGACTCGAACCCTCAACATTCAGCTTGGAAGGCTGACGCTCTACCATTGAGCTACGCCCGCGACGACTGAGCAGTGTATCGGTTTGACCGCCAGCTGAGAGCGTGCCTCCATAGCCTCTTCGCTCCTTGGAGCCCTCCGGCCCGCGCAGTATCCTCACCGATATGGCGCCCCCAGCAGATCCTGCCTCAACCCAGGCAACATTGCACCTCGACGTCGAGGCGCTCCCGAGTCGGCATCACACCTGGCGCGGCGTTCTCATCAAGAGTGTGGCCGCCCTGCTCGCTGTCGGTGGGCTCTTTCTGCTCTTCCACTTTGTGCTCGAACCCGTCATGCCCCAAGTTGAGGACTTTGTGGCCAAGCTGGGGGCCTGGGGGCCGGTTCTCTTTCTTGCCATCTTCCTGATCGGCACATCCCTCTTCGTGCCGGAGTCCCTGCTTGCCATTGCCGCAGGGGCGATCTTTGGGCTTTGGATGGGGCTCGTCTGGATCGTGGTCGCCGGCACAATCGCCGCCGTGTTCATGTTCGTTGTTGGCAGGCACTTCCTTCGCAGCCGCGTGGAGTCATCCCTCAAAGAACATCCGAAGGTCCGCGCAGTCGATGCGGCGGCGTCTTCGGCGGGGTTCCGGCTCATGGTGCTTCTTCGCCTCTCGCCACTGAACTACACCCTGCTCTGTTACCTGCTGGCGGTGAGCCGCGCACGCTTCCGCCCCTACCTGCTGGCATGCTTGGGGATGTTCCCCGGCAACTTCTCAACCGTCTACATCGGCTTTGCCGCCAAGCACGCCTCCGACCTCGCAACACGGGTCAAGGCTGCGGACGGGCATCTGCCCCCTGGAGACAGCCTGGTCCATGAGATCACCCTCTTTCTGGGCCTCGCAGCCGCGATCGTGGCGAGCGTCGTGGTCGCCCGAATCGCCATGCGGGAGATCCGCAAGGCGACGGATGCGGCCTCAGAATCCGTCCCGGAACCCGCGCCCTGATCAAGATTTGGGTTGTAGAGCCCCCCGCGCTGGGGTACCGTTGAGAATCGCCCCTGTGGGGGGCGTCTGGATGAGATTGAGGAGCTCCATTATGTTCATGCGCGCTACCGTCGCTGCCAGTCTGCTGGCCGGCTTCACCTGGACAGCCTTCGCCAGCCCGATTGAGATCGTGCCGACGGTTGAGTTGCCCTCTCTTGACTTTCACGCCGTTGAAGTTGAAGACGCCGAGCGTGACGCAGCGGGCCTCGCACCGCGCTACGCCATTCCGCACGCGAGCGTACTGACCCCCGCGAGCGATGGCATCTGGGAAATGCTGCCCGACGGGCGCCTCAATTGGCGCCTTCGCATCACATCGCCACGTGCGACCTCCATCAACCTCGGATTCGAACGGTGGGAACTGCCCGACTCGGCCGAGATGACCGTGGCAACCGCAGACCGCCGGACGAGCCTCCGCGCCTTCACGAGCATGGACAACAAGCCCCACGGCGAGTTGTGGACGCCGCCGGTTCCTGGTGATGACCTCCTCCTCTCCATCGCCGTACACCCCAAGGAGCGAGCCCTCGTTGAATCGCAGGTTGTTCTGACCAGCATCAATGTTGGCTACCGCGGCTTCTACGACATGATCGAGATTGCTCGATCAGGCTCATGTAACTACGACGTCACGTGCGCTGAGACGGCCGGCTGGGAGGATGAAATCCCCTGCGTTGCCGCCATTTCCACTGGTGGTTCGCTCTTCTGCACCGGCTTCATGGTCAACAACATTCGCAACGACCGCGACCCGCTCTTCATGACGGCGAACCACTGTGGCGTGAACTCGGGCAACGCGTCGTCGCTCGTGACCTTCTGGAATTACCAGAATGATCCCGCCGTCAATTGCCCAGGCGCAGGCGGCGAAACCGCCACGCTCGACCAGTTCCTCACTGGATCGAACTTCCTCGATTCCGGCTCAGCGAGTGATTACACAATCGTCCGTCTCGATGACTCACCACAAGATGACTGGGAGATTTCGTACTGTGGCTGGGATGCCGGCCCGCAAGCCTCCGAGTGGTCTGTTGCGATCCATCACCCGAATGTTGACGCCAAACGCTGGTCCATCGACTACGACGCGAGCGAAATCTACGGCTACGGCAGCCCTGGCGACGACCACATTCGCATCATTGACTGGGATCTCGGCACAACCGAGCCCGGCTCGTCCGGCTCGCCACTGTTTGATCAGAATCACCGTGTCATCGGGCAGCTGCACGGCGGATACGCCGCGTGCGGAAACGATTCCGAAGACTGGTACGGCCGACTCTACACATCGTGGAATGCCGGTCTGAGCAGTGTGCTCGACCCCGATAACACCGGGCAGACCGCCTGCAACACGCTTCCAGGTCGCGGCATGAATGTGCAGCCCGGCGAAGATGTGACGCATGTCTGCGTCGGTGGCTGCGCAAGCCCTGATCCGGCAAGCGTGCTCTACACCATTGCCAATGCATCGCCAGACACCATCGCATGGTCCGCGGGCATCAAGGGCAGTGGATTCCTCTCGATCAATGGTCCTTCTTCCGGCAACATCGCCCCGGATGGAACCGCAGCGCTTCTGGTCGAAGTCGATGCAAACGGCTGGGCCAACGGCTCGTACCAATCAGTGTTGTCCATCTTCGACGAGACCAATGACATCGAAGTCAACCGAACCCACACGCTGGAGATCGGCTTGACCGGCTTCGACACGACTCCCGAGCACGACTTTGTCGCTGGCGGACCGCTCGGCGGACCGTTTGAAACGACGCAGATCTACTCCGTCGTCAGTAACCGGCCCTCACCCTTCACGCTTGAGGTTTCGGCCGATGTGCCGTGGATTTCATTCAACGGTGCTCCAGGCCCAGTTCAATACGACTTCAACGGCGTCGGCGAAACCGCCAACATCGTGGTTGGCTTCTCCGAGGCAGCAGACTCACTGCCCGCCGGTCTGGCCTACGGCGTCGTGACCTTCGACAATCTCGATCCGGTGGGCGAAGGCGATACGACTCGCAACGTCACGCTCGACGTTGGTCGATTCACCTACACGGCCTACGACGTACCGATTCCGATCGTCGACAATACCGAGATCACCAGCACGATTGATGTGGGTGATGCCTATTGCATCGGCGACATCGATGTCGAACTGGATATCACGCACACCTACATCGGCGACCTTATCGTCGATCTGGAAGCTCCAAGCGGTGTAACCGTGAGGCTGCACGACCGTTCGGGTGGCGGCGACGATGACCTGCATGTCACCTACGACGATGATGGTGGTGCCATGCCCGATGGCCCAGGTGAACTCGGTGACTTTGTGGGTGAAATCGTGACTGGCACCTGGACGCTGCGCGTCAGCGACAACGCCGGTGCCGACCAGGGTTCGCTCGATGCGTGGACACTCAAGATTGCCTCAACCGGTGATGCGTGTCCGCCATCCGCAGGTGATGTCGCGACCGCCACGGAAGTCGATACGCCTGTTGACATTCAGCTCATCGGCGCCAGTTCTGAAGGCAACCCACTGAACTTCGAAATCACGAGCCTTCCGACCGATGGCGACCTTTCCGATCCTGGCGGTGGCCAGATCAACTCGGTCCCGTACACCCTCGTGTCCTATGGCGACGTGGTGACCTATTCGCCGGACAACGGGTACCTCGGCGGCGACATGTTCACCTACCGCACCTTTGATGGCGTGTACTCCGACGAAGCCGTCGTAACGGTTGAGGTTGGCGCGATTCCAAACCCGGATGATTGCCATCAGGCCTTTGAACTGTCCAACGGACAGTGGGACTTCAGCACTGTTGGCGCTACGACCGATGGCGCCGCCCACTCCGAGTGCGATTTCGATGGCCAGACCTACCATGACATCTGGTTCAGTTACACGGCCTGCGGGGACGGTGGGCTGCTCGTGAGCACGTGCGACGCAGCCGACTACGACACCGATCTGGTGCTCTACGAGGGCTCCTGCCAGGGCACGATGCTCGCGTGCAACGATGACGCTGATGGCTGCGCTGGGTACACCTCTGAAGTGAGCATCAACGTGACCGAAGGCGAAGTCATCATCATCCGCGTTGGCGGGTGGAATGACGGCGACCAGGGCACTGGCACGCTCACGATCGCAGGGCCGGACGGTGACTGTGGCACCGAGCCATGTGATGGTGATCTCAATGAGGATGGCGTGGTCAATGTTGACGATATCCTCGAGGCCGTGTCTGGATATGGCACCGACTACGACGTTGATGACATCCTGCTGGTGTTGGAGAATTACGGCAACAGCTGCTGATTGCCCGAGCACCACTTCCTGCGTTCACACCATCGCCCCCGGCTCTGGCCGGGGGCGATGTTCATGCTGGGCCGTACAATGCGTGGTTCCATGTCACGCCCCGCGGCCAATCCCACCTCTACCGGTCTGGTACTGCAGCCGACCCTGCCGATCTGCCAGGCAGACCTTCCGCTCGATCGATACGAGGATGCCTTCAAGCCGTACGCTGAGGAATACCTCGCCCTGCCGGACCGGACCCCCGAAACGGTGCTGCCGTGGCTCGATCGGTATGTCACTCCGGCAGTCGAATACTTTGGCGACTCCCTGTTGCTGCTCGCCCACTACTACATGGGCGGCGAAATCGTCAAGCTGGTCGAACGGTACGGCGGCGCTGTCTCTGACAGTTACATGCTGGCGCTGCAGGCACTGCGGCAACCTGAGAAGAAGGTCATTGTCGAGTCCGCTGTGCACTTCATGGCCGAAACCGTCGCAATCCTCGCGGCAGACGATCAATCCGTATGGATCACCAACCCGCGCGCCGGCTGCACGATGGAGATGATGGCGAAGGATTGGATGGTTGATCCCGTCGCATCGCAGCTTCTTGAACGGTACGGCGACGACATTGCGACGGTCGCGTACATGAATACCTCGGGCAGGCTCAAAGCGCTCGCAGGACGCACTGGCGGCGCGGTCTGCACCAGCAGCAACGCGCACCACATTGTCGCCTCGATCCGTGAAACGGCATCGAAAGTGTTCTTCGTGCCAGATGAGCATCTTGGTCGCAACACGGCGCATCGCCTTGGCATTGCTCAGAATCGTGTTGCGGTCCTGCCAACACCGTCGGCCATCACGCCGGACTTTCGGCTTGCAGACATGCCAGGCGGTATCGAAGTGCTCGACAAGGCCGAGATGATCGTATGGGGCGGCTACTGCGGCGTACACACCGTGTTCACGACTTCGCAGGTTGCCTGGTGGCATGAGCAGGGCTGGGAAGTCCATGTGCACCCGGAATGCCCGCTCGATGTTGTGCTCGCGGCCGATGGCGCCGGAAGCACCAATTACCTCTGGAAACTCGTGGAAGCCGCGCCCCAGGGCGCCAGGTTGGCAATTGGAACCGAGGGCCACTTCGTCCAGAACGCCAGCGCCTTCGCTTCGCAGCGAGGAGTTGAAGTCAGGCATCTTACCGAGACGCCAGCTACCTCCGGGACCGGATGCGGGTGCGCAACCATGAGCAGGAATGACCCGCCGCATCTCGCAGGCATGCTCGACCTGCTCAGGCGAGGTGATGCGCCGGAAATCAACCGCGTGCTTGCAGGTGATCAGGTATCAGAAGACACTGGTGCTCGGCAGCGGCTCACCCAGGATCAACGAGCGACGCTCGTCGCCGAGGCCAGACTTGCACTCGAACGCATGATCAGCATCACCGAGGCATCCCACCGATGAATACTCTTCCGACAGGCGTGCCCTCTGATCGCATCGCCACGATGCAATTTGACGTCATTGTCGTTGGTGGTGGCGCCGCCGGTGCCTCGTGCGCCCTCTCGGCAGCGGCCAGAGGACTTCGCGTGGCGATGATCGCCAAAGGCTGTAGCACCGATACCAATACGAGCTGGGCTCGTGGCGGCGTTGCTGCCGTACTTTCGCAGGACGACTCCTTTGATCAACATGTGGCCGACACGATTGCGTGCGGCGGTGATCTGTGTGACGAACGCGTCGTCCGCTCTGTGGTCGGGGGTGGCCCTGCTGCGATTGAGCGCCTGATCAATCTTGGCGCTGCATTTGATCGTGGCGACTGCGGATCGCTCTCACTTGGACGTGAAGGCGGGCACAAACGACACCGAATCGTGCACGCTGCTGGCGATGCAACCGGGCCGGAAGTGCAGCAGGCCCTTCGAAACGGCGTGCAGCATGCCGATCGAATCACAGTCTTCCAAAATGCCTTCGCGCTGGACGTGCTCATCTCTGATGACCACCATGCCACCGGCCTGATTGCCCGCCTCGATGGCGGACAGGTCGTGGCATTTGAGGCATCCGATGTCGTGCTCGCAACCGGCGGCGCGGGACAGCTCTATCGCGAGACCACCAATCCGGTTCTGGCGACCGGTGACGGACTCGCGATGGGCCTGCGGGCGGGTGCCATCGCCCGCGATCTCGAGTTCTATCAGTTTCATCCGACGTGCCTGTACATCGCCGGCGCCGCTCGCGTGCTGATCAGCGAGATCGTCCGCGGGGGCGGCGGCGTGCTCCGCGACAAGCATGGCGATCGGTTCATGACCGAGGCCCATCCGGATGCCGAGCTGGCGCCGCGGGATGTCGTCACTCGGGCCATCACCACGCGGATGGCCGAACACGGCGAGACGAATGTGTTTCTTGACCTCAGCGAGATTTCGGGTGATCCTCACGCCTTGTACCCGGGCATCAGCAGAACCTGCAGAGCGTTTGGAATCGACATTGCGCGTGACCCGGTACCCGTCCGCCCCGGGGCGCATTACATGATCGGTGGCCTGCGGACCGATCTCGATGGCCGGACGAGCGTTCCGGGCCTCTGGGCGATCGGCGAGTGCGCAAGCTCCGGGCTGCACGGTGCCAATCGCATGGGGTCGAATTCGCTGCTGGAGGGACTCGTCATCGGTGATCGGTGCGGCAGCACGATCGAGCCGACAGACGCCGAAGCAGCTCGTGTGCGTTCGATGGCAGGCGAGATCTCCCCACAGGTGCGGCTCAATCTCACTGATCTGACGTACTCGATGAAGTCGCTGATGTGGCGGCATGTCGGCGTCGAGAGATCTGGCGAGCATCTGCGTGAGGCTGCATCGCAACTGGGCTTCTGGGCAACTGTCACAGAGAAGCTGGCGCCGCCAGCGCCGCAGGCGTGGGAACTTCGCAACATGCTTCTGCTCGCTCAAGCGATGACCGACTCTGCAGCGCACCGAACTGAGTCGCGCGGTGCCCATTATCGCATCGACTTCCCCGCAGCTGATTCGACCGCCGTCCACACGGACTGTCAGGTGCGCAATGGGCAGTTGCGCGTCGAGTCGCCCTGCGGTGAAGAGGCTTCTGCGTGAACCTCCCCCAGAGCGCTTCCTCCAGGGAAGCATCCATTCTTCGCACCTGGTGGCCGCTGGCCGCAAGTTGGCTCTTGATGGGTGCCGAGCTCCCCGCCATCAGCGCAGTCGTTGGCCGACTTCCGAAAGCCGAGATCATGCTTGCGGCATTTGGCGGTGTCGTCTTTCCAATCGCGCTGCTCATCGAGTCGCCGATCATCATGATGCTCGCGGCGTCTACGGCGTGGAGCCGGGATACAGCGTCGTTTCGCCAACTTGAGCGGTTCATGCTCGCCGCTGCGTTTGCGCTCACGCTCTTGCACGCTGCTATTGCATTCACCCCGCTCTATCGCTGGGTGGTTGTGCCCCTGCTCGATGTCCCATTGCCCGTGCAGGCCCCCGCCCTGCTTGGGCTCCAGGTCATGGTGCTGTGGAATCTGGCAATCGCAGACCGGCGGTTTCGGCAAGGCGCGCTGATCCGCTTTGGACACCGCGAGACGATTGCGCGGGGTACCGTCGTTCGGCTTGCGGCGACGTTCTTCGCGCTGTGGATGTTCTGGCGCAGCGGCTTGAGCGGCATCGTGACCGCCACGGCCAGCCTGTCGATCGGGGTTGTCGTCGAAGCGGCATTTGTCCGTGTTCGCGCTCGAGTACTCCTGCCAGCTCCCCTGCAGGCAGCAAGCACCGCCCCCCAACCACCTCGCACAACCTCGCTCTTTGCCTTCTACGCCCCGTTGGCGATCACGCCCATGCTCATCCTTGCCATGCAGCCAATCGCAGCAGCGGGGATAACGCGGATGCCCATGCCCCTTGAGGGGCTCGCCGTCTGGGGTCCCCTCGGCGGACTGGCGTTTCTGATGCGCTCCGCTGGCATTGCCTACAACGAGGTGGTTATCGCCCATGCCGATGATCCCGGAGCAGAAGCACGGCTTCGACGGTTTGCATGGGGTTGGGGACTTCTCTTTTCAGCAGTTCTTGGGGCCATTGCAGTCACACCACTCGCGGACATGTGGTTTGAGGACGCCATCGGGCTCTCTCCCGAGCTCACCCGCCTCGGATCCGCGGCGCTCTGGCTGGCCGTCCCCCTGCCACTGCTGACGTTCCTGCAGTCGCACTGGCAAGGGCTTCTGGTCCATCGTCACCGCACGCGTGCCGTTACCGGCTCGGTGGTTGCGTTTCTGGCGGTGGCAACCGCCCTGGTCGTCGCCGGGGTCATTCTGGACAGCTGGAACGGCCTCGAAGTGACCCTGTTCGCCTTTGCAGCGGGCAACCTCGCGCAGGCCCTCTGGCTCAGGTGGAGGTGGCATATGGAGGGGCCTTCCCGACCAGAGCAGCCATCTCATGGAATTGCGGCACCCGAGCCGTTCTGATCCTCTTTTTTTGCAGACTGGGCGGAACCAAACACTCGTTTTTCCCGGATTAGGAGGGAATCGAAGCGTCTATGAAGTACGCTGATTCGCTCTCCGGGCTGAAAGTGAGAGTCATTGCGTCCGCTGAATGTGTACTCTGCGGGCCTACAGAGAGGATTGAGTCATATGCGGATGTGTTCCTTGAACTGCATCGCCACAGCGGCGGTAGCTGTATCGCTAGCGGCCACGCCACTATCGACGGCCGGGCTGACTGAGTATTTCGACGTCATCACCCTGTACGCGGGAGAAGACGGCTGGGGTGGCGGAGGCACTGATGTCGAGTACTACGGTACGAGCGGCGACATCTCTGGTTGGGCCATCGCCACCACGGCGTGCAATCTCGGCAACATCGTCGCCCCGTGGTACGGCGGTACGAATGACGTGCCGGTCATTGCCCAGAACCTGTATCGCTACAAGAGCGGCCGATTCGAACAGATTGGTCAGAGCTGGCTCAAGCACAGTTTCTGCGCTGTGAGCGAGCCTGGCTGCGGTGACTGTCAGAGTACCGGCTGCGACACGCTTGGAATCGGCTGCGGTGACACCTACTGGGCCGATCTCAATGCCGACGCGGATGCGCCCCGAAGCGAAATCAATGCGACGACCGGCGAATACGCCTATCCGTTCAATCTCGCCCCAAGCGGCCCCTCCTCGATCCGCGGCAAGCTGCAGGTCGATCCCGATACCATCAATCCCTCGTTGAATGCTGGCGCGCAGTACTTCATCGAAGGCCAGTACGTCGAGCCCGGCGAGAGCGTCTTTGACATGCAGCTCAACAACGCTTCATCCCGAGCCGTCCGGTTCACATCGACATCGAACTGCACAGGCCTGAGCGCTACCGACGCCGAACTCCCCGCGGTCATGCGGTGGAATACACTCGACCCCAATGCCACGGTCGTAGAAGTCTTTACCGACGAAATCGGTCAGGGCGGCGTAGGAAGCACCACAGGCCTCCTGCACGTCGGCCATGCTGCCACAGACAACGGCAATGGAACGTGGCACTACGAGTACCTCGTCCACAATCAGAATTCACATCGTTCGGTGGGTGTCTTCAGCATTCCTGTGCCGGACTGCGTAACGATTTCGAACGTCGAGTATCGCGGCCCCCGCTATCACTCGGGCGAGACCGTTTCGAACGATCCCTGGTCCTGGAGCCATGAGGGCGGCCTGCTGACCTTCTCGACCGATGCCCACACCGAGGACAACAACGGCACAGGCCCTGCACTTCGCTGGGCCACCATGGCGAACTTCCGCTTCGACGCGGACGCTGAGCCAGCTGCTGGCGACCTCACGGTCGGACTGTGGCGATCCGGCCCTGGTGCCTCCTCCATTGCCGTGGAAGCCCTTGCTCCCGACTGTGAACAGTCGGATTGCCCTGAGGACCTCAATGGAGACGGCGTAGTCGGCGTCGACGATGTCCTGATCGGTATCGCTGGATTCGGGACCCCGGACGGAGACGTCAATGGTGATGGAATCGGCGATGTAGACGACCTGCTGGCCCTGATTGCGGCGTACGGCTCTTCCTGCTGACCCGCAGCACACTTCAATCCCCCTGACGGGCTCGGCTGCGGCCGAGCCCGTCTTCAATTCTCTGCCGCACCGCTCCAATAATGGCTCTTTTTGGTGCTCAAATGGAACCCGATGGGTCAGATCTGCGGACCTCTGCTTGCACCGTCCCCACATTCCCGTATAGTTTGTTGGGGATAGCTGTAGCGAGGCCATGGCACCGATGCCGAGCGTCATGGTTGAGCCTGCAGCGTGCCCGCGTGCTTTGGACCTGGGATTCGATTCTCTCCGTATGAGCATTGAATCACCGAACGAAAACGGCCCCGTGCCCTTTCAGGATGACATTCAGTATGAACAAGCGACGAGCCTTCACCCTGATCGAACTGCTGGTGGTTATCACCATCATTGCGATCCTCATGGGCATTCTTCTCCCCGCGCTCTCACGCGCTCAGGAGAACGCCCGCATGCAGACAGACAAGAACCTGCTCCGGCAGATTCACTCTGGTTGGACCGCCTACAGTGGCAGCAACAAGGGCTCGTACCCTGTGCCTTCGCACATCGACCGAGACAAAGTCATGGTTGGCACTCAGGAGCGTGAAGTGGCCGGGCGAGGGGCGCCGCAATGGGGCTACAACCACAACGCCGCGGTGTACTCGGCGAGCCTGATGCAGAACCTGTTCACGCCAGGCGAACTCGTTTCGCCCTCCGATCCCTCAGCGAACGTTTTTGTCTACGACAATTACCGGTACGACAACTACATGCCCAACCCAGCCACTGATGGCGATGATGTCCACTGGGATACCAACCTGTTCCTGGACTTCGATCTTGCCGGCGAGCAGTCGCACTCCTCGTACTTCTCGATGCCATTGGTTGGCAAGCGGGTAGACGATCAGTGGACCGAGCGATCCAAGATGCGTGGTCCCGACTTTGCCATCATCGGCACCCGCGGCCCCAAGCTGAACGGCGACGAGCACCAGGACGGCGCACTCAATGACGCATACGGCTTCTATGGCCGTGATCACGAGTGGATCGGCCTGATCTGCTACAACGGTGGCAACATCAACGACGAAACCTCCTTCTATCCGAAGCACATCGCGCCGCTGATTCCCGAAGACACATCTGGTGGCGACGCGTTGCTTGACAGCCTCTTCGGCTTCGAATGTGCGAATCCTCAGGGCGGCGTCTGCCACCCCTGCAACAGTTCTGACAGTTTCCTTGGCGCCATGAGGTACAACGAAGTCAACCGCACCAGCGACGGGCAGATCGCGGGTTCGCTCGAGACGCTTGATTTCCGAAAGGCAACCAAGGATCCGACGAACAATAACTATGGCATCGACATTGGCGACTTTCTTGACATGCTGACATGGGATGAGGACCATCCCGGTTGATTGAATGCTCAACTCTCTGCCGCCGGCAGGCGGCAGAGAGTTTTTGGTGGTGGGGTATATATTCAAAATCCTGACGATGAGGAGACACGCGATGGGCCACATGTTGATTACCTGTGCTGGCGCTGCGGCCTTGGCGACAAGCTCATATGCTCTGGGGGCTCAACGGGTCGTCATTGTCGAGGACTTTACCGCGACGTGGTGCACGTATTGCCCGTCTGTCTCGGAGGCGATCGGCCAACTTCAAGAGGACCGGCCGAACGACCTGATTGGCGTGATGGTGCACTGCGCCGACAGTTACACCACGAGCTGGGGCGATAATCGCGAAGACTTCTACAACGTCGGCGGATATCCGACCGTGCAGCTGGATGGCTGGAACCAGAAGGTTGGCTCGAGCGGCTCGGTGGCTGCGAATTACAATGACTTGAACAATCGGCTCAACTCTTGTCTCTCCCGGCCGACCTCGGTCTCCATCTCGATGCAGGGCGATGAGCTTTCTGCAAGCCAGTACCAGCTGACCTGCGAGGTCAGCGTGGATGCGGGAGCTGCTGCCCACAGCATGCGGATCCAGCTCCTGCAGTGCTTTGATGACCCCGGGTTTCCCGAAGCGAACGAAGTTCAGTACAACACCGTCCGGAAGGCCATGACCTCCTTCGAGGTCACTGTTCAGCCGGGCGACTCGCACGTCTTTGACCACACCTTTACGCTCACAGGAGAAAGCCTTGCTGCTCCTGAGGACGTGACGTATCTGTGCATCGCCGAGGAGCCCAGCAGCTCCGGCCCTGCCCAGATCCATAACACCACGAGGCACGAGCACGGAGAGCTTCCCCCTGCTGATGTCACGGTCGGACCCGGCGGCGATTACACCTCCATTCAGACAGCCATCGATGCGGTAGGAAGCGGCAGCACCATCACTGTGATGCCGGGCACCTACACAGGAGTCCTCGATTTTCACGGTCGTTCCGTCAATCTCGTCTCATCGGGTGGTGCAGAAGAGACCATCATTGATGGTGACGCCCAAGGCACCGTTATCACCTTGATGGCGCAGGAATCTGCCACAGTTGACGGCTTCACGATTCAGAACGGCTACACGGCCCTGGGATCTGCCATGCGGATCAACGGCAATCCCACCATCTCCAACTGCATCATTCGCGACAATGTTGCAACGAGCAATTACTGCGTCCTGTCTTCAGGCAACCCGGTGATCTCGGGCACGCTCTTCTGCAGCAACAGCCCAAACAACGTGGCGGTGACATGGACCGATGGTGGCGGAAATGATTTCCAGGATACCTGCCCGGGCGATGAGCCTTGCGATGGCGATCTCACCGGTGACGGAGAGGTGAATGTGAACGACATTCTTGAGGCCGTTTCTGGATTTGGCACCGACTATTGGGTAGATGACATCCTTGAGGTTCTTGAGAACTTCGGCAACTCCTGCTGAACAACACCTTGCTCCAATTACGCACCGCCCCGAATCGCATGGTTCGGGGCGGTTTTCTTGCTTCACCCAGTACAACCGGCTGTGGCCAGCTCCGCAGCCCCTCCCTGCGCGGGTTTGCGGGAGCGTCGTACTCGGACGGGGCAACCAGAACGATCAGGCCTTCGACTCACGTTTGCATCTTTGCATCGCCGCTCCGTCATAGGTTCGCACGAGGTGATACCAACGGGCAAACTCACAACACCGGGGGGGGCGTGAGTCATCAGAAGCCCGGCGGCGTCGTCCGTTCCTTGTGAAGCAAGCGCAATGCAGCACGGGGCAACACCCTCGCTCTCACCGGCAATCGCGGGGCCGCCCTGCAAGACCGTCCTGATCCATCCGCTTGCAGAACGCAGATCAGTGCCCTCGACGTGCTTGAGGCTGAAGAGCCGATGCTGAAACGGTGCTCGCCACTGCTGGTGCGCCGTCCAATTGACCTTGGACTGCCTGCTGCGGAAGAGATCATGACTGCGGCCTATCATTGACGCCCACTCGCGCTGACACCAAGGAGACTTCGGTGCCCACTGCCCAGGAGAAGATCACCCTGAAGCATGTTCCGTTTGTCGCGAGGGTTGGCGGGGGATCCAAGTGGAAGACGGTCGCATCTGCAGCCCTCGTTGGGGCGGCGCCAATGGTGGCGCTCTTCGGCATTGCATTTGGGCTGGAGATTCTGTTCGATATTCAGCTCGCGTATGGAGCTGCCATCGGCCTTGCTCTTGTGGTTGCGGCCAACATCTGCCTCGTCATACATCGGCGGCGATGGCGCCGACTTGCACGCCGTCACGACTTCCTGTTGTGCCTTGAGTGTGGGCACCCTGTGCCTGTTGGCAAGCCAACAGGTCAGTGCCCGGAGTGCGGCGTTCTGTACTCGCATGCATGCTGCCAGTGGGGCTGGCGAAAGTACGACGGGCTCGTACGCGTCGCATCGGAACCCCCACCGCTCCCAGCGAGACCAATTGTTGATCCTCTCACAGAGGCCTAACCCCCAACTTGAACCGCCCGAACGATCATGGTCTCTCCAAGAAGCAGTGAACGACCAGACATCGCCGTCTGAACCTCTCGGCAAATCTGAGAAGTACCTTCCTTCGGGCCTCTGGATCGATAGACCAGCCAGGTTGCCAACATCGCAAGCGGTATCAGGGGGGCCGTAAGCCACGCTGCCGCCTTGATTCGATTGGTGCGGATCGCCTCGATCCTGAATCCGTTGGTGTGGAGAAGATATCGCAGCTCGGGGAAGGAGATCATTCCGATGTGGTGGGAGGGGCACGGGTGCCGCTCGTCGAGCGGCGAGCTGCACTTGTGATGGTGTCCCGTCAGCAGCCACTTCCAGCGGGATCTGATCGCGCTGATGTTTGGCGTCGAGATGATGAACTCCCCGCCTGGCCGAAGTACCCTCGCCACTTCCCTCACGAAGTCCTGCTGCCGTGCGATGTGCTCAATGCCGTCGATGCAGACACAGGCATCCACACTCTCCTTCTCGAGTGGAAGAGTCTCGGTCATGTCGCCTTGCAGAAACCCCTGATGCTCAAATGCCATCTCGTTCTGAATGTCAAGTCCGATGGCATGCTCAAACCCGTTGTCCTTGAGCCGCAGCAGGAAGGCACCTGCGCCACAGGGGACATCGACAACAACTGGGTGAATTGGTCGCCATAGTGGTGAATTGGTCGCCACATTCGACTCCACGGACATTGAGGACAGCTCCCCGCGTGGCGGATTCAGACTGCGAGAGCTCCCCGCAGCCAAGATCGGCTGATCAGGTCAGCAGGGAGCCCCGAAGTTCTTGAGGATGAGGAGGATGTCATCAACGCCGTATTCGGTTCCGAATCCGGATACAGCCTGAAGAATGTCATTGACGTCGACAATCCCATCGCCTGTCACATCGCCGTCACACGGCTCATTGCCGGGGCAGACGTCCTCAAAGGAGTTGCCCCCTCCGTCAACCCACGAAACAGCCACATTGTTTGGCGTGTTCTGGCAGAACATCGTATTGGATATCACTGGATCTCCGGATGACAGAATGCAGTAGTTCGTAGTCGCAATATTGTCACGAATGATGCAGTTCTTGATTGCCGGGTTGCCGTTGATTCGGAACGCTGACCCGAGCACGGCGTGCCCCCCGGTCACGGTGAACCCGTCGATCGTCGGAGACTCATGTGACATCAGTGTCACTGTGGTTCCCTGCTGCGCTGCATCGATGGTCGTGGCCTCAGGCCCTTCCGTTGAGGTCAGAGTCAGCGTGCGGCCATCAAAGTCCAGTGGCCCCACGTAGGTCCCCGGACCGACGATGATCTGCTCCCCCCCGGCCGACGCTGCAATGGCGTCGGCGATCGTTGGGTAGTCCTCTGGAACCTGAACGACGAAGAAGTCGTCATAGGATTGGATAGCCTCGTAGGCATCGGGAAGCGGGCCGATGTGTTGAGAGGCAGGGTACTGACCATTCGTCTGCGGATTCCCCGTTGCTGTGAGCAGTGAACGCATGGCAACGCTGCTGAGGTTGGCGCCGCGATAGTCCTGAACCCACGACTGCACGAGGGCAGCTGCGCCAGCGACGATCGGCGAGGCTGAGGACGTGCCACCAAACACATTTGTGTAGGTGCAATCAGTCTGGTTCCACAGGTAGCCATACCCGGTGGTCACGACGCACTCTCCCCAGCCTTGCACATCAACCCGGGAGCCCCAATTGGAGAAGCTCAAGCGTGATCGCCATGTGCTGCCATAGCAACTGTTCCACGCACCACCTGCCCCTACGATGATGGCTCCCGAGTCATTGCCAGGCATGAATGGCCAGTGTCCGCCGTTTCCTTGCTGGTAGTCCTGACTGTCAAGATCCTGCGAGCCGTTCCCACCCGCTTCAACTACCACCATGCCGTTTGCGACTGCGGTCTGGATGTCGTCAAACCATGGCTCGTACCACTCTCCTGGCACGAGTCCGAATTGGGTCCCGTCGTTCTGATAGTTCGGGCCAGGGATGTGAATCTCCAAAATGAGGATGGAGCCAGCCGGCAGCGCATCGGTTGCATTGAGGATGGCCTCGCCAAGGTCCCAACCAAAGTCGTTGTACAAGGTTGCAAAGGCAGCGGATGCGTCCGGCGCAATGCCCGTGGTACCGACGCCATCATCAAGCGAGACGACTTCTCCAAGCACCGCCGTCGCGTGATTCGGATCATCCCCGAACTGGTCAGGATCCGGCCCGATGATCTGAACCTCTGGAAGATCGCAATGATCCTGATTGAAGTCGCCCTCAATGTCACACACAGCCACCCCATGCCCATAGACCGAGAGTTCAGCCCAGACCTTCTCAGCTCCAACCCCGCCGGTCAACCGCTGGTTTTCATACGTCTGAAGGTTCTGGTAACCAGGAACATGCGACGGAAAGAAGATCTGCGGAAATCGGCTCGCCCGTCGGACGAGACCGCAGCGGCGTAGCGCGTCTACGGCGGCCTCGACTGTTCTCGAACAGGTTGGCCTGATCAGCACTGACTGCCGCGCGTTGCTTGCACTGTGCCGGAATTGGCTCCGCGTTCTCTGCATCATCTCATCCCACCTCGCGTCCGAGATATCGGCTGCACGTTGTCGCCAACGCGCGCCTACCAACTCGCCTCCTGCCAAGTGAGTCTGCGGGCTCACGATGAGCTCCATGACCTCGTTGACAGGGACTCCCTCCTCGAACTCGGCATAGA
Source organism: uncultured Isosphaeraceae bacterium (assembly GCA_964598425.1). GTDB lineage: Bacteria > Planctomycetota > Phycisphaerae > Phycisphaerales > SM1A02 > UBA12567. Next base: position 55,760 of record CAZRBV010000010.1, on the reverse strand, counting down.
GCAATCCATCCTGCCAGGCCGCAGCGGCGACAGGAGACTCGCTGGCACTCACTGCGGCCAGACACACAATGCATAACCATGACATGAAACTCACTCCCCACGCTCGACTACGCCCCCATTGGCGGGCCACTACGTCCTCATGCGGACGCCGAGGCGAGTGGGGAACGGTAATCCCGTAAATGCAGGCAAACTCTTCTGTCGGCCAGGGCCGCGCAGAGCCTTGCCAACGAATGAACCGCCCCCCTTCTCAATTGAGAAGGGGGGCGGGTTTGAGCACACATTGAAATGCGGAGTCGAATCAGAGGCAACTGCCCCAGGCGCCGACGACTCCGAGGATGTCGTTGGCGTCGACCACGCCGTCGCCATTGATGTCGCCGCCTCCGCAGCCGCTGGTGCAGCCGAACTCGCCGATGACCGTCAGCAGGTCGTCGGTGCCGACCGAGCCAGAGCCATCGACGTCGCCGAAGCACGGCTCGCCGCCTGCGTCAATCGCACTGATGACAACATCGTCGATGTTCCAGCCGCTGTATGCCCACGCAAAGTCGTTGACTGCGTGAGTCCATCGGAGATAGACCGTCGACTCGCCATCTGCGATGGCGGAAATGTCGTACTCCTGGGTCGACCACGAACTGTCGGCGGTTTCGCCACTGCTCGAGTTGCCCCAGAGCGAGTTCCAGTTGGCGCCGTCGTTGGAGACTTCAAACGTATCAATGACGTAGCTCTGATAGTCGCAGTTGAGCCATCGCTGGAACGACACGCTTGTGTCGGAGTAGTCGCTGCAATCTATCGCGTTGGACGTGAGGTTCATCGATCCGACATTGAGGCTGTAATCGCCATTCAGATTCACACCGTAGACATGACTGCCCGTTGCGCCCGAATTCGGATCGGCATTGCCATAGTTGTCGCCGCCGTGCCCGGTCGGCTGACCAAAGGCCCATTCACCTTCAGTTGACCAGCCTGGATCTGAGTCAAAGTTCCACTCAAGTACGGGGACTGGAATGCCCACGTTGATTGAGAATCCCTTGTCGACATCGCCATCGTGGTTCGTCTGATTGACGAATGAAAGGGTTGCATTGTGCATGCCATTAGGCAGATTGTTTGCGTTGGCATTCAAGCTTGCAGACACAATGACTTCGCCGCCGACTGGAATGGAGCCGCTCGACGGAGAGAAGTCCATCCACGATGCGCCGCCGCTCACAGCAAACGAAATCGCTGACTCGTCATGATTCGCCAGCACGAACTCGCAACTGCTGGGCGCAAACGGACCGCCGTTGGGTCCTTCGGCAGCGAATCCGCTGCCTGCCACGCGCATCCCGGTGGGAGGCGCCGCTGTACCGACAACGACGACAGATGGGTCACCGAAGCAGTGCCACGTGTTGTACATGTCAACGCCCCCACTGCCGTACTCATCCATCATCTGGCAGGATCCCGCCATGAACAGCACGCCCAGCGTGGTGTATTCCTCGGCGGTGTAGCAATCGTAGACCTCATCCTCTGCGCACATCGGCGGTGCCCAGCTCTGATTGATGGTTGAGGCGTACATGCCGATGGCACCTGTGGGAGCGCCGTTATGGGTGGCTCTGAGCCATGACTCCGCGAAGCACGTGCCTGATGCAAACGCGCCGTTCACGCAAGCCACCGAGACGATCCAGGGGAGCATCTCGGTGTTTTGAAGTGCATTGACGTCAGAAACGCACAATGGCGCGCCATTGCCGAAGCAGGTCTCGCTCCCGTGGCCGCAGTACGCGATCGTGCCGATTCCCTCGTTGAGGGCGGCCACTGCATCCGGAATGCTTCCGCTGGGGTCGAACTCGCCTTGGGTATGGGTGTAGCCATATTCTTCAAGCTGATCGAGGATGTATCCGAGGTGGACATCATCCGACTCGCCATCATCGCCCGCCCCGTCACCCTGATCAGAGCCGATTCCGAGTGCTCGCAAGTACTCAGGCTTCTGAGTCCAGGCATCCACTTCGTATGCGATCGTTCGCTCGACCTGGGTGTCCACATCTGCGGCCGACTCGGCTGAGAATCTTCCGAGGAAGACTTCCGGGTAATCATCATTCGTCATCTTGCCGTAGATGGGATCGGATAGACCATTGTCATAGGAGGTGTAGGCAGAGATGTGCTGGGCGTCGCCGACCAACAGCACATAGCTCAAGTCACCATCGTCATACATGGAGTCGATGTACGCTTCGATGCTCGACGGACTGTTTCCGATCGTCGAGACGCCGACAACAGTGGTGTTAACACCGATGCTGTTCTTGTGATCCGCGAGTGGCTGCACATTTGCAAGCCATGGGTCGTGGCAGATGATGAGCATGCCGCCACCAAGTTCGAGTGGGTCGTAGCGCGTCTCGGCCGGATAGTTGATGTAGTGCCGCTGGTACAGCGTTTCCCATGCGGCGTTGTCGCTGTGAGTGTTCAATGCGCGACCCGTCAATACATTCTCAGTCGCCACACCAACGGTCTGAACATCGACAATCATGTCGGTCCAGACTCGCAGCGTATGAGTGGAAGGGTTCCACTGCAGCGGGCGAACCTTCAACACGGCGCCTCGCGTATTTCGCATGATGTGGGGATCATCAATCGACACAGGATCGGCAGGCCAGAATCCGGCCGAGTCGTACACCTTGCCAAAGGTGTAGGGGACGCTGGCTGGATCGACCGCTCGGCTGATCAGGCCCCTGCTCGGCGCGATCTGAACGCCTTGAATGTCGTAGTACGACCCCTCGACCAGCCGGGCCTCGACATCGTCGGTCGGACCGATCAGCACACTTCGACGCACGTCCGGCAGGGCTGGCTCGCCAGCCTCCACCGCAATGCTCTCGCCTCCGAGCCGGTAGATCGACCACGCTTCGTTGTCGATTCGAACCGTCGACTTGACGGGCGGTTCGATCCGAAACTCAATGCGGCGATTCGCGTCTGTGTCCTCCAGCATGGTGGTGCTGACAAACGCATCGTCCTTGGCCATTGCCAGCCCGGAAACGACGGTGGCACAAACGATTCCAAGTGCCACTCCGACTGTGCTGTGATGAACCACGACTGCTCTCCTTGGTTGCGATACACGCCTCGAGCACGTCCGCCCCACAGCCGTACCCTCAAATGATCGTGAACGTGTCTCTCAGACTACATCGGTTCGGCCATCTGGCAAAGGCGGTTCCGGCGATTGTGGACCGATTCGGGGCCGTTTTCACCGCGAGAATCCCTATGGAGGGCCTTGCTCCGGTTGTGCCAATGGGCCATACTGGCTCACAGGCTGTGGGGACAGATGGAGGCCCGCGTATGGACCCCAAAAACGCTTTTTTTGGCATTCTCGCCTTGGCGGCCCCCTTGTCAGCCGGGACGATTCAAGTCCCTGAGGATCAGCCTTCCATTCAGGCGGCCATCAATGCCGCTGCTGGTGGTGACACCATCTCGGTTGCAGCAGGCCTGTGGCAGGAGTGGATCAGCTTCCGGGGCAAGGACATCGTCGTTGAGAGCAGGGATGGGGCGGACTCCACAACGATTCACGGTGGCTCAGCCCCGTCGGCAGTCGTATTCGGGCATGGCGAGACAGCGCAGAGCATCCTGCGGGGCTTCACGATCACGAATTCGGGTGGCGGAACTGAGTTTCAGAAGTTGCGAATGGGGGCAGGGATTTACATTCACCTCGCATCGCCGACGATCGAGGATTGCATCATTCGAGATTGCGGCTCCCAGTTTGGTGCCGGGGTGAGCATCTGGGAAGGCGACCCGACATTTCGCAACGTGGTACTGCGGGACAATTCGGCGACGGTTGATGGTGGCGGCATGAGAATCCATCACCTCAGCTATCCGGTGATGGAGAACTGCCAGTTGATCGACAACTCGGCCAATGCGCACGGTGGCGGGCTTGCCTATGGCAACGACAGCAATGGTGTCCACGATGGGTGCATCTTCGATGGAAACACCGCGGGCATCCGCGGAGGGGGGCTCTCCAAGAGCTGCGACTGCTCCAATGCCGCCATTTCGAATTCCACGCTTTGCAACAACACCCCCGATCACATCCTCGGAACCTGGGACGACTTCGGGGGCAACGTGCTGTGCCCCGTGTGCGCCCATGACATCAACGCTGACGGCGAAGTGGGCGTCGATGACGTACTTGCCGTGATCTCCGCGTGGGGCGGCTGCGTCTGCGTCGAGGACATTACGGGCGACTCGGTTGTCAACGTCGATGATCTGCTACTCGTGATCGGCTCGTGGGGTATCTGCCCCGTGTGAGTCGGCAGGGCCGATGCGCCGCACCCTGAGGTTTCTGTATGCAATCGGCCCATGGTCGCCCTGCAGCCGAAGCGGCCCCTCCGCAGCTTCGACGCCTTGTCCACCACGAGTCGGTCCCCGCAGCTCAACGTCCTCATGAATCACGATGCCGTTGTGCGTGACCCGTTCAAATCGGGCATTGGCTTCCTTGACACCGTTCTCACCAAACCGTGGTGCTCGAAATACGATGCGATACCGCTGCCAAACGCCTGCGGGCCTCGATGCGTTGGCCCGGGGCGGAACACCCTCAAAGCCACTGGGAGATCGAGATTCGTCCCACCGCTCATAGATGCCTCCGCAATCTCCACTTCCTGGCTTCGCCTTGCCGAAGCTGTCAAGGATCTGCACTTCGTAGCGACCCTGTAGATACACACCGGAGTTGCCGCCCTCCGGAACCATGAACTCGATCTCAACTTCGCAGTCGCCGAACGTTGCGTGACTCACAAGATCACCTGCATGGCCACCTGCGGTGTTGATCAGGACGCCGTCGCCATCTTCTGCGTCGAGTCCACGCCCCGCACCCACTGCGCTGCCAGCCGCCCGCCAACCGGCGCGGTGCGCCCACGTTCTCCCGTCAAGCGATCCCATCTCTATCCATCCATCACCGGCCGTCCAATCAATAGCGCGGGCCACATGCGCGAGAAAGGCCGGCTCTTTCCAGCTCTCATTGGTATGCCCGAGGCCTGTGTAGAACGCAACCCCCTTGCCGATCGGAACCGTCCATGCAATTGGATGGTCGCCCATGGCGCCGCCCGAGTAGGAAGACTCATCGAGCGACGCAAGAACATGAACGTCGCTTCGCGGCGACTTCATAAAGTTGTACCACTCGTCAACTCGGTTCCAGATCGGGGGGAGGTGAGAGAGCGTCGGATGCGATATGTCCTCCACTCGAACATCTGCCGATTGAATGCTGGGGTGACTCTTGAACCACCCGCCGCCAAGAAGCTTCCCGTAGAACGGCCAGTCGTATTCCGTGTCCGCGGCCGCATGCACTCCCACCCACCCGCCGCCACCGCGAAGCCACGCAGCCATGACGGCCTGCTGGTTGGCGTCCAGCACATCGCCAGTCGTGTTCAGGAAGACGACGACGTCTGTCTCGGCGAGCGCCTCTGCCGTGAAGATTGAAGGATCCTCGGTGGTCATGAGCCTCCACCGGTCAGCACCAATGTCACGAAGTGCCTGGGCGGCTGTCTCGATAGAGCCATGCCTGAACCCCGACGTGCGGCTGAAGATCAGCACGCCCGGTAGGTCCGGGCCAGCCAGCATCGCCGCACTCAACGCTATGGCGAACACTCAATCACCAAAGGCATCTTCAAAGCCGCGATCCGGCGACACGATGTCTACGCCACGGACATACTCACAACTCTCCCTTGCCCCCTGCTCGCGGTGCATTCCACTGTCTTCCCATTCGACGGAGAGCGGGCCGTCGTATCCGGCCCGGTTGAGCGCCCGAATGATGGAATCGAAGTCCACATCGCCCCGCCCGACACTCACAAAATCCCAGCCGCGTCGAGGATCCCCGAACTGCAGATGTGACCCGAGGATTCCAGCGTCACCATCGAGGGTCACCTTCACGTCCTTCATGTGACAGTGGAAGATTCGATCCGGGAACCGATCAATGAACCGAGCAGGGTCAACGCCCTGCCACACGAGATGGCTCGGATCGAAATTGAAACCAAATGCTTCGTGGTGTCCGAGTGCCTCAAGCGCCGTCTCGGCCGTCACGGTGTCGTACGCGATTTCTGAAGGATGCACCTCAAGGGCAAACTTCACTCCGACATCCTTGAAGACGTCAAGGATCGGGCCCCAACGACAGGCAAAGTCGTCGTAGCCCTGCTTGACTTGCTCAGGAGAGGTTGGAGGGAAAAAGTAGATATCCGGCCAGATCGACGAGCCTGTGAAGCCATTCACGACAGGCACGCCAAGCGACGCTGCAGCCTGTGCCGTCCGTTTCATCTCCTCAGCGGCTCGTGCCCGCACACCCTCGGGATCACCGTGCCCCCAGATGTGATCCGGCAGAATCTGATGATGCCGCGCGTCGATGCGGTCGCACACCGCCTGGCCGACAAGATGGTTCGAGACCGACCAGGTCCGCAATCCGTGCTCCGCGAGCAGCGCGTGGCGGCCTGCGCAATAGTCCGGCTCATCCAATGCGCGTGCAACGTCAAAGTGATCACCCCAACAGGCGAGCTCAAGCCCGTCGAATCCCATGTCCGCCGCCATCGCGGCGAGGGATGCCAGCGGCCTGTCGGCCCACTGACCTGTGAAGAGCGTGACGGGGCGTGCCATGGATGGTCTCTCCTACGACGAGTGCTGAGGGCGGCATGGTACGCCCGTACCTGTTGGCCTCGGGATCAGTCCGCCCGCTTCCATGAGCTTGCGGTCTCGTCGGTGCCAGGCATGCCGGGACGCCCCTTCCATTCGGGGTTCCGGAACGAGTAGAGCACCAGCGGAATCGCGACGAGCACGAAAAACGTTGCCAGCAGCGGAAGCGTAAACCACATGCCGCTCATCGCCATGTCCTCGGTACTTGGCGGCCAGAACATGATGACGATGCCCGCGATTGCGGCGAGTCCCCCACCGCCAGCAACCAGAAACAGACCAGGCAGCCCGCCCGGAATCATGAATGCCCGCGGGACGTCGGGCTGCGCGACGCGGAGGACGATGACCGAGACGAACATGAGGAAGTACATCACGAGGTAGATCTGAGCCGACGCAATCGTCAGAAAATAGAAGACTCGATTGACATCGAAGAACAACATCAGAAGGCACAGAACAGAAACAACCACTGCCTGCAACAACATGACGTTGCGAGGCGCTCCCCCCACCGTTGTCCGCTGAAACGCCGGTGGGATCAGCCCGTCATCGGCAGCAACTCGCAGCGATTCGGTTGGCCCGATCACCCAGACCATGATGTGACCCACCATCCCAGCAAGCGCGAGGATCGCCAGCACCCGCACGATCCAACCGACCCCAAGCGGATTGAGTACGTGGTCAAAGACCTGCAGCGTCCCCGAGGCGAGGTCAATCTCTGAAACCGGAACGAGCACGGCAACACTGAGCGCGCCAAGCACAGAGATCGTCAGCACCAGCAGTCCGGACACGAGAAGCGATCGGGGAATTGATTTTTGTGGGTTCGTGACGTGGCGAAAGTGCACCGCGTTGACTTCCAGCCCGGACAAGAACGAGAAAATCGCCGCGATACCGACCACTTCACCGATCGAGTCGATTCGAGGGACCATGGCGGACCACGTCAACGGAATCGCCGACTCCCCCCCGGTTCCAATCCACCAGATGGCAAGAGCAATTGCGAGACCGACTGGCAACAAGGTGCCGAGGTAGAGGAACGCCGTTGTGAGCCACCCGCTGAAGTGCAGCCCTTTGAAGTTCACGAGCGTTGCAACCCAGAACACCGCCAGACTTGTCAACACCATGAAGAGGCCGGCCTGCTTGAGCGATGGGTCAAATGCATAGGCAAGCGACACCGCGCACACGGCAAGGACTGTGGGGTACCAGATCAGAATCTGCACCCACTGGCACCATGTCCCCACAAAGGCCCACCGCTCGCCCAGCGCTTCTCGAATCCAACGGTAGATGCCACCATCATGCGGCCACCCCACGCCGAGCTCAGCTGCGACGAGGCCGACCGGCAGGAAGAAGATCAACGTGAAGACGGCGTAGTAGATGATGAGCGGAAGGCCGAACGAGCCGACTTCGGGCAATCCCTCAAGACCGACGACAACCGCCGTATTCATCATCGCGAGAACGAAGAGTGAAATTGGTCGAGATCGCTTGGCGCCGCCGTGCATGAGCGACACGGTATCAGCCCGCCCGCAGGTGCGGGGTCACTCGTCGGAGAATGAGCGTTCGGGTGTTCTCAGGCCAAAGTCAGCGCGGCAGCCCGCGAGCGAACCTGCCGCACCATGCCGTGCAGGCCGTTGCTTCGAGTCGGGCTGAGATGATCGTGAAGCCGCAGCCGCTGAAAGAGCGCCTCCAGATCAAAGTTGAGAATCTCTTGCGGCGACAGCCCTGAAATGGCAATCACGACTATCGCCGCCAGCCCCTTCACCAGCTGGCTGTCACTCTCAGCGTTGACTCGAACCGTTCCATCATCATTGCGAAGCGACACCCAGACCGTGCTCTGACAGCCCCGGACCAGATTGTCTTCACACTGCTCATCGCCTGGCATCTCCGGGAGTTTCTGCCCGAGATCCATGATGTACCGATAGCGATCCTCCCAGTCATCAAGAAAGGCAAATGCCTCCTCGACCTCCGAAATGTCTGGCAGCGTGGTGGACATTGAGGGGCATGGTAGTGCGGCGGCTCAGCGAGCATGCTTTGGCCGAAAGGAGCCGCACACGTCAGCATGTGTCTCAAGCCGGGGTCCACCGATGAGATCGATGCAGTACGGGACCGCCGGGAAGACAGCCTCCAGACAATCCGCAACAGCGGAGGGATTGCCTGGCAGATTGATGATGAGTGAAGCCCCCCGCGTTCCCGCAACCTGCCGAGAGAGAATCGCAGTTGGAACAACTCTGAGCGACGCCGCCCGCATGCATTCGCCAAACCCGGGCAGCATTCGGTGGCACACGTTCTCGGTCGCCTCTGGGGTTACATCCCGGAGAGCCGGACCGGTTCCTCCAGTCGTCAACACGAGGGCGCACGCGTCATCATCACACATTGACCGCAACGCAGCCTCGATCTGATCTGGCTCATCGGGAACGATCAGCAACACCGGCGTCCAGTCCACGGCGAGTGCCGCGGTCAGCCAGGACACCACCGCAGGGCCGCCCCGGTCCTCGTACTCGCCGCGGCTGGCGCGGTCCGAGACAGTCAGGATGCCGATGTTGATGGCCACGGCGTCAGGATACACGCCCACCTCGAGAAGCTGAAAAAAGAACAAGCCCCTCCGCCACGGCACTGCCGAGGCGGAGGGGCCGTGAGCCGATCAGCAGGATGAACCGTAGTTCTCAAGTGCGATCAGAATGTCATCGACATCGTAGACCGTGCCGTAGCCGGCCACGGCTTCCAGAATGTCATCAACATTGACAACGCCGTCACCATTCAGATCGCCAGGGCACTCGATTTCATCGCAGTACTTCTGCTCGATGCTGATGGCATCAACGGCGGCCTCAACGACCGATGGGTCATTGAGGTCCGAAGCCGTAAACCGCAGGCGAATCGAATCCGACGGCGTGATGCCCGGGATCGAATCAAGGTCCCACTCAATGTGGAACCAGCCTCCGCTGACTTCGCCTCCGGCAGGACCGACTGTTTCCAGTTCGGTCCACGACGCGCCACCATCATCACTGATGTCCACGACGAAGATGTCGTTCTGCGGATCGGCACCACCACACGTGGAACCATTGTTGTACCAACGGGAATAACGCACGGTTCCGCCTTGTCCACCATCCATGGTGGGGCCGGTCAGGGTCGTCGAGCCGTCATCGATGTCCTCGTCATAGGCGTTCCCTGAGACGTAGCACATGCCCGAGCCGTCGGCATCGGTTGCATTGTCACACCGGGCGCCGCCATTGCCAGATGGCGTGGCGCGAATCCAGTTTCCGGTCCCTGCCCCAGCGACAACATCCCAGCCGAGATCGCTGTTGAAGTCATCTTCGAAACTGATATCAATACCGCTCCATGCGTCGGAAGACCACGCGTCATCGGGAGCACCATATGGACTGCTCACGAAGTCGCCGTCTACGCTCTCGACGCTGATCCACCAACTGACCGCTGCGCCGCAGTCGAAGGCGGGGAACGTGCCGACCATGCCTCCGGGCACGTCGCTCATCGTCTCTTCGCCCGAGTCGGTGCCTGCAGTCCAGTGCAACACACCGCTCCCGGACAGCGGCGCAACATTGCCGCCGATCGTGATCGCAATTTCAGTTCCGCCATTGGGGTCGATGAATACGGGTCGCCCGTCCGGATAGTCAATCGTCAAACTGACGGTTGAAAGCGCCGATTCGACTGCGGCGACGGCATCGATCAGGCCGTATCCGAAGTCATTGTCCTTTCCGACCGGCCCCTTCTCAATCGCAGTGTCATAGATGATCTGCTTGACCTGTTCACTGCTGAGGTCCTGGTTGGCCGAGAGCATGAGCGCCATCACGCCATTGACGTGCGGCGATGCCATGGACGTTCCGCTGTAGGAGGAATACCCACCGGGAACGCTGGAATAGGTATCCACGCCCGGTGCAGCGATGTCCGGTTTGATCGCGCTGCTGCCGTTACTGGTGCAGTTGGTTGGACCGCGCGATGAGAAGCTCGCAATCGAGTCGCCGCTATAGGGGTCCGTTGCTGCCACGGCCATGTTGCGGAAGTCATCAAGCGCCCGATCGCCGGGACGGCGGAGGCCGCTCGACCCCTCATTGCCAGCAGAGAAGAGCACAATCACGCCCGCGGCTTCGCAGTTGTCGATGAAGGACCAGAATGTCTGGTCACACTCGGGATACCCGTGCGATGTCACGAGTCCCCACGAGTTCGAATTCGTGTGAGGCACATCGAAGCTGGTCAGCGGGTTTCCGTCCGGGTCCGCGAGCCACTGGAAGGACAGAATGGCATCAGAGACAGTCTGCTCAATCGTGTATCGATCGATTGGGGCTGCAGCGATCCACTCGGCGCCGGGGGCGACACCAATCTGGTTGCCGGGCGAGCCACCACACACGGTGCCCATGGTGTGGGTGCCGTGAGAGCCACTGTCAAAGGGGAAACTGTGGTTGCCCGTGTATGGGTCGTAGAACGCCCACTCGGGGTGTCCGTCATACAACGGGTTGAGCCCTCGCCAGCGACTGGCAAGAGCTTCGTGAGAACCGTGTACGCCCGTGTCCATGTTGGACACGACGACGCCTTGCCCGGTGTAGCCCATGGCCCATACGTCTGGAGCCCCGATGGAAATCAGCCCTTGCTCCGGGCCGCCGCGGGCGTTTGTCGTGTCGGTTGGGACGCCATCGCCAGCGGCAGGCTCGATCAATTCGATTCCATAGTCGAGCGTGGCAAGTGCGACGTCCTGCCGATCGACCAGCGAAGCTGCTGCCGCCGGGGTCGCCTTCAACGCGATCACGCTTGTGATCCAGAACGGCGTGACCTCCGAAATGGCGGTCTTGGGTTGGGCATCAATCCAATCGAGCACGTCGGCCTGACCATGAGTCGCTGCCTGCTGGAGCGCGGTCACGACTGCGGCGTGCCTGTCACGGCGGGCAAGTCGATCGGCCAGCATCTGCCCCTCCAGGGTGGCAACGTCCGCCTGATGCGTCAGGTACACCAGCATGCCGACCTGATCATCGGCCGGTGTCCGGTCCAGTACATTTTGAAGGTTCACATCGATATCGCCCGCAAGGGCACCAATAGTGACTGCTGCTGCAGCCACGACTGAAAGATGTCGCATTCAAGTCTCCTCTCGGACCCGAGCAATCTCGGGCAGTAACCCCACTGCCCACTCACTGTACCCTCTCGCCAGCCCAATCCAAGGCCGCAGATGTCCATTCTGGCCCCGAAGTCACCGTATTGAGACCCACAACAGCGTGAAATCGCCTCTTGACGTCCATCTGGCAGGTGCTTCCGGCGAAGTAACGGGGGCCTGCACGCTGGTGGAATCGGGTGGCCGACTTCTTGCGGTCGACGTCGGGCTTATCCAGGGCACGCCTGAGCGTGAGCTCGCCAACGCGACGATCCCGATCGAGCACCCCGAGTGGCTCGACGCCGTCATCATCACCCACGCCCACGCCGACCACTGCGGCAGGCTGCCAATGTTGCCTCGTCTTGGCTTCAAGGGACCGGTGCTCGCAACGCCCGCCACAGCCGAACTCCTCCCCATCGTGCTTCGGGCCGCCGCCAGGCTTCAGCAGCGGCTCTACGGCGACCGCCCCGCTACAGCTGCGCAGCTTGGCGTCCTCTTCGACAGGCGTGAGGTCGATCGTGTGTGCGACATGATCGTGCCACTTCCCGTTCAGACGCCCCGTGAAGTCTCCTCTGGTATCAGCGTGACGTTTCACGCCGCGGGGCACGTTCTTGGTGCTGCCTCCGCTCTCATTCAGGGACCGGATGGACGCCGGGTACTTGTGTCGGGAGACCTCGGACATGAGTTGGGGGAACCACTTCCGCCTCCACCCCCACCACCACCAGCAGACCTGGTTGTCATGGAGTGCCCGGGCGGGGACGTTGAAGACCCCGAACTTGAGGACACCCCGGAGACGCTACTCCGCCGCGTCTTGCAGGCGGCGAGGATTGATGAGCAGGTGGTGCTCGTCCCGACATTTGCAATCGGCCGCGCCCAGCAGTTGCTCTACCGGCTTGGAATGCTCTCGCGGGCAGGGCAACTCGGCATGCCTGTGATGCTTGACTCCTTCATGGCCTCAGTCGTCGCGCCAATGCACGCCGACTATCCAGCAGACCTCTCGCAAGGCGCGCAATCATTGCTCGCCCAGGGGATCGATCCGCTCGACTTCCCGGAGCTGCGCAGACTGCGAAGCCGTCAGGCCGCGCAGGTCATCAAGGATCTGCGTGGTCCGGCGATCGTGCTCGCAGGCAGCGGCTTCGGCGATGCCGGCCCAATCGTTGAGCACCTCATCAGATGGCTTCCGTCACGCCACGCCCGGGTTCTCCTGGCAGGATTCTGCATGCCCGGAACAGTCGTGGGCAGGTTGGTCGACGACCCGCCTCGCATCAAACTCCGGGGCCAGTGGATTCCGATTGCGGCGCCGATTGACAGGCTGCAGTGCTTCTCCGGGCACGCCGACGCGATCGGGCTCGAGCGGTGGCTCGCAAACATGCCTGGCAGCCGGCCTCGTGTCGCGCTCCATCACGGCGACCCGGAACCGAGGGCGGCATTCGCATCGAGGTTGGGACAGCACGGCTATGACGTTGCGACGCCACAGATCGGAGAGCGCGTCAGCGTATGACTCGATCCGCTCATGCAGGCTGGGCCATCGCCGCACTGCTGGCCGGTGTCATCGGCATCTCATTTGCTTCGCCGCTGGCGAAGCTGGCAGTTCAAGGATCCGAAATCGGTTGGATCGGATCTGCCTTCTGGAGAACCACGCTGGCGGTTCCGATTCTGTGGACGCTCATGTGTGTCAGGCAGTCATCCCACAGAGCGAAGAACCCCGGTCACCTGGCAAGTTGGTGGCCGCTCCTCATCCCGGGCGCGTTCTTTGCCGGAGACCTGCTGACATGGCACCTGTCGTTTGCCTGGACAACGGCGGCCAGCGCGACGCTGCTGGCGAACCTCGCCGTCGTCATCGTTGGACTCGCCAGTTGGCTGTGGCTGCGTGAACGCCTTGACGGCAGGTATGTGGTCGGCGCGGTGCTTGCCCTCGGCGGGGTGTTCTGGCTCGTTACCGCCGCCACAGGACCAGCGGATCACCCGCTGCGAATGCGAGGCGACCTCCTGGCGATGGTCACAGCGGTCTTCTATGCGGGCTACATCCTGTCGGTCAAGGTGCTTCGCGTGCGGTTCTCGGCGCTGACTCTGATGGCAGTCGGCACGCTGGCATCGAGCATCATCCTGTTGGCCGCCGTACTGGTCACAGGAGAGTCGCTGCTCCCCGGCGAGGCTGCCGCCTGGGGATGGCTGGTGCTGCTTGCCATTGTGCCGCATTGCCTCGGGCAGGGGCTGATTGTCTGGTCACTCTCCACGCTCCCCGCCTCCATGGCGGCGGTCACCCTTCTGCTTCAACCGGTGGCGACCTCGGTCTGGGGCTGGCTGATGCTCGGCGAGGGCCTCGGCGGAAGCCAGATTGCCGCGGGAGCCGTTGTCATCATCGGGATTGTGCTTGCGCGGCTCGGTAGCATGCGCGGCCCATGACCAATCTCCCTCCACTTCGAACGATTGTCACACCGCCAGCTCCACGTTCCGAGCCCTCAGATGGATGCATCGTGCTCCTCCACGGCTACGGCGCGAATGCCCACGACCTCCTTCCACTGCGTGATGAAATCGCGCCCTCCTGGACGGCCGTCGCGGCGGAAGCACCGTTCGACCTCGGTCCGGCGGGGATGCCCGGTGGTCGGGCGTGGTTCCACATCGCACCGGACAACATGGGGGGCTTCAGGCTCGACATCGATGGCGCCCGAGAGGCCTTGTCACAGTTGGCAGCAGCGCTTCCAGCTGCGGTCGCCGAAGCGGGGTGCAGCATCGAGAACACCGTCATCCTCGGGTTCAGTCAGGGCGCGATGCTGGGGCACGCGCTCCTGCTCAATGAGCACATGCCCATGCGAGGCCTGGCTGCGTGCAGCGGCCGCATCGTTCCCGAGATCTTCGGCTCAGGCGAGGGCGTTCCAGCAGAGACACCGGTCTTTCTCTCGCATGGATCACATGATGAGTTGATCCCTCTCACATCGGGGCATGCCATCCGAGCCTTCTACGAGGAAAACACGCCCGCTGCGATCACCTGGTGCGAAGAGCCGGTCGGGCACGGCATTGGCCCGGCCACCTTGCTGGCGCTTCGGAATTGGTGCAGTGGGTTCAGACCAGAACCAGATAGCCCACGATGACTGCGAATATGACAATGATCGCGATGATCACCATCGCCCAGCAGCCGAAGCCGCCGCTCTCGCCGCTTTGAGTGTTGTCAGATTCGCTCATGGGTCGGTCAGTCCTCACGTGGTTGAATACGGATGATGATGTCCGCTTGGCTTCAAGTCAAATCGATACGGTAGCATGAGGCAGTCTGCACGACCATTTACGAGGAGAGGCCACATGACATTCACGCTGCCGGACCTGCCGTATGCATTCGATGCGCTTGAGCCGTTCATCGACGCGCGCACCATGGAAATCCATCACGACAAGCACCACGCCGGGTATGTCGCCAAGCTGAACGCCGCTATCGAGGGGAACGCTGAACTGGCTGAGATGTGCCCAGGCACCATTTGCTCAAACCTCGACAAGGTTCCTGAAGACATCAGAATGGCCGTCCGTAACAACGGCGGCGGACACTTCAATCACTCCGTCTTCTGGAAGATCATGGGACCAGGCGGCAGCGAGCCAACTGGAGCACTTGCCGATGCAATCAACGCCACTTTCGGCGACCTGGCGTCAATGAAGCAGCAGTTTGCCAAGGCAGCTGCCACACGGTTCGGCTCAGGCTGGGCGTGGCTGTGCGCAAACGGCGGCGCCCTTTCGATCTGCACCACGGCGAACCAGGACAACCCACTCATGTGCCTCGATGGATGCTGCTGCGGCACGCCCATCCTGTGCCTGGACGTTTGGGAACATGCCTACTACCTCAACTACCAGAACCGCCGCCCCGATTACATCGACGCATGGTGGAACGTCGTGAACTGGGATGCCGTCGGTGAACGATTCGCAAAGACCGCGTGCTGCTGTGGTGCTTCCTGACGTCTGGAGCGCGTCGTCCTCGATTCGCACGGCCCCCGGTGGAGCCGCTACTCGCGCCGCCCTCGGGACCGTGGCCAGCGATCACGATCTCTCTGCGGATTCCCCGCTGAGCGCATCTGAATATGCAGAAGCGAAGCGATGAACACCGCGATGAACAGCGGCCCGATAATCGCTTCGGAGATCGAAACGGACTCCGCAAATCTCGCAACGGGGCGAATGTCCCCGAAGCCCAGCGTTGTCAGTGTGACGAACGAGTAGTACAGATAGTCAGCCCAGTTCCACGCGTGCGTTTGGCCATCGCTGAAGACAAAGGCCTCCGGCGTGATGGCGCCGATCAGGCGGTAGACATGCATGAACGTGAACCCGATGAGCAGATAGATCGCGATGCCGCCAGTCACGAGATCCGAGGGGTGAATCCGCCTACGAACAACTTCGCGCGTGACTGCTACGGTTGCAAAGAGAAAAAAGGCCAGTCCCGAAGCGGCATCAAGTATCACGATCACGGGGTCCTGCGAGGGCAGGAAATTGAGTACCACAGCTGGTGCTGCCAACAGCACACCGAATGCCAGGAGCCGCGGCCTCGCAGCGACCGCCATGACTCCAAGCGCGATCAATGCCGAGAACGCGAGTTGCACAAGAATCCCTGACTGCGATCCTCGCTGGCCTTCCAGAAATGGATACAGCGGCAGCAATACCAACATGCCGATGAGCAGTGGCATCACCCTCCCCTCGAGAGTTCGCCGCCACCATTTGCTCGGAAGAATCATTGCTGCCACAGTGTGACATGTTGCGGCCGAACGCGTCGGGCGTGGCGGTGGGTAGCATGCCCGTGTGAGCATCAGCGACATTGGATTGATCGCCCTCGGGGGAGGAAGTGGAGCCGCCGCCCGCTATGCGATCGTCGTGACTCAGGCGAGACTGAGCAGGTGGCCGGGATGGACGGGCGTGCTGGCCGCCAATCTTCTGGGGTGCCTCATCATCGGACTTGCCGCTGGCAGTGGATCCGAGAGCCCGTGGTCCACAGCACTGATGATGACCGGGTTTGCTGGCGCTCTGACAACGTTCAGCAGTTTCGCGCTTGATCTGGCCCTCATGACCGTGACTCGGGCATGGGCGCAGCTGGCCTGGTGCAGCATGCTCTCGCTCGCCGCGGGAATCCCGTTGGTCCTGCTTGGCCGGGCGATTGGGGCCACCTGGTTCGGAGCAGCAGCATGATCGGTCTTTGGACTGTGGCACTCGTCCTGATCGGCGGCGCGCTGGGAGCCGTGATGCGCGGGCTCGCCGAATGGGGCGGGGGCAGGATCGGATTGCCACCGTGGTGCGTCATTCTCATCGTCAATGTGATCGGATGCTTCACAATTGGTGTTCTCCTCGTCTGGCTGGAATGCCGGCTGAGACGGGATGGCGCAAGCCCTCTCGCCGCACTTCCGCAGCGGCACCGCCTCGCACATTGGCTCGGCGTACTGACGCCGGATCCCACGCTGCCTGCTCCGGAAGTCGCCAGATCACAGCAGCGACTTCGGCTTGAGAGCAGCTTTCTCATGACCGGTTTGCTCGGTGGATTCACGACCTTCAGCTCCTTTGCGCTTGATGTTGTCGTGCTGTCGGAATCAGGAAACGTGTTTGAAGCGGCCCTCAATGTCGGCCTGTCCATGATCGTGGGAGTCGCCGCAGCCATTGCTGGTTTGGAGCTCGGCCTGCGACGCGTAGAATCGCGCCATGCGTAGCTGCGCGCTCATACGTGGCAGTGCGACGCTCGCCGTGCTTGTGGCGCACGCCTCGGCAGGTTCTTCACCTCCATCGCAGCTTGAACACATCGTTCGCGGCGGTCGTCTCTGGGATCGCTGGTGGACTGAGGCGCAGCAGCCCGCACCGAGCGGCGTTCCCCCACGTGCCACGAATCAAACTGGCACCGAGTCGTTCCGCTGTGTGACCTGCCACGGCTGGAACGAGCCGAACATTTCGGTCGCTGATCGAACAGACGCCCAAGTACTTCACGACCTCCGCCGCCCAGTGGCGATGGGCGGACACGGGCTTCTTGACATGGGGCTGTCAGACCAGGACCTTGAGGATCTTCTGGCCTATCTTCGCGGCGGCGCGATCGACCCTGATCGGTTCATCGATGAGAGCGGCCGATTCAAAGGCAACACGGCGCAGGGACGCCACCACTTTGAACGTGGACGCAAGGGGCTGATGCAATGCGCCGTCTGCCACGGGCCGAACGGAACATGGCTCAACTTCGGAACGCGCGACGCCCCGCGCGGGATCGGGACACTCGCGGCGGAATCGCCTGAAGTGCTCATGCACAAGATTCGGTTCGGCCAGCCAGGTTCAGTCATGCCCGGGTGGCTTGCTTCGGGAGGAAGCGATCAGGATGTTGCCGACATCGGCGCCTTTGCGCAACACGAGCTGTCTGCGGACCGACCATCTTCCGCTGGAGCATACGAAGTCATCCCCTCCGACCGTGCCGCGACGAGCCATCACACCGGGCCCGCACTCCACCTCGCCCCCGCTGAGCCGATCGGCAGTCGTGCCAATGATTCGGAGCAGCCGCTCATCGCGCACGTTCTTGCAACGGATCTTGATCGTGATGGACACCTCGATGTCATCGCATGTGACGTCGCGAGGCATCAGGTGACATGGCTGCGGCAAACGGGTGATGGTCAGTTCAGCGAGTCACCGCTTGGCGAGCCCATCGATGCGCCCGTCCATGCCGAAGTCGCTGATATCGACGCCGACGGAGACCTCGATGTCATTGTCGCTGCCATGGGCGTCATGCTTCCGTCGAACGACGATATTGGCAGCGTAGTTGTGCTTGAGAATGATGGCGCACAGTCGTTCACGTCGCGGACGCTCATAGACGGCATCCGTCGCGTGACCGATGTTCAACCCGGAGACATCGACGGCGACGGTGACGTAGATCTTGCCGTGTCGCAGTTTGGCTACGTCCAGGGCGAAATCCGTTGGATGGAGAATCTCGGGAACTGGGAGTTCGCCAGCCACCATCTCATGGACAGGTCGGGTGCTATTCACGGTCCCTTAGCTGATCTGGATGGTGACGGCGACCTCGACATAGTGGTGCTGTTCTCACAGGAGTGGGAAACCGTTCAGGCATTCATCAATGATGGCCGCGGCGTCTTCACCCCGATCGTGCTACACGATGTTCCCGATGCGGACTTCTCCAGTAGCGGCATTGCCATCGGCGACATCGACGATGATGGCGATCCTGACATCGCCTGGACCAACGGAGACGCTTTCGTATCCGTTGGATACCGTCCCCTGCCAACGCATGGCGTTCAGTGGCTTGAGAACCTCGGAAACTACCGGTTCGCATTCCATCGCCTCGGCCAATTCGATGGCGCCTACGGGCCGATGATCGCGGATTTCGATGGTGACGGTGACCAGGACATCGCAGCGGTGAGTGAGTTTGCCACGTGGGAACAGCCTCAAACACCGAGCATGCGATGGTGGGCTCAGCAGCAGGGCGGCCAGTTTGTGGCCCAGGATCTTGACGCATCGACCACTCACCTTGTCACAGCTGCCGCAGGCGATTTTGATGCCGACGGGCGGCCGGACATTGTGGCTGGCGGCATGGCGCTGTATCCGCCGTTTGAGCGGGTGCCTCGAATCGTCCGGTGGACCAATCTCGGGCTGACACCCGAGTTGAGTCCCGAAACCGTGGAGCCAGCACTGCCGGAAGCGGTGCGGGCAGCCGCCGCGGAGGCATCAACAGCCGGCGAGAGGGGCATGATCCTGCACGCCAACGCCGCGCCCGCGGAAGCTGACGCCGCCTACGCCGAAGCCGAGCACTTGACCCCGTCCAACCCTCGCTGGCCCTACTACCGGGGCCTCTTGGACCTGCGCGTTGGCGACAGCGATGCTGCGCTTCGCCATTTCGAACGAGCCGCCGCGCTCGGGGCAGCGTATGAGCCTGTTCAATCGAGGCTTGGTGAACTGTATCTGGGCCAAGGAAACCTCTCTGCCGCAGAACTCGCCTTTCACAGGGCAGGCGATCGACCGGAAGCAATCACGGGGCTGGCTCAGCTCGCAGCATCGAGGCAGGACTGGTCAGCAGTTGTCGAGATTCTTGATGGCAAAGATATTCCTGCCGCTGCCCCGCTTCTGGCCCACGCCCGATCGCGTGTCCATGGTAGCGCGGCCGGGCCACTGGCCGCCGTCGACATGGGGCTGCAGCCTGCCGACCCGTGGCTGGAAGAGGTCACAGATCTCTGCCTGCTTCCATCTCCAATCGTTATCCGAGCGCAGATTGCCTATATCGGCGGCGACATCGAGAAGGCCGAGGCACTGCTCCGGCGGGCCGCCAGCCTCGCGTCGCGTGACACCGACGCCAGTCTGGCACTTGCCACGTTGCTCCTGCTTCCTTCGCGGGCAAGTGCTGCCTCTGTTGCCGAGGCGGCGGATCTTCTCGATCGTGCGCTCACGACAGCACCAGATGACATCGAGATTCGCTCAAAGAGTGCGTGGGCCCGGTCGCTTCTTGGCCGAACCGATGAAGCGGCCGCGATGTGGGTGGCCATTGTCGATGAGCAGCCAGCACACGCGCCATCACTCTTCCATCTTGCGCAGCTGCATGCGCAGCAGGGAAACACAGCTGCAGCGCTGGGCTACTTTCGCCGCGGCGTTGCGGTCCCCAGAGATACCGCATTCAGCGGCTCTTTCGAGGGCCCCGCGCGAGCTGTGTGGCTGATGCAGTATGGAGACGCTGCCAAGGCGGAAGGACATCTGGATGAGGCGGTCACCGCGTTTGGTGATGCGGTCACACTGACGCCGCACGATCCAACAGCCAGATTTCGCTACGCGAATCTCCTGATCGGACGAAAGCGGTTCGATGCGGCGCTGCCCCACCTGCAATTCGCCACCACAGCCGAGCCAGGGAACGGCCGCATGCACACAGCCCTTGGGTATGCCCTGCTGCAAACGAGCAGGCCTCAAGATGCCGTCGCCTCGCTCGAGCGCGCGGTTCTTGCGTCGCCGGACTATGCGCTCGCCTGGTTCCACCTCGCCTCGGCCCAGCTGAAGACTGGCGAGCGGCAGGCGGCCATCAACAGTCTGCAGCGAGCCGTCGAACTTCGACCCGACTTCCGCCGCGCCCGCGCGGCCCTGGAAGCGCTGCTCGCGGGTTCCTGAGACAGGAATGCGAGCGGCCCCACGAGCATGCTCGCGGGGCCGCAGAATTCGTCACTGAAACGCGATCAGGGGCAGAGACCCCAATCTCCGATGACTTGCAGGAGATCGTCGACGCCAACGTCGCCACTTCCGTCGATATCAGATTGGCATCCACCAACGCAGTCCACGCTGCCGCAGTCAGTCCCATCACCGAAGTAGGAACCGCCAAAGGCGAGGCAGTCACTCAGCGAAGCCGTCACGCACGTGTCATTGGTGCAACAGGCACCTGTGGGAAGCTGCGCCCCGGCGATGTCAAACACGTATGCGGCACCGGCATTCTCATAGCCGTCGACATTGTGCCAGTCGGCCCCGATCACGACAGTTTCGCCTTCAAGAGCGGCAGACCGCCCGAAGATGTCGATGGTCTCGCCATCACTGGCGCGAAGCATGGCGACCTCGGTCCACTCATCGGCATTTCGGCGCCACACCCAGGCTTCGCCCTTGTCTTCATTGCCATACCAACTGCTTATCACGACGGTGTCCCCTTCGACCTCGCACGACTTACACATGTCCTGCTCAGCCCCGTCCGATGGCAGGAGTTTCGCCATTTGCTGCCACGAGCCGTCGCCCTGCTTATCCCAGATGTATCCCGCACCTGCCTGCCAGGCGTTGTCATCGTCATAGACACTCGTCGCGACAATCCGGTCACCGTCTTCGTCGATGTCGCAATCCCAACCGAAGTAATCCTCGGATCCTAAATCGTCGGGAGTCAAGAGATCCGCCTGGGTCCACACGCCGTCGCTCCGCTCGAACACGAAGACGCCGCCGCACTTGCTTGTGCCGCCGCAGCTTGCGAGATATGGCGCGCCTACAAGTGCTGTGTCGCCCTGAACCGCTGCGCTGAATCCGAATGAGTCGCCAGCATCAACGCCTGCTCCAATGAGTTCGCCTTGGCTGACCCAGTCTCCGTCATCATCACGGGCAAAGATCCATGCCCCGCCTGCAAGCGAACCAGCATTTCGAGCCCCGGCAACGATGGTGTCGCCTTCAATGTCGAGTGACGAAGAGAAAAGCGCGCCTTGTTCCGGGACAGGAGCGGTAAGGATTGCTGTCTCAACCCATTCTCCGTCCATGCGCTCGAAGACGTAGGCGGCCCCGGCATCGACCAACCCGTCCACGACCTTGACCTTCGACCCGATCACGAGCACATCGCCACTCATGGCAGCGGCATACCCGAATCGCTCAAACATGCCGATGTCACTGCCCATCAGGGTTTGCTGATGGGTAAAGGCCCCGCTCCAGTCCCGAGTCAGAATCCAGCAGAATCCGACGTCGAGCCCGAGTGTGTCATTGGCTGCCGAGCACACCAGAAGCGTCTCGCCCTCAAGCGCGACTTCGGCACCAAATGCGCCGTACTCACTTGGGGGCGCATTCAATTCCTGCTCTTCGTGAAGCACCTCCGAAGCCATCGCAACGGAAGCACACGCCAAAACGCCGATTGCCAATGCACATGTTCGCACCATGGGAGTCTCCGATTGATTCCAATTCATTTCAGTCACTCCCCACGGCGTCGACGGGACGCCAGCCCGTAAAGCCCCAGGACCGCCAGCGCTGACGGAGCAGGAACAAACCCGATCGTGAATTCGTGCCCTTCGACAGACCAACCATTGCCATCGGCGCCAACCCCGGAGAAGCCAGCGCTCCCAAGGATCGACACGTCGAAGTCGCCGAGCACGGTGAGTTGTGCAAGCAGCACCCTCCAGGTTCCGTCAGGCCCCTCTTCGACCGCTCCCTGTCCACTCGCTTCACTGACGGACCAACCCCCATCAAGAACGTACAAGGCACTTCCGTTGTTGAAAGCGCTGAACGAGACGTTTTCGATCTGGAGCGAGTTGTCGTACATACTGTCCGCGCCAATCGTGAACCAGCTGTCATACGGCAGGTCCACGTGATCCGGGTATGTGTTTGGATCAATATCGAGCGAGGTCGGTCCACCCGCGTAGTGGTTGTAGAACTGGCTCTGAGCCGCCCAGTACATCGGGCTGTCCGAGGTCCCAAAGACGTCGAGCAACTGATCACCGGCGTCCAACTCCGCATAGACCCGGGCCGTCCATGTCTCGGGTGGATCCCAATTCCCCACGACCCCGTTGACGGCGGTCAGATCTGCGGTAATGCCATGAAAGCCAGCTGAGGCGCTGGCCGCTGCGATGGATGCTAGAACACACGAAAACAACACGGTGCGTTTCTTCATTCTGTTGGTTTCTCCAATGGTGCCTTCTTCACTTCCGTGAACGCTCTTCGGGAGTCGCACCTCTGCGAGTGCCCAACGGGCTCTGTACAGATACGGTGCCCCAACCTTGAGCGAGCCACGCCCCTCATTCCCAAGCCCCTCGAATATAGACCACGAGCGAGCCCTCCCAAACGCTTTCTTTGGTATTGCCCTCAGTTGGACGCAAGTTATTATCGGCACGCCACTTCGCGTTTCCCAGCCTCCCCACCTTCCCTGCATTGCCACATCCCGCCTCGTGCCCCCTGCCGGGTACCAGGACGGCCCCTGGCATCACATCCCGCAAGGGCGAAGGGCTTTGATTGGCCCCCGCATCGGGGCCCCATCGCCGCTCCGAGTGGGGGTCACTGGCACTCGTTTGAACCGTACAGCAAGGTCCTCGAGGGATTCGTGGACGCCCTCACCGGCCTAGAGGGCGGCTGCGCGCCAGCTGTGCCGCAACACACACGAGCAGGTGATCAGGAGACCGCTGGCGGCCAGCGGCTTTGTTCAATGGGCCATACTGGACTTGCACTTTGGCCCCGCATGGGGCCAATGAACACGTGGGCAGCCGCCGGCAGTTGCCGGCGGAGATGCGGCTTTCTAGCCGCATCACTGGACCACCGCATCACTGGACCACGAAGAAGCGGCGATGGAACCGTAGGTTCCGATCGCCGCTTTGAGTGGGGGTAACTGCCACTCGTTTGAACCGTACACGGCAATCGTGGCTGGATTCGTGGACGCCTTGACCGGACCGCGACAGCCCCATCTGGTGCTGGTCGAGGAACTTGCGAGGCGGTTGGCTTAGTTCCCTGTGCTCTTGAACCGATAGTGGCCGGTCTTCTTGGGGCCGACGAACTCGGCCTTTCCAGCCTTGGTCAGCGATTGGAAGTCCCGCTTTGCGGTGGAGTCGGAGACGCCAAACTTGGTCACGATGTCGGACCGACGTAGCTGACGGTCTCGCTTGAGTTCGATCATGGCCCACGCCCGTCGCATTGCAGGGTCATCCTGCTCATTTACAGGGTCATGTACTGGGTCATCCTGTGCGTTTGCAGCGTCATTGTTGGCTTGGCATGACCCTGCAACGGTGATGTGATCTGCAAGCCGGTAGCCTTGGCCCTTGTTCGCCATGACGTCCTGCAGGCCGATATCAGGGACAGCTTCTGCGGCCAGGACCTTTGTGATCTTTCTCCGGAGCTTCTTGCCTGCCGATGCGACCGCATTCTGATCCGTCGCGTCGATCGTACCGTCGCCATGCACCCCGCCAACGCGATCCCGTCATCGGAGACTCCAGTGGAACTGGTGACGATCATGTCTTTCTGTCCAGCGGGCGCGGAACGCTCGTTCATCAATCCGGTGTTCTGCAGCGACACCCCCCTAGGGATGAATGTCACGGCCGATGATGTCCTGATCATCGGTGCGCTTTCGTGCCCGGACATCGACGACGATGGTCAGGTCGGCCTGGTCGAAGTTCTGCAGATCATCGGTTCATGGGTTGACTCAACGTCTACCAGCGACCTGAACGGTGACGGCAGGTTCGACGTACAGGAACTCAGGGTTGTGCTCCTCCATTGGGGCCCGTGTCCTTCGTAACTCCCCGCAAACAACAACACCCCCGTCAAGACGGAGGTGCTGCAGTGGACTAAGGACAAGGACCCCAGAGTTCCAGTGCAAGCAGCAGGTCGATGACACCTACGGTTCCGCTGCAGTCAAGATCACCGTCGCTGCCGGAAGTGTTCCAGAAAGACAACAAGGCCAGGAGATCGGCACGATCAACCAATTCATTACCGTCCACGATGAAATTGCCGAGGCACTGGCACTGATCGATGATCCAGTCGCAGTTGCGGTCAATTGCATCACCGGCGGCGATCTCGCAGGCATCGAGGATGCCGTTGGTATTGCAGTCGGCTGCGTTATCGTCCACGATCGACCGCACGCGAACCAGAAGGTTGCCGTCGAAACCTACTTCTAGAAGTGATCCAAACACACTCGCAGTGCCCGCCAAATCACCAACGTCCAAAGCACCCGCCGATGACGCCCAGAAACTGCGTCCAGCGGGCGCATCTTGATCGACTGCTACGGGATAGGCCGTTCCCGCAGTGTCGGCGTAGAACGCGCCAGCGAAGAACGAGGTTCCCGCGGGGCCGATGTACGTCGGCGGGATCGCCACCGTGACAAAGGCCGCCGGTCCATTGGACGTATTGGGCGATTGAATCGTCGTATCGACTTCCAAGAGCAGTTCAGCGTCGGTCGGGTCACCGTTGCCGTCGGGATCACTCCAGATGATGACCTTGGCTGAATGCCCCCACGGGATCTGCCCCCAAGCCAACTCGATGGCACCGATCAACTCGATCCCTGACTCGACCTCGTACTGATTGAGCCAAGCGTACTGGGCGGGCGTATCTGGGAACCCGAGGATGACATCGATCGCTCCGTCGTCGATGCTCAAGGTTGAGCCAAGCGTCGGCTCGCCGTACTCGCACTCATCAGGCACGCCATTCCCCTGGCAATCGGCACTGGTTCCCTGCGCAATGTCGTCGGGGTCCAATACGCCATTGTCGTTGCAGTCCTGACATTCATCGGGGATACCGTCGGTGTTCTGGTCGTCGCTGGCACCGCCGGAGATGTCGCAGGCATCGTGCGTCCCGTTTTCGTTGCAGTCATTGTCGGAAATCTGGCAGTCGACAGGAACGAGATCGCCGTCACAGTCATTGTTCTCGAGTTGGCAGTCATCAGGATCGCCGTCGCCCTGACAGTCATCGCTGGTGCCTGATGAGATGTCCCAGGCATCGGGCAGGCCGTTGCCGTTGCAGTCAGGGTCGCAGTTGTCCGGCACCCCGTTGCCGTCGATGTCCGCTTCGGAATCACAGTCATCGA
This sequence comes from uncultured Isosphaeraceae bacterium, assembly GCA_964598425.1. Taxonomy (GTDB): domain Bacteria; phylum Planctomycetota; class Phycisphaerae; order Phycisphaerales; family SM1A02; genus UBA12567. Next base: position 29,877 of record CAZRBV010000010.1, on the reverse strand, counting down.
TGATTCCATCCAGATCGCAGTCCGGCTCGCACTCGTCCGGAATCGCATCTTCATCGCAGTCCATCGACGTACCGCCAGCGATGTCATCCCCATCAGCTACGCCGTTTCCATTGCAGTCGCCGGCGGGGCAGGTGTCTTCGACCCAGTTGCCACCACCGTCGGTCCAGCCGCCCTCGACCTGCGTCGGATCGTTCCGACACACCGTTGCATCCACAAGTGTCAGGTCGGCGTGGGAATGACTGTAGATACCGCCACCTGCAGCTGAAGTGTTGTTGGTGATACGGCAGTTGCTGATTGTGTAATTCCCATCACTCTGATAGATACCACCACCCTTGTTGACAGCGTGATTATTGATCCAGATACAGTCGCTGATCGGGACATCGACATCTTCGGAGTTGTAATATCCACCGCCCCGATCACCCGCTGTATTGTCACGGAATGCTGTCTGACTCAAATTGATGTTGCCATCTACATAGAGTCCTCCTCCGTCTTCATCAACAGAATTGCCTGTGAATGTGCATTCTGCCACATTGGGGCCGGAGTCATTAAGAAAGGCCCCGCCACCGCCCCAGGTTGAGTCGTTGTTATGGAATTCACAGCCAGACAACGCTGTTCCCCATCCATAGACATACAACCCACCACCATAACCCTTGGAAGTGTTATTCAAAAAGACGCAGTCCTGAAGCTGATGCGCCGATCCCACCGTGAAGTGCAGTCCGCCACCGGATCCGGATCCACCAACACCAGAATGATTACTCTCGAATGTACAGCCCACAATCATGGCCGGGTCAGATCTGGAGCAGTAGAGCCCACCTCCAGACGCATCCGCTTGATTGTTGGTAAACGTGCACCCCGACAAGACCGGAGGGCTGTCCTCCCTGCAGTAGATCCCACCTCCAAACCTTGACGCGGTATTGTCGGTGAGCACACAGTTCTTCAGATCTGGGCTGGAATCCCCGTAGCACAGAATCGCCCCGCCGTTGCGCCCGGCATTGCCCGTGAATGTGCAATTGCGAAGCACGGCCGTAATTGGCACTTCCTCGCTAGACCAGCAGTGAATGGCCCCGCCACCGTTGTAGTCCGCAGTCGAGCCGGCGCTGGCGGAGTTGTTCACGAACGAGCAGTTGATCAACAGTGGACTGCTTTGAAAGGTCCTAATGCCGCCGCCGCCACCAAGGAAGGTATTGTCGGTCGCCTGATTGTCATTGAAGTTACAGCCGGTAAGCGTTGCTTCAGCAGATTGAATTGAGACTCCCCCCCCATTGGATGCGGTATTTCCAGCAAAAGAACAGTCGGTCAGCGTCAAACTGTCGCTGCCATAGATGCCACCACCATAACTCTCGGCCGTGTTGTTGCTGAAGGAGCAATTGGTGATAGTCAGGTCACCCTCACCGGCATAGAGCCCCCCGCCACTCCCGGTTTCCGTCCAATTGCCCGTGAATGTGCAGCCCGTCACTGTGGGACTCGAACCGTTTGAACTGTATATCCCGCCGCCGCTGCTCGGAGCATGGTTGTTGGCAATGATGCAGTTCACAATGGTGGGACTGCTCGACCAGCAGGTGATGCCGCCACCGTCGTCTTCACCCGCATCGGCCTGCCCATCGTCATCCTGATCGAACCAGATGGCTTGGCAATTGGTGATCGTGAATCCTTCGATTCTGGTCTCCGCTGTCTCCCCGAATCCACACATGATGCCTCGGCGTACAGATTGCCCGTCGATGGTCGTCTGGGAAGCACCGCTGCTTGATCGCAGTACAACGGCTTTGCCGAGCATGTTGACAACGTTGTCGCCCGTGCCCGTATAGGTCCCCGGCGCGACGATGATCTCGTCACCATTGTTTGCGGCATCCACTGCGGCTTGGATCGTGGTGAAGTTCCCCGGCACGTTGATCGTTGCGGCGGCTGTCACACCGCATACCATCAAGGCCATCATGATCGCCCCAGCCCTACTCATCGCATGCACTCCCTACGGGCAGTCCCGCATGACGCCACGATACCAAGATACCAACATCCAAGCACCTGATCGATACCCATGCGAACTTGGCACACTGCTTTGCTGGGTTCTGCGTTGAAGCGGGTGAAGGGGATCGAACCTGACCTTTCCCCATTCGTAGGTCCACACATTGCATGAGAGAGTAGATGGGCTTGCGCCTGTGCCCATTTTGAGTCCAATCCGTGTGCAAGTTTTCGAGTTCATTCGATCGTGATTACCTGGGCGTTGGACGCAGCGAACTCCCCCGGGGGAGAAGTCGGGGGCCAGGTACCCAAGAGCGCTGTGGGCGGCGACCCCCGTTGTAGTGACGACGCCACGATGCCACCTTGCGCCGCGCATCTTCACATTGACAAGAACCAATTTTCGTTCACACACTCGGCGCGATGGGGTGCCATTGAATGCCTCGATGAGGGGCGTTGTCTTAGGGCAGATGCCCGCCAGCTGTGCCGCAACACACACGAACAGGTGATCAGGAGACCGCAGGCGGCCTGCGGCCGCCTGCTCTATTGAAGAAGGCCGCCCCCTGGGCGGCCTTGTTCAATGGGCCATACTGGACTTGAACCAGTGACCTCTTGTGTGTCATACAAGCGCGCTAGCCAACTGCGCCAATGGCCCGTGGGCGTAGCAGGATACTCCCCCACCCTGCCTACGGCAACCTCTTGCCCGGGCGAGTACCTTCCCTTGCATGCAGGATCCCACCCTCAGCGAATTCCAACAGTTCATTCGAACTCGATACCACGAGACCGACTCGGCCAGAGGACCAGCTCGGACCTTTTTGTGGTTCATGGAGGAGGTGGGAGAACTCTCAGAAGCCATTGCGCTTCGTGAACGGGGAGACGGAGACGCCGCCAACCTTCGCGAGGAGTTTGCAGATGTCCTCGCCTGGCTGACCACGCTTGCGAACATTACCGGTGTCGATCTCGCTCAAGCCGTGCACGAGAAGTACGTCGTAGACGGGGGGCCCGCCGGCACCAAGTAGCCCGGCCACCGAGTACCCTGCCCACCAATGTCTCGGATCAATCAGATCTTCGATGACCTGCGCAGTCAGCAGCGAACCGCGCTCATGCCCTTCGTTGTCGCAGGCTACCCCGGACTCGACGCAACCGAAATGCTGCTGTCGACGCTTCATGACGCAGGGGCTGCCATCGCGGAAATCGGCATCCCGTTCTCTGACCCGATTGCCGATGGCCCGGTTATCGCTGCGGCCATGCATGAAGCGCTCAGCTCCGGAGTATCGATCGACTCCATCCTGGGCGCAGTGCAACGGATCAGGCCGCACACACCGATCGGACTGGTTGCCATGGTGAGCCATTCGATTGTGCACCGCCGGGGCGGCGGCGAGTTTGTTGAGCAACTGGCATCTGCTGGATTCGACGGCGTCATCATTCCCGACATTGACATTCATGAGGCCGACGCCATTCTTCCAGTTGTTGACGCAGCCGACATCTCTTTCTCAATGTTGATCGCGCCAACAACAACAGAGGAAAGGCTGCAGCTCCTGCTTCAACGGTGCCGTGGTTTTGTCTACCTGCTCGCGCGCACCGGCCTGACGGGAACACGGGCTGAGCTTCCGGATCTGGGCCCCCGGGTGCAGCAGATCCGCCAATTCACGGACCTGCCCATCGCCGCTGGATTCGGAATCTCAACGCCGGAACAGGTTCGCGAGGCTACCACCCACTGCGATGCAGCGATCGTCGGCTCCGCCATCGTCCGCCGAATGGAGCACGCGGATGACCCCGCCGAGGCGGGCCGCGACTTCGTCGAAATGCTCGCCAGCGGCCTCAGCGGTCGCTGATTGCTGGCCCCTGAGAGCCCATCTTGGTACCCTGATCGGTCGCGCCCGGTGTGCTCTGCTCACTCCCATTTCTGCAAGGAACACTTCCCGCCATGTCCGATGCCAACGACCAATATGACGGCTATGACTTCAAGCTCGAAGAAGCCGGCCCAGCCAGGAAGCGGCTGTTTATCACGATTTCAGCCGAAGCGATTCAAGCCAAAGTCGATGCCTCGATGGGCACGTTGCAGTTTCAATCTGCACTTCCGGGATTTCGGAAGGGCAAGGCTCCAAAGGATCTCCTTGAGCGGCGATTTGGGACTGCGCTGCGGGAGGAAACACGCAACGAACTGATGCAGGAAGGATGCAGGCTCGCCTTTGAGAAACTCGGCATCAAGCCGTTGGGGCAGATGGAGCCGGTTGATCCCGACACCGAGATAGCGATTGAGCTGGGCAAGCCGATGGAGTTCGGTGTTGAGTTTGAAGTCATTCCCGACTTTGAACTTCCAGACATGGGATCCATTGAGATTCAACGACCGCAACTTGAGGTCACTGACGAACACATCGATGATGAACTCGAACGGCAGTGCATGCGAGCTGGCGAAGCAGAGGAGCTCAAGGGCACATTCAAGGCGGGCGATCGACTGCTGGGCAGGGCTGATTTGTATCTGGAAGACGGAGAAGAGCCGATCTTCTCACACGAACAGGTATTGGCCGTCATTCCAGAAAAGGGAGAGACCGGCCAATTGCTCGGTCTGGTGATTGACGGCTTGGATTCGATGTTTGCCAAGTCAAGCGTCGGAGACGAGATCGAGATCACAACGACCGGGCCTGAGGGCCACGAGCGCGAAGACATTCGGGGCAAGGAACTGAAGCTCAATTACACGATCTTCCTTGCAGAACGAATTACGCCGTGCGCCCCGGAGGACCTGGTTGAACGATTCTCGCTTGCATCAGTCGATGTGCTCCGGGAACAGGTGAGGCTCGCACTTGAGCAGCAGCGAGACGAAGAGCAGGCATCCGTTCTGAGAGAGCAAATCCTCAACGCAGTCTCCGACGCCGTGGAGATGGAGTTGCCCGAGAACATCTCCGGGCAGCAAGCCGCATCCGATCTCGAACAGATTCGAATGGAGCTCATGCAACGCGGCCTTGAGGCGAGCGAGGTTGAATCCAAGCTCGCCGAAGTGCGAGAACGATCAGGCGAGCAGACACGCTCCAGAATGAAGACATGGTTCATCCTTGAGCGTGTTGCAAATGACAATGGCGTTGCGGTGTCCGAGCAGGACATCAACGGGCACATCGCCACCATGGCCATGCGGCAGGGTGTCCGGCCGGACAAACTGCGGGCCGAACTGGTGAAGAATGATCGCATCATGGCGATTGCCCGCTCGATTCGGGAGCGAAAGGCTGCCAACAGCCTGGTAGAGGCCGCCAAGGTGACCGACATTTCGATGGATGAGTGGAACGAGCAGGTCAAGAAGACAAAGGCCCAAACAGCTGCATCATGACACCTGCTGCTTGCCTGTGTGTTGCCCGGGACATACCCGTAGATTCCGGGGCGACCGATCTCACACGAATCATCCTTCCACTCGCGATCATGGCTGGGCTGATCGCAGTCGCATGGGTCGTGCTCCTCGTGACGAGGCGGCATCTTCGACCGGGGGATCACGATTCAAGTGTGACATTCTCACTCGAGGAGTTGCGGCACATGAAGGCTGCAGGCACGCTCAGCGAAGAGGAATATGAACGGGCACGAGACGCTCTCTCGGGACACAATCCAGCTCAAGACCGAGGCAAAGGATGACCAACTGTCCGGTTTGTGTGGCCCTGGCCCCGTTTTCATGGCAGGTTCAGGGGTAACGGTCGCTTCCGCGAACTGTACACTGGCCCATATCGGCGGAACGGCGTGTCGCCATGGCGGCTCAAATCAGGAGAGAACCTCTCACACCATGTCTGGCTCAGAACACCTCGAACATCCTGATTCAAGCCCGGAGCCAGGCCTCCCGCCAGTCGTTCTTGCCAGCGGCGGCGGCGGCACCAAGGGGCCTCACAAGAGCAGCGACTCAGATGACAGCGGCCCTGGCCCCACGGGCGGCGGCGGTGGTGATGATGGCGGTTTTCGCGGCAGGCGAGTCACGACATGCTCGTTTTGCGGCAAGACGAGCCGCGAAGTCGGCCCCATGGTCGAGGGACCGAGTGATATCTACATCTGCTCGAACTGCACGGATCTCTGCCAGAACATCTTTCGCCAGGAGAAGCGGAGGCTCAGCACAAGCCAACCTTTGTTCACCTCGATTCCTGCTCCGCGACAGATCAACGAGTTCCTTGATCAATATGTGATCGGGCAGGACATCGCCAAGCGAACGCTCTCGGTCGCTGTTCACAACCACTACAAGCGGCTCGTTCATCTGGAAGAGAGCGAAGGCGACATTGAACTCGACAAGTCGAACGTCCTTCTGCTCGGACCGACCGGAACAGGCAAAACGCTGCTCGCACGCACCCTTTCGCGGGTGCTCAACGTTCCGTTTGCGATCGGTGATGCGACAACATTGACCGAGGCTGGATACGTAGGCGAAGACGTCGAGAACCTGCTGCTGAAGCTTCTTCAAGCCGCTGATTACGACCTCGATGCCGCACAGCGTGGCATCATCTATATCGATGAGATCGACAAGATCGGCAAGACCTCCAACAATGTCTCCATTACCCGAGACGTCAGCGGCGAAGGCGTTCAGCAGTCTCTGCTCAAGATGCTGGAGGGCGTTGTAGCCAACGTCCCGCCTCAGGGGGGCCGCAAGCATCCTGAGCAGCAGTACATCCAGATGGACACCAGCAACATCCTGTTCATTTGTGGCGGATCATTTGAGGGGATTGAGAGTCTCATCCAGCGGCGACTGGGGCATAGCCAGATCGGCTTCTCAGCAGCGTCCAAGGATGGGAATCGTCCTGAGCGTGAGATCCTTGCCGAGGTCACTGCCCACGATGTCCTGCAGTTTGGCCTCATCCCCGAGCTCATCGGACGGCTGCCCGTGATAGCACCGCTGCTGCCGCTTGATGAAGGCGAAATGATACGAGTGCTCACGGAGCCCAAGAACGCCATCGTGCGTCAGTATCAGCACCTGTTCCAGCTCGAGGGCGCTACGTTGGAATTCAGCGAAGCAGCGCTCTCCGGGCTCTCACGCATTGCCATGGAACGTGGCACCGGGGCCCGGGCGCTGCGTTCGGTCATCGATGGATTCATGCTCGATCTGATGTACGATCTTCCCGATGGTGATCGCGCTGGGCGGACCTACGTGATCGACGAGCGAGCCATCCGGGGCGAGTGCGATTTGGATGCGATAGAGCGGCCTCAGGAAGCTCGCGAGTCCGCCTGATACGGATCTTTGGGCTTCGCCCACACTTGACGGCCCACTCGGAGTCCGATACGCTCCCGGATTCACCCCCTTTTTGGCACCGGAGGCACATCATGCCACGCGTCTGTCATTTCAGTGGTGCTCGCACCACGACCGGCCGGAAGATCCACTATCGCGGTCGCCCCAAGTATCAGGGCGGCATCGGTTTGAAGCCCAGCGGGATCTCCAAGCGCAAAATCAAGCCCAATATTCAGTCTGTACGGGCCGTCGTTGACGGGAAGCCCACCCGGGTGAAGGCCACGGCGAAGGCCATCCGTAACGGGTTGGTAGTCAAGCCATTGCGCCGAAAGTACAGCTGGACCCGCAAGCAGAAGCCAGCAAGCGTTTCTGCCTGACTTCAGGCGTTTTTTGACGGAAAGTGCTCCGGTTGGAGTGTTTTTTCCGTTTTTTATCGTGACTGTCCCCGGTTCGGGGCTATCTATTCAGACGGTTCAGAGCGTCTTGACTTTACACGGGTGCATCATCGCCTTTCCGGCCTGACTCCCCTCACAACCGCTTTCACGCTCCCTGATCCACGGTAACAGCAATCAGCTCAATCCTGACTCGGCGTCACCCTGCGTGCGACGAGTGGGTGCCTTGAGCATGTTGGTGGCCTCGCAGGATGCGAGCCTGCCGGGATGTCGCTTCGGCGGCGATGAGGGTAGTGAGTGGCGACTCGAGATGAAATAGAACGGGTGCGGGATGCAACCGATCTGGCCTCGCTCATTGGCGAGTTCGTCGCCCTGCAACCTCGCGGCCGCGAGCACGTGGGCCTCTGTCCATTCCACGATGACTCCCGACCTTCCTTTGCGGTTGTGACGCACAAGGAGTCTGCTTTCTACAAGTGCCATGCCTGTGGAGCAGCTGGAGATTGCTTCCGGTTTGTCCAGGAGCATCTCGGCAAGGACTTTGGCGAAGCACTTCGCTTTCTCGCTGAACGTGCTGGAATCGAACTCACTCAGGGGCATGCTCCTGAGCAACAGCAGTCCGCATCCCGCAAGACGTGGCTTCGAACAGCACTCGATGCGGGGCATTCCCACTTCCAACGGCAACTCTCTGACAATGTCAACGGACGCGATGCCCGAGAAGCAATCAGACGCAGAGGCATTTCACCAGCAATGGTTGAAGCATTTGGGATCGGGTGTGCCGCTGATGGCTGGAGTACCCTGCGGGATGAATTGGCCTGCGATGCGCTACCCGCGAAGGTACTCGTCGCAGCCGGCCTGCTCAAACAAGGGGAAGATGAACACACCTGGGACGCCTTCAGGCATCGACTCATATTCCCGATTACCGACGAGACGGGCCGCCCGATCGCATTTGGCGGTCGAGTCCTCGCCGCAGACGAAGAACCCAAGTACCTCAACTCCTGCGAGCATGATCTCTTTCACAAGAGCCGCACGCTCTACGGACTGCACCTGGCCCGTCGATCAATCATGGCGGAAGGCCAAGTCATCATCGCCGAAGGCTATACGGACGTCATCGCGTGCCATCAGGCCGGGTTCGTGAATGTTGTCGCCACGCTGGGCACAGCCATGACCGAGCAGCACGCGCGACATCTCGCCCGGATCTGCAAGGTGGCGACTCTTCTCTTCGATGGCGATGAAGCAGGACAGCGAGCTGCCGAACGTGCCATCCCGCTTGTGCTCGCCCACGATATTGATGTTCGCATCTGCGTCCTGCCAGACGGCACGGACCCAGACACAATCCTTCGCCAACCGAATGGTCCAGATGCGTTCCGGAAGGCACTTGATGAGTCTCTCGATGCCTTTGAGTTTGTTCTTCGGCGGCTGGAGATCGATCTGCAGACCACACGTGGGCTTTCAGGCAGGCAACAGGTCACGGAAGACTTTGTCCGGCTGATCGTCGACTTCGGCATTCACAAGGCATCGCCACTGCGGCGGGCGCTGGTGACGTCCAGACTCGCCGAGCTTGCCGGCGTCGCGCCCGCGGTCATTGCCGAACTGATTGATCGCCGCGGCGGATCTGCCTCACCGGCGCGATCTTCTCAAGACGAAGGCATTGATGAGCTTCCCTGCATGGATTCTGAACTCGAAGTCGCACCGGCCCTGCGACGAGCCGAACTCGACCTTCTCGCAGTCGCCATCCACTCACAGCAGACTGATGTCCCGGCCCTTCATTCGGATCCTTCGCTGGCTGACCCAACAGCCCAGCGAATTGCCCAAGTCATTCAGGCGCTGCACCAGCGCGGCGAGCGCCTCACGGTTCAGACACTGCTGGACTCACTCCCCGGCGAGGTTGATCGGGGGGTAGCTTCCGATCTCTACTTCGAGGGCGAACGCCTGATCGAAGCATCTGACGGCGACGCCGACACTGCCGTCGCGAGGTGTTGCGAAGCGCTCACTCGGTGTCGCCGTGCCCTTGATTCACGACAACGGATGGCCGACTGGAAGGCATCTGCGGCGAGAGATCCGCAGGCAGCAGCCAGAGTCATCGAACATCTCAGAGGATTAGGCCCGCGGGCTGCCGCCATGCCGCGGCCGAGCGGACAATAGATAGAAGATCTACTGATCATCCCAGGAGGACTGCACCAGTGATTACATCCGATACTCCAACCATGCACCCGACGATTCGGGATCTCATCCATTTCGGCAGGGACCGAGGATGGATCTCTTTCGAGGAGCTGAACACGGCTATTCCCGATGAGTACATCCGCCCAGACAAAATGGACGAGCTGCTCATTGTCACATCGGCGTATGGCATTGAGTTTACGAACCATCTGGACCGGCGCACCTTTGCGGGCCCGCACTTCTACGCGCCGCTCCAGACGAACCTGCGATTCAAGCGAGACAATCCGAAGCGAACCTTCAATCTCGCAACCGAGGAAGAGATCCTTGCTCAGGAGATGCAGGAAGCAGCCGAGCAGCGAGCCGCAGAAGAGGCGGCAGGCAGCCATATTGAGCCACCAGACCCCATTCTTGACGAAGCAGAGGCCGCTGCCGTTCAAGAGGCAATCGGCGAGCCTGGATCCAAGAAGATCGATGACCCGATCCGGATGTACCTCACGCAGATGGGCACGATCCCGCTGCTGACTCGAGAAGAGGAAATCAGACTCGCCAAGAAGATCGAGACCACCAGAATGATCTTCAGACGTCTCGTTCTTGAGTCTGACTTTGCAGCCCGGGCCGCATGTGCGGTGCTCCAACAGGTACACGATGGCGAACTCCCGTTCGATCGGACCATGCGGATTTCCACTGCCGAAGAGAACGCCAAGGAGAAGATCGCAAGCCGCATTCCGGTCAACATGGGATCCGTTCGCCGCATGCTCGCAGCAAACGACGCCGACTGGGCTCGCATTTGCGAAGGCGTCGCAGAACGCACCCGTTTGCGGATCATTGAGTCGATGAATCGCCGGCGACGACGCATGGCCACCCTGCTTGAAGAGTGCTGCCTGCGGACCGCCAAGATCCAACCGTTGCTTCGTAAGCTCCAGTCGGTCAATCGGAAGTTGCAGGAGGTTCTGGGAGAGCTGAAGCGAGCCGAGACTCGGTCCGCACGGTACGACGCGGATGACCTCGCTGTGATGCAAGAGGAGTTGCGAGGGCTCGGAGATCTCGTACTCGAGTCTCCCGAGGAACTCGCCGCCCGCGTTCAGCAGCTGGAAGCAGTGTTTGAAGAGTATGAACAGGGCAAACGCGACCTGAGTGGCGGCAACCTTCGACTGGTCGTGTCGATCGCCAAGAAATACCGCAACCGAGGCCTCCCGTTTCTGGACATCATCCAGGAAGGGAACACTGGACTCATGCGGGCTGTTGACAAGTACGAATACATGCGTGGATACAAGTTCTCCACCTACGCAACATGGTGGATTCGGCAGGCTATCACTCGCGCCATTGCAGACCATGCTCGCACGATTCGAGTCCCAGTCCACATGATCGAAACGATGTCCAAACTGCGCACAATTCAGAAGCGGCTCCTTCAGATCATGGGGCGCGAGCCCACCATCGAAGAGTTGGCCGTCGAGGCGGACATGAGCGTCGATGAAACGAGGCGGGTTATGAATATCTCACGGCATCCGATCAGCCTGGATCGGCCTGTCGGCGAGTCTGAGGACTCTCAGTTTGGAGACTTCATCGAAGATGAGCGCCAGCAGGCGCCCTCTGAAACAGCCACCAGCGAGATGATTCGAACTCGCATCAACGACGTTCTGAAGACATTGACGTATCGGGAACGTGAGATTCTCAAGCTCCGATATGGAATCGGCGATGGCTACACCTACACGCTTGAGGAGGTCGGCCGCATTTTCAAGGTTACTCGCGAACGTGTGCGGCAAGTCGAGTCCAAGGCGGTGCGCAAACTGCAGCATCCTGTGCGGCGGCGACGACTTGCCAGTTTCATGGAGGACTCCAAGCCAGTCGACGACTGAATCGAGTCCGTCCGGATACTCAATTGAGAGAGCAGCGATGTGCAAGCAGGCAGCCTGAAACAGGCTGCCTGCTTTGCGTTTATCGCCTCGTGGCCACCATGTCATCGAGGGCGGCAAGGATGGTTAGTGGTTCTGGCATTCTGCCACATCCCTCTGTGCGGCAAGCCTGCCATCCTGTCTCGGGCTCCATGATGATGAACCCATCCTCGCGGAGCGTTGCGATGTTGCGTTGGGTCGCCGGCTGCGAGAGCATCGCGCTATTCATGGCCGGCGCGAGCAGCACCGGTACCTGACTCCGATCGATCGCAGCAACCACAAGGGACACCGCATCGGGAGCGTGGCCGGACGCGAACTTCGCAAGCGAATGCATGCTGCATGGCGCCACAACCATCGCGTCCACGCTTGTCGCCAGAGCCACATGCTGGCTCGACGGATCATCGATAGCTGTCCACATGTCGCGATAGACGCGCCGGCCCGACAGGGCCTCAAGCGTCGCGTGGCCAATAAACCGGCATGCTGCTTCGGTCATCGCCACAGTGACAGTATCTCCTCGCTTGACGAGCAGACTCACCAATTCCGCAGTCTTATAGGCAGCAACACCACCCGTGACGCCGACCAGAACGTGACGTCCCTGATCTGCGCCGGTCACAAGTCAGACAGCCTGAAGCGGCCAACCCGGCCCATTGGACGACGATTCGTCGGTCGCCTCGACCCATCGCGGTGTGATCTTGCCCTGCTCGATTTCGTCGATGACGATTTCAAGGTCAGTTCGACCCGCTCGCTCGACAAGCGGGCGAGCTCCATCGACAGCGATCTCTCGGAGTCGACGCTGAATCAAGGCGCACAACTTGAAGCGGCCACCGACCTTGTCAACGATTTCATCGCTTCGCAGAGCTTCGATCATGTGAGTTGCACTCCTCGCTGCTGGCCTCAAACCAGTCTACAATCGGGCCATTCTACAGAAAGGGCAATCCCCTGTCGAGTGACCGGGTGGGGTAGACTCCCCCACTTCGGAGCGCTCAGCGAGCCCTCTTCCCGCCCCCGGAGCCTCATCAGGGATGCCCAGCACCATACGCAGGATTCGACGTGCCGGGCTCCGGATTGGCCTTCAGGGCGACTGGTACCTGTATCTGCTCGCAGCTGGCATCGGCCTGCTGATGGGCGTGGTGGCAACGCTGTTTCTGGCCCCCCTGCGGAAGATCGAGGCTGTGGAGGCATCGCTCAACCCTTCGGTCATCTGGATGCTGGTACTGCTCGGGCCCTCAATTGGCGGGCTTCTCGTCGGTCTTGCGCGGCGATGGATCAACGCCCCCTATATCGGGCCTGGCGTCACGACAGTCATCTATGGTGTCCTGCGGCAGCGAGGCAGACTCCGTCTGCGAGTAGGCGTTCAGAAGTGGATCTGCAGCACGCTCACCATTGGCTCGGGGGGATCGGCTGGCGCCGAAGGCCCGATCGTGACTATTGGCAGCGTTCTGGGATCCAGCATCGGTCGCCTCCTCGGCGTCAATACGCAGAACATGACGACTCTTCTGGGCTGCGGTGCTGCGGCAGGCATTGCCGCGGTGTTCAATGCTCCGATCGCGGGAGTACTGTTTGTGATGGAGATTCTTCTCCGCGACTTTTCGCTTCGCACATTCACCCCGATCGTGATCTCGGCGGTCGTTGCTTCCGCCTCAATACAAGGCATCCTGCACGACGCCGCAATCTTCCAGATTGGAGGCGACTTCATCTCTCTTGAAGGCGAGTTTCGAATCGCCTACATGCCGGCTTACATCGTGCTGGGGCTCCTCTGTGGCTTCATTGGCGTTGTCTTCATTCGCGGGCTGAACTACTCAAGCAAACTCGCCACTGCCATTCCCGGGCCGGCGTGGATTCGGCCCGCAATCGGCGGCCTGCTCCTTGCCGTGCTTGGGTTGGCATCGCTCCTGATTATGGGCCCGCAGCTTCCAGCGTTCTATGGCAATGGCTATCCGGAGATATCGAGCCTCCTCTCGCCGACGGAGTATGAGATCCCATCTGAAGTTCGGACGATGGGGCCCCTGCTCCTCCTGCTCTGTGGGATGCTCGCGTTCAAGCTCATCGGAACGTGCATCACAATCGGCTCCGGCGGAGCCGGTGGCATGTTTGCCCCATCGCTCATGATGGGGGCGCTGATCGGAGGGATCCTCGGCCTTGGTCTTGAGTGGGTAGGGCTGCTTGAACATGGCACGCCCGCCCGGTTCGCACTGGTCGGGATGGCGGCAATGGTGGCGTCCGTGACCCACGCCCCGCTGACCGGAATATTGATCGTGTACGAGCTGACCAGGCACTATCAGATCATCCTGCCACTCATGCTCGCAGCTGTGGTCGCGACAATCGTGGCACGCTGGCTTTGCAGGGACTCAATCTACTCTGCCCGATTGCGGGAGATCGGCATTCGTCTGGGGGGCGCAGGAGACCTGACTATTCTCAGCCGTTTGACTGTCCAGGACTTGATCCTCGATGAGTCCCCCACGATCTCGGTGCGTAGTTCTGCAGCTGCGCTCGTTGAGCAGGCCGAACACGGTTCTGCCGGAGACTTCGTGGTCATCGATGAGTCCGGCGAGTACTGCGGAATGGTCACAGGCAGTGATCTCAAAGCAGCACTTATGTTCCGTGAAGCGATCCCTCTTCTGCAGGTTAGCGAACTCCAGCGGACCGATTTGCCGTTCATCACACCCGATGAAACGCTCGATGTCGTACTCGAGAAATTCTCCCGCTTGGATGTAGACGCCCTTCCGGTCCTCGTAGATGGCGATCCACACCGCGTCTCAGGGCTTGTCACGCGGACCAAGCTCATGAAGCGGTATCAGGCGGCCTTGGATCATGACAATGCTTGAGAAAGCAGGCACACTTGGCAAGCGTGATCGCATTCGAGCCAAACGTGACTTTGCGTTGCTCCTGCAACGTGGACGGCGCGGCCGCTCAGGACCACTTCGGGTCCACGTGCGGCGATCTGCATCAGGCCGGACCCGCTTAGGAATGGCCGTGCCCCGGAGGGTAGGGAACGCCGTTCGACGGAACCGCATCAAACGCCTGATACGATCCGCGTTCCGCGAAGTTCGCGGCCAGTGGACGGACGTCATCGATGTTGTCGTCGTAGTCACTCCGCATGGTCCCGCACATCGCGGTGCGTATGCCAACTGGCTCAACACGGCCATTCAGGCTGCCACCGGGAAGCCGGAGAAGAAGCCGTGAGACGAACACCGCTGGCGATGCTGCTGCTCGGGGCAATTCGTCTCTACCAGTGGCTGCTCAGTCCGCTCATTGGAGGGCATTGCCGCTTCCAGCCCACGTGCTCACGATACGCAGCCGAAGCCATACGCCGCCACGGCGGGCTTCGAGGTGGCATCATGGGACTCAAGCGACTTGCGCGGTGCCATCCCTGGGGCGGCGCCGGCTGGGATCCGGTGCCAGAGGATCGCGATTCATGACTCTCTTGCCCCCAGCCATCTGGTGCATCGGTCGCAATTATGCATCACACGCCGCCGAAATGCAGGCTGCAGTCACCCAACGACCGACAGTGTTCATGAAGAACCCTGCGTCAAGAACCGGGGCAGCGAGTCAGATCGTGATTCCGCCTGCGTGCAGGGAGCACGGACCCCAGGTTGACTATGAAGGAGAACTCGCGGCAGTCATCGGGCGCGATTGCCGCGACGTGCCTGAAGAAGATGCGCTCTCAAATGTCTCGGGCTGGGCTGTGGCCAACGATGTCACTGCGAGGTGGTGGCAAAAGCAGGGCGCTGGTGGCCAGTGGATCAGGGGCAAAAGTTTCGACACGTTCTGCCCTATGAGCGCCCCGATCCCGCGATCGCACGTAGCCGACCCTCAAGCCCTGACTATCACAACCACGGTCAATGGCGATCTCAGGCAGCACGGAACGACAGCCGACATGCTGTTTCCTGTTGCCACACTCATCGCTGAATTGAGCCGTGGGACGACGCTCCTCAAAGGGACGGTTATTCTGACCGGAACGCCCGAGGGAGTTGGCGCGGCGCGGACGCCACCGCTCTTCCTCACGCATGGTGACGTCGTGGAAGTTGACATACCCGGCGTCGGAACGATTCGCAATCAGGTTGTCGCAGCGTGGGAATCGTAACTGTTATCCAGCAGTGACCGCGTCGTTTCCAGCGTTGTAGCAAAGGTCCCTCGTTCCCGATTCTCGAAGCTACTTCCGCTCGACACCTGCGGCCTCAGCGTCATCCGCGGCCTGCTTCTGCTTCAATGCCCGATCGGCAAGCGCGGCGCGGAACGCCGCGATTCCGGGCGGCTCAGGAAGGAGTTCGTCGACGCTGACCTTCCCGGCAAGTGGTCCCCATTCAAGTTCTCGCGCCACCGCAGGCCGGATTCGGTCGGCGGTCCGCAGCCGCAGTTCCGGCTCGAATTCATCAACCTGCGTCCAAATCTGAATGCGTTCGTCGAAGGGAATCGTCGGGTCGGTCATGACTTGAATAAAGGCGATCTCGGCGGATTCACCAAGCAGGGCCAACAGGTCACGCATTCGCGCTGAGCCGAGTTTCGTCTCATAGTCGATGCCCTCGTGAGACCGAAAGTAGTCGGTCACCTGATTGGCGAAACGAACTGCATCCTTGTAGATCTCCGGGCGGCGCTGGCCGATTCCCGCCCGGAATCCAAATCGAAGTGATGCCACGACATCGCTCGGTGCCATGTGGGGCTGCCGATCGTATTCATCCTTGGTCAGATTCAGCACAAAGACATCGAGATCTTCGTTGTACTTGTGATTCGGAGGACTGGCCCCTGTACCAAACAGCCGATCCAACCGGTCCAGCATTGTTCGGGCACGGTCCATCTCACCGCCCCGATAGGCTTCCCGGATGGCAGATGACATGAAGTTTTCCATGAACGGCAGGAACGTCTCGCCACCCGCACCACGCGCATCGATGTACTTGATGTAGAACTCCTCAAAGAGGCGATCGACTGAATCAATAAATCGAGGTTCTGGGAATCGACTCGGCATGACCGGAGAGAACGGGTCGTACGTGATACGGCCCGATCTCGCCAGTGCCTGCAGAGAATGGAGTTGCTGCCGGTCGATATTGATCGCGTTATGAATGTCCTTGCTCTCAACCCTGTGGTTGCCCTGCTCCGAACCCCGACGGGCGAAGTACAACGCGTGCGCCTGTGGATGCCGCCAGTCGATTGGGCCGAGGTCCCGCGTGTACTCGTACATGCGTACCGGATCCATGTTGTATTCATCCAACAGGATCCGATGCCGAAGATGAGACAGCAGCGTCTCCCAAGCTTCTGCATACACGTCGTCGGTCATGAGCTCGTCGAGCGCGATGAAGATCCCCTCGTCCTTCTCCTCCAGCAGAGACGCCGCATCCAGCTTCTTGGCAATCCATGACTGCTCGCGGATCGCATTCCACCACGCGATTTTCTTGAGGAGCGTCAGATCCAGGGCGACCTCCGGATCCCCGGTAAACGGCTCCAGCCGATCGCCGAGTTCAGCAATCAACTCGGCAACTTTGGGCGTTCGTGCGATAGCTGCCTCGAGCGTCGGCGCGGCATCGGCGACCTTCTGGATCCACGCGATACGGGCGTCCTGGTCTACAGGAGGTGCCCCGAGCAGCTCGTGCCACTCTTTCGCAAACTCCGTCTTGTAGTACGGATGCGCATCATCTGTCACCCCGTCGACTTTGTGCCCAAGCCAGAACGCCAGATCTTTGTACAACAATTGATCATTCGGGTTGTACCGCAGACCTTCATCTCGAAGCAGGCGGATCCCCTTGTCAACCCAATCCCAACGCTCTTCGTTGGTATTGGTCATTACCGAAATGTTGTAGGCCATATTGTGGCCGTGGAAGATCCATACTTGAGGGAAACGCGGCTGCAGCTTTGTAATCAGCCGCGCATCTTCAAGCATGTCGTAGTAGAGCCCCTCCTCCTGCTTCATCGTGGCCTTGATCCAGAGATAATCAACCACGAGTCCACGCAGCGCGCCAATTGCTGTCCCGAGTGCCACAATTGGAGGCGCGTTCTCAACCGAGACGTCGGTGTAGCGAAGGCTGTGACGATCAGCCTGATCCACGATGCCCGGCAGCATGGATCCCCCGACAGCCAATCCGGCAATGGCACCGCCGATCGCACCGAATTGAATCAATCTGTCTCGAAGCATCTGCCGCTACTCACCACTGTAAATCGCCAACTGTCGCCGTGAAAGAATGAGCCAACCAACCGCCAGAGCGCCGCCGCCCCACGTGAGCAGCATGGCCAGACCGGCCCACACCTGCCCCCAACCAATCAGGCGGCCTTGCACCAGCCGCTCCACGGGCTGGAGCTCACCGAAGGCCCGCAGTACGTACACCATCACGCTGGCCACTGTTCGCACAAGCCACTGAATGGTGTCCTGAATGGCCTCGCCAGCACCACCACTCCCAGGAGGGCCACCGCCGTACATCGGAATGGCAGATGCCAGCCAGGGGGCCATACTCGCACCAGCGTAGACCGTGAACACTGCGAGGCAGGCAACGGGGAAGCTCAACACCGTGGCCAATCCGCATCCCAAAGCCGCGAGAATCGAAAGTTTGAGCAGCACCAGCGAGAGTGCAACCAGAAAGTTGCCACCGAATGTGCCGTCCGGATAGGTGAGCTCAACCTCGTCTGCCTGCCAGAAAAGGTCAAAGGGTTGCAAACCACCAGCCCCCATCGCGGTGGCCTCCAGATCAACTGGCCCCACCCAGTCGTTTCCCTTGCCTGCGGGAACATGCGTCAGGTTGACGATGGAGATCTCAAGGGTCCCATCATCCTTGATCGCCTCAGGGGGAATGTCAATGTGCTGGGGGACGGTCGGCACAAAGGCGCCGATCACGCCTTCTGTCCGGTTCTCTCCAACCGCGAATCCGACAAGCCGCCGCTCGTGTTCGTCAGAGAGCCCACCAAGAAGCCTGAAAGACAGTCGAACAAGGTTGCCCATTTCCTTCGCATGCTGCAGCCCGTCAAAGTGGAGAACCTCCCAGGGAGGACTGGCGGGATCCAGAACGCTCGGCACTCGGCGACGCTGCTGATCGAATTGATCCATCACCCGCTTGCGCAACGTGCGATACACGCGAAGGGGGACTTCCGCGTCTACATACTCCTGAAACTCAGGATCTTCCAGCAGAATTTCGTCAATTCGCCCCCGCACGTCCCCCTCCTCCAGCTCTTCGTAGGTTGGCAATCGGGTACTTCTGGCAACCAGGACGTCTCGTTCAAGTGCCGTGAACTCCTCAAAGTCGGCCACGGTCTTTGGTGCCGCAGAGTTCTCAAGGTATCGAACATACCCGTACGACCATGTGCCCGCGACGACAAGAATGGTCGCCCCAAGAAGCACGACCCCGAGCCACTTCCCAACCAGATAGTGCAGTCGACCAAGCGGCTTGGTGGCGATGTGCCAGATGTGGCGATCACGAATATCAAAGGCCACGGTACTACAGGCGATGACCAGCACCAGTATGGCAGCCATGGCATATGAAAGGTCGAGGCTCCTGACGAGGTATGCCTGCACAAACTGGTCGATCGGTGCTTCTTCGTCCATCGTCAACGGCAGCAGCGGCAGCGCGACAAGGAGCGTCACCACAAAGCCAAGCGCCAACCGTGTTCTGGTCACTTCGCTGAGCAGCGTGTGGGTCACCGCCATCCACCCTTGACGACCACTCAATCCGAATTGCAGTACGCGGATGAACAAGAGATAGGCGGACAGCAACAATGCCATCGAGATTGGAACACCAATCCAACGACTCCAGCCAAGTAGCCAGAACGCCACCGAGAAAACGAGGCCAGCGCCAAGGAGTGCCCCGACACGGACACTCAGCCCTGACCAGATGACGGCTGCCCCCAGCACGCCAACCAGGAGCATCAGGGTCCACGCCAGACTGGTCTCAAGCAGCAACCATTGGGGCGCCCACCCGGGAATCTCGTCCCGCAAGAGCAGCATGACGAGGCCTTGGGCATGCTGAACAGTCCCATCGTCAGTAATCAGCGTTTCCAGGACCTCGATCGGCGCAGCGTATTCACGGTCCTCAATAACGACGGATCCGTTTTCACGCAAGAGAGTCGCATAGGTCTTCGCTTCGTCCCCGGCGAAAGCGATCACGATTGACTTGGCCGCGCCGTCCCAGCTGTTGCGAATCGAGATAACGGCGCCAAAGAATCCCGCGCTCGCCGCCAGTACCACCAACGTGAGCAGAATCCGAAACCACCGCCGTCGCTGGAGCTCATCGGCTTTCCTGGAAAGGCTGGCACCCAGTGTCATGAATCTTCACGCTTCTCGGGAGTACCTTCGTCTCCTCCGAGGAGGCCCTCGATCACCGAAGAGTCGACATCCTCGCCCACCTTGGGAAGCGGCGCAGTCACGCGAGATGCGGGCGGCTCGTCTTTCGCTTGAATCAGACGATCCAGCATCTCTTTCCCTTCATTCTGATCCGGCTGCTCGTCCACAGCGGCTACAACCCGTGCGCGAGCCTCGCGATCCGTGGCCTCTGCCAACTGCTCCACGAGTTCGGCGCCTGTCTCGGGCTCAGATTTCAGGAATGCAGCTGTCTTGCCGCCCTCGGTCGCGCCTGATGTCTCCAGACGTTCCTGACGGGCCTGTTCAACAATAGTCATAAACAGATCTTCGAGTCGCTGCCGTGGGCTGTCCACCTGCTCGATGGCCGTGCCCTGCGTGCGAAGGATCTCTTCGATTCGATCGATGGTCGTCTGATCAAGGCGCCCGGTGCGAATAACCGTTCGCTCACTGTCCTGCAGAAGAGACTGAACGGTGCCCTCTGCTCGGATCTGCCCGCCGTAGAGCATGACCATTCGATCGCACACATCCTGAACATCCCCAAGCAGGTGAGAACTCAGCAGAATCGTCTTCCCTCGCTGTCGCAAGTCCACAATGAGGTCCTTGACCTGTCTGGTTCCGATGGGATCGAGCCCTGAAGTTGGTTCGTCAAGGACGAGGAAGTCGGGATCATTGACCAGCGCCTGAGCCAGGCCAATTCGCCGCATCATGCCCTTTGAAAACTCACCAACGTGCCGGTGAGCAACCCCCGAGAGGCCGACCATTTCAAGAAGCTGTTCAGATCGCTTCCGGCGATCAACCCGACGAATCCCGAACAATCGTCCGTAGTAATCCAACGTCTCAAGGGGGCTGAGATATCGGTAGAGGTACGTTTCTTCGGGAAGGAATCCAATGTATTTCTTCACCGCCACATCGGTGGGCGGCCGTCCGAAGACGGAGAGTCGACCTCCCGTTGGGCGTAGCAGACCGAGAATCATCTTGATGGTCGTGCTCTTGCCCGAACCGTTTGGGCCAAGGAGGCCGAAGACCTCACCAGGTCGGATCTCAAAGTCGATCTTGTCTACGGCTGTAGCTCGGGTCCGCATCCAGAAGTCGCGGAATGTCCGGCTGAGGCCCCTCGCTTCTACGATGGGGCGATCGCGGTGGGTGTGCTTCATCCCCTACTTTTCCTCCCGCATACCGCGAAGACGCCCTGACTCATCGATGACCATCTGCCGTGCGGCCTTGTCACCCTTGAGCTCCCCAACGCGGCGGAACGCGTCCACAGCACTTCCGAGGTCCTGGTCCCAGGTTTCATCGCCTCGCCGCTGCAAATCTGTGCGTCGTCGAGCATCCCGAACATGCTGCAAGCCCGAGATATCAAGCCGCAGCGATCCAAGACCCTTCGGGACCATGACCAGCTCAGCGCTCTGGCTGGACATGAGCCGCCCCTTGGCAGCAAGAATCCGCTCTGCAATCAGCAATTCGGGATGTTCCTTCCATTCGCCACGCAAGCTTGCAAACCGACGAGCCTCACTACCGAGCGTCCGCTCGATCTCTGTCCGGTATCGCTTCGCCGCGCTGAGAGCCTTCGATACTTCGCCACTGATACGACCGCTGTCCAGAAGCGTGTTCACCTGAGCCAGCAGATTCTTCTGTGTTTCCTCGTCGCCTCGCGCCGCCTCATAGTGGTTCAGCAGCGTTTCCAGCTCAGCGTAGTGCTCACCTGCTACGCCGATCAGCCGCTCCTGAGCCTGCTGCCGCGCCGACTCGATGTCAGCTTCAACTTCCTGTCGGGCTTGCGAAAAGTCCTCGAAGGATTTCTGCAGGAACAACGGCGGCTTAGGCTCATCAAGCAGGCTCACTTCGGCAATCCGAATTCCACAGTCTGCAGCGTCGAGCAGTTGCTGCGCGCCGGTCCGAAGCATTGATCGAAGCGTGTCCGCCGAGAAATCATGTCGGAGCTGGGCCAGTGTGTGCCGTGCTGCAATTGCAACGGTTGCCTGCTGCAACGCCAACTTGACGAGTCGATTCGCCCTGCCGTCAGGAATGGTCTCAAGAAACCTTGTTGCGTCAACAATCTCGTACCGGGCTTCTGACGCGATGTGTCCAATCTCGCCAGCCGAGGTGAGAAAGGACCCGTCGCGTTCAGGCTTGATTCGATCGGCTGCCTTGGACTGCCGAATCTCCATCTCGCGGCCCTTGACCCCCAACCCGCTGGTTCGAAAGGCGTTCCCATCATCAGCCGTTCGTCCTTCGGCTTGAAAGAGTACGAATTCACCAACCGGTGGAGGCCAATTCATCCGCAGTCCAGGCTCCAGGCTTTCAGAGTCAGCGATCTTTCCCCAAACGGTGGCCACGCCACTCTGGTTGGTTTCGACGGTCTTGAAGCCAGAGAACAGAAAGAGAACCAGCAGCACCAGAATGGCAGCCTGGAGCAGCCGAAAACTCAGCTGGAGCGCTTCAGCCAACGACCTGTTGGCGGGGTCCATCGCCTCCCGCAATTGCGCAGCGTCGCCAACCGCCGAACTCACCTCCAATTGGGCTGACGCTTGGCGCTGCCGCTCCGGTTGCCCTGGTGACTCTGGCAATTCGCTCATTGCTGACGCTCCGATCCATCGACTACAGGCAACGCGCCTGCGCCTCCATCTGTTTCAAGCAAGTGCCAGGGCGCATCGGCGGTATCGATGACATAGGTCGTGTTGTCAGACAGGGACCGCTCCAGCGCATCGATCCACAGCAGGAAGATGGCGAGTTGTTCATCCTCGCCCATCTCTGAGAGGTAGCGCGCACCAAGCTCCTCTCCTTCTGTGCGGATTTCCTGAGCACGCTGGGCCGCAAACGCAAGGATTTTCTCTGCGACGCCGCTGGCATGTGATCGAATTCGCTCGGCTTCAGCAGCCCCCCGAGCGCGTTCACTGTCGGCCAGCGTGTCCCGCCGAGCACGCATTCGCCGGACCACTTCACTCGTGGTTGAAGCCTTGAAAGCGATACGACTCACGCCGACTGTCACGGGGCGAACGCCCTCAGAGACTGACGACGCCATCCGTTTGAGGATCGAATCTTCCGCGTCAGCGAGCTTACTGTCCTCACCGAGCAGTTCGTCGAACTTGTACTCGGAGAGAGACGTCATGGCATCCCTGAACTGCGTCCGAAGCACATCCCTCGCAGCGACGATATCCGGGAAGGACTGGTAGAACGCCAAAGGACCGTCCCCTTCCTTCTCAACTTGCCAGAGCAGAAAGCCTCGAACAACAATCTGTTGCCCGTCAGCTGTCTGAATGTTTTCAAGCGGTGACTCCAGAATCTGGATCCGCGTGTCAAACAGATGAACCGAATCGGCAAAGAACGGAAGCCTGAAATGCAGGCCCGGTGTCCGAATGATGCTTGACTCATCCACCTTCCCGAAGCGGCTCTGTACTGCCACCTGATTGAAGGACACGGTAAACGTCATGCTGAATATTGCCAGAACGCCCAGGATGACCAGGCCGACAATAATCGCTGCTGCCTTCTTCATGGCGGCTATTCCTCTGCCTCGTCTTGATCGACGAGGGATTCGCTAAAGACGGTGTTTGGCGACGCAAGTTCGCGCAGTTCAAGGTTGAGATCGATATGTTCAGGCTCGACGCCCATGACATACTTACGCATGGTGGGCAGATGCTGTGAATAGAGCCTCATAATGGCCCGCTGCCGGAACAGCTCCGGCGCAGCTTTCCAACTCGCCTCCTGCCCGCGTACTCGAGTAGCCTGACCTTGGCGGGCAAGCAACTCGATCCAACGATCTCGTTCAGCTGCAGCCAGAATCTGATAGCCCCCGCCGCCACCCTTTCGCACAACTGCCTCAGCCTCGGCAACCGCCGCGTCGAGCTCAGCTTGAGCGGCGGGACGCTCTTCAGGCGTCGCTGAATCAAGCGCCACCCGCAGGTCATTGACCCGATCAACTGCCGCAACGGCAGCATCGACATACTTCGGATTGCCGACGGCCTGTGTCAGTGTCGTGTTCTCTTTTCGCTCAGCATTGGCAACAGTACGGTCGGCCTGTTGGAGCGCAACAGGGAGATCCTCAAACGATCGAGCGGTATCCTCTGGCGGCGCAATGATTGGAATGTCCACAGACACGACTTCAATGCCAGCATCCAGTGCATTCAGTCGAGCCTGAATACTCTTGGCGAGCATGCCGCCGATGGCGCCACGATCTGACGTGAGCAAGTCATCAATGCTCAGCGTCGCAAAAAGGCGGGTCGCTTCGGCAAGCGAGATTCCCCTCAATATCTGCTCGCGATCCGTGTACTGCCGCCGGCGTGCCTTGCGATCTGTTCCAAACGACAAGTACTGGAGCAGGCCGCCGCCCTCTGCGTCAGCTGCGTCACTCCCGCGCACTCGCCACAACAAGCTGAATCGAGCGCCAACAAGCGACCAGCGGCCCTCACTGACTTCTTCGGTGTCGACGTCATCCAGATCAGCGATCAATCCACGGTATGCGGCCTCTCCAAGAACAGATGGTCGCACAATGAACATGACTTCCTTCGCCTTGTCCGCCAATCTCGAGGGCTTGGCCCAATTGTCATACACGCTCGGGCGTTCTTCAGGCGGGGTAATGGCGAGCGACCGAAGCTCGGACACATCATGCAATTCCGAGTATTCAATTGGCCACGGCAGCTTCCAGAAGGCGCCCGGTGGCTGTACCACCTGATCGCCCACGGGGATGATTCGTCCGCTGCGGAGCCTCAACCCTTCCTGCCTTCCGTCAACGACCACGAACATGCTCATTGCCAGCAGCGACACAATGCTCAGCCCGGCAAGCCACAAGCCGCTCCGGAGAACGAGTTGGTATCCCCACGAGCTTGTGATGTCGAAACCGAATTGATAGTTGACTGCTTCGTTGAGTGTCTTCACAAACGAGTCGGGCCTGGAAAGCAGACTCAGTGCTCTGGAGTCAAATCCGGCTCGGGGGAATTCCCCCGCTACACGAGGGCGATATGCGTTCAGAACTATGGCCATCAGCACTTCCGCCGCGATGACGAACATGAAGATGGCGATGCCCCATGACACGCCCTGCACAATCATCGGGAGGTCGAAGAATCGAAACACGACGCCCACCGCAATCGCCAAACAGACAATTGAATTGCCAACCATGACGCCCGCCCCTGCGCGGAGATTGCGCCATGCGGAAAATTCTGCCATGCCAGCCAGGAATCTGGAGAAGATGAATGAGATCACCGCGAATGCCAGGTCGATCGCCACGATCCAGCCGCGGTGCGCAGACATGAGGAACTCAGCCTGCTCCTCGCCTGAATTCAATCGCCCCATGAAGGACACGATCATCCAGCCCCCGATGACCAGACCAATGGTGAACAGGACGCTCAGACCCGGGAGAAACCACCGGTAGAGCATGCGAAGCCGCCTTGCTGCAACTCCGCCAGCGGCACCTTCAAAGATCGATGTTTCCCCGGACACTTCCAACAGTTCATCAGTCTCGAGAGACTCAATGCGTTCCAGGCGGTGCTGGTTAAAAATGACCAGCAGACCGAGCCACACAACAAGAGCCAGGAGCATCCAGATCGATGCGATAACACTGCCGGTATCCCCCATTGAGAGCCCGAGAACCAACAGGACGGTTCCAAGTGCAGCCTGCAGCAGGAAGCCCAGGCCAGCAATATTCGTAGCACGCTGAAATGCAAGGTGATCAACTCTCATCCTGCTCGCATCGCTCCTGAAGGAGATTTCGTGGTCTGAAGGACTTGACGGGGACGCTGGAGGTCCTGGGCACCCCATGGATACGGCACCAGATGGCGGCCAGGTTCTCCATGGACGGGCAAATTATCACGATCCGGCGAACCTCGCATCCCGAATGGTCGTCGAAGCTGCTGAGAATCCGACGACTTTCCTCAGACGGACTACGATGCCACGCCCATGCTCCAACAGCTGCTTGCGATCGCCCGAAATACATTCTTTGAAAGCCTGCGGCAACCGGTCGTTCTCGTGGTGGTCGTGGCGGCATCCCTGCTCCTCGTCCTGAGCAACCCGCTGGCTGCCTTCACGTTGGGGGAAGATCAGCGGATGCTGATCGACATTGGGCTGGCCACCATTTTCCTGGCCGGCGCCGTACTTGCGTCTTTTCTGGCAACCAATGTTCTGGGACGAGAAATCGCCAACCGAACCGCCTTGACGGTGATATCCAAACCTGTCGGGCGGCCAGTCTTCATGCTCGGGAAGTTTGCTGGCGTTCTGGGCGCGCTGCTGCTGACTTGCTTCCTGCTCACGCTGGTCTTCATGCTCGTCGAGATGCATACGGTGCTGGAAACTGTCCGGGATCCGATTCATATCCCTGTACTGATCTTCGGATTCGGCGGAGCTGTGCTGGCCGTCGTCGTTGCCGTGTGGTGCAACTACTTTTATGGAACCGCCTTTACAAGCACCGTCGTGTTTGTTGCGGTTCCAATTCTCCTTGTTGCCTACCTTGTCTCTCTCAACTTCAAGCCGGACTTTACGGCGAGACCCTTCGCAGACGCATTCAAGGAAAACATCTGGATCGCAGCTCTGGCGCTTGCCACATGTGTCACCATGCTCGCAGCCATCGCGGTAGCGGTTTCAACCAAATTCGGGCAGGTGCTGACGCTGGTGGTCACAGTCGGCCTCTTTGTGCTTGGCCTGTTGTCCGATTGGATTTTCGGACGGGTCCTTCGATCCTTCGAAGCGGACTGGCTGGCCCGAGCTACTGAAGCCGGACTGACCAGCGAAGTCGAAGTGATCAGTGTGCTCGAGCGGACATCTGGCGAAACCAGCGAGGTGGCCCAACTTGTTGATGTTGCCTCGGTACCGCTCTCAGACATGGCAACTTCTGGCGAGATGTTTGGTTGGATCCTCTTGAAAGCCGGTTACTCGATCCTCCCGAACTTCCAAGTGCTCTGGCTCTCGGACGCTGTCACCCAGGATCTCGTTATTCCAACCGGGTATCTGGTCAAGAGCGTGATCTACGGGCTCATCTACACCGCAGCCGCAATTGCTGTTGGGGTCGCACTCTTCCAGCGGCGGGACCTCGGCTGAGCACGGCATCGGAAGTCCCAATGAGCGACCCAAGAAAGTCAATCATTGTCAAGGGGGCAAGCGAGCACAACCTTCAGGGGATCGATGTCGATATTCCCCGCGATGAGCTTGTCGTCATTACAGGCGTCTCCGGCTCGGGAAAGTCTTCGCTGGCGTTCGACACAGTGTTCGCCGAAGGCCAGAGAAAGTACATGGAGTCGCTGACTGCCTACGCGCGGCAGTTCCTGCAGCAGACCAGCAAGCCACACCTTGAGTCTATTGAAGGGTTGCCCCCAACGATTGCCATTCAGCAGCGGCGCGGAGGCCACACCCCGCGGTCAACCGTCGCGACGACAACAGAGATCCATGACTATCTCCGATTGCTCTATGCCCGATGCGGACAGCCTGTGTGCTGGGCGAAGAAGGGGCGGCGAAGCTGTGGAAAGCCTATTGAGCGGTCAAACAGCTCAGTGATAATCGACCGGATCTGCAGCATGGAGCGTGGTACACCCATACTGCTTTGTGCGCCGATCATACGCGGCCGGAAGGGGTATCACCGCGACGCCGTTGAATCATTGCAGTCGACCGGGTTCGTCCGGGCTCGTATCGATGGTGAAGTCATTGACATTCGAGAAGCGCTCGCTCGAGGCGGAGAGAACCCGCTGCAACTTGCCCGCCACGAGCGGCATGACATCGAAGCCGTGGTGGATCGCATTGTTCTACGTGGGGAAGACACACGCGATCGTGTCGCGGATTCCGTCGGAACAGCATTGTCGGCGGGCGATGGTGTCGTCCATGTGGTCGCGAACACGGGACAGGAGTGGAACACTTCAGCGTTTAGCGTGCGAATGAGTTGCCCAGATCACCCTGAGTGCAGCATCGAAGAGATGGAACCACGAATGTTCTCGTTCAATAGTCCCCACGGTGCCTGCCAGGCCTGCGATGGGCTTGGCACACAGCGTGAGTTTAATCTCGATCTCGTTGTCCCCGATGCCGGCCTCGGGATTGGAGACGGCGGGATTGTGCCGTGGACGAGGAATGGGCGCCGGTTGAACACCTGGTATGCCCGGCAGATCAGGAAATTCTGTGAACGCACCGGCCACACCCGGCACACCCCCTTCTCGGCCCTGACCGCAGACGAGCGCACGTTGTTGCTTCAGGGCGCCAAAGTCGCTGGCATCACTGGTTTTCGATTCGAAGGCGTGTTTCCGAATCTGCATCGGAGGTATCACGAAACGCAGAGTGAGGCGGTGCAGGCAAGGCTCCAGAGCTTCATGTCCCGCAGCGCCTGCAGCGTGTGTGACGGCGCTCGGCTTCGCACGCGGAGCTTGCATGTACTACTTCAGAGCGGAGCGAAGTCATGGAGCATTGCAGATCTATGCTCGGCGTCTGTAACTGATGCGAGTCGCTTCCTTGCAGAATTGTCGCTGAGCCCCGAATCGCAGACGATTGCAGAACCGATTCTTCGTGAAGTTCGCGCCAGACTCGGATTCCTCGAATCGGTTGGACTTGATTACCTCACACTGGATCGCAGTAGTTCAACCCTCTCGGGCGGCGAGGCTCAACGAATCCGGCTCGCCACACAGGTCGGCTCAGGGCTCGTCGGTGTCTGCTACGTGCTCGACGAGCCGACCATTGGGCTCCATCACAGAGACAATGCGCGGCTTATTCGTACGCTGCGGCACCTTGCTGACATCGGGAATACCGTCCTGGTTGTCGAGCATGACGAGGAGATGATTCGGGCTGCCGATACCCTGATTGACATGGGCCCCGGGGCGGGACGCCATGGTGGGCTCATCGTCGCGCAAGGCAGCGTAGCTGAGGTGTGCAACGACGCTGCATCGTTGACGGGCGACTACCTGTCCCGCCGAAGAGTCATCCGGCGCGGGGGCGAGGTCCGCCCACTGACCCCAACGCGAGCCATCGGCATACGCGGAGCTGCAGCGCACAATCTGAAGCGGATCGACGTCGACATTCCACTTGGTGGCCTGGTGTGCGTGACCGGTGTCTCTGGTTCTGGCAAGTCCACACTGATCAACGAGGTTCTCCTCAAGGGTGTCCGGCGGCGCCTTCTCGGGACCGGGGACGTGCCTGGGAGGCATACGCGGCTGACCGGACTGAAGAAGATTGAGAGGGTTGTTGAAGTCAATCAGTCACCGATCGGGAGAACACCCCGCTCGAACCCCGTCACCTACACGGGAATCTTTGATGCGATGCGAGCGCTCTTTGCAAAGACGACGGAGGCCCGCATGCGAGGCTGGAAGCCCGGCCGCTTCAGCTTCAATGTGGCAGGTGGCCGGTGCGAAGCGTGCCAGGGCCAAGGTGTTCGTCGAATCGAAATGCACTTTCTCCCCGACGTGTTTGTCGTGTGTGACCAATGCAGAGGCGCGAGGTATAACCGCGAAACGCTTGAGATTCGATGGCGAGGCCGCTCGATCGCGGAGGTATTGGATCTCACAATTGAGGATGCTGTGGGATTCTTCGATGCGCACCCCGCGATCCACCGCATGCTGTCATGTCTCGACGATGTGGGACTGGGGTACATTCAACTCGGCCAGACGGCCCCGACGCTCTCAGGCGGCGAGGCGCAACGAGTCAAGTTGGCCAAGGAACTCGGCGTACAGCAACGGGGCGAGGGCCTCTATGTGCTTGACGAACCGACGACGGGGCTACACATGGCGGACGTGGATCGGCTCATGCATGTCTTGAACCGGCTCGCGGATCGAGGGCACACGCTCGTTGTCATCGAGCACAATCTGGACGTCATTCGATCAGCAGACTGGATCATCGACCTTGGCCCCGAGGGAGGTGAAGGAGGAGGGCAGGTGATCGCTGCAGGAACGCCTCAAGACATCGCAGCCTGCGAGGCAAGCCACACCGGGCGAGCCCTGAGAGATCCCTGAGGCTGGGGCTCCTCGCGGATCCTCACGGCCACCCAACAGCCGATTCGCGGCCACCCACCAAACCGTTCGCCCCAAGCCGATTCGCGGCCACCCACCAAAAGCCGATTCGCGGCCACCCACC
>CAZRBV010000009.1:0-73789 GCA_964598425.1 uncultured Isosphaeraceae bacterium | reverse complement strand
GGCATCACGCCGGACAGGGTCCTCAGCGTGGCCGGGCGTCGTCGTCCTCGTCGTTTGGCATTAGCGGGGTTCTCCCGACGCATTCCGGGCCTGAATGGCACCGCCAGCCGCGCGGCAAGCGATGAATCAGGAATGGTATCGTCATAATCGCTGAGAACCAAGAGATAGATGAAGGAATTTGCCGCTCAGCAGGATCGAACCAATTCGGCTCGATCGAGGTCGGCCTGCCTGATGAGGGGCTCGATGTCCGCGAGAAAGCGGCGGCCGTCTTCCACGTAGCCCGCCGTCGGCTTGAGTTCAGGCATGAGGCCGGTGAAGAAGCGATTGAGGCGGACCATCATCAACTCCCGAACGTACTTGGCCGTCATGGAGGCCAGTGCCACCGGAAGGTGAACGCTGTCGGCTGCCGAGGAGAATGAGATCTCCATTGGTCCGCGTTCTGGCATTGAGAGCCGATACCGACTGCGGTCCTCGGATTCCTCCAGAACCTGCCGCGCTGCCTCCGGCCAGGCGGTGTGGAGGTCGCTCAGATACCGTGTTCGTCCACCGTGCCGATCGACCGCCACGGTGAGTGGCTTGCCGGCGGCCCGCCTCCAACAGGTCTCGGCGAGATGCACCATCAGCTCGAAATTGACGATTGACTTCGAGCCAGTTGACCGGACGCGGTGATTGAATTCGGCGGCGGGAACGGCGGTCGCTGCGAGATGAATACAGCGAACGCCGCTCGTCTGGCAGGCACGCTCGAGCCTGGCTCGATCGATGCGGAGCATGCGAACGTCCTGGCCGAGCGGGAGGGGGGTTGTTGAGTCGTACCAGGCGGCCGAGGGAGGTTCGACGCCGAGTGCCGCGAGCAGTGATGTGTCATCGAGTTGTTCGAGCCAATCTGCATCGCCCTGTGTGAGCGACGCGAACAGCAGCACGCCCCGTTCAAGATGCGTGAGCGGATGACGGAGTTTGCCCGCACCTTTGAGTTTCTTCGAATCGTCGATGACGACGCGGCCTCTGGCATCGCGCTTGGTGCGCGTCACCATCCGCCCGAGTTCCTCCCAGAGGCAGGGTGGCGCGCCTTCGTCGCGGTGTTCGACTTCAAAGACCGACACGCCGGCACACAATGGGCCGAACATCGGCCCGTACCCCGCTTCGTCAATGCCCGCGTACAGCATGGTGCGATGGTACAGGTGCAGATTGGAAGCCTGCCAGTGCATTGCGGCCTTATCTGACGGCGGCTTGGCCGTCCCGGCGGCCGTCGCTTCCTCCGCACCAGCAACCATCGAGGCGAAGAGCCGCCTGCGCGCCTCCGAAGGACACGTCTCGCTGCCCTGCAACCTCGACTTCGTGACCACGATCGAGGAGGAAGGCAATGGTTGTCGGGGATACGTCTGGCTCAACGCAGACGCGACGCCCCCCTTCAATCCGCCAACGCGGCGCATCGATGGCGGCTTGAGGGTCCCACCCATGCGCCACGATCCGCGAGAGCACTTGCAGATGGCCTTGTGGCTGCATGGGGCCACCCATGACTCCGAAGGCCATGTGGGGCGCGCCGTCTCTGGTTGTGAAGCCCGGGATGATCGTGTGGTACGGTCGCTTTCCACCGGCGAGGTCATTTGGATGGCCGGGCGCATTGACAAAGCCAGCGCCCCGATTCTGCATGGCGATGCCTGTTCCCGGGATGACGATGCCGCTGCCGAATCCCTCATAGTTTGACTGAATGAACGACACCGCGCGGCCTGACGAGTCAGCGGCGCACAGGTAGACCGTGCTGCTCCACTTCGGAACCTCGCCGCTGCGATCAACCGCAGTATCCGCATCGACCGAGGCGGCGAGTTGGTCGAGCCGTTCCGGCGATACGCATTGGCTGAGCGATGCATCGATGTGATCAGGGTCAGCCACATGGGCGGCGGCGTCGGCGAAGCCGATCTTCATGGACTCGATTTGGAGATGAATCAGCGCTGGATCATCGGCGTCAAATCGGGAAGGGCCGAGTCGGTCGAGTACACCGGCGGCGACGAGCGCGGCAAGCCCCTGACCATTGGGCGGCAGCTCGTGCAGAACGACATTGCCAAACGGAACGGACCACGGATCAGTGTCGAACGCCTCGTGGCCGCTCAGGTCGTCAATCGAGAGCCCTGCGCCGTGGGTTGCGGCCTCAGCCGCCATCGCTTCAGCCAGTTCACCTCGGTAGAAGGCCTCGCCTTCACTGTGGGCGATCAGTTCGAGTGAGTGGGCATGGTCGGGAAGGCTCCAGCACTCGCCGGCCTCGGGTGTGGCTCCTTGACGTGTGAACGTCGCCATCCACGCTGAGAATCCCGCAAACCGGAGGGCAGCGCGTTTCCAGCTCATTGCGCACTGCGGTGAGACCGGGAAGCCTCCGCGGGCAAGGTCGATGGCTGGTGCCAGCAGGGCCTCAAAGGGGAGCGTCCCCTGGCTCTTCCAGAGTGACACCCAGGCCGATACGCATCCGGGCACAGTGACCGCATCCCAGCCCAACCGGGGAATGCCATCTCGCCGCAGCCGATCAATGTCAAGTGCGCCGGGCGACTTGCCGGACGCATTGAGACCATGGAGACAGTGTCCGTCCCATGAGATGGCAAAGGCGTCGCTTCCAAGGCCATTGGCGGTTGGCTCGACGACGGTGAGCGCTGCGGCTGTTGCAATGGCTGCGTCGGCGGCAGTCCCACCGAGGTTCAGGATGTCGAGTCCAACCTGAGCCGCCAGCGGCTGGCTGGTCGCGACGAGGGATCGCCCAATGACTGGCATACGCCCCCCGGGTATGACACGGTCAGGCAGGGACTGTGCGAAGTTGATGGTCATCGTTGTCGCTCCACTGTGTCGATCCAGCCGCCGCACAGCACCAGGTCATTCTCGTAGCACACGACTGCCTGTCCTGCTGCCACCGCGGTGTGTGGTTCATCGAAGCGGACTTCGATGCAATGGCCCCCAGTCGAGCGAACTGTGGCAGGAAGCGCGGTCCCATGGGCCCTGATCTGGGCCTTGCAGGGCATCCAGGAGGAATCGGGATGTCGGTGCCAGCTTGCTTCACGGGCCGTGCAGGCGTACGCGTTCAGATCCGAGCGGATACCGAGCGTGACGGTGTTGTTGCGTGGGTTCTTCTCCACGACATACCGAGGTTCGCCCATCGCGACGCCGAGTCCTCGCCGTTGGCCGATCGTGAAGTGCTGATGTCCATCGTGATGGGCCAGTTCGTTGCCCTCGCCATCAACGATGCGACCCTTGGCAAACCGGGCTGGATCTCTTCTCTCAAGAAGACCTGCGTAGTCATCATCGGGAACGAAACAGATTTCCTGCGAATCGGGCTTGGCATGGACCCCGAGGCCGAGGCTGGCCGCCTTCTCTCGCACCGCTTCCTTCGTCAACTCGCCGATTGGCAGCATCATCTGGTCGAGTTGCCTTGGGCGAACACCAGGGATGCCGCCAGCGCCGAAGAGCACATAGGTCTGGTCTTTGTCCTGATCGACCGCGCGTTGGAGTCTGGCGTTTCCCGTGGATGTGTCGATTCTGGCGTGGTGGCCGCTCGCGACCCACGCGGCATCTATTCCTGCCGCATAGTCGTGAAGCCGGCCGAATTTGAGCCAGTCATTGCACCGTACGCATGGATTGGGAGTTCGTCCGGCGTGATACTCGCTTTCGAAGTACTGGATGATCCGCTCAAAGTCGTCAGCGAAATTGAGTGGATAGAACGGGATATCGAGTGCTGCAGCTACGCGGCGGGCATCGTGGGCGTCGGTAATCGAGCAGCAGCCTTTGTGCCCAAGCGTGGTGCCTGCCACGGTCTCACCTGGTGTTCCGAGCCGCATGAAGCATCCAACGACGTCAAAGCCAGCCTCGACCAGCATGGCGGCTGCAACGCTGGAGTCGACGCCACCGGACATGGCGACGAGCACACGGTCTCCTCCCTGAGGCTTCATGTGGGCGATGATAGGAGGGGACTGGTATCCTGACCCGCCTGTCAGGAGATGATGACCATGACTACAGCCACTTCATCCACTCAGGAACTGCTTGGAGCCGAAGCGGACGACCTTCTCGGCCACCAGTGCGTTCTTCCCGCCAACATGTTGCACCTGCCCGGCGGCGACTTCGTAGACCGGATCTGGACCGGTAGCGATCGCAGCCCGCAGGTTCTGCGATCGATTCAGGCCTTGTATGGGCATGGTCGGCTCGGTGGCAGCGGGTACCTGTCGATTCTTCCCGTCGATCAGGGCATCGAGCATTCCGCAGCGGCGTCATTTACGAAGAATCCGATCTACTTCGACCCGGCCAACATCGTGGAACTCGCCATCGAAGGTGGGTGTAATGCGGTTGCGAGTACCTACGGCGTACTTGGTTCAGTTGCTCGAACGTACGCACATCGAATTCCGTTCATCGTCAAGATCAACCACAACGAGTTGTTGACTTCGCCCAACCAGTTTGATCAGGTGATGTTTGGCTCGATCGATGAAGCCTGGAATATGGGGGCGGTCGCGGTTGGCGCAACGATCTATTTCGGAAGCGAGGAATCGCGGCGTCAGATCGTCGAGATCGCGGATGCTTTCGCCTACGCGCACGAGCGGGGTCTGGCGACAGTGCTGTGGTGCTACCTCCGCAACAACGACTTCAAGGTAGACGGTACGGACTACCACGCATCGGCCGATCTGACCGGGCAGGCCAATCATCTCGGTGTCACGATCGAAGCCGACATCATCAAGCAGAAGCAGCCGACCAACAATCGGGGCTATGTGGCGATGAATGCAGACGGATCATTCGGCAAGTACGACAAGGCGATGTATGACTCATTGTGCACCGACCATCCGATTGATCTGTGCCGTTGGCAGGTCGCCAATTGCTACATGGGCCGGTCTGGGCTCATCAATTCGGGCGGCGCGAGTGGCGACAACGACTTTGCACAGGCCGTTCGAACCGCGGTGATCAACAAGCGGGCCGGCGGAAGTGGGCTGATCTCGGGACGTAAGGCATTCCAGCGGCCGATGGATGAAGGTGTGAAGCTGTTGAACTCTATTCAGGATGTATTCCTCGACGAGTCCATCACAATCGCGTAGAACGCGAAGGAAAAAAAGCAGGGTCGGATACAGCATGTGTCCGACCCTGCTTGCGTTTTTCAGCTTCCGGTTGCCGCGATTCGTGCTCGGCGCGCTTCGCCAGCTTCACGGCGTTGATGGAGTGCCTGTTCCTTCATGGCGCGGGACTGTTCGGCTTCGCTGAATTCCTCGCCGAATCGCACAAGTCTGAGGCTGTTCGCGATGACGACGACGTATCCCAATGCGTAGTAGAAGGGGGCAAGCCACAGCGTCAGGATGGTTCCGGTCGCTGCCAGTGCAAGACCAATGATGGCCAGCAGCAACGACATACCGATGTTCTGACTGATGACCGAGCGGGTGCGGCGGGCAAGCGAGAGCAGGAATGGGATGTGTCGAAGGTCATCGTTCATGAGCGCGACGCCGGCCGAATTGGTCGCGATGTCGGAGCCACTGAGGCCCATCGCCACACCAACGTCTGCGGTTGCAAGAATCGGACCGTCGTTGATGCCGTCACCGATGACCATTGTTCGGTGGCCACGCTCCATCAAGTGCTTCAGCTCTTCGTGCTTCTCCTCGGGAAGGCACTCGGCCTCAACGCTGTCGATGCCGATCGCCTCGGCGACGCGAGTGGCCACTGCAAGGCGATCGCCGGTAAACATGGCGACTCGGCGGCATCCCAGCTCTCTCAAATCTTCGACTGCCTCGGCGGCATTTGAGCGGAGCGCGTCTTCGAGCCCAACGGCGCCGAGATACCTGCCGTTCTGCATCACGTGGACCCCGGACATGCCATCGATCCGCTGCTCGGTGGCTGCGAGATCTCCCGCGATGGAAGGATCGAGTTCAAGGAGCCAGGCGGCGCGGCCGACGAGAATGTCGCCGTCCGCAGTCTGGGCATGCACGCCTCGGCCGTGTTTCTCTTCATACCGAGTCAACTCGGCAGGTTCGATTCGAGCCTGCCGGGCCGTGTCGAGAATCGATCTGGCGAGGGGATGATTGGAGTGCTGCTCGCCATCTGCAGCTGCCTGCAGCAGGGCGGCTCCTTCGATGCCCTCTGCGGGGCTCAGTCGCGATACGACAAAGATTCCGGTTGTAAGCGTTCCGGTCTTGTCCATGATGACCGTATCGACCTCGGCTGCGGCCTCAAGGGTTCGTGTCTGCTTGATCATGATGCCAAGCCGGGCTGCAGCGGCGAACGCTGCCACCATCGCCGTGGGGTGCGAGATCAGCAAGCCGCCGGGGCATGTGACGACGAGCACGGTGATCGCGCGAAGTGACGCCTGCGCCCGCACCGCTTCGTCTCCGCTGCGTGTCGCGAAGAACCACACGAGTGCTGCGATCATAATGACCACCCAGAAGTAGTAGCCCGCGAGTTGCTCGATGATTTCCTGCCGTTTTGTTTTGCTCGATTCCGCTTCGCGAATGAGGGCTTCCACCTTGCCGATGGTGGTCTCGGCGGCGATGGCCGTGACTTCAATGTCGATCTGCCCCGTGAGGTTGGTCGTGCCGGCGTATACGGGTAGCCCTGAACGCACTTCGACGGGCACAGCCTCGCCTGTGAGCGAGGCCTGGTTGATATCAGATTCGCCTGCCACCACGCGTCCATCGACGGGGAGGTTTTCACCCGGGCGTACGCGGACCATGTCTCCCTTGCTCAAGGAGGCAAGACTCACAGATGACTCCTGGCCAGAGGCGTCGATCAGTCGCGCCGTATCCGGCGTGAGGTGTACAAGGTCACGAATGGCCCGTTGCGCGCCCCAAGCCGTTCGACTCAGAATGAGGTTGGCTGCCCACAGGAAGAGGGCCAGGAATCCTGCTGCGAGGTACATCTCAGATGCCATGGCTGCCAGAACGGCCAGCGTTGCCAACGAGTCCCCAGAGGGGCGGCCTCTGGCGATCTCCCCCCAGGCTCCGGCCAGCAGGGGGATGACGAGAATGAGCGCGCCAAGAAAGGCGGGAACCTGAGCAATCTGCGGGTTGATGCCGAGCAGGCCTCCGATCCAGGCTGTTCCGAGAAGCACACCACCGCCAAGCGCAACGAGGAGACGTCGCTCCAGCCCGGCGGCTGAGCGTTCATCTTCACCGTGGGGCTTGGCGTTGATGTTCAGATCTGGGTCAATGGCTGCGGATGTGATCTCGTTCTCGCTCATGATTGCTCCGGTCTCCACGTGTCTTCGAGGCGGGGAGATGGCATGAAGTATAGAAGCCCGCCTGCGATCGCAGTTGGGGCGTGGTCCAGAGCCGCAGATTGGGTACGTCGCTCGCCCGGGAGAGGTTCGCCGGGTAGGCTCCGGCCTTCGTGGGGCCAGAGGGCCCCCCGCGAGCCTCGGTCGCACAGTCAATGGGAGCGTAAACCAGTGCCACAACGAATTGCGATCATCGGTGACGGCCAGATGGGCCTCGTGCTGGCAGACGCGCTGGTTGAGCGAGGAGCGATAGTCCGCATGTGGGGCCCGTTCCCTGACGTCGTGGCCCATCTGGCGGAGAGCAGAGAGAACCCAGGACGCATGCCCGGCTTTCGACTCGACGAGACCGTGGACGTGACGTCGGACGCATCCAAGGCAATGGAGGGTGCGGACCTTGCGATCAATGCGATCCCCGCGCAGTTCATCGCTTCGGTATGGGAGGGCGTCGCCCCGCATGCGCCTTCCGGGTGCCCCATCGTGAGTGTTGCGAAGGGGATCGAGAATGGATCACTCCGCCGCCCGAGCGAAGTGCTTCGGGACACAGTGCCTGCGGCCGGTGCGATGTGCGCGCTCTCCGGACCGACAATCGCGACAGAGTTGGCAGCGCATCAACCAGCCGTCATGGTGGCCGCCTCCGACGATGCCGAGCTATCCGAGTCTGTGCAAGATTGTTTTGACATCTCGTGGCTGCGGATCTACACCGGAACCGATCTTGTGGGCGTCGAACTGGCAGGGGCGTGTAAGAACGTGATCGCTTTGGCTGCTGGCATGTGTGATGGGCTTGAACTCGGCGACAATGCCAAATCGGCCGTGCTTGTTCGGGGCCTCGCAGAGATCACGCGACTCGGTGTGGCGATGGGTGCCAGCGAGTCCACTTTCTACGGCATTGCGGGGGTTGGTGATCTTGCCACCACGTGTTTCAGCCCGCACGGTCGCAACCGCTCATGCGGCGAAGCGCTCGGTCGAGGGGCATCCCTGATCGAATATCAGGAAGCAAGCAACTCGGTTGTCGAAGGAGTTGCGACAACGAAAAGCGTTATTGCCCTGGCAATGCAGCGGGGCGTTGAAATGCCAATTACCGAGTCTGTACACGCAGTGTTGTTCGATGGACTGGACCTGCGGGACGGGGTTCGCCAATTGATGACAAGGCGTTCTGGATCTGAGTAAGCGAGCTACTGTTCGTGGAATCCCGCCATCACGAGGGCTGCGAGATCCTCAACAGCCTGCGAAGCGCCATCCCCGTTTGCTGAAATCTCGATCTCCGTTCCCGCAGTTGCGGCGAGCATCATGATCTGCATAATCGACTTGGCGTCGATGGCTTCGTCGTGATCGGTCCGTCTGATCAGAATCGATGCCTCAAACTGCTGTGCCATTTCAGCGAGCAGCATCGCGGGTCGGGCATGAAGCCCAAGCCGGTTGGTGATCGTCACCTTTTTTGAGGCGGTCGTTGTCACGAGAGTGCTCGCCCGTCAACGGGCTCCGTTGGCGATCAGGCGGACAGTTGGCGAGAGTCCGCGTCATTCAAGAGGGTCATGATGTCGTCGGCGGTTTCAGCTTGCCGCAGAAATCTGCGGAACGTCTCCTGGCTCAGGCTTCCGAACACCGCCTCCATTGCCTCAAGATGTTTTTCGGGCTGGTCCTCAGGGCTCAACAGGAGGAAGATCGAGAAGACCGGGTTCCCATCAAGCGAATTGAAGTCAATTCCATCTGCGATATTGGCTACCGCGGCGACGACATTCTTGACTGAGGCTTGTTTCAGGTGCGGCACAGCGACTCCGTTACCGAAACCAGTCGATCCACGATTCTCACGCTTGATCACTGCCTTGACGAAGTCGGCGCGGTTTCCGGACTCAACTTCGCCAGCTTCTATGAGCAAATCCATCATCTCGCCGATGGCTTCGTCACGTGTGCGTGCTGCCAGTGCCGGTGAGATCGCTTTGGTGATCACAATGTCGGTGAGTTTCATCCTTCGCCTCCAGCGGTCGGTGGGTGGTGCTTGTTATCACGGAGTTTACTCTTGAGGTCACTCAATTGTCGGACCGCGCGATCGGTGCATTGGTCGATGGCTGCGTACAAGTCATCTGACGAAGCGTGTGAAACGAGCGGCGCATTGTGGTCCACAGACAGAATGCACTCGATGAGATGTTCGCTCTTCTGATGATCGACGACAACCTCTACTGCAGAGAGTTGGTCGAAGTATCTGGAAAAGCGTTCGGCCTTCTTCTGGATGTACTCCTCAATTGTTGGAGTTGGGTCACCGTGGCGAGTTGTGATCGAGATCTGCATAGATGGAGTCTCCTTGTTACATCTCTTCCGTGTCCGGTGGGTCACCGGTCGTTTCAAGGTTGGGTGTATCCGGCATGGCAAAGACATCAGGCGGCGGTCGCAGGACGCCTCCGCTGATCGTGAATCCGATGGCTTCTTCGACCGACAGCGGCAACTCGATGGCCGAATCTACAGGGATGGTGATCGTATAGCCCGTAAACGGTGTGGGTGAGCTTGGAATGAATACGGTGATACTTTCGGACCCGAGCCTGTCGCCAATTGGTGGCAGTGCAGCACCGGTTTGGAATCCAACCGACCAGATTCCACGGCGAGGGTACTCGACGGCGACGACGCGGCGAAACTGCATGGCCTTGTCTTGCTGCGAGAACAGGAAGTCGACGATCTGCTTGATCCAGCTGTAGATCTTCTTGATGACCGGAAGCGTGCTGATGAATCGCTCAAGCCACCGGTAGGCGGCGCGGCCGACCCATCCGCCGACCAGCCTGCCTGCGAGGTAGACCGCCAGAATCGCGACCAGCAGTCCGATCATTCGAACGGGCCAGTAGCTCTCCCACCAGGAATGCAGCACACCGACCTGATAGTTGTAGATGATCGTGGGATCTGAAGTCGAGTTGTCACCCGCCAACCCAAGTGCCTCTCGGGCCATTCTCAGATCTTCGGCGCTCGGCGCGATGCCCCATGACTCGGGAAGGGCGGGCCAGGCTGCGAACGTCTGCGCGATGAGGTACTGAACGCCGGTGTTGATAGGGGCTGCGATCGAGTCATTGACCCACAGATACGCTTGCACCAGGACCCACAGCGTCAATGTGGCGGGAAGAACCACCGCCAGTCCCCGCAAGAAAAACCTGCGAAAGTTACCTCGAGATGATGGTCGTTTCAGCATCGGGCGTTGATATCACCAGTGTACCCGGCCCGCCTTCCGAGGCGGCTCTGGTCGAGGTGCTCAACTTCTTGCTGGCCGCACAATGGCGTCTGGCCAGAACGACCCGGGCTCGGCGACTTCAACCGGGCCGTTCGCTCTCCTGACACGCCGCTCCCAAATGAGCCTGATGGCTTCAGGGAAGGCGCGGCACTCCTGTTCGAAGACGCGGGCTGCGAGCGAGTCGGCGGTGTCGCCCGGCAGGACGGGGCATCGACGTTGGAGAATCGTGACGCCATGGTCATAGACATCATCTACCAGATGCACCGTGCAGCCGCTTTCGGTTCGTCCCGATCGAAGCACTGCTTCGTGGACGGCCATTCCGTACATGCCCTGCCCGCCAAAGTTCGGGAGCAGGGCTGGGTGGATATTGATGACGCGGTCGATCAGCCACGGAGGTATCGGCAAGAGGCGAAGGAATCCGCACAGGCAGACGAGTTCGGGCGTGTGTGCCTCAAGACGGTTCAACATCCAGGAGTTCACCTCCTCATCGCACGGTGGCTCCTCGACCGCGAGCCCGCGGTCACGGCACCGCGAGGCAGCTGGCGTGCCGGGACGCGAAGTGAGCACAACGTCGATCCGCGCCGGGAGCCGACCAGCCTCAATCTCGTTGAGCAGATTGAGAATGGTCCTTCCGCCGCCGCTCGCCAGACATGCCAGAGAGAGCGGAGCCCTCACGCCTGGTCACTCTGCGATTCGATCGAGGGAGGAGACGAGAATGGAATGGGCGTGCCGCTCGCATTGACGCTGACCATGCTCAGATTCGCCTCGGTGACTTTGATCGTCTTCCCACTGCCGAATCGTTCTGCGAAGACGCTGACTGCGATCGAGACACTCGTGCGGCCAAGCCGGCACGTCTTGGTATAGAGGCTGACGACGTCTCCCGGCCAGACAGGGTGGTGGAATTCAATGGCGTCCATGGACACGGTGACCCACCGATGCAGTCCATGTAACCTCGCCTCATAGAAGCCTGCCTGGTCGATGAGCGAGAGAATGACGCCACCGAACACAGTTCCTTGTACGTTTGTGTCCTTGGGCATCATGTGGACGCGAAGCGCCAGATGTGCATCCGACGGTTCGTGACGTTCAGGCGAATTCGTCATTTGCGTATGGTGCCTTGCTCGATCTGCTTTGGCAACACGAACTCCTCCGGCGCGGAAGCAAGAAGATCTCTGGCGGCGCCGAGATGATCTCCGCCCGCCGCCTGGAGCGCTGCAACACACTTTGCCATCAATGCGAGCCGCGATCGGTGCCACCCCAGCAGGTTGTGTGTTTCCAGCACCACAATGGCGTCCAGCATCGCGTCGTTGCCCGCTGAATCGATCAGGTGCCGCTCGATGATCGGATACCAGCGATCGAGCCGGGGCGTCCTCGCTCCTGGCGATGGCGTGGTGAACCACCGCCACGCGGTACTTCGTTCGGCTGGGGAGGGACTGACGATGCCCCGGAGGTGTGGTCGGGCCTCATATCCCGGGAACATCAGCGCCGCGATGATGACCCCGATCAGAACGGCCGATCCCGTTGTCCACCACGCCCATCGTCGCATGCTCATCAAGGTACGCCACCTCCTGGACGGGCGTCGGGGTGATCTGCTGCACGAGATTCCACAGCAGCAGTCGGGCAGTTCTGGCGTCATATCCGTGGATTCCCCAACTCGGCCGATCGAGGAGCGCCTGCATGAGGTCAGCATGAGAGACCAGGAGGGAGCCACCTGCAGGGTGGTCGGCTACGAGCATGTCGAGCCCAGGCAGCATTCGACCCAATTGCCGTGAGCTCGGCCTCCAGCCTGGCCGGGACACATCGTGACCGTCCGGGAGGCCTTCGCCTGAGATCCATGCCTGCCCCCGCGCTGGCGACAAGGTCAGTCCGGCATCTCGCACCGCTACTTCGACCGATTGCAGTGCCTCATGACTTCCAGTCAGAAGGACCGACCGCCCATTCCCAAGAAGCCGGTTGATCACCTGCCAAGGCGGCGGACCTGCCGCAGCTTGAATGACGAGAAGCCCCCGTGTGGTGCTGAGTCGATCCAGATCGACGGTGTGTACCTCAAGTGGCTTGCCCGCTCGCTGCGCCCAGTCATGGAGTGCGGCAGCGGCTCCGTGTTCAATGGCGTCGGTGTCGGAGGTTGCAAAGACAATCGGCAGTCGTGGCGTGGTGACCGCAGGAGGAGGTGTCTGTGTGATGAGCTCCAGCCGAGGAGGAAAGGGGTGCCGCTCCGTTGCAAATGCCCAGAGATTGGGCAATGCCGCCTCGAAATGAGAAGACACGATGAAGATCAGGGGGCGACCGCCGTTTGACAGCGATTCGATTCGGGGGCGCCTCCGCGAAGTGGCGAGGAGATTCATTGCCGGATGCTCCCGGTCCACCGCGGCCCATGTCGCGTTGGGTGCTGCCAGCGAGCCGATCTGTTTCCATGCCTTGCGACTGCCACTGGATTGAGCGGCAACAACCAGCAGTCCGCCTCGCCGCACGAATTCCCGAATGCGGTCGACCTCCTGAATGCTGGGAAGCGGGTCGGTGTCCGGCGATCGCTTGTGGCGGGCGATCGCTCCGTAATGGGGTTTGAGGAATCGTGGCGCCGACTTGGCCGCGACGAGCAGCAACGGCGATTCCAGCCAGGCATCCACGGTGTCATCCATCGAGACGCGTTGCCACGAAGACTCCTGCTCGTGTCTGGTCAGCAGTGTCGAGACGAGGGTGGCGGCGAGGCGTCCACCAGATTCATCGTCATCGATGGAGAGATGGCTGCAGGCGAGGGGCAGGCTGGCCCGGTGAAGGATCATCAGCGCGAAACAACGCTGTCTGAGCTGCGAGAGGCTCTGGCGTCCCTTGATGTGCCACACGCCCTGGTCGTCTTTCCTGCAGAGCCGTTCCAGAACGACCGCGACGGCATCTCGCATCCAGTCACGGGTATTCAGGGTGCGTCGACCCGTCGCCAGGGCGACTCGCTCAAGGGAGTAGAGCCAGTACATCGGAAACTTGGCGCACCGGCCGCCACCCGGACACGGCATCGCTTCAAAGCGAGCATCGAGCCATGCAAGACCGCGGGCAATGCTGGCGTCCCGCCGGGCATTGGCGGTCCGGCGACCATGCTGCGCGAGCAGTTCATCGACAAGGATCAGGGAAAAGACACCGGCGGACGTCATCGACCCGGTGGGTGAATCGCCTGTGTAATAGGACCATCCACCGTCTTCGTGTTGCGACTCAATCGTTGCCTGTTCGACGCGCTGCAGGAGTGGTCGTGGAATGTCGATCCCACGCTGGGCAGCCGCATGGAGGGCGAGAACGGCAACGTGTCGCGTGGATGGTGAGACGCGAGGGATTCGTTTGACTGGGCGGCAGAGGTAATCCCAGCCACCCTGACCCCAGTGAAAGGACTCGATGAGTCGATCGACATCCCGTTGGAGCAGCGGCAGGAATCGATCAGGGAGACTGGCCCATACTTGGGCGCGGAACGAAACGGCATAGGTTCCGTCAGGCTCAATATCCTGCAGATACCCGATGGCTTCGCGGAGCGGCGACGCCTGTGAGTCGTAGCCCGCCGTGATGAGCGCAAGCGCCGAGAGCGAGGTATAGCCGCCAAGATGTTGCCGAGTACTCTCGCCTTCCGGCATGGACTTTGGGTCCCAGTGCCGCTTCGCCTCATGCATTTCAACAATCGCAGTACCGATGGCCTTGACAGCCTGCTCGACATCTCCGATACCAATGTTGCACGGTTGCACCGCGAAGGCTGCGCCGGACACAAGGCCAATGGCTTCAAACTGCATGGCGGCGAGCCTAGGCCCCCGCAGCGCGGCATCGCTGGAAACTGCCAAAAGTCGGGCGAGTATCAGGTCGTCGGCTGCGGTTGCCGCCG
The DNA here is from genome assembly GCA_964598425.1 of uncultured Isosphaeraceae bacterium. Classification (GTDB taxonomy): domain Bacteria; phylum Planctomycetota; class Phycisphaerae; order Phycisphaerales; family SM1A02; genus UBA12567. The sequence continues at coordinate 59,512 of CAZRBV010000009.1, read as the reverse complement.
AGGCAGCTCTGCCACTGGCACTTCGTGCGGGTCTGCGCGGCGGGCCGCCGCTGCACGAATGGAACGGACGATGCCCGGGACATCCAACCCTGCCTCCGCGAGTTGCTCGTCACGGCTGCCCTGGTGAATCCATCGGTCTGGCAGGCCCGCTCGCTCGATCAGCGAAGCGTCGAGGCCTCGGCTGGCGGCCTCCTCGACGAGAGCTGCGCCGAATCCACCAATGAGTCCTTGCTCTTCGATTGTCAGGATTGGAATGCCACGCTTCAGCGCGGATTCAACGAGTTCCACATCAATCGGCTTGGCGAAGCGAGCATCCCAGACTTCGACGTCCAACTCCTGCTCAATTGAATTGGCAGCGTCCAGGGCGGTCATGGCGGGAACGCCATATGCCATCACGATGACACTCGGTCGATGCGACGCTCGAAGTTGGCGTGCCCGCCCGATTTCGAAGGGTGGGCATCCCTCTTCGATCAGCCGATCATCAACATCAGCTCGCGGGTATCGCACAGCTGAAAGACCGTCGTCATACGTGCGCATGAACTCCAACGCGGCCCGCAGACTGGGTTCATCAATGGCCGCTGTGAGGACCGCGCCTGGGAGGGACCGGAGGATGGTGACATCGCAGAATCCATGGTGAACGGCTCCATCACCTCCGACAAGCCCGGCTCGATCAAGGCACAGCCTCAACGGCAGACCCTGAAGCGATGCCTCCTGGAAACACTGGTCGAAAGCCCGTTGGAGGAATGTGGAGTACACGGCGAGGAATGGGCGCAGCCCGGTTTTCGCCATGCCAGCCATCATGTCAGCAGCATGGGATTCGCAGATGCCGGTGTCCCAGGTTCGCTCGGGGAACCGTTCAAGTGCCTGCTGCACACCGGTGCCATCCGGCATGGCGGCTGTACAGGCTGTCACGGTGCCGTCCCGCTCCATGAGTTCGCACAACGCATCACCAAATGCGGCAGTGAAGCTGCGTCCACCGGACGCCACTTCGACTCGGCAGCCCTGAACAGAGTGCGGCTTCGGTGAGTGAAATGCCGTGGCGTCGCTCTCGGTGTACTCAAACCCTTTGCCCTTCACGGTGTGGGCGTGCAGCACAATCGGGTGATCGAAGTTCCGAATCGTGGCGAGCGTTTCGATGAGGGAAGGGAGGTCGTGTCCATCGACCGGACCAACATGCAGCAGTCCGAATTTTTCGAACCACGGATCATCGGTGATCATGTCTTTGGCCACTTCGCCAAGCCGGTGCCCCCAATCCCTGAGGGTGCCGCCACCAGGGATGTTTGAGACAACGCCCTTGGCGGCCCGCTTGACCGATCGATAGGTGTCCGACACGCGAAGCCGATCAAAGTAGGACGCGACGGCACCTTGTGGCTTCGCGATGCTCATGCCGTTGTCGTTGAGGACGACGAGAAACTGACGATTCAGTGTTCCCGCGTGATTGAGCCCTTCCATAGCCAGGCCGTTGACAATGCTGGCGTCACCGATGAACGCAACGGTTCGCCGGCCGGTGGGATTGTCTGGTGACCAGCCCTCGCCTCGAAGTGTGTCTCCGTGGGCCATGCCCGTGGCCGTCGAGATTGAAGTGCCGGCATGACCCACCATGAATAGGTCATGGTCCGACTCAGAAGGGTCGGGGAATCCACCCATGCCATCTCGCTGGCGAAGTCTGGACAGTTGGGGGTAACGCCCCGTAATCAGTTTGTGGGGATAGCACTGGTGGCCGACGTCAAACAGAATCCGATCGTGGCCGAAGTCGAAGACTCGGTGAAGCGCGATCAGGAGTTCCACGACGCCCAGATTCGGTGCCAGATGCCCACCTGACTTCTGAACCTGCGCGCAAATCGCCTGTCGCATTTCGGCAGCGAGTGCCGGAAGTTCCTCAAGCGGCAACGCTTTGAGGTCGGACGGGGACGTGATGCCCGGCAGGATCTTGAGGTCCATGAGGTTCTCCTGAACTCCAGAGTCGTGGAGGTGAGAGTGTACCAGTGCGACTCCTTGGGGCCAGTTCGTTTTATCTGGTTCTCACGGCCATCACTTCGGCGAGGCATCCAAGTGGATAGCCCCCGTCTCCCAACTCGGCGGCTGCGGCTACAGCTTCGTTTCGAAGCCGATCGACTTCGGCGTGGCATGCGGACTCGCCAAGTACGGTTGGGTACGTCATCTTGCCACGCGCAGCGTCTTTGCCCGTCGCTTTGCCCACATGTTCGGCCGATTGCGTGATATCCAGCAGGTCATCAACGATCTGAAACATGAGCCCCATGGCCTCGCCGTACGTTGTCAGCGCTGTCATTGCTTCCGCCGAGGCGTTTCCGCAGAGGCCCCCCATTCGGCAGGCCGCGCGGATGAGCGCCCCGGTCTTGTTCCGGTGGACCAGTTTCACCTGCTCGAGAGGGCTGATGTCTTTGGGGAGGCCACCAAGTGTGTCATACACCTGTCCGGCGACCATGTCAGAGGTACCAGTGGCCAGTTCCTCAACAAGTGCGGCGCGAATGTGCGGCGAGCACGATCCCTTGGCGATGACTCCAAAGGCCATCGCGAGCATCAGATCGCCCGCGAGAATTGCCAGGGGCTCGCCAGCGTGAATGTGCAGGGTTGGTCGTCCACGGCGTAGATCATCGTCATCGAGTGCGGGCAGATCGTCGTGCACGAGGCTGAAACAGTGAACCAGTTCCAGCGCAGCAGCCGCTGGGGCGGCATCTTCTTCGAGACCGGCGACTGCTTCGCATGAGGTGAGAACGAGAATGGGGCGGAGCCGCTTGCCGCCCCCGAGGACTCCATACTGCGCGGCCTCAGCGAGATGCTGGGGAAGACGTGACCAGTCGATGGAGTCTGACAGGAGACGCTCGACGCGTTCACTGCCCTCAGCAATCAGCCTGTGGCCATCTTCAACCTGATTCATGGTGCGGGTTGGTCCCATCGTGTGCTCGTTTGCTCGGTACGACTCAGGAACGCTCTACTATACCGGGCATGCAGGGAGGAACCATGATTCTGGATCTTGCAACGGTAGCGCCAAGTGGCTGGTCAGGCGAAGTGAGCTCGCTGCTGACTCGAGGCGGATACGTGATGATTCCTCTGCTGGTGCTGAGCATCATCAGCATCACACTGGTTGTCGAGCGAGTCATTTTCTGGATTGGCGTCAATGGCAAGACCTCTCTTCGTCGTCTGGCCAGACTCAATCATGCGCTTCGAACAGGCGATGCTGCCATGGTGCGGGGGCTCGTCAGTGATGACGGGACGCCTTATGGCCGAGTTGCGTGCAGGCTTGTGGAAGAGGGGGCCAATGATGCGGTGGCCCTTGAGGCAGTCGAAGATCAGCGAGGTCGCCTCGACCGGTATCTCGTCACAATGTCGACAATCATTACGGCGGCGCCTCTCCTCGGTATTTTGGGAACAGTGCTGGGGATCATTCAGAGTTTTGAGTTACTCGGTGCTCGCTCCACGCTGAGCGACCCGACGGAAGTTGCCGGAGGCATTGCTGCAGCACTACTCACGACTGCGTTTGGTCTGGTTGTGGCGCTCATTACGTTGTTCCCGTACATGGCATTTCGCGGGCAGTCATCACGAGCCATGGGTCGCCTGGAAGCGCTTGTGGCTGCAGGGCAGGAGGGTGATCGTCGAACCGGGCGTGCCGGTCTCACAGCAGGAGCCAGCGAGTGAAGGTCAGATTGATGATGATTGGCGTGGCCTGCTTGGCCGGGATTCTGTATGCGTCGAGTGTCGCTGTTGGGGACGGTGATCTGCGAGGCGGATCCACGGAACGGTTGTCGTGGCTCCGGCCAATCTGGGATGCTGACGGTGGACGGTTGGAGATCGCGGCTCGGGCGTGGGACGACGCCGAACGAGGCGACCGGATCTGGCTCGTTGGGGTTGCGCATGTTGGGGAAGCCGGGTACTACTCGGCGATTGACAGCCTTTTGGAGTCGTGCGACGTTGTCGTGTTTGAGTCGGTCCTGCCCGTCGGTGGCCGACCACCGTGGACGGTGGCTCAAGGAGGCGAAGCGGCGGCGACCCGCCAGACAGCGGAACTGCTCGCAGGAGTTCTCGCCGGGACGTCCGCGCCGGACTGGAATGCAGCGATGAATGAGTTGGCTCGCCGCGAGGCGCGTGTCACCGGCCTGGTTCGAGGGCTGTCCAGAGACGGGTGGAAACGCCCTTGGATCATCGAACGGGATGAGAACGGCAACAGCACACTCAAGAGTCTCGGGAGCGACGGACTCCCCGGAGGCGATGACGCTGCGACGGATATTGTCGTGGCGATTGCCGGGGAGGCTCCTGCCGGTGAGGGGGGCATGTTGCAGCGATCGTTGGCCGAGATGCTTGGGCTTGCCTTCCAACTGGATGCATTGCCTTACGACGACATTCGGTGGACGCCGGGGGATCTTGATATCCAACAGGTGGCGATGGCATTCCGAGAGCGTGGTCAACAGATTGACGACCTCACGGATCTGCTGTCTGAGCAAGGTCTGGTCGGAGGTATTGCCCGCGGACTGATTGCCATCATTCCGACTATTGATGCCATGTTTGGTGGACGCGTTGTCGACACCATGAAAGCGTTGCTCATCGAGATGTTGGGTGATGAAGAAACGATCGATGGCGCCCTCGCAATGCAGGGGCCTGCCTTCCGCGAGGTCCTGATCGATCTTCGCAATGAACGGGCCATGGAAGTTGTTGATGACGTGTTGAACACAGGGCAATCGCCACAGACTGTTGCTGTGTTGTACGGGGCCGGCCATATGCCCGGTTTGGCCAGATTGCTTGCGCAGCGAGAGGGCGGGTGGAGTCCTTCGGATGAACGATGGATGCCTGCAATCGAGCTGGACCTGAGTCAGTCGTCGTTGACCGAAGCTGACATCAGCATGCTCAAGGGCTGGATGGGAATGCTCGGAAGGCAGATGGCCCGATAGGTCACTCGGGATCGTGGGTGAATTTCGAGGCCGGGACGCCGTCCACCTCTCGCGCATCGTCGATCCATCGGTCCTGTTGTGTCACGTCTTCGAGTGTGAGCGTCTGGATGTGACCATCGGCGTGATAGACAGGGAGGTCGTTGTTGCCGTCAAGCCATGGAACGGCTACGTCGCTTTCATACACCTCGACGGTATCAAAGGCGTGCAACTGCCACATAGGTTGATTGGCTAGGGTCGGCGGGGTGATTTCAAACCAGCCACCAGCATCAAACTCGCTCGCTCGAACGGTGCCTGGATCCTTGATGAGTGTTCCCGGAGCGAACACGATAATCTTGGTGGGATGCTTGACTTGACCTGCTGAGGTTACGACAACATTGGCATAGGAGCGATCTGCCAGGACTGCTCGCCGGAAGGCCTGCAATGGTCGCGCTCCATCGGTGGACATGGTCCAATGCCCACCGACGTACCACCCGTTGTAGGCAAACCCCGGCTCATAGGCGACGTGCTCGCCGTGTTCAGCAAAGTCGATCATCGGGAGGAGATCGCGATCCTCTCCGCGCAGCAGTGGCGCGAGGTCGTAGTTGAGATACTCGACGAGTCTCCATGTCCATGGCCCGCCGATGTTTGGAAGTGACTCATCAAACGTTGGCGCTGGAGGAATTGGCAGGTGGTTGGGATACGCGAGTCCCATTCGCCGATTGCGCTGCACTCGAGCGGACACATACCCGGGAACAAAACTCGATTCATTGTCAACGTTGTACTGACTCCATGCGAGCCCAACCTGCCTGAGGTCATTGGCGTGCGAGAGGCCCTGCGCCGCTCGCTTGGCGAGCATCAGGCCGCCACCCACCATCGCAATCAGGATGCCGATGATGGCGAGCACAACCATCAACTCAATGAGGGTGTAACCGCGAGGCCGAGGCGTTCGGCGGAGGCTCATGTCTTGCCTATCGAGATCTGCTCGACGGTTCCCTTTGCGATGGAGTCGAAGCCGCTCCCAAGTTCTCCGATCGGATCCGGGGGGAGGATGTCGACTGCTTTCTCGCCGAGTTGAGCTTCGCCGGCGTTGACTCGATCCTGGAAGCGCCGACACTCCTCGAGCAGCCGCTCCAGAATCTCTTCTTCAGAGACATTGGCAACTCGTTGGCCTTGCACATAGATGATGCCGCGGCGGTCTCCTGCGAAGACGGCAACATCGGCACCCTCGGCTTCGCCTGGGCCGTTGACGACACATCCCATGACGGCGACTTTCATTGGCACTTCAATATGCTCGGCGAGTTTGTCGCGAACATCCTGCACCAGCTGAAACAGATCAACCTGAATTCGACCACATGTCGGGCAGGCGATGAGTTCGGCGCCTCGTCTCTCACGAAGTCCGAGCGACCAGAGCATTTCCAGTCCATCCTCGACTTCGTAGACGGGATCGCTCGCATAGCTGATGCGCAGCGTGTCACCGACTCCGCCCGAGAGGAGCGTGCCGAGCGCCACAATACTTCGGATTGCACCCGTTTCCCGTGGTCCGGCGTGCGTGACTCCAAGGTGCAGGGGGTAGTCGAATCGCCGTGACACTTCTCGATACGTGTCAATGGCAAGCCGGGCGTCCATCGTCTTGGCGCTGATGCAGATGTCGTGGAAGTTGCGGGACTCGAAGATCTCGACGTACTCCTCGAGCTTCGTGATCATGAGCGCCATGAGATGGCCCTGGCGATGATCGGCAAAGAACTTGCCGAGCTCCTCCATTCGCTGCTTCTTGTCCTTTCGCTCGATGATCGAGCCTTCATTGACGCCGATGCGAATGGGGATCGATCGTTCGGCGCATGCGTCAATGACGCTGTTGACCTGATCGCGATCTGCAATGTTTCCGGGGTTCAGCCGAATCTTGTGGATGCCAGCCTCGACCGCCTCGATCGCTCTCTGGAAGTGGAAGTGAACGTCTGCAACGATCGGTACGCGCGTCTGATTGAGAATCTCGGAGAGTGCCTCGGTGTCAGCTCGCTTTGGAACGGCAACGCGGACGATGTCGGCGCCTGCTGCGGCGAGGCGATTGATCTCGGCGACACATGAGTCAATATCGCTGGTACTTCCAGATGTCATCGTCTGGACCGATACGTCGGCATCGCCGCCGATTCGCACGATTCCGGTGCGTTCGGTTCCGAGAGAAATCTGGCGAGTGCTGCGGCGGTCCATACGTCGGATTGTACGGGCATCGCGACCGATGCCGGATCTATTCTTCGAAGGGATCAAGGTCGACATCTTCGCCTGGAAGCAGCAGGTCGGCCACGAGTGTGCCTTCGGGGATGGGATCACCATCCAGCCGGGTCACGATCGGACGCGGATTCGCTTTTTCATGCGCTTCCAATGCGGACTCCAGAGCGGCCTTGGTTTCGTCATCCAGGGCCGTCCACTTGCCACGTCCGCGGCACTTTGGAAACGAACTGCATCCAAGCCATGGGCCTCGCTTGCCCATTCTGAGGTTGAGTGGCTTGCCGCACTTCTCGCATTCGAGTTCCGTCTTGAGCGGCGGCACGGCAGGAATCTTGAGCCCACCCTTCTTGTCGATGTTGAGGACCATCTTGACGTCCGGATAATTGACCGACGCCAGGAATGGACCAAATCTGCCTTGCCGGAGAATCATGGGTGAGTCGTCTTCCGGGCAGGCGACATTGACGCGCTGTTCGAGTTGCGGCTTCCCGTCTCGGTCGACGCCTGTTGCGAAGGTGCAGTCGGGGTAGGTGGAACACGAGAGGAACCGCCGTCCGCTGCGAGCGAGGCGATAGGCAGTCCTCGCACCGCACTCGGGGCACTTCCAGTTGGCAGGCGTCATCTCTGCCCGGGCGTGGGTCATCGTCTCGTACGCAGTGGCGAGTGCCTCGGCGAAGGGACCGTAGAAACTGGTGAGTGTTGCAACGAGATCAGCATCGGATGCTGCAATCTTGTCGAGGTCTGACTCCATCGACCGCGTATAGCCGACATCCATGAGCCGTGGAAAGGCGCCGATCAACTTCTCGGTCACGACTTCGCCTACGGCGGTCGGGTGGAAGCTCCGGTCGATCTTCTCGACGTACTTCTGTTGGATTTTCTCGATGATGCTGGCGTAGGTGGACGGCCGCCCGATTCCTTCTCGTTCCAACTGCTTGATCAGCGCTGACTCGGTGAATCGGGAAGGTGGCGAGGTGAAACGTTGTCTTGGTTCAACGGCGAACGGCGACAATTCATCACCTTCGTGCAGATCTGGGAGGATCTGGTCGCCATCAGAACTTGGAACGCCTGCGACTTTGTACCAGCCATCAAACTGCAGCGACCTGCCGGCAACCTTGAGTTCAGCGCCTCCGTCTCGATCGCTGCGGCGAAGCCGGAACTCGGTCCGATCCCAAATCGCGGCCACCATCTGACCCGATACGAATCGGCGCCAGATGAGGTCGTAGAGGCGGCGCTGATCTTCCTGCATTGACTTTGGGAGGTCTTCCGGCCGCCTGCTCGGATCGGTCGGGCGAATCGCTTCGTGCGCTTCCTGAGCCTGCCGATTGGCCGAGTGATACGCCACCGGCTTCTCGGGAAGGTATTCAGTCCCGACCGACTCCCTGATAAAGGTCCGAACAGTCTCGATTGCTTCTGGCGCGACGTGCGTCGAGTCAGTTCGCATGTAGGTAATGAGGCCGACCTGCCCCTCGCCCGGCATGGCGACGCCCTGATAGAGGCCTTGCGCAGCGCCCATCGTCCTCCGGGCAGTAAAGCCAAGCGTGTTTGCTGCCGCGGCCTGCAGACTGCTGGTAATGAACGGGGCATGTGGCCGGGACTTGGACTGCTTCTTCTGAATCGCAGTGACCCGCCAGCGAGCGTCGGGGTCGAGCTCGCCGGAAACGGTCAGCCGCCGTGTAGCAGGCCCCTTCCCATCGGGATCCTCCTGAACATCGAGCGCCGGATCCTTGATTCCAAGCGCGTCCGCGATCTGCAGGACACGCGTGCGATGGTCCTTTTCATCCGCCCCGTCCACTGACCACGCTTTGTGCTCGAGTTTCAAGGCGTGGTCGCCGTGATCGAACGATGCGAGTTGGGCTGACACCGCGCGATGGTCGGTGAGCCAGGCTGCCTCGGCCTTCTTGGTCGTGGGGTCGTCGCCTGTGTGAAGATCGTGCCAACCCTTGGCCAGACCGGCTACCTCGACTTGGCTCTGTGTGAGCCGGACATCGGCTTGCCAATACTCGTCGGGGGTAAAGGCGCGGATCAACTGCTCCCGCTCCACAATCAACCGGACGGCGGGCGATTGCACACGCCCGGCACTGAGGCCGCCCGCCACACGTTGCCACAGCAGTGGCGACACCTGATACCCCACGATGCGATCGATGATCCGCCGCGCCTGCTGCGCGTTGACTCGATCCATGTTGATCGGTGTCGGGTCAGCAAATGCTGCCGCGATCTCCGCCTTGGTGATGGCGTTGAAAGTCACCCGGCGGGCTTTGGCGGGGTCCACCTTGAGGCACTCGGCGAGATGCCAGGCAATGGCCTCGCCTTCCCGATCAAGGTCCGTTGCGAACCAGATGGTGTCGGCGGTCTTGGCGAGCTTGCGGAGTTTGGTGACGACCTTCTTTGAGTCTGCGGAGACCTCATATGTTGGCTTGAAGTCATCCTCAAGGTCTACGCCCGGGACCGGCGCCTTACTGCCCTTGGGATTTCGTTTGGGCAGATCTCGGATATGACCAACCGAGGCTTCGACTTCCCAGCCATCCCCCAGGTAACGCTGGATGGTCTTGGCCTTTGCCGGGCTCTCGACGATGACAAGGTTTGTGGACATTGGCACTCTGGGGCCACAGGTTTCGGATTCCGGAAGACGCGGGCTGACATCACCCGATGGGGGGGCGTTATGGTCATCGCATCGGCGTCTGTCAAGGTTCGGCTTGCCAAGATCCCAAAGGAAAAGTCGGTCAGATTATTACAGGCAGCGATGTAACTAATTCGCTGGCAATAACTTGCGGTGTCATTTTCCCGGGTTCAACCCAGAGGCATTGGGGGAGATGGCGAAACTTTCTCAGCCATGTCCGTTGCTGTTTGGCGAATCGGCGGGTTCTGATCTTGATCTGCTCGACGGCCTGATCCAGCGTGCGGCGGCCTTCGAGATAGTCAATGAGTTGGGCGTAGCCGACCGCTGAGGCTGCCTGCTCGCCAAGCCTGTCTGTGGCATGGAGGTGCCTGACTTCCTCAAGCAGGCCTGCCTCCATCATGAGTTTCACGCGGGCATTGATCCGACCATTGATCAATTCCGTAGGCCATTCCAGGCCAATCACTCGGGCATCCGGTCTGCAGGATTGGTGCCATTGCACCTGCGCTGCGCTCAGTGGTTGGCCGGTGAGTCGCGCATACTCGATGGCGCGAACGGTGCGCCTGACATCGTTGTGGTGAATTCGCTCGGCAGCGTCGGGGTCTCGCTGAACCAGCTCGCGGCGAAGCATCGCTGGGTCCATCGCCAGGAGTTCAGCCCGCAACGCTGCGTCTGGCGCTGGCCCATCCAGAAGGCCAAAGAGAAAGGCCTGGACGTAGAGGTTGGTCCCACCGACGAGAACAGGCCACTTGCCACGGCTGCGAATGTCAGCGACGCTTCGGTTGGCCTCGGCGAGCCAGTCATCGAGGGTCCACGGTTCGCGCGGGTCAACAATGTTCAGCAGGTGGTGCGGGATCCCGCCGCGTTCTTCATCCGTAGGCGTGGCAGTCCCGATATCCATGCCTTGGTACACCTGCATCGAGTCCGCCGACACGCACTCGCCGCCCCCGGGCAGTTGGCGGGCCAGCTCCACGGAGATCGCCGTCTTGCCACCCGCAGTGGGGCCGATCACGACGATGGCAGGCCGGTTGGTGTTCGAGGTCATTCTTCGCAACTCCGGTCGGGGGGCTGGGGACGGTACCGTATGCGTCCTGCCCGGCAAGGGCGACGTTGGAGGTGCTTCAATGGCGACGGGAAGTGTGAAAGATCTCAAGTGCCGCGGTAAACGAGTGCTGGTGCGAGTCGATTTCAATGTCCCGCTCGACGGAACTGACATCGTGGACGATCGGCGGCTCAAATCGGCCCTGCCCACCATTCAGCTCATTCTCAAGGGAGGCGGCCTTCCGATTCTGATGAGTCACCTCGGCCGCCCATCAGGAACTGGCCCCGAGGCAGCGTTCTCGATGCGTCCTGTTGCTGAGCGATTGCAGTCGATCCTCGGCGGGCAGCATCAGGTCCACTTCGTCGACGGTGCGTGCGCAGGCCCTGCTGCGGAGCGCGTGCTTGATGAAGCGAGCGTGGGTGACGTCGTTCTTCTTGACAATCTGCGGTTTGAGGCGGGGGAGAAAGCAAATGACCCGGTTCTGAGCGCCGCGATCGCATCGCTCGGTGATGCGTACGTGGACGATGCGTTCGGCACGGCGCACCGCGCGCATGCATCCATGGTCGGTGTCCCTGATGCCATGCAGGATCACCCCCGCGTTGCAGGGCTGCTTCTTGAGAAAGAGATCCACTATCTGGCTGATACGATCGAGCACGCTAAGCATCCATTCATTGCCATCCTGGGCGGCGCGAAGGTGTCGGACAAACTGGCGGCCATTCAGAACCTCCTTCCAAAAGTTGACGTTGTCATGGTTGGCGGCGCGATGGCCTACACCTTCATGGCTGCGCGGGGAGATGGCGTAGGAAACAGCTTGGTCGAAGATGACATGGTGGGTATGGCGGGCGAACTTCTGTCCCAGGCAGAGGCTGCTTCAACGGCACTGCTGCTGCCGAGCGACCATCGCTGCGCAGAATCGATCGGCCAGGGTGTTGCTGTTCGCACCTGCGAGATCGGTATTCCCACCGGATGGATGGGGCTGGACATCGGCCCGGAGACCCTGGAAGAGTGGTCCCGCCAGATTCGAACCGCCAAGACGATTGTCTGGAACGGCCCTGTGGGTGTCTTTGAGCAGCCTCCGTTCGATGAAGGGACCGTTGGGCTGGCGCACGCTCTGGCGGATGCCTCCCGCAAGCATCATGCCGTGACGGTCGTTGGCGGCGGCGAAACGGCGGCCGCGATAGAGCGGGCCGGCGTTGCAGATCGCATTTCACACGTATCGACCGGTGGCGGCGCGAGCCTCAGGATGCTGGAGGGGGCGGACCTGCCCGCTCTGGCTTCCTTAGAGTCGCAATGAGCGCTATACTCGGTCCACAGGTCGGAGGGATGGGCCAAGCTGCCCTGAGGAGAATGCCAATGAGCATATCAATGTGTGTGAGTCGTTTTCGGTACGTCGCAGCAGTTGGGGGGCTGTGCCTGACGCTGTCAGCTGCCAACGCGGGGGACAAGCTGAGTGTTGGTGACGATGCGCCGGATGGATTCAGCCTGGAGACTTGGCTGCTTCCTGCCGGCGAGGAGCCAAAGGTCGACATGACCGACGGCAAAGTGCACGTCGTGGAATTCTGGGCGACCTGGTGTGGCCCATGCAAGTTTTCGATTCCGCATCTGAGCCGACTTCAGGAGGATTGGGGCCATGAGCGCCTCCAGATCATTGGCGTGACCGATGAGGACATCGGGGATGTGAAGCCATGGGTCGAGCGAAACCAGGCGCAGATCAAGTATGCCGTCGGGATTTCCGGGTCCCGTGGACCGCAGAAGACATGGTTCAAAGAAGCGAAACTCAGCGGGATTCCGGCTGCGTTCATCGTTGGTCCGGAGGGGCGGATTCAATTCATCGGAAACCCCAATGACGAACTGTTTGAGCAGACCCTTGTGAAAGTTCTGCAGGGGCGGTTTGACGCCAGACTGATGCGCCAGGCCGCGCCGCGGTTTGACGACCTTCGAAAGCAGAAGAAAGTCAAGAACTGGCGGCAGTACGAGAAGATAGCCAACGAGATTGTCGGGATGAGTCCCACGATTTTTGTCGACACGGAGATTGATCTCTTTGAAACTCGATTGACCGATATGCAGGATGCTCCTGCTGCCTACGAGGCCGCAGCGGAGTTCGTGGAGTCGCATCTGGAATCGGATCCGCACGCGGTGTTTTTTCTCGTCGATCGGGTCGTGGGAGACCCGGACATTCCAGACAAGGATCGCGATCTGGACTTCGCCCTTGACTCTGCCAAGCGGGCGTATGACCGCATGATTGAACCCCGCGATCAAGTACGAGGCCTCAAGACGATCGCGGCGACACACTTCAAGCGTGGAGAAGTCGCCGAGGCCATCAAGACCTCTCGAGCTGCATATCGCATGGCGCCTGCTGATGTGAAGCCGGACTACCGGGAGCAGTGGTTGAGGTATAAGAATCATGCCAGCGGCTGACGTGTCAGCGGCACCGCAGGTTGGATTCAGTCAGGCGGCCGGCCCACAGGAGCGGCTGGTCGGCGCGTCGGTGCTTTCGGCTGACTTCGGAACGCTTGCGGCAGATGCTGCGGGTGTACTCGCAAGCGGAGCCGATGCGCTGCACGTTGACGTGATGGACGGTCATTTCGTTCCCAATCTCTCAATGGGCCCGGCCGTGTGCGGCGCGCTTCGGAGGCATTTGCCTGCTGCATTTCTTGACGTGCACCTCATGGTGGATCGACCGGATCACTTCATCGATCCATTTGTGAGTGCCGGCGCCGACCACGTGACGATTCATATTGAGTCCGCCGTGGATCACCGGGCCGTTGCCGAGCAGATCACAACGGCTGGATGTACTGCCGGAATCGCAGTCAATCCCGATACGCCGGTGGACCGGATTCTCGAAATGGCGGATGCGTTTCAGTTGTTTCTCGTCATGAGCGTGCATCCCGGGTATTCGGGGCAGGCATTCATACCGGAAGTGCTTCCCAAGGTGCGGACGCTTCGTGACACGCTTGGGAGCGGAGCCTGGATCCAGATGGATGGTGGTGTGGCCCCGGCAACCGCCGAGGCGTGTCGTGAGGCTGGCTGCAATGTGCTGGTGAGCGCCTCAGCGATCTTCGGGTCTTCGGATCATGCCGCCGCGATCGCCTCGATCCGAGGCGTCGGGCGAGCCTGATATCCTGTGGCCGCTATGGCGGATCCAGCAGAACGATCATGGGCTGACGCGGATGTCGCGACAGCAACCCGAAAGAAGCCGGTGCCGGAAGGACTGTGGGTTCGGTGCATCGATTGCGGCGCGATCCTGTTTCGCCGGGCACTTGAGAACAACCTCAGCGTGTGTCCCGAGTGTTCGCATCACTTCAGAATCTCCGCACCGGATCGAGTCGTTCATCTGACGGACGTCGATTCGTTTGTAGAGATGGATGCGGACGTGATATCGGCCGATCCGCTGGGCTTTGTCGACACCAAGCCGTATCCGGACCGACTGACTGCTGCCAGGGCCAAGACGGGATCCGAAGAAGCTGTTCTGTGCGGTACGGCCTTCATCAAAGGACGAAAGGTCGTTCTGGCTGCCATGGACTTTCGGTTTCTCGGAGGATCGATGGGCTCGGCTGTTGGAGAAAAGATTGCTCGGGCCATCGAGGTTGCAATCGCGCAGGATCTTCCACTCATTGTCGTGTCAGCCTCAGGCGGCGCCAGGATGATGGAATCCGGCCTCTCGCTCATGCAGATGGCGAAGACTTCGGCAGCGCTTGCCAGATTTGATGAGATGGGTGGACTCTACATTTCGGTGCTGACCGATCCGACCACGGGCGGCGTGACGGCGAGCTTTGCGATGCTCGGCGATGTCATTCTTGCCGAACCCAAAGCCCTCATCGGGTTCGCAGGTCCGCGGGTCATCAAAAATACGATCAGGCAGGATTTGCCAGACGGTTTCCAGCGAAGTGAGTTCCTGCTGGAGCATGGATTCGTCGATCGGGTCGTAGACAGGCACGATCTCCGCAGCGAGATTTCGAGCCTCATTGACTATGCCGGAAAGTAGCGTCCCTCGGGTTCCCAAGGTCGAGCCGCTGTGGAAGACGTTGTGCTGGATGTTCGGCGCCGCCGCCGCGTGGGTGCTGATTCAGCCGGGTTATCTGGTGCCCGAGGGGTGGGCCGGATGGCCCGTCATCGTCTGGATCGGATTGCTTGTTCGCGGCGGCCTTCGCGCACGATCTGGATGGGTTGCGGTCCTGGTGGCGTGGTCGAGTTTTTCCATTGCCTGGGCGATTGCGTTGGCATGGATCCGACACGTCTCGGTTGCCGGTTGGTGGCCGCTGGCGATCTATTCAGCGGCATATGCGGCGGTGCTTGTGGCGGTGGTCCGGTGGACCAGTGGACGTGTTCGGTGGATACCGCTTAGCGTGACCGTTGCTGTCTTTGGCGTGGTGCTTGAGTACATTCGGGCCGAAGTGCTGTTTGACGCATGGCCCTTCCATCTTGCCGGTCATCCATTCTGGGGATCCAGTATCGCCCTCCTGGCAAGCCTGGGCGGTGTGTGGGCGTGCAGCCTTGTGGCGTATTCATTCGGTGGGTTGGTGGCCGCCTTCTTTCTCGGCGAGCCATCCCGCGCGATGCGCTTGGAGCTCATCCTGCCAGGGGCACTTTGGGTCGGGGCCTCCATGCTGGGGTGGTTTCCGAGCGCACCGGTGGACGATGTGCCTCCACTTGAAGTGCTGGCGGTCCAGACGAACCTGCCGCAGGACAACAAAATGACATCGACCGACGCGCAGCGAACCGCTGCAGTGACGGCGTTTCTGGAATTGACGCAGCAAGCTCTGAATCAGAGTGAGCCGGTTGATCTGGTGGTATGGCCGGAGACGATGGTGCCCGGTCTTGGGTTCGAGCCTGACACGCAGGCCATGCTTGACGCGTGCGGCGAGCAGGTTGCCGGGTGGAATGCCTGGCCCAGGGCTGTGCGGCAGGCGGCGATCGACTCACATGTTCCGTGGTTGGTCGGCACCGCCACGTGGGCGGATGTCGAAGTCGACGATGGCCTTCTTGTGCCCCGGCAGCAGTTCAACTCCGCAGTGGTTCTGGAACCCGACGGCTCCATGCAGCGGATTGACAAGGTCTTTCTGACGCCCTTTGGCGAGACCATGCCGTATGTCCGATCATGGCCGTGGCTCGAGCAGTTGGTTTTGGACTTTGGCGCAGCAGGAATGAGTTTCGATCTCGACGCAGCTGTGAATCCGGTTCGCGCCGTTCTGGAGACGCCGAATTCCGGTCACTGGTCACTCGCCGTACCGATCTGTTTTGAAGATGCCGTTCCCAGTGTGGTCCGCAGTATGTGCGTGTCGGGCGGCAAGACGGATGTCGATGCCATTGTCAACATCAGCAATGATGGTTGGTTCAGTGACAGCGATGCTGCTCGCCGCGTCCATGCGTGGGCCGCAGCATTTCGTGCGATCGAATTCGGCCGTCCACTCGTGCGGGTTGCCAACACAGGCGAGACGGCGATGTTTTTGCCGGACGGGACGACTTCGTCGAGCCTTGCAGCACGCACTTCAGGCACCATTCACGTGCCAGTGCCTCGTTACGACCACACGACACTACAGGCGAGGTGGGGCAACTGGCTGCCGCGGCTGTGCCTGGCGCTGTCTGTAGTGCTGCTGGCTCTGGGATTCCTGAAGGCGGACCGCAGCGTTGCCGGCTGACTATCATCCGTGGCAACAGTGATACGCTTCTTCACCATCCTGTGCTCCGCTGCGATGATCATTGGCTCGGGATGCAGTGCCACGCCGTCTTCGGCCAGCCGCAGTCGCCCGACCGGGTCGACCGTACAGGCGCGAGGTACAGCACTCCGGATTCTTGAGGACGCGTCGCGATCAGAGACGCCGCTCGTCCGCGCCAATGCCATCGAGATGCTGGAGACCCAGGTCGAGCCGCTTCGAGATGTGGTGACCCGCGGGCTCGTCGACTCGAACGCCGGCGTGCGGTTTGCTTCGTGCATGGCGCTTGGTCGCCAGCGATTGTGCGGCATTTCCGATCTGGTTTGGCCGCTCCTGGTCGATCCATCGCAGAGCGTTCGGGCTGCGGCCATCTTCGCACTGGCAGTGTGTGGTGAGGATGTCGATCAGACGCCACTGGCGGCCATGGTTCTGAGTTCTGACCGGGTCCTTCGCGCCAATGCTGCGATGGTACTGGGAGAGATCGGGAATCCGTCTGCTGCCGCAATGCTTCGGGAGGCCATGACACGCCCGCTGGAGCGGGAGGATGCTGATGTCGTGCGAGCCTCAGAGCTGGGGCTTGCTGAGGCGTTGGTTCGACTTGGCGACCGGCGGCATTTGGAGACCATTCGAGCGGCTTTCTTCGCGCCGGCCGCTCAAGGCGAGCTCACCGCCCTCGCATCGCAGATGGCTGGTCGATTGGGCGATCGAACACTCGTGCCCGCTTTGGCGGCCTTGGCGCTCGCCGACGGTCCCAGAAAGCCCGGTCCGGAACTGCGGCTGGTGGCAGCAGAAGCCTTGGCGCGGATCGACCCCACAATGACCTTGGCCGTGTTGGCGATCGACTTGAGTGGCCATGAGTTTCCCGAGGTCCGGATGCAGGCCGCCTTTGTGCTTGCCTGGGATCGCTCGGACCAGGGGCTCAGGGCGCTGGAACAGATGTTCTCCGATTCTGATCCCCGGGTTCGCGTGGCCGCCGCCGGTGCGGTGCTTCGAAGGGTGGGGGCGCGAACTGCCCGGGTCCCAGCGGCTGGCGGCAGTTGAGCCGGGGCCATCGCTGAGGCTCCGCTGGGTCGTTCAAGGCCCTTTCGGAGATCGAGCAGCGTCACTCATATTGACACCCCATGCCGTAGCACGTACAAAACGGGCTTACTCCGAACCCGCCGAGGGGCGTGGCACCAAGGCTGAGAGGTAGAGCGTGCATATTCTGACCAAGATTTTCGTTGTGCTGGTATCCCTGCTCGCGGTCTTTATGGTCCCGCTGGTGGTTGTATCAACCATGAATCAGGAACACTGGCGGCGTGATGCCCTCGACGCGGCAGCGCAGGTGTCAGCGGTTCGGGCGCAGCAGAACACCGAGCGTCAGGCGGTTTTGGCTCGCGAGGCGCAACTGACTGAGCAGTTGACGGCTTACAGCCAGCAGCAGCAGGCCCATGTGGCTGAGTTGGAGTCCTGCCGTTCAGATCGCGAGAGCATCGAAGCGAGGCTCATCAAGGCCGAGGCCGACTCAGCGAGCCGCGAGGGGATGAATCGCTCGCTGACCCAAAGCGTGACGACCGCCCAGGAGCTCAACAGTAAGTTGGTTGCTGATCTTGAAACGCTGCGGACACGCGCTTTGACCGCCGAACGTCGCCGCGTTGAACTCGACGAACGACTGGCGGAACTGGATAGCCAGATTCAAGTCGCCGAAGCCGTGCAGCGGGCGCTCCGCGAAGAAAACGCCCAGTTCAAGCGTGATCAGCGAGCACTTGAGGCGACACTCAGCGAATACACCGCTCGCTTCGGATCGATCGAAGGCGAAGTGCTTGCAGAGGATGAGGGCATTGCTCCCGATCGGAATCTTGAAGCAACCGTGCTGGACATTGCCCGATCGCCCGAGCGAACGCTTGTTGAAATCGACGCGGGATCTCGTGACGGAATCCAGAAGGGCTGGGTCATGACTGTCGGAGACGGCGGCACCTTCATCGGACGCCTTCGGATCATTCAGGTCGACCTGAACCGCGCGACTGGCATTCTGACGCTCGAGAGTTCGTCGCGAGGCAAAGCAAAGCCAGGCCAGCGGGCATACGCCCTGGCGGGGCAGCACTGACCATGATGAGTCGATTTGCTACAACTTCCTCAAAGCCTGTCATGGATGTCTTTACGGCGATGACCGGGATTGCCGGGCTTGTCCTGATTCTTGGATGCCTCTGGCTGATCTTCCACAACCTGGAGTTCTCGGCCTCCGGTGAGGGTCGAACGGACGGCGGCGTCTTCAAGATTCTGGACTGAGTCGACCGAATTGTGTCCCCCGGGGGTTTGCACGCGACTCGGAGTGGCCTCTCCCGCATTGGTAACCCATGGTCTGCGTTGGCTCTCTCGACGTCACGCGCCGCCCCGATCCTCTTTGGAGCGGCGCAGTATGATGGCCCACCGCAATCGGAGGGATGACGACTCGTGCTTGATCGACTCCTTGGCTGGTTCAGTGTCGATATGGGGATCGACCTTGGAACCTGCAACACGCTGGTCGCCGTTCGCGGCGAGGGCATTCTGTTGAATGAACCCTCCGTCGTCGCGGTGCGCAAGGGAACCAATCGCGTTTTGAACAACGGCAACGCCGTCGGGTGGCAGGCCAAGGAGATGCTCGGCAAGACGCCGGGATCCATCAGCGCGATCCGTCCGCTGAAGGACGGCGTCATCAGCGACTTCGAAATCACCGAAGCGATGCTTTCCTACTTCATACGGAAGGCGACGGGACGTGCGCGGGTGATCAGCCCGCGTGTTGTGATCGCCGTACCGAGTGGCATCACAGCTGTTGAGAAGCGAGCCGTACTCGACTCAGCGGAACGCGCCGGAGCTCGTCGCGTCTATCTGGTCGAAGAGCCAATGGCGGCGGGAATCGGAGCTGGCTTGCCAATTGCAGAACCGACTGCATCGATGGTCGTTGATATCGGTGGCGGTACGACGGAAGTGGCGATCATGTCATTGGCCGACATCGCCACGTGTGAATCGGTGCGAGTGGCCGGTGATGACTTCGACGAAGCGATCATCCACCACATGAAGAAGACGTACAACCTCACGATCGGCGAGCAGACTTCGGAGCGGATCAAGATCGAGATCGGCTCGGCTGCCAAGGTCGGCGAGGACACAACGCTCGAAGTACGGGGCCGCGACAATCTCACGGGACTTCCTCGCAAGACGGAAGTCACCAGTGAAGAAATCCGCGAGGCGTTGCAGGAACCGATTCGAGCCATCATCGACGCCGTGAAGCGAACACTGGAGCGGGCAGAGCCCGAGCTCGCAGCCGATCTGGTCGACAATGGAATCTGTCTTGTCGGTGGCGGCGCATTGCTGCGGGGCCTCGACGTCGTGATCAATCAGGAAACGGGTCTCGATGTTCGGGTGGCAGATGATCCGCTGACTTGTGTGGCTCGCGGCACGAGCATCTACCTTGAGAATCTCGAGGACTGGAAGGCGACTATGGAATCCGACGTGGACGACCTGTGAGCGGTCCATCTGTCGCATTGTCATGAAGCGTGCAACTGGTGGTGGTTTCCTTCTTGTCGTTCTTCTGACGGCCTCCGCCGCTGTGGCGCCGGTGTCGTGGTTGGGGTGGACGCGGGATGTCGCGGACGTTGTTCGCGCTCCGATCATGCCGGTGTCTCGCGCCGGTACAGCGATTGCTTCCTGGCTGCGACCTCCCCGCGATGAAGGTGGCCGCCCTGTCAAGGAGGCCGAAATCGATCAGCTGCGGCGCGATCGCGATCGATTCGAGCAGTTGTGGGAAGCGCAGCGGGTTCGGGCAGACGACATGGCTCGCAGGCTCCGCCAGCTCGAAGGACTTCCGGAAGATGCGTACCGCTCACCGCACCCGCCTCTGGTGGTTGATGCGGATGTCACAGGGAGAGATCCAAGCGATCCTCGCTCGCCAATTGAATTGCGTGCTCCGCAACGTGGCGCAGATCGCCTGGCCGTCGGTGACATCGCCATCTGGAACGGCCAGCAGTTGGTGGGTCGACTGAGCCATGTCTCCCCGGTTCGTCTGCTGGTGCTTCCGCTCTCCAACCCTGAGTCGGGGCCAATTGAGGTCATGCTGGCAGGTGAGGGGACGGGCGCCCCCCCGCGGCGATTGCTCCTGAGGCAACACGGTGCGGGCGTATTGACCGCTGACATCGATCGGAGAACTCCGATCAAGCCCGGGGTGAGACTGTTGCTTGCCGACTCCCGTTGGCCGGCCTGGTCGCACGGCCTTGAAGTGGCCGTCGTCGAGCGACTGGAAGCGATCGACGCAGCGCCGCTTCGCCAGCGGCTCGTTGCGCGGCCAGCCGTAGATGTGCCAGCGGTTTCGCAGGTGTCCATTCTGACTGCGGTAGAGGAGGCGGCCCCGTGAGATGGTGGGTCTTTCTGATCACGGCTGTCGTTGCAGTTGGGCTTGATACCGGGCTGACTGGCGTCTTCACACTTCGCGGGCTCGGGCACGCGACACCAAGCATTTCCGCGTGCCTTCTCGGGTTCCTGGCCCTGCAGGCCAGGCCTCGCACAGTGCTGTGGTCTGCATGGGTTCTTGGAATGATGATGGACGTGTCGCCCGGCTCGGCAGGAGCAGCGGGCACCGTTGCGGTCATCGGACCCCGGACGCTCGGGGCCATCGCCAGCGCTCAGGTTGTGCTGCTGCTTCGGCCCGTCGTGTTTCGGAGGCGGATAATGACTGTCGCTGTCGTTGCCGGTCTCGTATCGGTCTGCATCGGTCTTGGCAGCGCCGCGGTGGAAACTGTTCGCTGGTGGATGCCATGGACACACGCGCTAGCACCGCCACCGGCCGGTGATCGACTTGCCACGATCGGATTCAGCGGCATCTACACGATGCTGATCGGACTACCGATTGGAGCAATCCTTCTCGGAACCAGCGGATGGTGGCGCTTCGACGCGGCACCGGGCAGGCTGGACTATGCTGGTGCCCGCCGCTGAGTGAGGTGCCGTCTTCAGGGAGCAGTTATGTCGGATCTGCTGATTTTCGACGATTCTCAAGGATCATTCGGGCCGCTGACTCAGATGAGGGCCGTGATGTCACTTCGCACTGGTGCGGTGACCACGCTGGAGCGGATTGAGCGAACGCTTGGCCGCTTTGCGAGCGGGTTTGTGGTGCCGGACTCGCATGAGGCGACGCTGGCTGCGAGGGTCTCTGTGTGCGTCAACGAACCTCGGGGCCGTGAGGCGTTGTGCGTGAACGGCCGGTGGTGGGGGATCGGAGAGCTTCCGGATCTTGCCCTTGGCGAAGCGGCCATGGTGGACGACGCGGTGCTTGCAGCGCGGCTTGATGCTGAATCCGCAGACGCCTTCGTATCGACGTGTCAGCTCCCCAGTGGGGTCGTGACACGCGAGGCCGATGAGGTCTTGTATCAACGGCCCTGGGACATTCTGGAGAACTTGCCCGAGGCACTTGCGACCGATCTGGCGTGCGCGGGGCTTCCATCGCCTCCGCCCGAGCCAGCAATTGTCGTCGGTGAACACACGGCGCACATCGATGAATCGGCCGCGATCTTCCCTGGCGTCGTGCTGGATACCAGTGCGGGCCAGATTGTGGTGGAAGCTGGCGTGACGGTGCGCCCCAATGCAGCGCTGACCGGACCATGCTGGGTCGGCCGCGACTCGACGATTGCCGACGGAGCGGTCATTCGATCAAACACGGTCATTGGGCCGGGGTGCAAGGTTGGTGGCGAAGTCGGCGCGAGCATCTTCCAGGGGTGGGCCAACAAGGCCCATGACGGCTATCTCGGAGACAGCATCGTCGGGCAGTGGGTCAATCTCGGAGCCGGAACGACAACATCGAATCTGCTCAATACCTATGGCGAGATTTCGGTTCGCCTGACGCCCGAGGAGGCCCGTGAGCGTACCGGCCGCAATTACTGCGGCGCCTTCATCGGTGATCACGTCAAGACTGCCATCGGAACGCGGATGATGACCGGGACGTCCATCGGAACCGGCTCGATGATTGCGTGCAGCGCTCATGCCCCGGCGACGCTTGGCGCTCTTCGGTGGGTGACGGACGCGGGCGAGAAGCTGTATCGAATCGAACGCTTCCTCGATACGGCCCGCGCGATGATGGCTCGGCGGAATCGAGAGCTCGATCCTGCCGATGAAACACGCCTACGTTCGCTCGCAGAGTCTGCTTCGTGAGCGAAACCCTCTGCGTCATTGATGGCTACTCGCAGTTTTTCCGCGCGTACTACGCTCGCCGCCCATATCAGAGTTCATCGGTCACCAGGGAGCCGACCAAGCTGGTGGCGGGATTCCTCGACATTCTTCTGAACCTGCTCGAGACCAGGCAGCCGACCTATCTCGCCGTGGCGCTCGATGTGTCGGGCGACACCGGTACGTTCCGAAGCGAAATCGATCCCGCGTACAAGACGAATCGGGAGGCAGCACCGGACGACTTTCATCCGCAAGTGGAGCGGTGCCTGGAGCTCCTCCGGGCGATGGATATTCCGATTCTCGGGGTCGAGGGTGCCGAAGCCGATGACGTCATTGCGACGCTGGCGAGGCGTTTGGAACGCGAGCACGATGATCTGTTCGTGACGGTGATATCCGCTGACAAGGATCTGGCGCAGATCATCGGGCCGCGCACCGAGATCTACGATCCGCAGCGCGACACAACCCGCGTTCCTGAAGACATTTTCAAGACCGAGGGCGTGCAGCCGGAGCATGTCATCGACGTACTCTCGCTGATGGGCGATTCGGTTGACAATATTCCGGGCATTCCGGGAATCGGTCCAAAGACGGCGGCCAAGCTTGTCCTCCAGTATGGAAGCATCGAGGGCCTGTATGAGCACCTCGACGAGATCAAGGGAAAGCGTCGGGAGAATCTGGAAGGCGCCTTGGATCGGTTGATGCAGAACCGCGAACTGGTGCGATTGCGAGACGACCTCGACTTTCCCTTCGAGCTTCCCGATGCAAGGTGCGACCCTGCCGCATTGCCGCTGGCCGAGTTGCGTCCGCTGCTCCGCGAACTCGATTTCCGGCGAGCCCCCGAGCGGCTCGCCTCCATCATTCAGGCTGCTCGCGGTGGGGAAGGCGAAGACGCTTCGGTCGATGCGGGAACGCTCTGGGCCGACGTCGGCGAAGACGGATCGGTTCGCCAGGCCGATACCGATGCCGCCTATGAAGGGGTGCTCAGCGAGCGTGCGCTCTCCGATGCGGTCAAGAAGGCTTCGAAGGCTGACGTTCTCGCCTTTGATGTCGAGACAACCGGGCTCGATCCGATGCAGAGCAAGCTCTGCGGTGTCTCGTTGGCATGGAGGGCTGGTGCGGCGGTTTACATTCCCGTTCGCTCGCCGGATCAGGATCAACACCTGGGCGAAGAAGCGGTCATTGAGGCGCTCCGCCCGCTCCTCCAGGACGAGACAATTGCCAAGGTTGCGCACAACGCCAAGTTCGACATGAATGTGCTTCGGCATGCAGGGCTGCAGGTTGCCGGTCCTGTGCGTGACACGATGATCGCCTCGTACGTGGCTGATGCCACGCGATCGAGTCATCGGCTGGACGCATTGGCATTGGGCGAACTCGGGTTGCACTGCATACCGATCTCGAGTCTGATCGGAACCGGAAAGTCGCAGCGATCCTTCGACACGGTCGCGATCGATCGGGCCGTGCCGTACGCCGCAGAGGACGCAGACGTCACGCTGCGATTGCTTGAGCCGCTGGTTGGGGAGGTCGAAGCGGAGGGCATGTCCGACCTTCTCGCCAATCTCGAATGGCCGCTGGTTCGGGTGCTTGCGGACATGGAGTACGCGGGGGTTCAGGTCGATCCGGACGAGCTCGATCGGCAGCGGCTGCGGATCTCGGACCGGCTCGACGTGCTTCGCCAGCACATTGCCGAAGCGTCGCCGTGCCCGCTCAACCCGGACTCGCCCAAGCAGCTCGCCGCAGCGCTCTTCAATGACCCCGGCGATGACCCTCCGGGGCTCGGCTTGACACCGATCAAGCGCCGAAAGACCGGCCCGTCAACCGATCAGGAGGTCCTTGAGAAACTGGAGTCCGATCCCGAGATTGACACGCCGTTGCCGGGATTCATTCTCGAGTATCGCCAACTTGCCAAACTTGTCGGGACGTACCTGGTGTCGCTCAAAGAGTGCATCAATCCGGAAACTGGTCGCGTGCACGCTTCATTCAATCAGACAGTGACGGCGACCGGGCGGCTCAGTAGCAGCAATCCCAACCTGCAGAACATCCCTATCCGAACCGACATTGGGCGTGAGATCCGCCGGGCCTTTGTCGCCGGGGCAAATCGCGTGTTGGTGACGGCGGACTATTCCCAGGTTGAATTGCGGCTGCTGGCGCATCTCTCGAATGACGAGTCGCTCCGGGAGGCCTTTCTGGAGGGCGAGGACATTCACCGCGCTGTGGCGTCCGAAGTCTTTGCAGTTCCGGTGGATGACGTGACGCGATCACAGCGTGATGCCGCGAAGATGGTGAACTTCGGCATCGTCTACGGCATCACGCCGTATGGGCTCTCAAGACGGCTGGGGGAGGGCACCGATGTCCCTCGCGCGGCTGCGATCATCAATGACTACAAGGCGAGGTTCCCGGGCATCGAGGCATTTCTGCGGGAGTGCGTTGCGCAGGCCAGGGATGCGGGGTACGTTGAAACCATGTGTGGCCGGCGCCGCAGGATTCAAGAGATTGACTCGAACGATCCGCAGCGGCGGAGCCTTGCCGAGCGTCTGGCGATCAATTCGGTTGTGCAGGGAAGCGCGGCGGATCTGATCAAGCTTGCAATGATCGATCTGCATGCAAGGCTTCCGGCTGTTGATTCGGATGCGGATCTCGTGCTGCAGGTTCACGACGAGTTGGTTGTCGAAACGCCGAAGGAATCAGCAGACTCAGTTCGAGATCTCGTTGTCGCATGCATGGAATGCGCGATGGAACTTTCGATTCCATTGGTCGTGGATGTGGCGGTATCGGAGAGTTGGTACGACGCGAAGTAGGGCGCGGGTCTTCACAGATGGGGAGACTCACAACACACGACGCCCGCCATCGGCGCGAACCGGTGACGAGCGTCTGAGTCCTTCTCCCCTCCGCAGGAGCCTGTTTCGCGGTGTTCTCTCCTCCACCGCGTGTTGGCCGACCATCTCTTCTCTTCCTGGGTAGGAATGGTCTTGCGAACGTCCACTCACAATGACGCCTTTCGATTCTGATGCAAGGGAGATTCTGTGAATTCTGCGCTCCCTTTTTCATCTGGAGTGCGAGTGGGGCGGCTGGAGCCCCTGTAGGCTGCCGGGAATGGATCATTGCATCGTCGCAGCCGGGACTCCATCAACTGCAGCCGCAGGGGCCGCCATGCGGAAACGTGGTGGCAACGCCATCGACGCCGCTGTGGCGGCTGCGATCGCCTCCTGGGTCTGCGAGCCGGGGATGACGGCCACTGGCAGTGCGGCTCTCGCGCTGGTGCGTCCTGCAGGGGGCGAGCCCATGCTGGTCGACGGCCTGACGGCCATGCCGGGGCTTGGAGGGCATGCGAGCGAGCCAGCGGGCGGTCAGCGAATCGTGATGGATTATGGCCCGGGTGTGGAAACCGGGGTCGGCCCGGGTTCGGTGGCCGTGCCCGGAGGGCCTGCCGCCCTGGATCTGCTTCAGCATGAGTGGGGGCGTCTCTCGTGGGGCGAGGTTCTGGAGCCTGCGATCCGGCTGGCCTCAGACGGCTTCCCCTATCCGGCGGTGTCGGCTGCATACCTCCCGATTTCGGGTGAGGTGATTTATGACCTCACGCCTGGCAGCCAGCGGATCTGGCGGCATCCAGACGATCGACCGCGAGTTGCCGGCGACCTGACGAGGCTTCCTGACCTGGCGGCCGATTTGAAGCGCATGGCTGCCGAGGGAAGTGCGGTGCTCTACACCGGCGAGATCGGTGAGCGAATCGGTTCATGGATCGTGAAGAACGGTGGAGCGATGTCGCCGGAGGATCTCGCAGCGTACCGCGCCGAGGTTCGCGCTCCATTGATCGGCGAGGACCACGGATGGCAGGTGGCGATGGCCGACACGATAGGAGGCGAGACGCTGCTTGAATTGGTGTCAGGCTTTGCCGAGATTTCACCGGGAAGCGAGGGCGAGCCAGTTGAGCTCGCAGCCGTCATGGGCGGCGCTTTGCATCGCCGCGATCAGCGGCTGCTTCGCGCCTCGGCATCGACAACGCAGATCTGCGCGGTTGACAGCGATGGCAATGCGTGCAGCATTACGACGTCGACTGGATACGGATCCGGCATCGTTGTTCCAGGCACAGGAATCATGCTCAACAACATGCTGGGCGAACTTGAACTTCTTCCCAACGGCCCGGGCGTACTTGAGCCCGGGGCGAGGTTGCCATCAAACATGACGCCGATGGTGGCTGCGCGCGGCGGGTGCTCGGTGGCGATCGGCGCCGCGGGAGCCGATCGAATCGCCCCGGCGATTGCGCAGGTCTGGCGAGGCATCGTGGCGCGAGGAGAGTCGGCAAAGGCTGCCGTCGGGGCTCCACGCTTTCACGTTCGAGAGGTGGAGGGCGAGAAACACTTCGATCATGAGCCCGGATTCCATCCGCGGGGCGTCGAGATGGCTGTGAATCCCTTTGAAGCGAGGCACATGTATTTCGGAGGCGTGCAGGCAGCGGCGGTGTATTTGGACGGGCGGCTTGATGCCGGGGGCGATCCACGGCGTGGAGGCGCGGTCGCCATCGGCTGAACTCATGGCACTTCTGACATCAATCATCGCATCGCTCTCGCTTGGCGTCTCGCCTGTCGTGACTGGTTCGGACGCCGAAGGTTGGACGCTCAAGGCAGGGAATGGGGTGCCGATCTTTTCGCAGTGGCGTCCGAGCGCGCGATCTGTTGGCGGCTCCGGCCTGCGGGTGTCTGCCCGGGCCGTGGGCGTGGAGGGTGGTCTTGACATCACATGGACGGTCGAGAACCTGGCGCGTGAACCGCAGCCACTTCGCCGGTTGCATCTGCCTCGGCTGTCGCTTGGCCCCGACATCGCGTGCATGGATTTCTACCGATCGGGCTGGCCGCAG
Source organism: uncultured Isosphaeraceae bacterium (assembly GCA_964598425.1). Classification (GTDB taxonomy): domain Bacteria; phylum Planctomycetota; class Phycisphaerae; order Phycisphaerales; family SM1A02; genus UBA12567. Next base: position 32,079 of record CAZRBV010000009.1, on the reverse strand, counting down.
GAGTTGACGCAGGATGGGCCGCACCGGCGTATGCAAGGCACGTGGCCGGGAAGCTTGTATTCGCCCGTTGCTGTCGTCATGAATACGACGGCGGCGATTGGTGTGTCGCTTCAGTATCCGGCCCTTGCGTATCGGCACGGGTGTTCTCTTGCGGTGCAGGCTCAGGGGGATGGCGAGTGGGGCATCGAGATTCAATTCGGTGGAACCCTTCCACAGGGTGACTTTCCGCTTCGCGCCGACGCGCAGATTCCGGCGGGGGCCAAGCGAACGTACACGGTGTCGATTCGCGCATCGAGTGATCCGCTCAAGTGGATCGAGACGTTGGAGCCCTACCGCGCGTGGTTCCATGAGCGGTATGGCGGGGTGCGGTATGTTCGAAATGGCGCTCCGGTTCGGGGAGTCATTCTTGCGTTCTCCCACTATCAGTCGCCTCACAATCCGCTCGGCTGGGCCCCAGCGGTTGGTCGCCCCGACCTCGGTGGATATCAATCCGTCGTGCCGATTCTCAACGAGGCGCTTGCCCAGGCGCCTCGGGCGGTGCTCTGGACGCCGACGGGCCGGGCCTACCGCAATCCGAACCTGAACCTGCCGTTCCGGTTTACCTCGCACTGGAGCGGTGGTGCGATGTCAAATGCGGCGCAGTGCCTGCAGAGTGTGCACACGAACGCGGGGCGGCATTGGGGCTTGTGGTGGGGGCATTCGTTGCGCACAACTGATGCGTGGGACACGCTTCCGGTGGCGCCATTTGATCTGGAGAACCCAGCTCAGCACCAACTCGCGATGGCTGAACTCTCGGGCGCGATTCAAGCTGGCGCAACGATCATCGGGCTCGACGAATTCACATTCGGCGCCGTTCCGGAGTGGCAGCGCGTCGCGTGGCTGCAGCAGATGCAGCGGGCGGCGCCGGGTGTCACGTTCTGCAGTGAGGGGCGATGCAGCGACATCCTGCATCGGTTGGCTCCCACGTGGATGGATCTCTACAGAGCCAAGCCCGACCGCTTTGGAAGCAAGTCGATGGTGCGAGGTCGCTTTCTGCTCGCCGACTGGTTGCTTCCTGGCCACGAGACATGGGTCGGTATGCTCTTTGATCGTTCTTCGGATCCATCCCTGAAGGCAGGCCAACCCTCCGAAGACCTCTCAAGGCGGGCGCTCATCGACCGGGTTACGAGTTTCGGGTACGTGCCCGTGGTGTTCGGGGACATGGATTTGCGCCATCTGAACCAGTAGGCAGACTGCTGTCGGTGTGATACCTGCGGCAATCCGCTCAGCCGCACGCGCCCCACGCTTCGAGCAGCCCGAGCAGCCCGTCGACTCCGTGCGATTCCCACTGTTCCAGCATCAGGAGCAAGTCGGAGGTATCGACGACCGCATTGCCATCGAGGTCGGCGGCGCACGTCGCAGCGGGATAGTCAGCGGGGGTTCCCCATGCCAGATTCGGTACGGTTTCGCGGACCCAGGTATCGCGAGGCTCGTTGAACGGTTCGATCGAGACCGATGCGATGTACGTGGCGGAAGTATCAAAGTCCGGTGTGCCACCCCATCCCGTTTCGCCTCCATATCCGGCGGCGGCAAACCACACGCCGATCCAGAACCTGGCGCCGCGGTAAGGGACGTTGCCTTGTCCAAACTCGGTGTCGAGCAGTTCGTCGACCAGTACATCGTCGAAGTACCACCGGACGCACCCAACGGTTTCCCTCGCATCGCCGGCATCGCCTTCGATGATCTCGCCGCTGTGCCACTCGATCGTGTAGTCGTGATAGTTTCCGAGGGCGTACTCGTGCGCGAGATCGACGACGTTGTCGTCGGCATCATGCAGCACGATGCGGCCCTTGTGTTCGCCGCCTTCGCCGCCAAACTGTCCGCCCCAGGCATTGGTGCGAGCATTGGTGAATGCAATCGCTTCGGGGTCGAGCCCGTACGTGGCGGCGGCATCTTCGCCGGTCCCGGTCAGATCCGTCGGGAACTCCCAGTCGATTTCGGTGTTCCGTCGTGGATTTGGCTCGTGCCAATACCCTTCTTCGGCGGTGTGATAGTCGATGTAGTGGAATGGCCAGAATGCGGTGACGGCGCCAAGCACCGGCGCCACCTTGGCTCGGACGGTGTATCTGCCCGATGCGAAGTATTCGCGGGTTGCAATCGCCGCGCCGACGCGGGTGCTGCGACCATTCGCCTCGACATTGCCTTCATAGAGATCGCCGTGCGCTTCGAGCCGCAGTGCCCGGATGGCAAGGCCGTTGTCGGTGTCATCGACAATCGAGACGTTCTGCGGCGTGACGCCGCCGTTGTCGCCGCCCCACGCCTTGTTCGAGAGGAGCCATCGGGTGGTGTCGAGTCCGTTGTCGAAGGTCTCGTTGAGCGGGGCGAGTTGCGGTTCCGGATCGATCGACGTGGTCGGGGACCATTCGGTACCGGCGGCGGCCCATGAGACATTGCGGAACCAGGCGCGGCCGGGCTGATTCTTCCAGTTCTCAAGCTTGAGGGTGGGGGATTCGATCCACTCGGACGCTGTTTGAATCGGGAGCGAAATCGTCGTCCAGTCGGTCTGCGAAATGGCGACGGTGTTGCCAAAGCCGGAGGCGGACTCGATGTACATGGAGGCGATGACGCCCGGGTCGACTCTGGCTTCGCAGGTGATGTCCCATTGGGTGTCAGGTGGCAGCGTCAGCGAGACCGGCTGCGCGCATCGGGAGGTGTGTTCACTGGAAGTGAGTTGCATGGCGGGTGCACCATCGACGGTGACGCGTTCGGCGTTGATACCCAGTGACCATCCTGCGGCATCATCAGCGAAGGTGCCGTTGACGATGAGTTCATCTCCAGCCTCAGGGGCAGGCGTGATGGCAGGTGGGCTCAGCCACGGTTCCTCGCCGGGATCGACCGGTGGAGGGCCGTCCATGCGACCTTCGATGAGTCGCACGTCATCGAAGTCGATGGTGACGTCGAGCGACGTCTGCCAGGCTTGCAGGAACACGGTGATGCTGGTGGTATCGTCCTTCGTGAAGACTTCGAATCGCCGCTCGAGCCATCGGTTTTCGTCTCCGGTGGCGACCCAGCCATGTGCCTTGTCGATCTGGGCGCCGCTGCGGATGCCGAGGATTGGAGGGGCGAGGCGGTCGGTGGTGCGAACCCGCGCGGCGATGGTGTACCGCGTGTGTGGGCTGAGCCCATCGATGACGCGGCTGAGTTCGGCGCTGGCATCTTCGGCCGGCGTCAGCTGCGCATAGCCTGGCGACGACCAGCCGCCCTCGGCCATGATCGAGACGTCGCCGCTGACGGACCACGATGCGAGGCCGTCGTCGAAGGATCCATTTGAAACGAGGTTCTGCTCACCTGCCTGCAGGGGTCCGGCCAGGGCGAGCACGGTCAACACAGTTGCTGGTCGCACAATGTGTGCTCCTTGATTCCTCCCGTTCCGATGTGCTCAGCCACGAGTCGCATCGGAGGCCCACAATCGAAGTGGTACTGTTGTTCCGGGGGAGAAACCGCGAAATGCCAGAAGATCCTGGTTTGCGGGGCGGGATGTGCGGGGTCTGGCGGTGGGGTCGTTGTGCAGTCGGGGGCAATTGATTGCGCAGAGGTCACCCCTCTCTGCATTGTGGCCGTTCTTCGCGTCCTGGAGGGGAGGGGGGGGAAGGACACAACGCAAGAGCACACGCAACGCGGCGGGAGAAAGCAATGGTGTCGGCGTCACGCATCCATTATTCGCACGGCCCCCAGGCCTCGAGCAGGAGGAGCAGATCAAGGATTCCGATGTCGCCGTCATCATCGATGTCGACGCCCTGAATATCTCGGCCCCAGAGTTCGAGAACGAGGTTGAGGTCATCCATCCCGACGCGTTGGTCATCTCCGGTGATGTCTGCGTTGCAGCCAGCTTCGCAATCCGATGAGATGGTGTTGCCTGATTCGTCGGCGAAGTATCCATGGATCTGATAGGGCGTGTTGCCGCAGATGGTGGTGTCGACGAGAACCGAGACGCTCTCGACTTCGTGAAAAAGCCCACCGCCCCAGAACGCGGACGTGTTGTTGGTGACCGTGCAGTCAGTCAGGAAGGGGAGGCTGTAGTTGGAGAGACCGAGCCCGCCGCCGTCATTTCGGCACCGCAGGACGATGAGGCCGGTGAAGACGCTGGCGCTTCATGGGTCTATCGCTCCGACGGCAACGCGTGGAGCCCAGAGGCCAAACTGCTGCCGCCCGCCGGAGAGCCAACAGACAGGTTCGGCCAGTCCGTAGCGGTCTCCGGAGATGTTGCCGTGGTTGCAGCGATCGAAGGGGCTACGCCCGAGGTCTATGGCTCGGTGTATGTCTACCGCCACGCCGGGGGAGTCTGGTCATATGAGGCCGAGCTTGTTCCGAGCGATCTTGGCGCGCAGCACTTCTTTGGCGGGGCGATCGGCATTGATGGCGACACCATCGCGGTCGGGGCGTCACGCGTCACCGGGATGGGCACCGAAACCGGCCTGGTGTACGTGTACCGATTCGACGGCAACTCATGGCTGGAGGAATCGCAGCTCGTGGCAAGCGATGGAACGCTCTCCGACAGGTTCGGCACTTCGGTGGCAGTTTCAGAGGACGTGATCGTGGTGGGGGCGACGGGCATTGACGATGCCGGTTTCGATACCGGAGGCATCTATGTGTACCGGCGGAGCGGCGCGATGTGGTTCGAGGAAGTCAGGCTGACGGCCTCGGATGCAGGCGCGGGCGATTTCTTCGGGGGATCGGTGGACATCGACGGCGAGACGATTCTCGCGGGCGCGATCTACGACGATGACCTCGGTGGATCCTCTGGCGCGGCCTACGTATTTGAGCGCAGCAGCGGTGAGTGGACCCAGCAGGCCAAGTTGACGGCCGGTGATGGCGAGCAGAATGACTTGTTCGGAGATTCCGTTGGTGTTTCGGGGGGCATTGTTGTCATCGCCGCGAGGGGTGACGACGATGGGGGCGACTCTGCAGGGGCTGCCTACCTCTTTCGCCGTGCGGTCGGTGACTGGGCTCAGGCAGCGAAGCTCAAGGCAAGCGATGCCGCCCCCTATGACCGATTCGCCGTGGTTGCAATCGCTGGCGAAACGGTTCTGGTCGGCGCGGCCTACAGCGACGAGGCCGCGACCAATGCTGGTGCTGCGTACGTCTTTGATGTCGGCGAAGACTTCTGCGCAGAGGACTTCAACGCCGACGGCCTCATCGACATCACCGACCTGCTCACCATCCTCGACAAATGGGGGCCGTGTTCCGGTTGCCCTCAGGATCTGGACGCCGACGGCGTTGTTGGCATCGATGACATGTTGATGGTTCTTGGCGTGTGGGGGAGTTGCGAGTAGTCCGCGTGGCGATGGCGAGGCGGACGGGACTCGCACTGTTGCCCGCCGTGAGGCGGGCAATTGACCACGGCACCCGTGGTCCGCCGCAGGCGGACCGGATCCGCCCTCTGGGGCGGATCACCGACTTGTGAACGGAAGAAGGAGAAGCACGAAGTGCTTCTCCTTCTGGAGTGAACGAGGCGGACGGGACTCGCACTGTTGCCCGCCGTGAGGCGGGCAATTGACCACGGCACCCGTGGTCCGCCGCAGGCGGACCGGATCCGCCCTCTGGGGCGGATCACCGACTTGTGAACGGAAGAAGGAGAAGCACGAAGTGCTTCTCCTTCTGGAGTGAACGAGGCGGACGGGACTCGAACCCGCAACCACCGGCTCGACAGGCCGGGACTCTAACCAATTGAGCTACCGCCCCAACTGGTAAGGCGAGAAGTGTATCACGCAGGCGCAGGGGGTCAAGCCCTCGGCTTGACCCCCATGGGGATCGCCGTTGGACCTTCCGAGAACCTCGACGCGGCCTCCTTGGAAGGAAGTGCTTCCTTCGGGCGGGGCTCCGGTGTAGCGTGAGGGCTATGGCACACTCTCGATGTATCAGCGGCTCCTCGTGCGTTCTCACGCTCCTTGCAGCCGCAGCCCCCGTGGCCGCGGCGTGGTCTGCTGACCCTGCCACCAACACGCTCGTGTCTGGTGACGAGGGCGGCTGTGTCATAAGCCACGCGGCGACCGGCGCCGACGGCTCGTCGTGGATCGCGTGGTTCGATTCCGAAAGCGGCTACGACATTCGGCTGCAGCGACTCGACGCTGCGGGCGATCCTGTGTGGACCGCGCCGGTGCTGATTGAGGACCAATCGCTCTCATGGGTGCAGGACTACGACCTGGCGGTGGACACATCGGGGCGAGCCGCGATTGCCTGGGTCGGTGCTTCCAGCGTAGGCGCCGCGCTCGTTGATCACGACGGCTCAATCCTGTGGGCTCATGACTTTGCATCGGGAAGCGGGGCATATCTCGGTCAGGCCCAGATCAGCGGCACGACAGATGGCGATGTCGTTGTGGGATGGCTTCAGGATACGGAGTCACATTTTCAACGCGTTGATGAAAGTGGCAGCCTTGTGTGGCTCACCGAGACTGTGATTTCGGTCTCGGGAACACTGATCGTCTCGGATATCACACCATCTACGGATGGCGGCGTTGTGGCGTCCTTTGTGCACTACACCAGCTTTCAAGGCGCCAAGACGCTCAAGGCGCAGCGGATCAGTGCGGGCGGTTCTGCAACGTGGGGATTGGCGCCCAGAGACGTCTTTACCTCCGGGTCGCTGCAGTTTGGTGCCTTCCCTGAGTTCATTCCGGACGACACCGGCGGCGGCGTGTTTTCGTGGTACGGAGTCTCGCCCCTGATGGCGAGGCTGCAGCGTATTGACGGTGGCGGCGCGGTGCTGTGGGGGAGCAATGGCGTGGCGGTGACCAACGAGTCATCAATGGTTCACGTCAGTCCGTCGGCGTCGTTTGATCCGGAGAGCGGCGAAACGACGGTGTACTGGGTGCGTCAGGACTCATTGCAGTCCTCCGCAGGCGTGCAGATGAACCGGTTTGATGGCGATGGGCAGTCCCTGTGGGGCGGCATGGGCATCCAGGTCGTTGCGCCGTCATCGCAGTTCTCGATCCTGGATCTCTAGGCCGAGCAACTTGGCGAGCTCATCGTGGCAGGATGGATTCGCGCTTCGACGCTTGGCGCGGACACGGTACGTGCAGTGGCGAGCGATTCCAGTGGGGCGGTCCCGTGGGGCCCAGCGGACGTCGGCAACGGCGATGGCGGGAAAGCCGATCTGGCATCGGCTTCTCTGGCCGGGCAGCGGGTGTTCTGCTGGTCGGATGAGCGAAGTGCGTCGGCGGCGATCTATGCGCAGAATGTTCACGAAGACGGCACCCTCGGCCCGGGCGACGACTGCGTGGCCGACCTTTCGGGCGATGGGGTTGTCGGCGCGGATGATCTGCTTGCCGTGATTGGCGTGTGGGGGCTCTGTGTTGATTGCCCGGCGGATTTCACCGGTGACGATCTGGTCGGCACCGATGACCTGCTGATCGTGCTGGCCGGGTGGGGGCCCTGCTGACACGGCTGAGCCAAGTCGATAGCCTGCCCGTTCCACGCGCGACAGGGAGGAATCGAATGAAACTCATCTGGCGGATTCTGATTGGCGCTGTTCTGGTGCTGATCCTCCTGGTTGTGATTGCGTACATCGCGATTGATGTGATTACCCGAAGCGTCATTGATCGTGAAGGGTCGGCGGTACTTGGCGTGCCGACATCGGTGTCTTCGGTTCACATGGCGGTGTTTACAGCAGGCTCTGGATTGCAGAACCTGACGATCGCGAATCCCCCCGGATTCAAGCGACCGAATTTCATCGAAGTGAAGGATGCCCGCATCGAGGCCAATCTCGGGACGCTCCTCAGCAGCGACATCGAGATACCGCTCGTTCATATCAAGGGACTGACGGTGGATCTCGAGCAGATCGACGATCGATTGAACGCGTCGATCATCGTCAAGAACGTGGATGCCAACACGGCGACACCTGATGATACGAGCGATCCGGTTGACTTCAATATCAAGACGTTGATCATGGAGGACATCCACCTCACCGCGTCCGGGAGCATCGTCAATATCGCTGGCGGGCATCTCGACACGAAGATTCCGCGGTTGGAACTGCACACGCTCGGCACGAAGACCGACGGTGACCAACTGGCGCACCAGCTCATTTCGATGATGCTGGGTGTTCTCATGCAGCACATCGCGGAGAATCCGATTCAGGGACTGAGCGGCGCGGCGGTCGGTACGGTCGCCACCGCGCTTGAGAACATCCCGATTCTGGATGAGACCGGCGTCGGACGGAAGCTCGGCAGCGTACTCACCGGCGTCAATCGCGAACTCAACGACGGCCTGAAGGGCGTGGGTGATGGCCTCAAGGGAATCGGTGACGGGATTGGCGGGTTGCTGCATGGGGGGGCAGCCGAAGACAGGGGAGAGTCTGAGGGTGGCTCAGCCGCAGGGGGAAGCGAGTCGAGTGGCGGCGAAAAGGAATAGGCGACTTGAATTGCAGCGTTCGCCATCAACGTGGCTGTGACGCGGCGCCGCTAGAATGCGTTGGGATGCACGAAGCCCTTCAACAGCGTGAGGCCCATGATCCGAACGTCCATTCCGAGTGACCAATTCTCGATGTAGTAGAGATCGTACTGCACGCGCTTACGCATCTTCTGCAGCGAGTCGGTCTCGCCTCGCCAGCCGGAGACTTGCGCGAGTCCGGTGATCCCGGGCTTGACCTTGTGCCGCCGCATGTATTGGCGGATGCGGGTTCGGAAGGCGTCGTTGAGTTCGATCGGGTGGGGTCTTGGACCGACGATCGACATGCGGCCCTGGAGGACGTTGATGAACTGCGGAATCTCGTCGAGACTCGTTCGCCGAAGGAAGCTGCCGATCTTCGTGACCCGCGGATCCTTCCGCCCGACCTGATCTGGTCGGTCCTTTGGAGTCTCATGCACCCGCATGGTGCGAAACTTGTAGATGGTTACGAGTTTCCCGTCCCATCCGTGACGCTGCTGACGGAAGAACACGGGCCCCGGAGACGAGAGCTTGACCAACAACGCAATAAGCAGATAGACAGGTCCGCCCAGCAGGAGGAAAACCGCGGCGACCGTGCGATCGAGGACTTCCTTGACCAGTCTGTTGAATCCGACGATTCGACTTGCTGAGAGGTCGAACATCGGGAATCCGTGAATCTCGCTGACGCGGTGCTGGTGGAGCCGCATCGCGAATGCGTCCGGGATGAACCGAATGGTGGCAGTCGTTTCGCCTACAACGTCCACGGTTCGTTGAATAAGACTCTCAGCTTTCAGGGGAAGTGCAATCCACACTTCTTGAACATGCCCATCTTCGATCTTTTCAGGCAACGAATCAATCCCCTGCAAGATTGGAATGCCCTCGTAGGACTCACCATGTCGCCGCCGGTTGTCGTAGATAGCGCTGACATAAAATCCTGACCAGCTCGCCGCGGTTACGCGGTCAATCATGGCGCGGCACACCGGCCCGAAACCTACGATGACGACTTCTTTACAGTTGAATCCATGGTTTCGGAGTATGCGAAGCAATGCAATCAAGGCAAGCCGGGCAATGACAACGGATACGCCGGTGCCAGCAGCCCAGATCAGGAGCCAGGCACGCGAGACATCGATGGCTCGCTTTGTCAGGGCCAATGTGACAAATATGATGGTGAATGCCAATGCAGCACTTCCGAGAGCGTGCCTCAAAATCTGGAGGAGCCCAAGTCCACGGCTGAATGAGCCCGGCCCAAGAACTCCCAGGCAGATTCCGGTGATAACTGATCCGGCTGCGAGAGTGCCGCCATAGGCGTCGAAGGGCATCTTTGAAATCGGCCCAACCCAGAGCCAATAGGCAAACAACCCGACCCCTGCCGTCGTAGCGGTGTTCAGAACGAGATAAGGCAGCGTCAGCGAGGCCGCTGGCTTCGTTGCGGAACTGAACGGACGAGTGATCATGTGGTTGTCCCCGTAAGAGGATCACGTGGCGCGAACGCAACAGGTAGATCGGTGTCCCAAGGCAATCGATCAGTATAATAAAGTGATCCGTACTGCTGCGGTGGTCAAGAAGGATCAACATGCGTGTACGTGGCGTGAAAGTGCCGTCAGGGGGGCCACCACGATCGATTGGAGCTGCTTTCATGACATCTGACTTGAGATGCCTCTGGGGCTCAGTGCTGACCTGTCTGTTCATCGTTGGAGTGGTGTCAGCGGATACTGGCGGCCTTGTACCGCCTCTGGCGGTCCGCGACACCCAGGCGATCCTCGATATCGCGGGCATCGACGACGCTGCGCAGCAGGAGGTCATTTCGCTCCTGCTCAACGATTTTGAAGCGGGGGTGCGATTACTCAACGAGCGGATTGCTGGTGAGATCGAGGCTACCGACGCGGCTTCGTTCGTCGATTCAATGCGCATCTTCAGTGACGCTCGGGCCGAGCTGGACCAGCAATTCGGAGAGCTTGTCCGCTCGATGGGATCGATGATGACGCCACCCCAGCAACAGGCATTTGAGTCTTTCTGGAAGTCCAACCACCGGGCAACTCGATTGCGAGGAGGCCGATTTCCTGGAGAACAGACGAATCTGGATCCGCTGCTGGTGGACGCGGGCGCTTTCGGACCGGCATTCCATGATCGTGTTGCGAAGTGGCAGCACGACATCGATTCGGCCCTCCTGAACCGGTATTCGTTCGATGTGACAGGTGTGCCCGTTCTGATCGACTTGATCATGACTGGAAAGCACGATGAGGCGCTGCGGATGGGAACAGCCGAGATCGATGCGAGAGGACGAGTGCGATTGGTCAATGATCGTGCGATCGAGGAGATCGCGGTTCTCATGCCGCCCGAGGCGGGGAGCGCGTTCAGGGAGGCGGCCCTTGCCGCTGGCTACCCGCAGGTGTTCCGGCGGGACACGGTCGAGCGAATGGTGGCATCTGCCTGCGGTGACGCCGAGACGCCTGAGGTCGACCGCGACTGGTTGGTTGACTTGGAGCGTCAGTACGGCATCGCCCGGATGCCGCTCCGCGAGAGACTCTTGAAAGCCATCCGAGATGGATTCGGAAAGCGGTGGCTGGCCCCTATGCAGCGACGGGTTGGCGAGGATGTCTCGTCTGAATCGCTGGATCTGCCCCGCGTAGAGGCCCTTCTGGCCGTCCGCGGGCTGGAACGCGAGTATCTGGCAGCCATCTGCGAGAGGCTCGGCCCTGATCGATGTGCTGCGGTCAACGGTGGTCGATATCCGCTCCCCGACCCCCCGCCGGGCTGGAATCCGCCGTTCCCAGCCCCACGCGATGATGACCCGGTACAACCGCCCCCGGACGCCGGCCTGGAGAATCAGGATCTCACCCCTGAGAAGCCCGATCCGGGCGACGATCAAGCCGGTCCGCCGCCGGACTGGTCCGAACGCGGGTCAGCAACGAGCCATCCGGGTGCAGAACCAGACCCCAATGTCCCCGACCCCGATCCACCACCAAGCTGAGCAAAATGCCTTGGATTGAGCACACATCGGCAGTTTCATCGTAGTATGTGGATGGGCGAAGCTGCCGATGAGGTGAATTGGTGCCACCGAGAGCCATGGGTGGGTTTCTTCCGCGGATTGCATAGTTACTGACCTTTCGGTGGCGCGTGTTCCGTCCATCCCGTGCGGGGGACGATAGAGACCTCAGACAGCAAATCAGTCTTCAGGAGTATTTTTTATGAATTCAACGCGACTCGGTTTGGCCAAATCCGGCCTGGGCCGTCCGGCCACGGTGTGTGGTCTTGCGGCAGGTCTGATTGCAGGCCTGACGAATACGGCTTCCGCGAGTTATGTGGGGCTGGATACCACAGTGTCGCAGGTCACGCAAAATGACTGGGTAACGCCAGACCCTGAGGGCAGGGTGCTGATGGCAGTTCGCCTCTACGCTGTCTTCAGCAGAGACTCGGATCACGTCAATGGCGTGGCCGGGACATCCGAGAATCTGTTGACAATTGCGACGACTGACGACGCTGGTTTCTATCAGTGCGCTCAAGGTAGTAACACTGCCAACGAAATCAATGCATCCTTGTACCTGGCCTTCCCCTCCCTTCGGGCAGATTCCTGGGTGACGATCGGGTACGAGGATTCGACGAACAATGAACTTCTCAGAACCGGGATTAACTTTGCCAATTTCAATGCCGGGGGAAGCCTGCAAGCGAATAACGGGATGTGGCTGGTGTCACCAGATGATCCTCAGGGTGATGGTTCAGCCTCACCCGATGACAAGGTGCTCCTTGGGCAGTTTGTTGTTGGTATCGGCGAGACTGTGAGTGGCACGATCAGCGTGCAGTGGCGAAATGGTTCCGGCTCTACAACGCTCGCAACCGATCAGACATTTGAGCAGTTGGCTGTGATGCCGCTCGCCCGCGGGGCCGACTTCAATGGCGACGGCAATGCCGATTCGCTGTTCCACGAGTACAGCACGGGCAAGGACTTGGTCCAGCTTCGCACCGGAACGGTTGTAGATTCATCGGGCTATGTCAGCTCTGGGCTTGCCGGGTGGACAATTCACTCCGTCGGCGACTTCAATGGTGATAGCAAGACCGATGTGCTTTTCTGGGCGTCCGCGAGCCAACGATACTGGGTTGCCTTGAAGAATGGTGTGCTGAATCACTCGCTGGGTGGTGGCTGGATCTCAAGCAATATTGCTGGGTGGGAACTCCATCAGACTGGCGACTTCAATGGTGACGGCAAGACCGACATGTTGTGGTTCAACACCAACAACGACCGATGGTGGATCGCACTTCGCAATGGATTCGGAGTACTTGATGGGTTCTTCATCGATGCCGGTGTCGGCGACACCTCAGCAATGCCGTGGGGCATTGCGGATTTCAACGCCGACGGCGCCGATGACATCATCTGGCATACGGAGTCGGACAATCGTCACTGGGTCGACTTGATGGACAATACCGGCCACATTGATTCGGGCGGCTATATCAGCAGCGGGTTGGCAGGTTGGGATCTTGAGTTTGTTGCTGACTTCAACGGCGACGGCAACTCCGATCTTCTCTACCACGATACGAACAGTGGTCGGCACTGGATGGCGCTGAAAGATGGTCTGAATCCAGCTGGAGGCGCCTACGTCTCAAGTGGTTTGGAAGGCTGGAATATCGTTGCGTGCGATGACTTCAACGGCGATGGCAATGCCGACCTCTTGTATTGCAACACCGATACCGGGAATCACTGGCTCGCTCTCCGCGACGGGTTGGTCAATGCTCCGGGCGGTGGTGGCTGGATCGGTGGATCCTACCCCTACTCACTTGGTCGGATTGCCGATTACAACGGTGACGGCAGAGCCGATGTGTGTTGGTTCAAGACTGACGTCGATCGGTACTGGATCGTGATTCGCGATGCCTTTGACGTCCTCGCAGCTGATTGGATGAAGGCTGCGAGCGCAGACGACGTGCTTCTGCACTGAGCCGATTTGCTTCGTGATACCGCCCCGGCAGGTATCTTGCTCGCATCAGATCGAAAGATCTGAACCGCTGGCAGGACTACCCGCCGGGGTGTTTCTTTTTGGAGCAGTTCGTGTCGATCATGGATCCCGCCGCCACACGTTCCGAGGCTTCGCTCAGCAATCGCCTGGCCTTGCTGATTGTGGGATCGCAAAAGGCGGGAACCACCGGGCTCGTGTCGCTGATGGCCTGCCATCCCGCCGTGGCAACTTCGGCCTACTCAGAGACTGTGTGGCTCTCAGATAGCGGTGAGCGCGGCAGGCCGCCAGAATGGGCGGCATGGAAGTACTTTGGAGATGCCGAAGACCATGAGATCTGGCTCGGCAAGGACATCGAGCTCTTCCGTCATGCCGAGGGTTTGGAGAAGGGCAGCCGGATTTCCGATGATCTTGTGGCAGTCACGGTGATTCGAAATCCAATTGCTCGTGCTCGATCGGCGTACTGGTACAACCGAATGCGGGGCGAAGAGCAATCGACAACTCTTGAGCAGGCGATTGAATCGGCGAGAGCACGAGGCCGCGATCAGGTTGATGAGCTTGAGGGTTCTCGCCGGCACGGCTATCTGTTCAATGGTCACTACCGCGATCACATTGACCTGGTAGACCAGTACTTCGGCGAGCATCGGCATTGTGTGATTGTCGCAGAGGACCTCTTTGAGGATTGGGCCGCTGCGACCTCGGATCTGTTTGCTCAGCTCGACCTCTCGGTCGAAGACTTCTCGAGTGAAGACATTGCCAGTCGGCATGTCAACGCCGGAGGTCGGGCGCGATTCCCTCTATTGGCGAAGGCGATGCGTTTGCAGCCGCTCGTGCCGCAGTGGGTCAAAGCGCCGTTGCGTCGCGTGATCGGGCCAGCCCGAATCGCTCGGACAACAAGATGGTTTGACAAGGCGAACCGGAAGTCGTTCAAACCGCCGCCACTTGAGGACGAGACGCGGCGGTGGATGTCGGCGTACTTCAAAGGCGTCAACGGTGACCTTACGGATCGTGTGCGGAGTGAGCAGGCGTGGGTGCGTGGCGACTACTGAGAGCGCCGTGCGGGCTGTAGTTGAGCGACCACAGCCGGTGTCAGTCCGTTACGTCTGGCTCGTCATCGGCAGGCGGGACTGAACCACGGCTGTCCTTGGCAGCGAATTGCTTGAAGCGAAGCACGTACCGCCCGAGTAGTGTCAGTTCTGCGGTTGCGACGGCGATGATTGCTCCGGAGATGCCAAGTGGGGGTGCCAGTGCGATGAGGAAAGCGCCTGTGACGATCAGTGCGACCAGCAAATCACCTGAACGCCCCCGAGCAGTGTGCCCGTGTTTCAATACGGATGAGAATGCCAGGTTCACGAACTGAATTGGAATGAGAAGGCACAGAATAAACAGGAGTGGCATGGCGAAGAGGTACTGCATGTACCAGAGCACGGGAACCCCAAGCGCAGCAATGCCAAGGGCAACCGCGATTCCCAGCAGTGACATGTGCAAGATCAGCGCTCTCGACTGAGCGAGAAAGGCGACGTCGCTCTCGGATGCAGCTCGCATCAATCTCGGCAGGCTGGCGGTGTCGGCGACAGCATTGCCGATGAGGCTTGACCGCCGAGGAAGCATGCTTGCCGAATAGAAAACGGCTGCGGCGCCAGGCCCGATCAGCACGTTGAGAATCGGAACTGGGAGGTTCTTTGCGGCTGCGGAGAGGGCGTTGGCTCGGAGGTATGGAGAGGCGGTTCGTAGAGGCTCGGCAAAGGTGACTGCACTCGGGCGGGACGAAGGCCACGCCAGAATCACCGCCATGACCAGCGCGAGCGCAGTGCTTGCGATGGCCGTTGCGACGCAAATCTCTGCCAGATCCAACGAGGCTGCCATGGCTGCGATGGCGACGCCCAGTCTGACGGCGTTGGGAATTGGGAGCAGCGCCGCGACGTACGTGAAACGATCCTCGATTCGGCAGGCTGCAGCGAGCATCTGCGTGGGCGTCGCAAGCAGGACGCTCGAGGCGAGCAAGAGCAATACGTACTGCTGTCGTATGAAGATTGAAATGAGTATGAGGACAAGGAGCAGCGAGCCGGCGGTGGAAAGCGTGGCGGCCCCAAAGAGCTTTCGTGCGGCAGATCTGGCGCTCCCCTGTTCATGAGAAGCGAGTCTCAGCAGATAGTCGGGCAGACCACCCGGAGCGAGAATCATGCCAACTGTCGTAATTGCGAATGCCGTGGCGTAGAGACCGAATTCTGCGATGGGCAGATGACGGGCGTAGAGCATCATTGCAAGCGTTGCAATAGCAGCCGATGTGCCATGTCCGCCGATCGCGAGAATCTTCGATCGCATTGTTGGGACATCCTCCTCCAGTTCACGGACTGGTTGCAGGTCTCAAGCTCCTCGCCATGAGCCGCCGATACTGCAATCACATCACTGGATTGATCCTGATACCATGGACGCCCCAGAAGAAGTTCCCCCTCTTGGTTGTCGGGAAACGGTGAAGAGTCGGGGCCATGCATGGTACTCATCGGGAGCGACGCATGATGCGGGAACCTGGCCAGCCTTCACAAGCAGCCGAATCAGACAATCTTCAGCGAAGTTCCGTTGTGCCAGGCCGTCGACATGGCCTTCTCTTCCTGGTGGGTCTTCCTCGGAGTGGTACGAAGTTGTTGCGGGATCTCCTGAATCGGCATGGCCAGATCGCCATGCCAGTCATCGAGGCTGTGTGGATACCGCGCCTGCGGACCGAAATCGGTCCGGGCAGTCACCCGATGACCGGCCAGGACCTCTGTCACTTCGATCGAATCGTCTCGACCTCGGTATACCAATTCACATCGCAGCGACGATCTGTGCCGGTGCCGTCTGTATCACGTGGGATATCGGCTGGCACGACGCTTGGGGCGTGCCTCGAGTGGTTTCTTCGTGAAGCCCTTGGCGCTTCTGAGCGGCCCGAGGTCATGGTCGGGGACAAGTCCCCCTCGCATGTCGCCCGCCTGGAGTCGCTGCATGACCTCGACCCAGCCATGCGAGTGGTGCACATCGTCCGGGACCCTCGCGATCAGGTCCGCTCTGCGCGGCTTGCGTGGGGTAAGGATCCCATCCGTGGGGCGCTTCGATGGAAGCGTTGCGTGGCGCGTGCTGAGCAGTGGGGTCAAGCGCATGCCGAGCAGTACCATCGGGTGCGTTATGAAGATTTGTGCCTGAACCCTGAAACTGTGCTTCGAGGAACGCTGTCATTTCTTGATCTTCCCTTTGACGAAGCGGTGTTGTCGCTCGAGGCACCCTCCGAGAACCTCGGTGACACTCGCGGCCGCACCGAAATCGTTGGCGGAAACAGTGGCAAGTGGCGTGAGACATTCGCTGCGCGCACGATTGCTCGTATTGAAGAGATCACGGCGCCCATGGCGAGGTCGGTGGGGTATGACATCGATGGCGACGGGACAGATCCCGGCGGCCTGGAGACCCGATGGCGGCAGGCGCTCGATGCATTCGCACTGTTGAGACACGGGATCCAACGTGAGGGTTTGGTGAAGGGGATGCGTGCGTGGAGGTCTGCCGCTCGTGATCGGATGACCAATGTGTAGACGTTCAACTTCGGTCACTGATTGGCTCTCAACGCTGATTCTTCCGTCGATTCTTTTCGCCAGCATCGGGGATGCTGCTGTCGCTGCAACGGCAGACGATTTGATGACGGGGGGCGTTCACCTAGGGCCTGTGATTCGGGGCGGTATCTGCCTGCTCGCGCTTTCCACGCTGGTTCTTCGAACCAGGTGGAGTTGGCCAACGCTGGTTGCGATCGTACTTGTGATGCTGGTCTCGGTGTTCGCGGTGATGCGTGGCTTTTTGTGGGGGTGGGATCCGCTGCTGCTCGTCGCTGAAGTGCAGTGGCTCGTTCGGGTGTCGTTCGGTCCAATCCTCTTGTTGGCAATACTCGACGCTGTTCGACGAGGTGTCGTGCGATCGGGCACCATTCTGCTGGTCGTGGCATGGCTCACGGTGATTGTGGCGCTGCTCGTGATTGTTCCTGCGATGTTGAATATTGGACGCCAGACATACTGGTGGGGCGTTGGGAGTTCCGGGCTCCTGATTGGCCAGAATGAAACAGGCTTGGCGCTTGCGGTGGCGATTCCGCCGCTGTTGTGGTTGGGTTTCACGCGATCGAAGGTGATGCTTGTCCCTTGCAGCTTGGCGTGCATCGCGTCCATCATGCTGGGGACTCGCTTCGGGTTGGTTGCTCCGGTGCTGCTCTCATGTGCAACCGTGGTTGTCTTACTTCGAGGGCAGATCTCTCTCAAGTCGGCTCATCGCGGGAACTCGACCGTTGTGGTGTGGTGGTTGGGCGGCGTGGCGCAATTGACTCTGGTGATTGCGGCGATCGGAGTCGCGACCTACCTCGTGAACGCTTCCCCACATCAGTTTCGCAAACTCCAGCGGATGCTCAACGGGGACGTCAATCGAAGCGCCATAGCCGAGCCCGCTATTGCCGAACTTGGAAGTGATCCAATGCTGTTGTGGTCCGTTGGACCTGGCCGTGCCAGCGTTCAATATGGTCTCGCACGGCGGATGAACGAAGATGTGGAGTTACGGGCCATCGAGGTCGACTGGATCGATCTTGCAGCAGGAGTAGGGGCACCTGCTGCGATCCTCGTTGGGGTGGCAATCGTGCTGGTGCTGGGCACGTGGGCTGCGGCATGGCTTGCCACGGGTTCCACGATCCTTGGCATTGGTTTGCTCTCGGCCGGTATCTACCTGACGCATGCAGTTCTGGCTGGGCACGCCATTGGATCGGTGATCCCATCGACCATGCTGGCGCTGGTGGTCGCCGGGATGGTGAGCCTGTTGATGACTTCATGGCGGCGGAAACCTTAGAATGCCGGAGTTTCTCGCTTGCGAAATCGCTGGCTTGGACCAGGCCCTCTTGTACGCGCTCGTGGATGTGAGGTGACCAGACCATGAGCAAGCCACCGCGTTCGCTTCGAGTCGTTGTGATGGGCACGACCCCCGAGAGCCCATTTGGGGGTATGGCCACTGCAATTCAGGGCTTCTTGACCGCTTTGAGTGTTGGCGAGATTGAGTGGAGGTTCATTCCGACCCATGACAGCGGATCGCGATGGGGGAAGGTGATTCCTTGGCTTTGCGCGTTGCCTCGGTTGATTCGGTGCCGATTTGGATTTCGGCCAGATGTTGCATGGGTACACAGTGGAGCGGTTCCGTCAATGGTGCGGATCGCTGGTGTGGCGGCACTGTGCCGCATGCTCGGTATTCCTGTGCTGTGGCATCTCCATTGCCCCACGGTGGATTGGTGGCTTGACAGGCCATGGCGCCGCGCCGCATTTCGGTTGATGACCCTTCCCGCTACCAAGTTTGCGGTGGTCGTTCCGTGGTGGACGCAGCGGCTGGCGGAAGTGGGGATCAGGAAAGAAGCCGTGGCCATACCAAACGTGGTTGAGGATGGGTTGGTCTCTCGATCCGAACTGCCATTGGCATCTTCAGGTCTGGAAGAGTGTGTCTTCTTCACTGCCTGCAGGCTCGTCGATGGCAAGGGCGCGGATCGACTGATCCGGGCGGCCGCCCGATGCAGGCAGCCGATTCGGATCGTTATCGCTGGCGACGGCCCCCAGCGGCCAGCGTTGGAGAACCTCGCCAATACGCTGGGGCACCAGAATCGCATCGAGTTTGCCGGTTGGCTCAACACGGATCAACTTCAGGAACTTCGCAACCGGTCAGATGCATTTGTTCTCGTGTCAACCCTCGATTCATTTGGCATGGGCTATATTGAGGCGGCCGCATCGGGATTGCCCGCGATCGGCGCTCGTTGGCAGGCGATTCCTGATGTCGTGGCGGATGGCGAAGTCGGGATCCTTGTTGACCCGACCGATATTGACGCCTTGGCCGAGGCAATGGATGGGCTCGCATCTGATCCGGAGTTGAGAGCGAGGATGGGGGCGGCGGGACAAGAGTCGGTCCGCAGGCTGTGGTCACCGGAAGCTCGGGCTCGGACGCTCCAGGCTGAGTTGGCCTTGCTTTCGCCCCAACGGTCGTCTCATGTGGCATGAGGGGGCATCACCGTCATGGCGGTGCTCGATTCGGCGAAACGGTATCTTGTGGTCGGTTTTCACGGGTATGGAGGTCGCAGGTGTTGGGTGGATTCCTCGATCATTGGGTGGTACGTGTGTAATTGATCAGCTCACGCCGTGTGGCGGACGAGTTCAAAGGATGCAGCGTGACGATGAGTAACTTGCAGCAGGATTGGGGTGATCAGGCGGCCGGCGTGAACATGCTTGCGGTGATCGTGGCCATCAGGAGGCGATGGTGGATTGTCATGGTCGCGATGGTTCTGACTGTCCTGATTTCGATTCCAGTCGGGAACGTCGTGGACGGGGAGAAGCAGGAGATTCATGTCGCAGTCGAACTTGGACAAGTGCCGCGGCGCGTGCTTGATCATGATCGCTGGCGGTGGGAACTTGTTCCGACGATCGAAGGGATAGAGGGCCTTGCATCGGGCATCGAGTGGTCTATGGCATCCGTTCTCGCCGAGTTCAATGAGAAGTTGGCAGCGCATGGCGAGAAACCCAGAGAGGATCTGAAGTTGAAGGTGTCGATCGCGGGGACCGAGTTGGTCCTCATCACGAGTGAGGTTCCGCTTCAGAAGGTTGATGAGGCGGCCGCCATTCTGGATGGGGTCGCCAGATCCTTTGTCTCGCTGGTCAATCCCATCGCAGCGCGAGATCGTGCCCGCGTCGACGGCGAGATTGAGCGGGGGCAGTACAAGCTTGACCTGCTTGAAGCCGATTCCAGATTGTTGGCGGAGGGGGCCGAGACGTTGCGGCGTCAACGGCTGGCTGAAGCGAATCAAGAGCGGCTCAAGGATGACGTACTGGTTGCCGAGGCTCGCGCAGGGCTGGAGCAAGCAAAGGCCGAGGCTGAAGCCACCTTGCAAAGCCATGAAGCCGCCTTGGAAGCAGGTCGTGTGAGTAGAGAAACGTTGTTGAAGTCTCAAGCGACTCTGAAAGATCGCATCGATCAACTGGATGTGTTGATTGCTGGAGCACACGAAACTGCGGGTGTGCTCGATCAGGAGTCTCGAACAGCAGAATCGCCAGCTTCGGCCGATTTGCTTGTGCTTGCGATGGAGAGTTTGGACGATCGCCATTCAAGATGGATTGGCGAGCGGTTTCAGGTGCTGACGGAGTTGACCATCGAGCTGCCCGTCAAACTGGCGACGCTCGACATTCGAATAGCGACGTTGCAGCAGGAGATCGCGGCGCAGCGCGTCGCGTGCTCGGCGGCCGAGCAGCGTCTGCTCGCAGAGCCGGTTGTACGAGGATTCGATGTGCGGGAAGCGGAGTTGGGCGCGAGCACTGCCGAAGTACTCGGTTCCGGGGTGGCGGCGAGCATCGCTATCGGTAATGAGGTGACGAGGAGGCAGCTCCAGGAGCTTGTCGAGCTCAGAGAGCTTTCGACTCCCGTATCAGTTGTTGAATCAGGCGTTGTTCTTGGAACCGTTTCCAGGCCGGTTCCAATTGTCATCATCTGGGCTCTCGCGGCGCTTGTCGGAATCCTGATTGGAATCAATGTCGTGGTCTTCTCTGCGATTCTGAGTTCCGCGAGTGAACGAGCCTCGGTCGCATGACTTCCGCCGCGCCCCGCTCCGACGCAGATGTTTCCCCCGGCGATCTTGAGACGGCCGAGCGAGCGGATCACATTGGGCATTCGGTTCAGGCGATCATGGCTGGTGTCTGCATCGGTCTGCTTCCTGTTACGACTGCTGGGGCCACGATTGCACTTGTTGTTCTGTTGATCTATGCGATTCTTCGCCTGCACTGCACTGGTGCCATGTGCTGGTCCTTGATGCGGCGACCGGTCATGGTTGCGAGCGTCGGTTTGGTGCTGTGGTGGGCGGTCACTGTGTTGTGGTCCCCCGCGCCCTGGTACGGCCTTGAGCACGTGCGAGCGCTGCGTTGGCTGATTCTCCCTGTGCTCGTGTGGCCGGTCATCGATCAACGACTGTGGCTCGCCATGTGCGCGCTCTGCGGAGTCGCGGTTCTCAATGTATCTCAATTGGTGGAGGTTGCCGTTGAGTACTCAGAGACAGCCCGATTCGCTGAGCGTGCTGGCGGGCTGATGACCCACGAGCCGTACGCCGGACTGTGGTCGCTCATCGGCCTGTATGGGTGGCTCGGCGTCATGATGTTCGGGCGTGGCTGGTGGCGGATTGCGGCCGGTCTTGGATTCTGCCTGGCCACGCTGGGCCTGGTTGCGGCCGGTGGGCGGGCTGCATGGCTGGCCACGATCGCCGCGAGTGGCGTGGTGGTCCCAGTGATCTGGATTCGCAGACCGGCGTATCGGCGGTGGGTTCTCATATGCGCCGCGTCTGTGCCGCTTCTGATCCTCGCATCCTGGCCGCTGCTTTGTGGGATCGCAACGAAAATCTATGCCCACACACGGTATGGGATTACGAAGTTCATTGAGACGGGGAACCCGGCTGGGTATCAAATGATCCGATTGCTCTGGAATCAGCGTGCGCTGGTCTACTGGACAGCAGCCCCAGTTCAGGGGGTCGGGGCTGGCGGATTCTCGGTACTCATTGCGCAGGACGATGTACTTCGCGATACGAGCAAGGCGGTTGTGCGGAGCGACAAGTCCACGGATCCTGAGTGGAGGGGGTATGTCGCTTCACATCCTCACAACACGTACGTCGTGTCGCTGTCAGAAACAGGGCTGATTGGTTTCGGTCTACTCGCAATCATTCTGGTAGCCACATGGCGGCAGTGCTGGAGAGCCGCAGCGAGAGAAGCCTTCGGTCTGGTTGTGTTTGCATGGCTCCTGGCCTGGCTTGTGGCGGCTGGATTCGACAGTTTCATGTATGCCGGGCAGACCATCAGCCTGCTCGCCATGATCATCTCGCTCTCATTGCCGGTGCCAATGGCAGACCGCGCGTGGGCAGATCGGCTGGCCTTCTTGCGAGGCGGTTCGCGGTAGCTGGCATGACAGTCGCTATTGAGAGGCTTGCCTGATGCGAGGGCCCGGTGATCGGAGATCTGCCAGTGTGGGGCAGGAGTGTTGGCATGTCGCGATCGATCGGGGGGGGACTTTTACAGATGTCATTG
Source organism: uncultured Isosphaeraceae bacterium (assembly GCA_964598425.1). Taxonomy (GTDB): domain Bacteria; phylum Planctomycetota; class Phycisphaerae; order Phycisphaerales; family SM1A02; genus UBA12567. The sequence continues at coordinate 9,653 of CAZRBV010000009.1, read as the reverse complement.
CAACCCGAGAAGGCGAAGTTCGTGTTGCCAAGGTCCCTACAGTCGACGTGTCGAATGATGAGGATGCCTGCCTGCGGGCAATCCGCAAAGCCGTGGTGATTTCTGACGATGTTCCGCTCGATCATCGAATACTCGCCAGTGTTCGGCTTGGAACTACAGCTGCAACTAATGCGCTGCTCACCCGCTCTGGCGCAAAGACAGCACTTGTTCTGACGTCCGGGTTTCTTGATCTTCCAATGATTGGAGATCAGTCTCGACCGAAACTCTTCGAGCTTGACATCGTTCGCCCTAAGCCAATCGCATCGCGGGTGATCGAAGCGATCGAACGCATTGCAGTAGATGGTAAAATCGTGACTCCGCTGGACGAGGAGGCGATTCGGCGCGAGCTCATCGCAGCTTTGACTGCGGGATGCACAAGTCTTGCAGTTTCACTGCTGCATGGCTGGCGACACGACGTGCACGAGCGCCGCATCGCCGAAATGGCTGACGAAGTTGGGTTTGCCGAAGTCGTGACAAGCCGGATGAGCCCGCTTCCCGGGTATGTCGCGAGGATTGATACAACGGCCCTGGATGCGAGTTTGACGCCGGTTCTTCATGAGGCCGTTCGTGGGACGGCGTCGTCGATTCGTGGCGTTCCGGTTCACTGTATCCAGAGCAGCGGCGGACTTGTCGGCCCGGAGGCATTCAGAGGATGTCGCGCGGTGCTGTCGGGGCCAGCTGGCGGAGTTGTCGGTGCTGCAGACGAAGCCCGTCGGCACGGATTTGATCAGGTGATTGCACTGGACATGGGCGGGACTTCGACAGATGTGTCGTGGTGTTCCGGTGACTTGGAGCGTGACGCCGATGCTGTTGTTGGTGGGGTGCGTGTGCGCGTACCCATGCTTCGAGTGCATACCGTTGCGGCGGGGGGCGGCTCGGTGTGTCAGGCCAAAGGTGGGCGTTTGCGAGTCGGGCCTGAGAGTGCAGGTGCGGTGCCTGGACCGGCGTGTTATGGCCTCGGCGGACCAGCAACCATGACAGACTGTCAGGTGGTACTCGGAAGACTGCCTGAAGCGGCCATGCCATCGGTGTTTGGGCCTGCGGGTGATGCTGGCATCGATACGTCTGCATCGAGGACGGCGATTGAAGCGATCGGCAGTTCAGCCCGCCAGTGTGTTGAAAGCGTTGCGGAAGGGTTGCTTGATGTGGCGGTTGAGTGCATTGCCAACGCGATCCGCCACGTGTCGATTGAGCAGGGTCACGATGTTCGCCGCGCTGCGGTGTGCGCATTTGGCGGCGCTGCGGGACAACTGGCATGTCGCATTGCCTCGCGGCTCGATGTGAAGGACATTCTGGTGCCCGTTCATGCGGGTGTGCTGTCCGCCCAGGGAATCTCGAAGGCCGAGATTGCGGCAGTGCGGATCCGGGGAATCGGATGTGATCTCTCAAACGCCGATTGTGTGGCCGATGTCGTCCGCACACTGAGCGAAGAAGCGTCTGCCGAGCTCGTGGAAGGTGGCGCGAAGGTCGAGCGCGTCGGTGTGACAGTTGCAGTTCGTGGTCATCGATGGGATCGGACGATTCCGATCGGTTTGGCTGACCCGGCAGCTATGGGCACTGCGTACCGAAAGGCTTGCCTGGATCGATTTGGATTTGAGATCCGAGGCCCGCTGATTGCTGATTCAGTGGAAGTCCGGGCCGTTGCTGCGTGTCCGAGGGATCTTTCGCACACCGCACCGTTGGGGGAGCATCCCGGTGGAACGACACGCATGTGGGTGGACGGTGAGTGGCGGGAGGTCGCGGTGGTGTCAGCAAGCAGCGTAGATTGCATCGACGGGCCGGCGGTTTTGATGCAAGAAGGCGCCACGGTTGTTGTCGAGCCCGGCTGGCGGGCGAACCGCCACACGGAAGGCGGATTGGTCGTTTCGCGATGCCTGTCCGAGCGACAGGCTGCGTTTGACCCTGCCAGCGAAGCGGGCATCGAAATCGCCAACCGCCGTTTCCTGTCTGTATGCCGGGAGATGGGGACGGTCTTGCAGTACACGGCAAGTAGTGTCAATGTGAAGGAGCGCCGCGATTACTCATGCGCAATCTTCGACGCCGAAGGGAGGCTGGTGGCGAATGGGCCGCACATGCCGGTTCACCTCGGTTCGATGGGTGAGAGCGTTCGACGGGTGCTGGACGTGCATGGCGACCAGATGTCCTCGGGAGATGTGTTTGTCGACAATGATCCGGCCCACGGGGGAACGCATTTGCCCGACTTGACTGTTGTCTCACCGGTGTTCCAGGGGAGCCGGTGCGAATACTTTGTCGCGAGTCGAGCTCATCACGCCGATGTTGGAGGAACGACGCCGGGGTCCATGCCATCGGACTCAACGTCACTGGATGAAGAGGGCGTGGTATTCGATGCGGAGTACCTCGTTCGTGATGGGGAGTTTCTGGAACATGACATGCGAGCGCGGCTTGCAAGCGGTTCGTGGCCTGCTCGTCAGCCGGATGTCAACATCGATGACTTGCGAGCGCAAATCGGCGCCAACATGCGGGGTGCGCGGCTGCTCGATGGAATGCGGGCATTGTTGGGTGGATCCGGGTTGGCGACTGCCATGTCCGCAGTTCGCCGCAACGCCGCTTCGTGTGTTCGGGAAGCACTTCGGATGCGAGATGAGGGATCTTTCGAGGCGGCCGCCGACGATGGTGGAGTCGTGCGGGTGTGTGTGCGATCAGCGGATGCCTACACCATCATTGACTTCACAGGGACGAGTCCGCAGCGGACGGGCAACTGCAATGCGCCGATGGCCGTGACGCGGGCGGCGGTTCTCTATGTGCTGCGTTGTCTCGTGGCTGATGACATTCCGCTCAACGACGGCTGTATGGAGTCTGTCAAGCTCATCGTTCCGTTTGGAAGCATGCTCTCGCCCGGAGACGGGGCTGCCGTCGTGGGTGGCAACGTCGAGACCAGCCAGGTCATCGTGGATGCGCTGCTTGGAGCGTTCGGAGTGCAAGCCGCCTCGCAGGGAACGATGAACAACCTCACCTTCGGCGATGAATCGCACCAGTATTACGAGACAATTTGCGGTGGATCAGGCGGTGGAGCGGGCCTTGGGGCCCCATTCTGTGGGGAAGCTGCGGTACACACGCACATGACGAACAGTCTGCTCACCGACCCCGAGATTCTCGAAGACCGGTTTGCAGTTCGATTGGAGCGATTCGCTGTTCGCGCCGGCAGCGGGGGCGTGGGCAGATACCCGGGTGGCGATGGGGTCGTGCGACAGATTCGTTTCCTGCAGCCCATGCATGTTTCGTTTCTTGCGGGGCGACGGCGTGTGCCGCCGCATGGGTTGGGCGGGGGCGGCGACGGCGCTGTCGGAGTGCAATACTTGAATCATGCGGATGGTCGCGTGGAGACGCTTCCGGGCTGTTTCCGCAGGGATGTCGTCGCTGGAGATGTAGTACGGATCGAAACGCCAGGCGGAGGCGGTTGGCTTCCCGAGTGATCTCTGAGGTTGAACCAGTGAGAGAAAGAGAGCAGCCGCCGGTCCCCGAGGGAACCGGCGGCTGCCGTTTGAGCAAAGAGGTGTGCGCGCCAGATCAGCCGCCGCAACCGAACTCAGCGATGGTTGCGAGCAGATCATCCACGTCGTAGGTGCTTCCGAATCCGTTGATGACTGCGAGAATATCGTCGACATCGACGTCGCCGTCTCCGTCCAGATCATTCTCACATCCGCTTTCGCATTCATCAGGGATACCGTTGCCGTTGGAGTCCTCACTGGACCCATTGGCGATGTCGCACTCGTCCGGATTGCCGTTGAGATTGCAATCCAGTTCGCCGTTGTAGCTGATCGTCCCTGAGGCAGTGTCCTGCCAGGTCACGTTGAGGGCATCGCGACCCTGGAAGAGCGCCTCGAAGAGAATCTCCGAGGAGTGCTCCATACTTGTGAGCCGGGCAATCAACACACCGTTGCGGACGGTGCAGTCGCTATCGGTGAAGGAAGCGCCATCACCCTGAGCATCGGTCGGCAGGCAGAACCATGTGCCGTTGCCAGCACTGAGGGTGCCACCAGCTTCGAAGTCGGTCCAATCGATGCCGATGTTATTGAGGGCGTTTTCGCCGAAGGGATTGCCCGAGGAGTCCAGGCAGCCGATCGTGACGCGGCTGTCCCACTCCAGATCAGGGGCGAGCGGGTAGAAGTCTGGGTTGACTTCCTGGCTCGTTGGGCCGCCATAACCGTCCTGATAGAAGCTCGTCGAAGAGGCGACGGTCTTCTGCTGGTTGCTGTTTCCAGCAACAGCGTCCAGGCGCCATCCGGCAGGAAGTTCCGCAAACACATCGACCGTGTAGCACGACTCGCCGGTCGAGATCAGGTCGGTGCCGACGACGCTCCAGCGGATCGAGAGATCGCCAGTTCCGCAGGGGCTGCCAGAGCAGTCGCTGCCGTCGCCCAGGTAGGAGCCACCAGCATCACTGCACTCGGCGGCGGTGTATTCGGCGCAGCTCACGCCGACGCAGCAACCACCGGTTGGATCGGGAGCGCACGGATCGCCAGAGCAGTCCGTGTCGTCGCCGAGGTAGGTCCCAGTGCAGAGCGCCTCGGTCGTCACCGAGCAGGTCGTATCGACGCAGCATCCACCGGTTGGATCCGGATCGGCGCAGTTGACTGTTCCACAGGTCTGTCCTGGTTGCCACTCGCCTCCTGCGTTGTTACAGGAGGTTTCGGTGACGGTGTAGCAACTGCCGCTGAGGCAGCAGACGCCGCCGTTCCCGCTGCCGTCATATGGATTGAGGGTGTTCAAGTATGACGAGCCGGTTCCCGCAGGATCGAGGTACGAACTCATCAGGCTCCACGACTGGTAGAGCGACTTGCCGAAGTAGTCATCGTCGTCGTTCGTGCAGAAGGAGTTGCCGCAGCACAAGGCGCCGATGACCTGATGGCTGCTATTGAAGAGGCCTGAACCCGAAGAACCGTAATAGGTGCGGCCTTCGTCCCAGTTGATGCCCCAGTACTGCCCGCTCGTGTAGGACTGTTGTACGGAGGAAATTCGCTTTTCAGCCGTGTTCGGATGGTGGATGCATACGCCGCCTGAGGCGCCCGAGTTGGAACGATTCCATCCGGCAAAGGTGATCTCCCAGGCGGGATCTGGATCATTGGTCAGGCGAATCAGACAGAAGTCGGTGTTGCTGTTGCTCGTCAGATAGGTGGATCCTGACGTGTAACTGTTGTAGTTGCCATTGCCGTTGTTCCCGCTGGAGTTTCCTGTTCGGCAATAGCTGTTCTGATGATTCCAGTACACCACGACCGACTGGTCGTTTCCGGTAGAGATTCCACAGTGATTGGCTGTGAGGAAATACGGCGTCTGATCTTCGTTGGTGTTGTTGAGCATCGTGCCCGAGCAGGTCCATTGACCGCCGATGGTGTAGACGCCCGCAGCTGGGATTTCGTCCCACCAGTCGTCGCCGAGTGGGCATTCCACGTCGACGTTGCAGCTCTCCGAGGATCCACGCGTGTCGCCCTCGCGATGTTCGGGGGCACCCAGTCCGCGGTAGCCTTCATTGATGGATGTGATGAGGAAGCCATCGATGAACGCATCGCGATCGGTTTGGTCCATCGAAGCCTCGATGACAACTTCCTCGCCATGAATGACGCGGGTCCAGTACTCACCGCTTTCTGGATTATCGAGTGATGTCAGCGTATTCATGACGTCGTCGCCATCTACTGAGTAGATGGTGAATTCGGTTGAGTCAGGCAGCTCGAATGTGCCAAAGCCGAAGTTGATGTGGTAGGCACCCGGCGAAAGGACTCGGATTCTCCACATCATTCGACCGTCTGGCAGGTACTCCCACGTGCCGCGGTCTGACGGTGACACTGTGACCGTATTGGCGACCGCGAATCGGGGCGTGAGGCTGAGTTCGTTGCGTCGGAGATCGTCTGTTTCCAGCCACTCAATATTGGGGCCAGGCATTTCGATGAGCTCAACGACATCGACGGGCAGATGTCCCTGAGACAGCCCCCAGATCGAAGCATGAGCACAGGTAACACCTGCAAGACCGGCGGCCACAGCCACCGCCCTGAGGGACGTATACGATCGTTGACGCATTGATTCACTCCTCTATGCAGTCTGCAGAGCCCTCAATGGATACTCCATGAGCGGCCTGAGTCAACATGAAGTCCGTGGGTGGAGCGATTTGGTTCCAGTTCGTCAAAGATTCTGGCCGGATCCGATCACTTTCTCACTGGAATCGGCCCTGCAGCCGAAGGGCCGTGCCGGACGCTGCATGGCGTGTTTGAGCGTCGTCGTGATCAGCCGCCGCAGCCGAACTCCGCCAGCAACGCGAGGAGGTCATTGACGTCGTACGGATCTGGATACCCGGCGATGAGCGCCAGCAGGTCGTTGACGCTGGTCATGCCATCGCCATCGAGATCCCACTCGCAGCCGCTTTCGCACTCATCTGGAATGCCATTGGCGTTGTCATCATCGCTCTCGCCGCTTGCGATGTCGCAGGCGTCCGGGTTGAAGTTGCCGTTGCAATCCTGTTCATTGAGGTACGTGATGTATGTGCTGGCCGTGTCCTGCCAGACTTCGTCGTTGTCATCGCGACCCTGGAAGAGTGCTTCGAACAGGATCTCGGCGGTGTACTCCATCGTCGTGAGCCGCGCGATCAGGACGCCGTTGTGTTCGTCACACACGCTGTCGGTAAAGGGCATGCCATCGCCCTGCGGGTCGATAGGGAGGCAGAACCATGTGCCATCGTTGGCGCTCAGATCGCCGCCAGCCTCGAAGTCGCTCCAATCGATACCGATGGTGTTGAGGGCGTTCTCTTCATGGGGATCGCCAGAAGCATCCAGGCATCCGATCGTGACGCGGCTGTCCCATCTGAGATCCGGGGCGAGTGGATAGAAGTCAGGATTGACCTGGGCCGAAGTCGGGCCGCCGTACACATCCTGATAGAACGAGGTTGTTGTAGCAATGGTCTTCTGTTGCAGTGAGTTCCCTGCGACGGCGTCCAGACGCCAGCTTTCTGGAATCTGCGCATACACATCGACCGTGTAGGACGGCTCGCCCGTGGAGAGCAGCTTTGTTCCAATGACCTTCCATCGGATTTTGACAATCTCGCCGTTGCCGGCATCACATGGGTTGTCGGTGCAGTCCGTGCCGTCTCCGAGGTAGTTCCCCCCCGTGACCGCGCAATCGGTTTCGGTTCCGACCGAGCAGTTGCCGCTCAGACAACACGCGCCAACGACAGGTGCTTCGCAGGGATTGCCGAAGCAGTCTGTGCCATCGCCGAGGTAGGTTCCTCCGCCCAACGCGCATTCCGCCGCCGTCCTGACTTCGCACGAGACCCCGAGGCAGCATCCACCAGTTGGGTCGGATGAACCGGTATAGGTCAGATTGAGTGTTCCTGCGCCAGTTGCGGCCTTCCAGCCGCCCAAGCGAATCCAGTACGTCTGCGCACTTGTCACTTCGATGCCGAGAACGGCGCTGTAGTAGTCCTGACACGCATCATCATTCTCGCCGTCGCCGTTGCAGGCGATTTGCGAGAGGTTCTGACACGAGGCACCTTCATAGATCACCATGGATGTGTCATACGAGCTGGAGTCACAGGTATCCATGTCGAGCGTGCCGTCGCCCGGTGCCTGCCATTTGAACCAGCGATCCGGGCTGTTGTCCCAGTCAAGGAATGTGTTGGTGCACTGCGATTCGTCCGGATCGCCAAATCCACTGTCGGTGGCATCCGTGGTGTCAAACGCATTGGCGCCGACTTCTGCTTCTTTGGCGGTATAGCACGTGTCGCCGTTGAACGGGTCGCAGGGGTTGCCAGCGCACGTCACGTAGTCACCCAGATACGTCCCCCCGAGAAGCAGGCAGTCGTGTTCGGAAACGTACGAACATTCGCCGGCGAAGCAGCAGGCCCCTTCGGGGTCGCCTGATCCTCCAGAGGCCAGGGTGTCGATGCCTTCCGGGTCCGATCCCGCTGGATCGAGATAGCTTGCCAGTATCGACCACGCTCCAGCAAAGCTGCGGCCGTAGTAGTCGTCGTCATCATTCCAGCAGTACGAATTGCCGCAGCAGAGTTGACCGACGGCGCGGTGATTCGAGTCGAAGAGGGGTGAGCCACTCGACCCCGGTGCAGTTCTTCCTTCGCCCCAGTTGACCCGCCAGTACTGACTTTCGTTCGCCGTGACGTCGGGAAAGCTGATGCGTTTTTCGGCGCACTCGGGATGATGGATGCCGGCGCCGTTGCCTGCCGAATTGGATCTTGACCATCCCGCAAACGCGACACCCCACGCTGGGTTGGGGCTGGAATCCAGCTCCACGAGGGTCGTGTCGTAGTGGTTGTTACCTGTGAGATAGGTCGTACCGCTGCTGAATTGTGACAAGGTGCCGTCGCCGCTGCCGCCACTGTCACCGCTGCCCGGGGTTCGGCAGTAGGAATTCTCATGATTCCAGTAGATGACAACTGACTGATCATTTCCAGAGCTGATGCCGCAGTGGTTCGCTGTCATGAAGAGCGGTCGTTGATCGCCGGATGTGTTGTTCACCATGAATCCGGTGCATGTCCAATAGCCCTGGACGGTGTAGACGCCGACCGAAGCGATCTCGTCGCGCCACGCGTCACCTTCGGAGCAGGCCACGTCAATGTTGCAGGATTCAGAACTGCCCCGCGCTGCGCCGCCGCCCAGGCCGCGATACCCCTCGTTGATGGCGGTCAGGTGAAGTCCGGATTGAAATGCTGGTCGATCTGCAGGGTCAAGCGTGGCTTCGAGAACTACTTCGTCGCCGCGGATGATTCTGGTCCAGTAGCCACCAGCTGCATTCTGGTCTGCCGACGTCAATGGTCCGAGGATGTCGCCACCATCGAGACTGTACATGTTCATAGTCGCCGTACGGGGAAGGTCAAAGTGCTCAAACCCGAAGTTGAGGTGGGCTGCGCCTTCAGAGAGCACTCTGATCCGCCACATGACATCGCCGTTTGGGAGCCATTCCCAGGTGCCGTCCTGAGCGGGATCAATGGATACGGTGTTGGGGTCGGCGAAGAGAAGGGGGAGGCCTTGCTCGCTTCGGCGGGCATCGCGGGAAGCGATCGCCGAATAGTCGGGGCCGGGGAGTTCGATGAGTTGAACGGCGTCAAGCGGGAGGTGCCCGGCCGAGAGCCCATAGGGCAGCGATGCCGCGGCGATGCCACAGCAGGTCACGGATCCGACGATCAGGCAGGCCGCTGCTGCGGCCGATCTGAATGGTGCCATCCTCGATCTCTCCTCGAGTACCCACCCCATACCCCACGTGCCCAATCCTACTGCGGATTGCCGGGGTTCTGACTGAGGGTTCGCCTCGCTGCACCTCAAGGATGCCACCAAGGTGGCGGATTGCGAAGAAGATTCGCTTTCGGGGGCCTTGCTGGGGGCCTCCTAACCGGTACAGGTTGATCAGCCCGCTCGAAAGAAGATCTCTGGCAGAGGCTGCCATCGGGGGCGGCAGGGGGCTTGGTGGCCAGCAATGGCCTGCTCCAGGGTGCGTGTACTCGCGATCAGGCAGGTTGATTGCGGAAGCCATCGCCTCGTCTGCCGATCGGGGTGTTCGCGGCACCGGTTTGGTGGGTGTCTTCGATTGGCCTCCGGGTTGGTGGGTGTCTTCGATTGGCCTCCTCGTCTGCCGATCGGGGTGTTCGCGGCACCGGT
>CAZRBV010000008.1:72106-76347 GCA_964598425.1 uncultured Isosphaeraceae bacterium | reverse complement strand
CGATGGACACCGGAATCACCAGGCTGGCGATGACCACACCAAGGCCGGACCCCGTAAACAGGAGCCCTGCAATGACGCTGCGGCGCTCCGTCGCCACGCCCCGTACCGCGATCACTGGCACCAGCACCATGATTCCCGCCGCGGTACACCCCGCCGCGACGCGGCACAGCCCGATCCACCAGGTTCCCAGCGGCAGTGCATCCCCCGCCGTTGCCAGGACACCGAGCAGCAATGACCATCGCGCGACTCGGCCAGCGGTAAACCTGCGTGCAAGCCGCGCGGCCGCCATGGCCGCAAGCAGGTTGGCGGCGAAATTGCCCGCGCCGATGTAGGCCGCCAGCGTCGGGTCAAGCCACCCGGCATGGAACATCGCAGGCATCAGCGGCGCATAGGCGTACCGCACGAAGCCGATGGCTGCGAGCATGCACGCCATGCCGGCAAGAACCCGGTAGAGGTATTGGCCGCGGGTGAGCCCCATGGAGGCAAGGTACGGGGGTCGCTGTCGTGAGGTGCCCCCGCCGTGCTGGCCCGTGCTTTCCTGCCCCCCGCTGTATTGGCCCCCGCGGCCTGTCCGCCCGGGGGCGGAATGTCCCCAGGGGCCGACGGACGCAGGCGGCAACGGACAGGGCGGGATTCGAACCCGCGGTAGAGCTTGCGCCCTACGCCGGTTTAGCAAACCGGTACCTTCAGCCGCTCGGTCACCTGTCCAGCACCCCCCGAAGAGGGGTGAGCCGGGCAGTGTACCGGGATGGGGACTGCGATGAAATGGCAGATCGCGGGCAAGCGAACTCACCAACCCGGACGACTCGTCCCATAAACACATTGAACCCCCCAAAATTGGCAAGCAACCCTTGACTGGAGGCCGTTCATGAGGTGGACTGTAGGCACAGTGGGGTGTCTCCCAAGGGCTCGCGTAGCCCGCGATCCTTGGTCCAGCCTGATAAAGCAGCCCGATAAAGAGAGATTCAATGTTTCACCGCTCATCGTCGTTCATCGTCCCGACGGTCGTTGTCGCCACACTTGGGCTCGCAGCGCAGGCGGCGATCGGCTCCAACGTCACGATCAAGCAGGCAAGCGACGCGCTGAGCGTTGAATCCTGCACGATCCAGAACCTCCACATGCGAGAGGCAGTGGGCGGCGATTACACGCTCAATCTTGTCATCTCCGGCCAGGATCGCGTGCTCCGAATCTGGGAACACGACGTGCGGGGCCCGAACTACACACTGCTGGTCCAGGAAGAAGATGGTTCGCTCTCGGAAGACCCCGCAGGCCCGGTCTCGACCTACCGCGGAACCGACATGGTGGATCCCGATGTGCGACTCGCTGTCGGAACCGCCGAGCACGGCTTCCTGCTCAGGCTCATCGAGGGTGATGGGCGGCAATGGTTCGCAGAGCCACTCAAGGGCCGCGTCGCAGGGGCCGAAACCGGCGAGTACGCGGTGTATGAAGGCGACGCCATCATCTCGCCCGAGAACGAATGCCCCATCGACGATGCGTGGCGCGTCGTCGACGGACACGGAACAACCCGATCAGCAGGAGGCGACCGAGGCACCGTGCTCGCAGCCGAAATGGCCGTCGATGCTGACTACGAGTTCTACGGCATCTATGGCTCCGTTTCAGGCGTCGAGAACCGCGTCAATGCCGTCATCAACAGCGTCAACGTGCAGTACGAGAGTCAGTGCCAACTCACCCACGAGATCCAGACGATTGTCGTGCGGACTTCCAGCAGCGACCCCTACAGCGGCGACATCGAAACTCGCCTGGACCAGGTGCAGGCGGAATGGAACGGTGGCAATCATCCCGGCATCGCCCGCGACATCGTCCACCTGTTCACCGGCGGCAATATGGGCGGGACAATCGGTTTGGCGTATGTGGGCGCCGTCTGCTCAGGCAATGAGTACGGCGTCGTGGAGTCGAGCTGCTGTGGATCATTTGGCTGCGCGACTGATCTTTCTGCTCACGAGATGGGGCACAACTGGAACGCACTGCATTGCACCTGCCCGAGCAATACGATGAACCCATCGCTGACCTGCGCCAACAACTTCACAAGTGGCTCCATCAATACAATCACATCATTCGCCAACAGCATTTCGGGATGTCTGCACGTCGCAGGACCGAGCGGCGCCTGCTGCCTCGGGACGACATGCCAGATCCTGGCACTTTCCGAGTGCGACAATCTCGGCGGCGAGTATCAGGGCGATGACACAAACTGCACGGACATTGAGTGCACCAGCGGCACCGGGGCGTGCTGCCTTGCCAGCGGTTCCTGCGCAACGGTTTCGCAGAGCCAGTGTGACAACGTCGGCGGCGAGTACCAGGGCGACAACGTGCCGTGTGATGACGAACTGTGCCTGCCCGATCCGGTCGGCGCGTGCTGCTACGGCGATACATGCAACGTGACCGAGGAAGCAGATTGCATTGGAAGCTGGCTTGGCGCAGACACCGACTGCGTTGGCACGCCCTGCACCGACAACAACTTCTCGGGCGTCTCATGGAAGGTCGTCGGGACCAACCTCGCCGACGTTGCCGAAGACACCTGGACGGTTGACATGTACGCCATGCTCGGTGCCGGCGAGCGCATTGACGCTGTCGCTGGCAACAGCCTGCAGCAGAAGACCGTGACAAGCACCGAGGGCTTCTGGCAGAACGCCTATGGCGGGCCGACCTCGCAGGAAGTCAATCCCGCCTTCTACGCGCTCGTTCCGGATCTGATGTACGACAGCCGCGTCACGATCGGCGCACTGGACAGCGGTGGCGATCCGTTCGATTCCAACGAGCTCAACAACATTGGCATCGACTGGACCAACTTCGAGAACGGCGGATCAATCTCGGCCGACAACGGCACGTGGTTCGTCCTTCCGATTGATCCACAGGGTGCTGCGCAGCCCATCGTCACCGATGACTGCCAGGAGGGACACGGCGTGTTGATCGCCCGCCTCACGGCCTATGGCCACACAAGCGAAGTCATGGTTGAAGCCCTCTTCCAGGGCCGCAACGCAGTGGATGTCACGTGGCAAGCCACCGGCAGCGGCACCGCAACGCTCGGAAACTGGGCTGACTGCAACCTCAACGGCACGAACGATGCCTGCGACATCGCGGGCGGATCAAGCGACGACGCCAACGGAAACGGAATCCCGGATGAGTGCGAATCATCGTGCGAGTGGGACCTCAATGGTGATGGCCAGACCACTGTCGATGACTTGCTCGCCCTCATCGGCGAGTTCGGCTCTACCTATGACGTTGACGACCTGCTCGGACTTCTCGCGGAGTTCGGCTGCGAGTAGAACGACCTGTATCACTGCGTGTTATTCAACAGGAGCCGACGGCTGCGCGACGCCGTCGGCTCCTGTTGTGCGCCCGTGGTTGGCACCCCGCAAGGCAGCAAGCGGGTCGCATGACTACTGGTCGCCCGCAGCCCCTTGCTCTTCATCATGCGGGACGAGAATGAAATTCCCAATGACGCCGACGATCTCGCCATCTGCATCTCGAAATGGAATCTTGTTCGTGATGATGGTGTGGCCATGTTTGGGTTCGTGATAGTTGATGAGCCCGACGCCAGACTCCATCACGCGTTGGTCGTCCGCGATGAAGTGCTCAGCTTCCGCTGCCCACGGCATCTCGGTTTCATGCTTGCCAATCAACGACTCCGGCGTTTCTCCGGCGAACTCGGCGAACTGCCTGTTGCAACCGATGAATCGGCTGTTCGTGTCCTTCATAAAGAAGTACCCGGGCATCTGCTCGAAAACGCGCCGCATGAACTCAGGGTCTGTGTACTGCATGCGCGGAGAATACGGGATAGCAGCCGCCACTGAGCTACCGGCAGCGAGGGGCCAGACTTCTCATTTGAGGATCACATCGGATTCACCGTCAGCACACCCCCCAGCCAGCCATCAGCTCGAGGAGATCACCGATGCCTACATGGCCACCGCCTCAGGGCCCATTCATCAGGCAGTCCATTGGCTCGGTGGTGTACCACGGCAGATTCCAGGCTGGCCCCAACGCGACTTGCTCATCCTGCGTCATCGGGAACGGGCTCTCGCCCTTGCAGTCATGTGACCAGCCGTGGATGACGGCAAGGATGTCGTTCGTGCCGACGAATCCGTCCTGCGTCGCGTCGAAGAAGCTGCCGCGACCTGTGGCGGGATCGGAACCGGCAGGCACCTGCGTCGTTCCCCACTCGCCCAGCACGCCAATGAGATCGTCGGCGTTGACGCGGCCATCACGATTGCAGTCCGCCACGC
>CAZRBV010000008.1:0-72006 GCA_964598425.1 uncultured Isosphaeraceae bacterium | reverse complement strand
CGCCACGCGAGTGGCGTCCGACTCAATGCCCGGATTCATCGGAACTGATGGTGCTGGCAGACGGTAGAACTCCAGCTCGCACGCTGTCTCGCGCGGGCAACTCGCGCCAAGCCGGAAGATCAACTTGTAGTCCTGATTTCGAACAGTCCACGCCCGCATCGACTGTACCGCTGCGCCAGCAGGATTCCCCATCGAATCCCAGTAGGCGCAGCAGTCTCCCCACGGCGTTCCTCTCGGATAAAACACACCACCGGCCCCCTCGCAGGAAGGGGCGTCGATGTACAGGTAGTCCTCGCAGGACATCCCGACGACGCACAGGCCGCCAGCGGCCTCCGGAAAATTCGCAACACCACGATCGGCATGGTTGAATTGCCGCGCCGCCTCGGCGTTCACATCCGTCACGAGATCAAGCATCGGCTTGCCGTCCAGCGGACGAGCCCCACTGATCAGTGAATCCAGGTCCAGTTCGGCGATCTCGGCAATCAGGGTGAAGACATCCGCCACATTGGCCATCGCGCCGCAGGCGCGGCCGGGGCCAGCCACGTCCGGACCAGCCACCATGAGCGGAACCCAGAGCCCGGTCTGATACAGCGTGCCAGCAGCGCGATCGGCGTCAAAGGGATACGCGGAATGCGGTCCCGACGCGCCATTGTCGCCGACAAGGATGATCCACGTATTGGTGTAGTTGAACGAATCGAAGTCAAAGCCCCAGTCGGTATGCGAGCCGAGGTCCATCGCTTCGAACATCTCACCGAGCTCGTGGTCCATCGCCTCGAGCTGGTGCATCAGGGCGAGCTCAGCCTCGCCGCTGCTCACGCAGTCGCTCATCGCCGCATCGGTATCGAGCAGCGAAGGCGGCGCGGCCTGCGCAGGCCCGCCCGGCGCGGTCACCGTCACGGTGCAGAACCAGGGCGGAGAATGGCTTTGGTGGGTCACCCAGCCGTCCGCCTCTTCAGTCAGGCGGGTCAGCGCATAGCCACCGTGCATCGACTGCTCGCTTCCTGAATCACCACGCTCCATTGAGGTCTCGAGCCAGCGATAGTGGCCATTCGGCCGATCGAAATCGATTGCCGAGCATCCATCGCCACAGTCGGGCGAAAGCGCCCACACGCCCCCACCAGCTTCATGCAGAAGCGGCACCCCTCCAGCGGCGAGGCAATCAAAAGGGTGCAATCCGTCGTCGCAGTCGCTCCCCCCGAAGCAGCACGCGCCCACACCGTCGGTCGGAGCCCCGCATAGAAACGATCCTTCGGGTGCTTGCCCGCCAACCGTGGAATCGGCCGGTGGCACAGGGCCGACCAAACCAACGAATGCATCGAGACCGCAGGCGGTGATCGGCGCATCCGGGCCCGTCGGGCCATTCTGGCCGAGGTCGTATCGTCCCATCATGGCTGATGAGAATCCGATTCCACCGAGCAACTCGGCAATCGTGTCCTCGGCCGGGTGCAGCTGCGTCGGCGCCACAATGCCAGGAATGGCAGGACCAACGACTCGGTTTCGCATTGGATACCGACCCGTCATCATCGCCGCGCGGCCAGCCGCGCCGTCCGCCATTGACCACGCCTGCGTAAACCGCACCGACTCAGCCGCCAGCGCATCGAGTACGGGCGTACTTGCTGCGGTCTGCGACCAGCCATAGGCGGGCAATTGCGCCACACCCATGTCATCGCACACAATCAGCAGAACGTTTGGATTGCCAGGTCGAGCCTGAGGCGCCGCGGCAAGAATCCCTGCACACAAGATTGAAAGCATGATGCATTCTCCCCCACCCCACAGCCGCGAGGTGACGGCCTAGTATCCGATTTGCAACATGCGACCCGCAAGGGACTTACGTCGCCTTTTTCAAGAGGCGACGGCAAGATGGGGAGCTTGGGGGGCCTTGGTAACCCGGATGGGGCATTCAGTCCCCCCCAGCCGACTCCAGGAACGTTGCCACAAGGCCGATGGCCAGCAGCACGAGTCCGACTGCGATGAATGGGAGTCCTGGGGGCATGTTCTCATCATGCCCCACAGAATCGGCCCGGCCACCCAAAGATTGCAAATCGGTGGCAGCCAGGCCCCTGGTCTGCGCGGGTTGCGCGGGCTGCTACCCTCGCCGCCACAGAGGAGGGCGCCAGATGACTGCTGTTTCAACCGATTTCATTCGGCCGCTGGGGTTTTGGGAGGCAACAACCGCGATCAACGCCCGCCGATGCCTCGGTGCCAGCACCATGGTCATACTTGGCGAGGGGCGTGGGCCGCTCGATGAACATGCCTTTCGTGAAGCAGCCAGGCTGCTCTTTGAGCGTCACGAAATCCTGCAGTGCCGCCTCAGTGAAGGCGATCCCGTGCCAGCATTCATTCGGGACGTCAGGTTTGATGATGTGCTGCTGTCCATGCAGCATGCTGAAACCGAACGGGACCTGATCGCGATCTGGGAGCAGATGCTGCACGAAGAGTTACCGGACCGCAGGCGGCTCTGGGAAGCTCGCTTCGTACCAAATCAGTCTGGCGATCGCTGGCGCGTCTTCTTCAAGGTGCACCATGCCGTCGCAGACGGCCGCTCCATGTCCGGCATGCTCGACCAGTTCATCGAGTTGGCGGCCACACTGCTGCGAGGAGAAGAACCGCCGCAGGAGTTTATATCAGTAGCGCCGCCTGCAGAACAGCGACTCGCAACGCCGATCGACCGCGAGGCATGGCTCGCCGCAATGCAGGCGGCTGAGGACGCTCCCCCCATCACTCCCTGGCCGCTCGATCACGAAGCAGCACTTGACCAGCGGCGGAGCCGTGTGGCGTTTCGAATGCTCGCGGCCGATCACGCTGAAGCCATCCACCAGACATGCCACGACCATGGCACGACCGTGCTGGGCGGCTTTGCTGCAGCTCTCGCGCTCGTGCACGCGCGGCACGCGGGAGGCGTCGTTGACACCGACACCATGATTCCGATGGACATGCGGCCGTTGTATGCCGACGCACCGGCTCGAAACGATCTGCAGATGGCCGCCTACTGCGCGAGAGTCTTCCTCCCTGGCGTGCACCACGACGACGATCCGTGGGAGCTTGCCGCCAGGTTTCGAAGCGAACTTGAGCTGGCGCTGAAGCCCGATGCCGCCCCACCGCACAACTTCCTTCCCGAAGACGTCTCGGCCTCGGTTGAGGCATGGCTTGATTTCGAAGGCCAGTACAGGCACGGATTCTGCCCAACGAACGTCGGGCGGCTTCCGTTCACGGGAGATCACCAGCCGCTCACCACAGATCGCATCGATATGACCGCGGCCGTGCACTTTGGCGGCTTTCCGATTCTTGTCCCAATCCTCATGCACAAAGGCATTCTTCGCGTCAACTTCACGTGGACAGAACCTCTCATGGATGATGTCACGGCTCAAGCATGGATTGATGACGTCTGGCATGCATTCACGAATCTCGCCTGAAACAAGCGGTTTTTTGCAATCCTGAGACCGCACACACAGCCTCCCATGCCGTTGCAGGGAAGACCGCTACCGGCGGCATTCTGCCATAACAAGGGGCAAAAAGGACTTGTCCCAAAGGTTGAACACTTTTTCGGGATGCAAAAAACACTGAAAATACAGTGGAATCCGACTTGTTGGCTGGTTCGGGCAGGAGTACATTCCCGCTCGATTCGAGCATGTGACTCGGATGTTTCACTATCCCGCAGGTCAGCGGAGCTGACCTTAGATCATTCGAGAGCAGAAAGGACTCCTGCACATGGCAAAGAAGAAAACGACACGCAAGAAGACCACTCGCAAGAAGGCCAAGGCCACCGCTGAGGTCAAGCCCCGCACCAAGACTCAGATCTATGGCGAGATCGCCGACTCCACCGGCCTGACTCGCAAGGAAGTCGCCTGTGTCTTCGATGCCATGGCTGGCATGGTCAAGAAGGACCTCGGCAGACGCGGCCCCGGCACCTTCACGGTTCCAGGCCTCATGAAGATTCGCAAGCACCGCAAGCCCGCGACCAAGCGTCGCTTCGGCAAGAACCCCTTCACAGGTGAAGAGCAGTGGTTCGCAGCCAAGCCCGCCAAGAACGTCGTCAAGTTCACGGCGCTCAAGAATCTCAAGGAAATGGTCTGAACTTCAGACTGAGCTTCAGTTCAGAGATTTCGCACAGGACCGCCGGCTGCATGCCCGGCGGTCCTGTCGTGCGCTCGGTACCCTTGCCAACGATGCCTCGCCCCCTCCCGCCTGATCGCGGACACATCTCGACGGAGCAGCGACATGAGGACGCGCTCGAGGCCCTTGACCTGCTCAGTTCAAGCGACCTCGTTCGCCTCATTGCGGACGATCAGATCGTCGCAATTCGCGCCGTTGAATCGGTCGCTGGCGATATCGCCGAACTCGCCGATGAAGTCGCCCGCCGAATGCAAGGCGGAGGGCGACTGCTCTATCTCGGCGCTGGCACCAGTGGGCGGCTCGGCGTCCTTGATGCGTCCGAGTGCCCGCCGACATTTGGAGCACGTACAGAGCAGGTCATCGGAATCATTGCAGGCGGGGATGCCGCACTCCGCCAATCGAGCGAAGCCCGCGAGGATGAGCCCGCAGGCGCTGAAGCCGACCTTGACGCAGCCAGTGTCGGCGGAGGCGACACAGTCGTCGGCATTGCAGCTGGCGGCACAACACCGTGGGTTCTCGGGGGCATTGAAGCGGCAAGCCGTCGCGGGGCAGCCACCGCGATGATCAGCTGCACCCGCCGCGAGAAGCCGCCCGGTTGCGATCGCCTGATCATTCTCGATACCGGCCCTGAATTGCTCGCGGGATCAACCCGGCTCAAGGCGGGAACTGCCACCAAAGCCGCGCTCAACGCGCTGTCGACCTCGGTCTTTGTACGGCTGGGTGCTGTACACGGCGATCTCATGGTGGACCTGCGGGCGACCAACGACAAACTCCTCGACCGCGCCATTCGGATCTTGAGGGTGTACGCACCTCACATGGATCGCGAGGAGGCGGCGGGCTGGATCGATGCCTGCGATGGCCACGTCAAGACTGCCATTGTTGCCGTCTCGCGCGGGCTCACACCGGACGCTGCGGGTCGACATCTCGATTCGTGTGGCGGGCTCCTGCGCGAAGCACTCGCCTGATCAGGCGATGGTCGAGTCGCGCGGGCCAACCGAGGCCGCTGCCTGAAAACGCGCCATCCGCTCATCCAGACCGGACCGGGACACATCCCGCAATCCCCCCAGCCCGAAGGCGCCAATCGTGCATGACGCCGTGACGGTTCCCCAGGCCAGACTCTCCTGAATAGCCTCGGCGTCAATGCGGCCAATGGACGCAAGATGGCCCATCATCCCACCGGCGAATGAGTCCCCGGCCCCTGTGGGGTCAACGACGCCAGCTGCTTCGATCGGATACGCCGGCAGCACAGCGGCCGTATCCATGTCGCGGTGAACCAGCACACAGCCATGCTCGCCCTTTTTGACGACCACGAAGGACGGGCCCATGTCCAGAATGCGCCTCGCAGCGGTGATGGCGTTGCGCGTCTCGGTGAGCTGACTTGCCTCGCTGTCGTTGAGTACGACACCGTCGACTGCGCTGAGCAGCTCAAGCAGGTCATCGTGCGCAATATTGATCCACAGATCCATCGTGTCGGCCACGGCCAGTTTGCGATCTGGCAATTGCTGCAGCAGTCCGAGCTGCACCGCGGGATGCGTGTTGGCCAGGAAGACGTACTGGCTGTCCGCAAACGAGTCCGGAACGGCGGGCGGATGCTCTTCCAGCACGCCAAGCTCCGTAAAGAGCGTCTCGCGGTCGTTCATATTGTCGAAATAGCGACCACCCCACCGGAAGGTCGTGGAGCCTTCGCGTACCTCAAGACCCCCGAGATCGATCTCGGGAAAGGCGTCGAGTGTCATGCGATGATCATCGGGCCAGTCATCCCCGACCACTCCGACAAGCCGCGTCGGCGCATAATGCGATGAAGCGGCGGCGAAGTAGGCGCACGAGCCGCCCAGAACACCTTCAGCCGAGCCGGTCGGCGTATGAACTGTGTCAATCCCAATGGTGCCGGTGACGATGAGTGCCATGTGGGGCACTGTAGCAGGACCAGTCACTCTGACCAGTTGCTCAGCACGCCAAGCAAGTCGCTGATGCCCACAGCGCCATCTCCATCATGGTCCACAGCGCAAGGCCCCGTACAGGCACTTCCGTAGTACTCCACGATTGCCAGCAGGTCTGCAAGGTCAATTGCGCGGTCATTGTTGACATCACCCAGCAGGCCGTCATGCCGCATGAATGATGCCACCGGCGACGGACGCACATGAGCACCAGGAATCGCGCAGCCCCCATAACACGAACCCCACGGATCATTGCACCAGCCCGGGGTATTGGGAACATGCGTGGAACTGCACATGCCCGTTGAGGTGAACGTGCCTTCGAATGGAGCGTGTGAAAACAGGCAGTGATAGGAGAAGTAGTTGTTCATGGCCCACGGCGTGTCGGCCATGTAATCAGCCAGCACAGCTGTCCCGGTTCCATCATCCGCCGCAGGGGTATCGTTGAACAACCGCCACGCGGCCTTGACCCCCCACGCGTTGCCGACAACCAGGCTCGTGTCTGCGGTAGGCGTGACGCTGGCGCTATCGCTGCCGATGACGTACAGCACACGATCCGACTGGCAGAGATTCTCAGTCAGAACGCCCGTCGCGCACGGCGCCGATGGATCGCTGTCGTTGCCCCACACCCACTGATTCCCGTATGAATTGCGTTTGCAGGCAGTCGAGGAACCCGCGTTGTAGGTGTCCAGCCCGGTCATCTCCAGAGCAAAGACCGCCTTGGGCGTACGCGGCGAATCAGAATTGGCGGCGGTCCAGCGATGCAGCCCACGAAGGAACCGCGATGCAAATGGCACCCAGCCGGTTGTTGGGATATTCACGCCCCCGTCACGCACGGTGCTCGTGTCGTAGTTGCCCCAGTAGTCAGCGCAGTCCGTAAATGTCGACCAATCTGGCTGTGTGTCGGTGGCGGCAGCGCCGGGCGGCCATGCACCGATCGCGGTGTACCGATAGGGATCGGCGACATCGACTGTATAAGCCGTGGTGAAGTCCACTTGATACCCGGATCCACCAGCAGGACCAACAATCGGGATGCCGTCGCCCGGCCGCCACTCCTTCAGCGGCTTCGCGGCCGTCGCATTCGAGCCAACAAAGTCCACGGACATGTTGGCGATCCCGTAGGACGTCTTGTCGTGGTCAAGGGCCGCCGCCACGGATTGATACGTGCCAAACACGACCCGGTCGGCGTACTTGTAGGCGCAGTTGATGATTGTGAAGTCATCAATAGCCGTCGAGGTATAGCCCGGCCCGCCGGTCGATCCATCCAACGTGCAGCAGTCGCACTCCCATGGCTCGCCCATCCCATCGCCGTTGTAGTCCATCTTCGCCGTGCCGAAGGGCTGATTGAACATGCCGTAACCCGGCGTACTCTGGTCTGCGTTGCTGTTCCAGGACGCGCCGCTCGTCATGGTGTCTTCAATACCGAACCTCGGGCTGACGAACCGGTACGCCTCCTGCGCCCAGACGCTGAGCGTGAGGCGAATCCCCTTGCCCTGCTGCCAGTCGCTGTCGCTCACCGTGGCATTGTGAGTATCGATGATGGTCCGGACATCGCGAAGCGTGCGCCAGAAGGCGTCCGCGACGTTTGCTGGGACTTGCCAATAGGTGAGTACCTTCTTCTCCCAATCGGGGCCGGTTTGATCGGCGATGTGGCTGCGGCACTCGTCGGGCATGTTTTCGGTTCCCGGGTAGTAGCACCCAAAGCCATTGCTGGCGTTGCCGCTTGGGGCGACCTTGCTGAGTTGAAACAGCTCCAGATCCAGGTAGACCTCCACCTCTGGATTTGCTCCGAAGTCATATGTTCCGGCGCTCACGCCATCGGCGCAGAAGCCAACGAAATCGACTACGCGATTGGCGTAGTTCAGGGTCATCTGATAATCGTCAAGGGTCGAATAGGTTGAATTCTCGGGCCAGTACAGGCTCCAGCTTCCCGCACCGCCATCACTGCAGTCGCACGGCGGCGGGGCACTCCCCGCGCAGCCAGCCCCGAGGCTCCCGCACGAACTGTCGCCAAGCGTTGTCTTGCCGCCCCAATGGGTTCCATCCGCGTCGACATGTGAAGTCAGCCATCGCCCCCAGCGCAGGGTTCGATCGTTGCTGAGCATCAAGCCAACCGGCACATGGGTTGGGCCATCAGTCGAGCCAGTCTTGAGGTCTGCGATGAATGAGGCGTGCGCGTGATAGATGTCCTGCCGCGCCGCTGTCACGGGGGCGGCCTGTCCCTGGTAACACGCTGGAACATCCGCAGCGGTGATGTCCGTCCACGGTTGATAGTCGGATCCATCGGTCGTGAGTGACTCGGCGATCATGTAGACCGTTCCACCAAACACCTGCGCGGCCTGCGGCACATCGGCTGTCGGGAGCATGTTCGTCGACATGTCCTGCACCGATACGTACGCGTCCTTCGACGTGTCGCACATGTAGTTCGCATTCCACGTGTAGATGCCATTGTCCAGACAGACATTTGAGGCGTCCCATGAAGGCGCGCACCACACCGGCTGGTCATACCAGATGTACATGCCGAGCCCTGGAAGGGCTGGCGTACTCCCTCCAGCCGCAAGCCCTGCCCCGGCAGCGGCAATCGTCGTCAACAGACCGAGACAATGTGTGATGGTGTGCATGGGCCGCCCCTCCTTTGCAAGGTGGAGGACACTGCGCGAACACCCCTCCCTCCACGACCGCGACTATCGCAGAACTTGGAATCGAGAGCAAGCGCCGAGATGAATGCCCACCAAGAGGGCCTGGTTTTCGGGGCTACGCGGTCTGGCACGCGGTCATCAAATCAAAGAGGCGATCCAGCGAGGCTTCGCCTTCCATACCCATGATCAGGCCCTGCAAGTCTCGGCACGCTTCTTCGCCAACAACGCTCGTCCCGAGCGCGTTGAACTTGACGGCAATCTCGTCCTCGGTCATCGGATCACGCGGGTCACCCTTCGGAACATCAACGCGTTCCGTATACGAGGTTCCGTCCGCGAGCGTAATCGTCACCTGGCTGGGCTGGAACTTCGGGAAGAGCGACTCAAACTCCTCGTTTGGAACGACCTTGATCTTGTCCATGACGGGGATGAGTGCCGGATCGTCGATGCGCTCCTGCTTGAATTGCAGTGGCGTGACCATGCCGTCGACAAGTCCGACAGCGAGCGAGTATGGCAGGCTGTGGTCGGCCGTCTCCTTACTCGTCGGGCGATACTTCGCCGGATCACCGAGAATGTCGGCAGCCCGGGCGATGACTTCGACCTTGATCTCGGAGATGGAGTCGGGATCAAGATCATTGGCGGCCACGATCTTCATCATGGCAGTGAGCGGTGCATGGCTCAGCGCCTCGATCGGGAACGACTTCATGCCGCAGTCGAGAATCTTCCAGTGGCACTTCGGGCACGTCGGCAGGTCATCCGTGAGCATGTTGAGGTGGAACGAACCACCGAATTTCTCGAAGCAGTGGACGAGTCCCTCTTTGCCGTCGATTACGTGCTCGGGGCCGCTGTAGCCGCCAGCCGCAAGCAGCGCAGCCTCGACGCCGCTCCGCGTTGCCATCGGATCGACCGTGTTCTTCATGTTCGTGAGTTTGCCGGCCGTCACAGCGCCAAGGCACATGCTCGGGCTCGCGCTGATGCCGATCGCCTGCTGAATCTGCTCAGCGGAGAGACCTAGCATGCGGCCCGCCACGATGGGCGATGCGATGCAGGTGATCGTGGCATGATGCCATCCGTACTCGCGGACACCCGGATCACCGAACTCTGCAAGCCGCATTTCAATCTCGTGACCAATGCAGGTACCGAGAATGAGATCCTTGCCTGAGAGGCCGTTCATCTCACAGATCGAGAGGGCTGCCGGAATGATGTCCGACGGGTGAGCCGGGTCGGCCTTCCAGTAGATGTCGTTGTAATCCATCGCTCGAATGCACAGGGCATTGAGCATGGCTGCCATCACCGGATCGGTCTTGAAACCACTCCCGAAGACCGTGCACGTTTCGGCGCCGCCCATACGCCTGGCATGATCGAGGAATATCTCGACGTCGTGCTGCTGGCTGCCGCCCAAAGCGCAGCCGAAGGAGTCGTACAAGTACAGCTTGGCGCACTGCACCGCTTCCGGGCTGAGATCCTCATAGGAGAGATTGGCGGCCCACTGGGCGAGTTGCCAGGAAACGAAGTCGGTGTTCTGCTTGTTGGTGTCGTGACCACCCATTGGCGTGTGCTCCTCAGGCGCTGACGGGACTTTGAAGACGGCGGGCGATTTCCTGGGCGACTTCGGTCGTGGAATTGCCCTTGCCGCGACCCTTGACGTCGTATGTGGCAATCGTGCCGTCGGCGATCGAGTCGGCAACGGCCTTCTCAAGCCGGGCGGCTTCTTCGGTCTCGCCGAGCCAGTCGAGCATCATCTTCGCCGTGAGCAGCATTGCAATCGGGTTGACGACATCCTTCCCGGCGTACTTCGGGGCACTTCCGTGCGTCGGCTCGAAGACGGCGTAGTCATCGCCGATGTTCGCAGCACATGCAAAGCCAAGGCCTCCAACGAGCCCGGCCGCCAGGTCGCTGATGATGTCACCGAACATGTTCTCGGCGACCAGCACGTCGTAGTCATTGGGACTCTTGAGCAGCCACATACACATCGCGTCGATATTGGCTTCCCATGCGTCGATGCCGGGGTACTCCTTGGCGACCTCGCGGAAGACGCGGGTCATCAGGCCACCGGTTTCGCGCAGCACGTTGGGCTTCTCGACAAGCGTCACGGACTTACGGCCGAACTGTTTGGCGTACTCGAACGACTGGCGGCAGATGCTCTCGCATCCCTGCTTCGACATGATCCGCGTAGACAGTGCGACGTTCTCGAGGCCCTTGTCTTTCCACTTGATCATCTTGGGGTTATCGCACAGCGCGTCGTAGATCTTCTCCGGAAGCGGGAACCACTCGACACCGCCGTACGAGCCCTCGGTGTTCTCGCGGAACACGACAAGATCGACGTCATCGCCGCGGTAGTTGAGCGGGTTGCCGGGGTATGCCTTGCACGGACGGAGATTCGTGTGCAGATTGAACATCTGCCGCAGTTTCACGATGGGGCTGAAGTAGACGAGTCCCGTGTCCTGAAGCGCCGGGGCGAGCTCCTCGTGGGCTTCGTCACGAGGCTTACTCGTTATCGCGCCGAAGAGGGCTGCGTCGGTGCCCTTCAGTATCTCGATCGTGCGGTCCGGCAACGGATTGCCTTCCTTGCACCAGAACTCCCAGCCGATATCCGCATGGACGTACTCGGCGTCGAAGTTCATGGCATCGAGCACGATGCGGGTTGCGTCCATGACGTCGTTTCCAACGCCGTCTCCGGGCATCCAGGCGATCCGATACTTGGCCATTGGTGGCGGGCTCCTTTGAAGAGCCGCATTGTAGAGGGTTTGCAGCCCTCCCACACCCGCTGGGACGGTGCGATTCCCCGCCGCGCCTCGCCCGCCTACCGGGTCAACGGCGTCGCCGACCCAACTGCCCTGGTGCCATCCGGCTTCTCGATCTCGATCCACCACATCGCCTCGGCAGGAAGTGGATCAGGAGCCATGGCATGTATGTCGTAGTCATCGTGCGACGGCGCATACTCGCCCTTGCCGACATACGAGAGCGTGCGATCATCGCCGCCGATCCAGGCCCGCACGATTGTCTGGCCACCGTCGTTGTAGGGAAGCTTGACGACAAGGTGTCCTTCCTGGCCCGCTGCAATCGCGCCGTGCCCCTGAGCGAGCTCGACGCCCATGCCCCCAATCGTCACGGGCTCCAGGTCCACTTCGTCGTGAGCGTGGCCATGATCTGCAGCCGATGGCTGCGGTGGCTCATCGTGGCTGGCGTGGGTCGTGCCATCCGCGTGCGTGTGACTGCCCCCCGAGTCAGCCTCGCCGCATCCGGCAAGAAGACACGCGGCAAGGGCAACCGCAGGCATGGATCGTTGTGTTGTGGTGGTCATGTGGAACTCCTGGTCCAAAAAAAGATTCATGGCAGATCGTTTGAGACGCGACGATGTATGAGCGAGTAACCGGCAGGAACAACAATGAGATTGAGGAAGGTCGAACTCATCAGGCCGCCAAGAATGACGACCGACAAGGGCGCGAGAATCTCATTGCCCGACTGATCCCCCTTGAGCACGATGGGTACGAGCGCGAGCGCTGCGGTGAGCGCAGTCATGAGAATGGGGACGAGCCGCTCGAGCGAGCCCTGCACGATAGCCTCTTGAAGCGGCACCCCCTCACGCTTCATCAGATGGCTGTAGTGATTCACGAGCAGAATGCCGTTGCGAACGGCAATGCCGAAGAGCGTAATGAACCCGACGAGGCTCGCTATTGAGACGACAGGAGCGACGTACCGCCCAGCTCCAAACAGTGCTGCGACGTTCGAGAAGACCCCGGGCGACTCCGCGAGAAAGATCGCCACGATTCCACCTATGAGCGCCAGCGGCAGATTCACCATGACAAGCAGGGCAACCCTCACCGAGCCAATCGCCAGTTGCAACAGCCCCAGCATGACAAGAAGCACAACCCCGCCGAAGAGTAGAATCGTTCGACTCGCCGACTGCTGCGCCTCGAATTGCCCTCCGTACTGCACGCTGTAGCCGTACCTCTTGACGATGGGATCGACGCGATCCCGAACATCGGCCACCAGGTCGCCAAGATTGAATCCGTCCGCGACGTTGAGTGACACCACGGCTTTGCGACGCGTGTTTTCACGGGCAATGAGGTTTGAGGTCAATTGCGGACCGATGACCGAAACATCCTGAAGGCGAGCGAGCGCCCCGCCCTGGCCGCGAAGCACAAGTTGCCGCAGATCGTCGACGGTTGCCCGCTCGTCCTCCGTCAGCCGAACAACCAGATCGTATCTGCGAAAGCCATCGTTGATTTCGTCCACCGTCACCCCAAACACCGCCGCTCGGACTTGCTCGGCAGCAGATTGCGGCGTGAGCCCGTAGGCGGCAAGTGCCGCAGGCTGATATGTCACCGGAATCGACTCGATCAGAACCTCTCGATTGGCAGCGACGTCGCGCGTGCCAGGAAGAGACCTGAGGGTCGCTTCGACGTCTTTGGCAATACGGCGAAGGACTCCCAAGTCTTCGCCATACACGTTGATCGCTATGGCAGCTGGCGTCCCGGAAAGAATGTGACTGAGCCGGTGCTGAATCGGCTGGCCAATGTTCGCCGTCACACCCGGGATGGTCGCAAGAATCCCGGTGATCTCTTCACGCACTTCAATATCATCGAAGCCGGGCTTGACCGTGACCTCCAACTCGGAGTTGCTCACAGGCTCGGCGTGCTCATCACGCTCGGCGCGGCCAGTGCGACGCGTCACGCTCCGCACGCCCTCAACCTCAAGCAGCTGCCGCTCAACGGCCGATGCCATTCGATCACTCGCCCTCAGAGAGGTTCCGGGAGGCGTGAACAGCCCAACTGTAAATGTCCCTTCCCGAAACTCCGGCAAGAAGGAAGTCCCGAATGAGGATGCAAGCCAGAGCGACAAGATCGTGGCAATCCCCGCAAGCGTAAGAACAACGCCGCAGCGGCGCATCGCAGCCCGCACCACCGGCTCATACATGCTCTTGAGCCATCGCACGAGGACGCCGTCACGCGACTCTCGAGCCGAGGGATTGGCATGCAGCAGGTATCGGCACATCGCCGGCGTGACGGTCAACGCCACGAGCAGCGAAGCCAGAATGGAGACCATGAATGCGAGGCCAAGCGGGCGGAAGAATCTCCCCTCGATTCCATCAAGAAACATGAGTGGCATAAACACAAGCGCAATGATGATCGTCGCGAAGACCATCGCCGGGCGAATCTCGTTGCTGGCGTCGAAGATGACTTTGAGTTTTCCGCGCCGAGCGTCCTCCGGCAGCGCCGCATTCCCCCGAAGCCGTCGAAACACGTTCTCGACGTCGATGATGGCGTCGTCCACAAGACTCCCCACCGCGATGGCAAGACCACCGAGCGTCATGACATTGATCGACTCACCAACCCAGTCAAGAACCAACAGACCGACCGCCATTGATATCGGCAGCGCTGTCAGCGTGATCAACGTTGTGCGCAGGTTGACCAGGAACAGAATCAGAATGATTGCAACGATGATTGTTGCATCCCTCAGAGCGTTGACAACATTGCGTACAGAGAGCTCGATCAGATCCGACTGCCGAAAGACCTGCCGGTTGATATGAACGCCTGCAGGCATCGACGATTCAATCGCGTCGAGCGCCTCGTCGACCCGATCGGTGATGGCGAGGGTATTGGTGCCAGGTGCTTTCTGGATCGTCATCACAACGGCGGGTACGCCGCCGTCTGCCCCGGTGCCACGTTGCGGTGCTGCGCCAAGCCGTACGTGTGCAACATCGCCGATCGTAATCGGAACTCCGTCGTGCCACGCAATGACCGTTCCCGAAACATCTTCGACAGACCGCACGCGCCCCACTTGCCGCACTGGCAATTCCAAACCACCGACGTCGGGGAGATAGCCGGCGCTCAGCGTGCTGTGGGCAGCATCCGCTGCTGCTGCAACATCCATCATGGTGAGATCGTGCAGCCGAAGACGCTCCTGCTCCACCAGCACCTGATACTCCGGCAGCTCTCCGCCAATGACTGAGACCTGCGCGATTCCGGGCACCGCCAGCAGTCTGTTCCGCAGATCGAATTCGGCGTAGACCCGCAATTCAAGCGGCGACACCACGCCATCCGGCGAGGAGACAGCAAGCAGCATGATCTCGCCGGTGATGCTCGTAATCGGCGTCAGTTCAGAGTGCGTGCCCGGAGGAAGATCCTCCCGCACGGTCCCAAGCCGCTCCGAGACGAGCTGCCGCGCTCGGTAGATGTCGGCTCCCCAGTCAAACTCTACCCAGGCGATCGACAGCCCCATCGCGCTGCTCGTTCGCACGCGGCGAACTCCAGAGGCGCCGTTGACCGCTGTTTCGATCGGGAATGTGACGAATTGCTCCACCTCGTCGGCCGCAAGCCCCGGCGCCTCTGACATGACCACAACGGTCGGGGCGTTGAGTTCGGGAAAAACGTCGACGGGGGCATCACGAAGCTGCATGATCGCCGCGCCAAGAACGATGCCAGCGCACAGCAGCACCATGGCCGCGTGATCGATCGAGAATTGAATGAGCTTCTTGAGCATGCCGCCGGTCTCCGATCAGTGTTCTTCGGCGTGCCAGGTGCCGTCGGCATGGAAGTGACCACCCTGCCGATTCATGCCACCGGTCTCGCTGGCGAGATTGAGCTCGTACGCGCCGTCCACCACAACCTCGTCGCCCAGGGCGAGCCCGCTGTTGATGGCGATCCAGCGGCCGTCATCGGTACCCAGGTCCGCCTCGACTCGGATCGCCCGATTCGGATCGCTGGGGTCACGCCGAAAGAACACATGCGTCATGCCGTCCTTGACAATGGCAGCCCGTGGAATCGCAATCGCTGGCCCGCCCGAGGACTCATCGACAAGCTCCAGGAATGCTGACACTCCGGGGCGCATCCATGAACGGTGCGATCGTGGCGTGGCAAGCACTGCCACGGTCCGGTGCACCGGGTCTGCGTCCAGACCGATGATGACGTCACTCTCAATGGCGTCCACGTTCTCTCCCCGCGCAGACGGAGGGACAATCTGACCGAGCGGAGACTCACCAATCCGAGGGAGATCCGACTGCATGGCCATGCCTCGCAATCGAACGCCCTCAGGCTTCACCGTCGAGAGGACGAGCGAAGGCGCTTCGCCGTACCCGCCGTCCGTCATCGCAAGCGACTCGACAACGCCTGGCGTCGTCGCCCGCACCTCGATCGAGTCGATCGTTCGATATGCGGGAATCGAGGCCCCGTCGTGCTCCACCATCTCAACAAGTTCGGTCTCTTCAAACCCCGTTGCAACCGAGGCCCTGTGCAGCGCGTGCTCACGCGCACGATTGGCGTTGGAGAGGTGCGTCTCGGCCTGGCGAAGTGCAGATTCCATGCTCGGCAATCCGGCCTGCAAGGCCGCCGCTTCGGCTTCAAGTGACGCGTTTCGTACTCCTGCATCGGAAAGCGCCGCCAGGCGGTCGTTCAGAATGGAGACGCGGTCCGCCTGCTCCTGAAGATTCGCCAGCGCCAATTCAATTCGAGCTCGCGACGAATCGATCTCCTGCTCGGCCTCGATGATCTCATGCTGCAACTCCGGCCACTTTGGCGACCGCAGTCGGTAGAGCAGATCACCCGAAGCGACTTCCTGATACTGCTCGACTTTCAGAGCCACAGTCCCGGGAAGTGACAGCCGATACTCATGGCGGGCCTCTGGAAGCAGTTCAAACGCGCCCGGTATTCGAATCGTCTGCTCAACGTTCCGCCGCTCAGCCTTCGCAAAGCTCACTCCGAGGTTGCTTCGCACGGTGGGAGGAATGTCAATCCGATTCGTCGGTTGCGAGGCGGACTCCGGCTTCGCGGGCGGCACCGTTGGCTCGCGCTGGCAGCCGAGCCCTGCGACCAGTACCACGCACAGTACGACTGGAGACTTCATTTGGTTTCGTTTCATCATGGCACGACCTCCTGGAGACCGAGCTCCGGTTCGGAAGTTGGGTCACTGTCATCTTCAAAATCCACATTCACGGTGGGATGCATCTGCGCCGTTGTGAGCCGGGCCAACTCCACATGCGAGAGTGCCGCCTGAAGCCTCGCGTCAACCAGATCACTTCGAATCGCTCCTGCACTGATCACACTCTCAAGCAGGGTCAACGCGCCGCCCTCCCCCAACTCGAACATGCGGTGTGCGGTTTCGAGCTGCTTGTCAACGAGCGGAACAATCTCGTCTTCCAGAAAACGCACATCCGCCGAGAGCGATCGCTGCCGCACCTGCTCGACTTCGAAACTGCCGACAAGCTGCTCGTACGCCGTCTCGTATGACGCCCGCGCCAACTCACGCGCGGCGCGGGCCTCCGCGATGGCCTGCACATTGGCGTTGAGCACCGGAATCGGCAGAGCGCCAAAGAAGCCGATCCGCGATTGCCCCTGGTCAGTCTCGTACAGCGGCCCAATCACAAGGTCAGGAAACTGCTTGCTGATCTCCATGCGCAACGTCTGCTCGGCCACTTCGTATTCTTCTCGAAGCCGGCGAAGCGTCAACGTCTCCGGCCCGGACGCATCAAGATCGCGCGTGCCTGACTTGGGGATCTGCAGCGTCGGCACGAATACGACTTGCGCCTCGGGCGAGAGACCGATCTGCATGTGAACGCGAAGCAGCCACTCTTTGGCATCGTCCCGGGCCTTGCGAAGTGCCTTCTGCTGGAGCACCCGCTCAAGTGCAAACAGTCCCGCTTCGGTTGCAGGAATCTCGCCCGCTGCGCCGAGCTTGCTGGCTCTCACGACCAGCGCTTCGACCGATGCCAGCAGTGGCTCGATGTGCTCGGCCCGCAGCCTTGCGGCAGACCACTGCAGCCAGGCTGACCGAAGGTCGAACCGCGTCTTCCACTCCTGCTCGGCAATCTCCGTGAGGGCCACCCGAATCGTGGCATCCGCCCGGTCCTTCTCCGCTTCAAGTCGGCCTGAAAGCGGAATGGTCAATGCCAGCCCCGGCGTAAGAACCCACGGCGATGGCACGCTTTCGGTGATGCGCAGCAGGTCACATGAAAAGGTGGGATCTTTCCACCGGCCCGCCTCGCCTGCGCTCGCTGCCACGACTCCCGCCCGGAGCCGCTGCAGCCGAAGCGCCGGGTTGTAGACGAGCGCGACAACTTCGGCTTCTTCGAGCGTGAGCCCATCGGAGGGATCAAAGGCGGACACCTGACCCGACTGCGCGAGTCGCTCGGCGAAGGCGCGAACCGGCTCGTCGCCAGGCGTACGGGCATGCCACGCGAGGCGATGGTCTTCGGGCCGCAGCGGCCTCGGCTCATAGGTTTGGCAGCCCGTCGAGAGAACGGCGACGCCGATCAGCGCCGCGGCACCCAGGGGCCGAAACAAATAGGACAGCACGGGAATGCTCCAGTCGCATTGTCAATGGGATACCACGCCACGGGACAAGTGCCCGAGGCAGCACAGCAGTACATGGGGGACCGATCAGGTCCGCAGGACTACCGACTGGAGGTGCTTGAGATAGCCCGGAGGGCGAACACGGCAACGCTGCAGCAACACATCAGCCCGCTGCACCGGCTGCTCCACAATGGGCGAGACGGCAGCGGTCAGGGAAGCTGCTGCTGTGCCTGACGCACTTCGCAGCCGCGCAACAAATGTGAATTCGCACACGTGGCAGTGCCCATGATGCTCATCGCAGACATGATGACCGCCGCAGTCGTGGGTATCGGCCTTGGCGTGATTCTGGCAGCTGCGAGTGTGCCCAAGCACTGGTCCGTGATGGTGCGAATGAGCATGGCTGCCATGCGTGTGGACATGCGCGTGACCATGGTGCGATTCCGAGTCATGGTTGCTGACTCGCGCACCGCGACCGCCTGACGCTGCAAGGAACGCCACGACACACAACAGGATCAGGCTCGTTCGCGAAGTCACGGCTCCCAGCATACACCGAGTATGAACGGAGCCAAGGACGAACCCGTTCAGTGTCCGGTAAGCCGTGACTTCACCACCGCCTCGGCCCCGCCAGCCACGATGATTTCCTGTGGGACCTCCCCGAGGGGTGTAAACGGGTACGACAGTCCGCCAGCGGTGATCGTCGCCACGGCAAAGTCAATGGTGGCTTCGTCGCCTGGAATCGTCGCTCGCTCGTCGCCAGCGTGCGAGGCGCGGAGCGCTCCAACAAGGGACGGACAGGCGAGGCAGATAAATCCGTTGTTGATGGCATTGCGGACATAGGTCTGACTGAACGATGCCGCCACCACGCAGGCGATGCCGCGAATTTTCAGACACGTCGCGGCCTGCTCGCGGGATGAGCCGGTGCCAAAGTTGTCACCGGCGACAATGATGTCGCCAGCCTCGGCGGTGCCGGTGAATACCGGGTCGTAGTTTTCCATCGCAGCGGCGGCCATGTCCTCGGGCGTCACATCGTCGCGGTACGTCATCGCGCCGCTGTAGATGCCGTCGGTATTGAGATTGTCAACGGGAAGCCAGAGGATGCGGCCTGTCACGCTCGCGGGGAAGCCGTCGACAATTGGGACGCCAGAACCCCCCACCGGTGCCTCACGGCGTGCAAAAGTTGTCCGCACATCGCACGGCTCGTATGCGGCTGGCGCGGCGATATGCCCAGCGATAGCCGATGCAGCGACCACGGCGGGGCTTGCCAGATATGCCTTCGCATCTCGACTTCCCATGCGCCCCTTGAAGTTGCGGTTCGTTGCGCTGATGCCCACCTCGTCTGGTTCGAGTGTTCCCGCGCCAAGCCCGATGCAGGTGCCACATCCCGGCGGAAGGAACGTCGCCCCCGCATCAGCGAGCGTGGCCCACGTCCCATCGGCCTCCGCCTGCTCCTGAATAGTTTCGCTCGCCGCAGCAACGTAGAAGTCGACGCCCTCGGCGATGCGGCGGCCAGCAACGACTTTGGCGGCCTCACGAAGATCCTCAAGTCGCCCGTTGACGCACGAGAGCAGATAGGCCTTCTGCACCGCCACCTCCTCGGCCTCGATATCCGGGAGCGACCGCATCACTTTGACATGGTCGGGTCCAGAAACGTGCGGAATGACACTTGCAAGATCAAGTTCGAGCTCGGCCGCGTAGACCGCATCATCGTCGGCCATGATTGGATCGGCAGCCCACGCTTCGACATCCTCGGCGGTGTACCGCGGCGTGCCGCGCTGGGCAAGCCACGCAGCGCGATCACGAAGCCACGCATGTAGTACCTCATCGAACGGAAAGACGCCAGCAAGTGCTCCCCACTCCGTTGTCATGTTCGCAATGCTCATCCGCTGATCCATCGAGAGCTGCGCGAGGCCATCTCCAGCGAATTCGACAACGTGATTGAGCACTTCGTCATGATTGAACGCTCCGCACAGCGCGATGATGACATCCTTACCCGTCACACCCGGCTGCAACGTCCCGGTGAGCGTTACGCTCGCCACCGGTGGAACTTGCCACCATGTTTCACCGGTCGCCCAAATGGCAGCCGCGTCTGTTCGGACAACCGGGGTCCCGAGCGCGCCGAGAGCGCCATAGATGTTCGAGTGACTGTCACTCCCGACAACCATGCTTCCGGGCGTCACGTATCCACGTTCAAT
The DNA here is from genome assembly GCA_964598425.1 of uncultured Isosphaeraceae bacterium. Classification (GTDB taxonomy): domain Bacteria; phylum Planctomycetota; class Phycisphaerae; order Phycisphaerales; family SM1A02; genus UBA12567. The sequence goes on along the minus strand of CAZRBV010000008.1, from coordinate 51,841 downwards.
CATGACCTGATGGCTGATTCCAGTGCCGGGTTTGTAGAAATCAACGCCCTGCTTTGTTGCGAAGGCTTCAATCCTGGCGTATTTGCCGAGGTTCTCGGGCGAGTGATTCTGAATGTCATGGTCTATCGCAAAGACCGGCTGCTTCGCGTCGTGCATTCGCTCCGCGCCGATCGAGGCGAATTTCCCCATCACCGCCGACGTATTGTCGTGCGTCATGATGTGCTTGGGTCTGATGCGAAGATAGTCGCCTGAATGGACAGGACCGCCGGCACCATCGGCGGTATGCAACGTCGCGATTTTTTCGATAATGGTTTGTGGCATAGGTCGCTCAGGATACCTGCGCGAGCCTCACCTTCCACCCGACGACCAGCGGCCAGATGACATGCAGTCCGAGATCAACCAGCACCGTGACGCTCGCGGCAACCACACCCGAGGTGCTTGTGATGAACTCATAGGTACCGATGTTCGCAAGGATGGCGACAATCCCCCACCCGCACGCCACCAAGGACCATTTCATGAGAGGTGGGAGGGATCGCCCGCTCCGCCTCGCAAGTGCGATGCCCAACACAATCCCGCACAGGGCCAGAACAATGCGACCGACCGCCAACACCATCGATATCCACACGGGAGGCAGAATGTCGAGCACGTGCTTGGCAGCTTCGCCCTGATCCACACTCCCGAAGTGAACAAGCCCACCCGTGATCTTCGTGAACATGCTGCCCAGGTGAAGCAGGCCGCTGTTGGCTTCAACTTCGCCTGCGACTTCTCCGAGCGAAATTGACGCGGCCGCCATGGCGGCGCCAAATCCGAGATCGAAGAGTCCGATCAGGATGAGCATCGTCCCGAGTACCGGTGCCCAGCACTCGCATCCCACGCCTGGCTTTCCGATCTGCTGTGACATGGCTGGATCCTACCGCGGCCAGTCAGGAGAGGTCACTGCTGGCGAATTCGGGACGCGGATCGGGATGCATCCAGCACCTCCACAAACGTTGGAGCATCGGGTCGGGCGTGCCGGCAACGGTCCATCTCACGCGGCCAGCTCCGCCCGCGATCATGACTTCAAGAACATCATGCTGACTCACCCAGGCCCGGCGTCGAATGATCAAGACATCTTCACCTGCCTTCCAGATCTGGCTGCCGCGCCGAATCCAACCGGGGCCGACGAGACATCGCTTCTTACCGAACTCGCCACGGGTCAGCCTCCCGAGAATCGGCACGCTCGCAAGCCGCCGCTGCAGCTTCGGGTGCGACGTGAGGGTCGTGCCAACCATGAGTGCGAGGAGGAGTGCCCCAAGCGTGAGGGCCACCCACGGGGCCACGTTCCCCCACGCCGCGACGGTGAGGATCACGCTGCACACCAGGGCGACGGGAATCGTGAGCAGCACGAAAAAGGCCGTGCGAATTGAGCCCTCCGGGCGCCCAGGCATGAACTCCTGAGGTTCGATCAGCCCCTCTGGGAGCGGAATCTCCGCGACCCAACCAACCAGGTCAGCGTCAAGCACACACCGAAGGCCTTGGCCCGCCAGCTCCCGTACTTCGAAGCTCGCCTGTGGCCCACCGCGCTTCCCCGCAGGCCAGTGAAGGCTGCGAAGCGACGCTGCTTCGGCAGGATTCGAACGTGTCGGATGAAACACGCGCCGCTCCGCTCGCCGGCGAAACACGCCGACCAGCAGAACCACCAGTGCAGTGGCCATGATGAAGCCAGAACAGCTCAGCATCGAAGACAACCGAACTGGTCCGCGACCACCCTCCGACACCGCAGCGAGGTAGATGAGAAGGCTCCATCCGGCCGCAATTGCCAGGATGATCGAGCCACCCATCGCCAATCGACGACCACCGGGACGGCCCGGTTGCAGCGGCGCGACCAGCACACCATCAGGCTTCATGAGGCCTCCGGGCCAGGGCAATCGCAAGCCAGACACCGAGCACAAGCGGCCAGCCAAAGTGCACGGTCACTTCAAGTATGAAGTATGGAAGGCTGTCACCGTGCCAGGGATCACCGACGCCGTCTGTCATCACGCCCCAGGTCTGTATGGTCACCCACGCGGTCCAACACACCGAGCCGACTGCCCAGATGAGCGACGCCCACGCCGCACAACGCCACCGCCACGTGAGAAGAACTCCTGAAATGCAGGCGGCAACCGAAATACCAAACCGAATCCAACCAACGATGACGAGATAGTCGGGACGCGGAAGCATCGCCAGGAGGGCGCCCGCATGCTCCGCAGTCTCGACACCGCGCAAATTGAACACACCAAATGTCAGCCCCCGCACAACGCCTCCAAGTGCGATCCCAAGCCGGTTTGACTGCAGCTCAGATGCAATCTCCTGGAGCTCGGTCCCGACAGCCGCGGTTGTCAAACCCCAGACGGCGTCGAAGATTGCCACGACAGCCATGATCGTCCCAAGAACGACGCACCATGACCCCGGCGGCAGCCCCTTGCGGCGCACGCTCAGTTCTTCGCTGCCATCTTGCCGAGCAACTTCGCAATGTCGAAGTCGACGAAGTCCGCGTGATGGAAAATGATCGACTCAATGCTCCGCTGCACCTTTTCACCCTCATGACTATGCGTGGCGATCATGTGCATGGCTTCCGCCGGGACACCGTGCTTGTAGGCCATGGCGACGCCACTGAATGGGTGCCGCAGCGCTTCGCCGAACGTGCCCTTGATGATGTTGCCGCTCGCGTCCTTGTCAAATTCGAGCGGCTTGCCACAGTCGGCCAACAGCGCTCCGGCGATCAGAATATCCCGGTCAATCGGTATCTCGCACGTGAACGCACTCTCAAGCACGTCTGCAATGGCGATGCACTGCCGAACGCAGGAATTCAGATGCTCAATGAAGGTCATCTCAATGTCACCGGCCAGCAACGTGAATTTGACAGCCCTCAATTCCTCGAACGTCCACCCATTGCCACCACATCCCGTTGTGATAGCTTCATTCCAGACGGCAGCCACCTTTCCGCGAAGATCTTCGCACTGGATGTCCATCAGACTCGGGAAGAGATTTGCAATGTCCGCAACGCCGTAACTCATGAGGTCTGCTCCTTCCAGGGACGGGGGCCGTTCGCCCCCATCGCCCGCATGTCGGCATCAAGGTACTGATCTTCCTTGAGCCACGCCTGCCACTCGACACCACGAAATCCGTTCAACTGGATGTACATCGTCACCGAGAAACGGCCACAGAGGCAGTCGCTGCGTCGTACCGGACGCGCGGGTGCTCACTGGGGCATCGTCCTTGCCGCTGGGCCGTCATAGCGATGCGCTCCCGGAACAACCTTCCGCATTGGCTTCATGCGAGTCTGTTCCTCGCGAACGTGAGCGATCAGCCCCGGCGTGCGGGCGATCATGAACAAACCGTTCATCACCTCGGGATCGAAGCCAAGATCCGCGAGCACCGCGCCAATCGCGCCGTCCACGTTGATCGGCAGCGACTTTCCACCCGCCCTGAAGACCGATTCGACCGCCTCGGCCGTACGACAATGATCTCCAAAGGCGCCCGCCTCTCGAGCAAGTTCGAAGAGCCGAGAAGTGCGAGGATCAGCCGAGTGAATCCGGTGCCCGAATCCACTCATGCGCGTCCCCTGCGACTTCCATTCTGCGAGCTGCGCGGCCGCAGCATCTTCGAGACTGCAATGCTCACGACTGGCCCGTTCACTGATTTCGCCGAGTTGCCTGGCGCATTTCGTGATTGCCCCGCCGTGATGCGCATTGATCGACATGAGTCCCGCGCCAACCGAGGCGCTCAACGTCGCGCCGGTCGAGGCAAGTGTTCTCGCTGCCATGACAGACGGCGGCGTTGCGCCATGGTCGATCGATGAGACGATGATGGCTTCCATCAGCTGACCGGTGGGCTCATCCGGCAATTCACCTCGCAGAATGAGGTACACCGCTTGCCCGAAGGACACACGTCCCATCAGCTCAGCGATGTCGTATCCACGCACCCGCACACTGTTGGGCTCGATTTCCGTAATCGCAGTCTGCCATGTCTCGCTCATTGGTTTGCCTCCACAGCAACGCCCAGCGCTGCGCACGCAGCCTCGGGCAAATCTCCAAATCCATCCACGACCACGCCCCCCGCCCCGGTGATTGCCTTGACCTTGCCAGCATGCGTGCCGCGGTCGCCTTCGATGATGGCGCCTGCATGGCTGAATCGGGTGCCTTCTTTCGCTGCCTTTCCCCCGATGTAGGCGACAACCGGCTTCGTGACGCGGCCCGCCTGCATAAGCTCAGCAAGCCGCTCTTCCATGGAGCCGCCGATCTCGCCAAAGAGCACGATGGCATCGGTCTCGGGATCGTCCTGGAACTTGAGGGCCACCTCCGGGAAGGTGAGCCCAAGCACAGAATCGCCACCGACATGACAGATCGTCGAAATGCCAAGTCCAGCGCGGCTGAGGTAGTAGCCGCAACTACTCGACATACCGCCGGATCGACTCATCACCCCCACGGTCTTCCCTGGGATCGGCTCATTGAACCACTGCTTCGCCGAATCCGCGCGGCCGCCAATCATGCCGATGACGGCGCGGCCGGGGCTGATCACACCGAGCGTATTGGGGCCGATGAATTCGGCATCGTTCGCAGCGGCGCACTGGGCGATCGCCATCGCATCCCACAGCGGCACGCGATCGGGAACAAGCATGACAAGTTTGACGCCCGCCTCAAACGCTTCGATGGCGGCGCCCTTGACGAGCCTGGCAGGCACAAAGACAACCGATACGTCCACTCCGCCGCATGCGTCCACGACTTCAGCGACGGTGTCGTGGACCGGAATACCTTCGACCTCCTGCCCACCCTTTCCGGGCGTACAACCGCCGACGACATTGGTGCCAACGCCGCGCATCAAACGAGTTCGGGCCCGGCCTTCGCGGCCCGTGATGCCCTGCACGATCACCTTCCTGGTTTCGTCAATGATGATGGCCATGTCAGCACACCTCCTGCGGGCAGTCGATTCCCGCAATTGGAAGATCAACAAAGAGCACGGGCTGCCCGGCCCGCAGGCACTCGATTTCGCAGGCGATGAACTCCGAGTCCGATTTCGCGGCCGTCTCCTCATCACAGGCCAGCACGGGCCTGCCGTCACCTCCGTCTTTCAACACGCCACTGCTCCACTCACTCATCTTCGCAGTGAGCGCTGCATCGCAGCGGTCAACATCGATCCACACATGGCCGCCCTCGATCGGAAATGCTTCAGCATCGCCTCCAATCCAATCGGGAACCTGCCGGGCAAGGTCCCCGGAGACCGCGCCGGACGCAGACGCCATCAAGGCAGAAAACCGCTCGGCGCAGAAAGCTGGCGTATCGTCCTTGCGATAGCCCTCGACGGCTCCCGGCAAGCTGCGGCACGCGTCTTCCAGAATGTCCACGGCGCGGTCCTCGGCGTTGCCGCCGAGGCGAACGACGACCGGAAGCGTCATGCCAAGTTCGTTGAATGCCTTGGCCAGACCGTAGGCCGAGTGGAACTGCTCCTGGCTTGCAACGCCGGAGCCGCTCCCGAAATAGCCCGTCAAGCCTGGCTGTGCAAGAATGACGCGAGCCGCGCGATACACTTTTGCGGCCGATGGGTTGCCTGACGTATCGCAGAAGTTGGCAAGGGTATACCCCTCATTGGTGACCGCGTCCATCGACATCATCGAGCCGCCACCACCTGCACCGTGAAACCCGATCAGCCCCCTGGTTGACTCCCAGCCTTCGGTTGGAAGCTGCGCAAAGTAGAACGTGCCGCGGTGATCCTCCTGCTCAAGCCGATAGGCGGCGCGTTCCAGATCGGTGGCCGGATGATCGAGTTCGCGAGCAATTTCAATGCCAAGCTCCGGGTGGCGAAACACAGCGTAGTCATCGATCGTGACCCTGCAGTCTGCTGCGCACACCCCGCCATCACCGAGTACCACAAGCGGATTGACTTCGAGGGACCGTGCTTCGATCTCGGCGGCGGTCCTCACAACGCCATCGATGGCGTCGGCAATCGCCTCGTGTTGAGCGTCAGGAATGGACGAGCGGCCGAGCACTTCGAGCACCTGCTCGCGGTCGATCCCACTGGTCACGCTGATGGACAACCTCGCCACCGAATCGGCCCGATCTTCGATTCCTGAGCCACCCTCGCAGTCCAGCAGCAGCATGGGCCCTCGGGCCGCATCGTCGATCGTGAGCGAGACAAAGAGCTCGTGCGCGATGTCCAGAAGTTCCTCAACGAGGACCTCCTCGACAGGAAAGTTTCCGAACCGCATGCCCAGAAGCGTCGCCGCTGCAGCTTCGGCCTCGTCCGGCGTGTCTACGAAGATCACGCCCCCCTTCGCCTTCCGCCCGGTGATCCATGCCTGCACCTTCAGAACGACCTTGCCTCCGAGGGAGGCCGCGATGTCGCGGGCTTCGCCCGGGGTTCGCGCCGCCGTTCCTGAAGGAATGCGCAGGCCCCTCGCTGCGAGCAGCGCCTTGCCCTGATACTCGTGTACACGTGCCATGACCGCAATTGACCTCCTTGATGGGAAGCCACGCATGGTACCGATCAGGCCGCGACCGATTCGCCTTCGTGCTTGATGAATGAGGCCGCCAACCGGAATCCCAGCGGCACGCCGAGCAGTGCGCCAGCTGCCCAGTCAACCGGCGTCGGGAGCATCAGATGTGGGACCGCGCCGGTCGTCCAGGCTCTGGCCAGATCGCCGGGCAAGAACATCGCCAGCACCCACGAACCAAGTGAGCCCGCAAGCACAACGCCGACTGGCAGCAGAATGGGCTGCACATGGGGTGACCACATTCGGCCCACGAGTGCCGCTGCCAGCCCGCCAAGTACCGTTGCCGCCAGCATCTGCCCGCGCATATGGCTCTCGGCAACGAGCCAGACGACCGGGAGGGCCGCAACGCCCACGATCAGCATTCGAATGGCATCCGCCGACCGCAGTGGGTCAGGGGGATGACCGACGGCCTCGGGGTGCACATCCTCAACGGGTCGCCCCATCACGATGGCCAGCCAGGAAGTCACCAGCACCGCGATGGACCAGCCGATTCCGTCGGCCACGACGTATCCGGCGTCACCGGCCAGCACGATGTCCCGCATCCCTGCCAGCTCCAATCCGGCCCAGCCCAGCCCAGCGCCGAAGACGGCCATCCCGCTCAGCGGCGAAACACGTCTGGCCACCGTCACGGCAATCACAATGGAGACTGCGGTCGCAGCCATCATCGCGGCGATGCCGACCACAGGCGTCATCGACTGCACCACGGTCGGGCCAAGGTCTCCGGTTGCCGACCGCAGGAACGGCCACGCAGACCAATAGGCAAGCACCGTCAACACAAATCCAACGATAAAGATCGTCCAGCGACGAGTGGATTCCATAGGGCGGGATGGTAACGAAGGCCATGTGGGAGCGAGTACAGTGCCCGGATGAAGGCCCCAACGCTCAAACTGAACACCTCGGCATTGACACTTGGCGACGTGGTCGGCGTTGCCCGCAATGGATGGCGGGTCAAGATCGGAGACGCCGCCCGAGCTGCCGCAACGCGTGCTCGCAGCGTCGTCGAAGCCGCAGCCGATGGCGCTGACCCGGTCTACGGAATCAACACAGGATTCGGCTCACTCTCGCAGCACCGCGTCGAGCCCAGCCAGGTGGCCGAGATTCAGCGAAATCTGCTTCGCTCACACGCCGCCGGCGTAGGCGAGCCGCTCGACGCCGAAGTCGTTCGGGCCATGATGCTGCTCCTGCTGGCAAGCCTGTGCCGAGGCCACAGCGGAGTGCGAAGCGAAGTCCTCGACATGCTCGCTGCCCTGCTCAACCATGACATCGTGCCGGTTGTCCCCTGCAGAGGGTCCGTCGGTGCCTCAGGTGACCTCGCGCCGCTCTCCCACGCGGCGCTCCTGCTCATCGGCGAAGGCGAGGCAATGGTCGGCCAGCGCGGCCCGATGCCGGGAAGCGAGGCCCTCGCCATGTCGGCGCTGACCCCCCTGACGCTGGCCGCCAAGGAAGGCCTCGCGCTCATCAACGGCACCCACCTCATGGCTGGCACGCTTGCACTGGCATGCCACGACTCCGACATGCTGCTGAATGCCGCAACAGGCGCTGCGGCGATGAGCATGGACGCGGCCAGAGCGAGCGCGGGGCCACTTGATCCCCGCCTGCATGCGGCTCGAAACCAGGCCGGGCAGGCCGAGATCGCGTCCGAAGTTCTGGCCGCGCTTGATGGCAGCCAAATCCTCGCAAGCCATGCCGAAGATGACCCTCGGGTGCAGGATCCGTACTCATTCCGATGCATCCCGCAGGTCATCGGGGCCGCCCGCGATGCCATGCAATTCGTTCGGACGATCACCGAGCGAGAGCTCGGCGGTGTCACCGACAATCCGCTCATCTTTGCCGAACAACAGGACATCCTCAGCGGCGGCAACTTTCACGGCATGCCTCTGGCGATAGCGGCGGACACAGCCAGGATTGCACTGTGCCACGTCGCGGGCATTTCCGAGCGGCGTGTCTATTGGCTGCTGAGCGCCCATGATTGCGAAAATGCGTTGCCACATCACCTCAGCCCGTCCCCGGGACTGCACAGTGGCCTCATGATCACGCAGTACACCGCCGCCGCGCTGTGCAACGAACTGCAGTGCATCGCCACACCGGCCAGTGTCGGCAATGTCCCCACCTCAGCGGGCATCGAGGACTACAACTCAATGGGCGCAACCTCGGCTGCCTATCTGCGGCACGCCGTTGAACTCGCCCGCCAGACCGTCGCGATTGAGTACCTCGTTGCGGCAGAAGGTCTCGAGCATCAGCGGCCGCATCGAAGTGGAGACGCCGTCGAGGCCCTGCACGAGGCCGTTCGCCGCGAAGTACCCGCGCTCACTGAAGATCGACCTCCCTCCCCGGACATCGCGGTGATCGCGGGCATGATTCAGGATGGTTCCCTCGGCGGAGCCTCCTGATAGCATCGTCCTCCACGAAGCGTTTTTTCGCCCAAAGGCCCACTCGGAGTCGCCCATGAGCCACGCCACGACGACATCACCCAGAACAATCCGAGCCCCTCGCGGCTCTGCGATGACGTGCAACAGCTGGGGCGCCGAAGCCGCCATGCGGATGCTCATGAACAACCTTGACCCCGAAGTCGCCGAGATCCCCGAGCAGCTCGTGGTCTACGGGGGACGCGGCCAGGCTGCGCGTTCGTGGGAAGCCTACGACGCGATCATCGCCTCCCTGCAGTCGATGGCAGCCGACGAAACCCTGCTGGTTCAATCCGGCAAGCCCGTCGGCATCATCCAAACCACCGAAGACAGCCCTCGCGTCATCATCGCCAATTCAAACCTTGTGCCGCACTGGGCGACGCAAGAACACTTCGACGACCTCGCCGCCCGCGGGCTGATCATGTATGGACAGATGACCGCCGGGTCGTGGATCTACATCGGCACCCAGGGGATCCTGCAAGGCACGTATGAAACATTTGCCGAGTGCGCGCGGCAGCACTTTGGTGGCTCGCTACGGGGCAAGCTCTCGGTCACGGCTGGCTGCGGCGGAATGGGCGGCGCGCAGCCCCTGTCGGTCACCATGAATGATGGCGTCTGCCTGATTGCCGAAATGTGCCGTGAGCGGCTGGAAAAACGCGTCCACGATCGCTACCTCGACGTGGTCATCGAAGACCTCGACGCAGCAATCGATCGCTCGCTCGCCGCCACAGAAGCTGGCGAGGCCGTTTCAATCGGCTGGCTCGGCAACGCCGTTGACCTGCTCGCCAGACTCATCGAACGCGGCATCACGCCCGATGCCCTGACCGATCAGACTTCGGCCCATGATCCACTCAACGGGTACTACCCCGAGGGGCTCAGCCGCGAGCAAGCCGATGCGCTGCGGGCATCTGACCCGGATGACTACGTACGGAAGTCCATGTCAACCATGCGGCGCCATGTCGAAATGATGGTGGAACTCCAGTCACGCGGCGCACGCACCTTCGACTACGGCAACAACATCAGGCAGCGGGCGGCAGACGAGGGATTCGAACACGCCTTTGCATTCCCCGGATTCGTTCCCGCCTATATCCGCCCGCAATTCTGCCTCGGACGCGGCCCGTTCCGCTGGTGCGCACTCTCGGGTGATCCGGCAGACATCGCAGCCACCGACAAGGCCATGCTGGAACTCTTCCCCGAAGATGAGGGACTCCGCCGCTGGATCGACATGGCGAGTGAACGTGTCGCGTTCCAGGGACTGCCGTGTCGAATCTGCTGGCTTGGACTTGGAGAGCGAGACCGGGCGGGCCTGCGTTTCAATGAGATGGTTCGCACTGGCGAAGTCTCTGCGCCGATCGTGATCGGGCGAGATCATCTCGACTGCGGCTCCGTGGCCTCGCCGAATCGCGAGACCGAGGGCATGCGCGATGGCACCGACGCGGTGAGCGATTGGCCGCTGCTCAACTTCGCCGTCAATACCGCGAGTGGCGCCTCGTGGGTGTCCTTCCACCACGGCGGCGGTGTGGGCATCGGATACAGCCAGCATGCAGGACAGGTCATCGTGTGCGACGGCACCGAAGGGGCCGATCGGCGGCTTGCCCGCGTCCTGCGAAACGACCCGCTGATGGGCGTCATCCGGCACGCGGACGCGGGGTACGAAGACGCCAGAGCGTGCGCCGACACACAACAGGTTCAGATTCCAATGAGAGACTGGTAGCGAATGCCCGATGTCACGATCATCAATGGTCGCCTCGTCACAATGGCTGGGCCAGCTGGCCCACGGCGCGGCGACGCCATGTCCGAGCTCTCAGAGGTTGAATCGGGATGGATCGCCATCGAGGACGGACGCATCCACGGACTCGGAGAGGGCGCTCCGCCTGAAGGCATGGTGTCGGATGTCGTACTCGATCTCGACGGGCGGCTCGTACTTCCGACCTGGGTTGACTGCCACACCCACGCATGCTGGGCAGGCTCGCGCCTCGACGAGTGGGAGGCCATGCTCAGCGGTGTGAACTACACCGAGATACTGGAGGGGGGCGGCGGAATCCTCTCGACTGTTCACGCGGTCCGCAACGCAACACAAGAAGACCTGACCGAATCGCTCTTCGGTCGTCTCGGCCGCCTGCAGTCATTCGGCACTGGTGCCATCGAAGTCAAATCGGGATACGGCCTGACCACCGAATCAGAACTCAAGATGCTGCGAGCCATCCACGCGGCGTCTCAGGATGCCGAGACGCAGGTAGCCGGCACGTTTCTCGGCGCCCACGCCATCGATGACGAACAGCCTGACTTCGTCGATCGCGTCATCGAAGAGACACTGCCGACCGTGACTGACGAGTTTCCCGGCATCACGTGCGATGCCTATCTCGAAGAAGGTGCATGGTCCCTGGATCAGACTCGCCGGCTCTTCGAACAGGCCCGAGCACTCGGGTGCCCGCTTCGCCTGCACACTGACCAGTTCAATAGTCTGGGCGGCGTGCCGATGGCAATCGAACTCGGTGCCAGAAGCGTTGACCATCTGGAAGCCATTTCGCAGCCCGATATTGCAATGCTAGGACAGAGCGACACTATCGGCGTGCTTCTCCCTGCGAGCGGATTCCATGTCGATCAACGCTATGCCCCGGGGCGAGCCCTTGTCGATGCCGGAACCGCCGTTGCGATCGCCACGAACTGCAACCCAGGCTCCGCCCCAACATCATCGATGCCGCTGGCGATGGCACTGGCCTGCCGCCGATGTGGGCTGACACCCGCCGAGGCCATCACCGCAGCGACGTGGAACGCGGCATGCGTACTCGGAATCGAGGATCAGGTCGGTTCACTTGAAGTTGGCAAGCGAGGAGATCTGCAGGTTCTGGACGAGCGTGACTATCGGAGCATTGCGTGGCATTTCGGGAGCCCCCCGCCGCCGATCGTACTGCTGGAAGGCAGGCCCGTTCAGTTTCTCGCCGAATCCGATCCTGCCGGCGAAGAGGATCACGAGGAATGATTCTCAAGAAGGCCAGCCAGGTTGACGGCGCTCGAAAGGCAGCCGGTCAGGTGTGCAGAGTCCACGAAGCACTTGCCGAGTACCTTGGCGTGGGGCGCACGCTGAGCGAGATCGACACATTCGTCGGCGAGACACTGCGTTCGCTCCGAAGCAAGTCCTGCTTTCTTCGATACCGCATTCCCGGACAACGACCGTTCCCCAGCCACTCCTGCCTCTCGCTCAACGATTGCGTCGTTCACGGAACGCATCTTGATGTCGAGCGACCACTCATCGAGGGCGATGTACTCAGCATTGATATCGGCGTGCTCCATAAGGGGTGGATCGGCGATGCTGCATGGACCTATGGCATCGTCGACGTCAGCGATCAGGCCCGCCGCCTCATGGCAGTGGGCATCGACTCGCTGCGGCGAGGCATCGCTGCCATGCAACCTGGCCGCCCCCTCATTGATTGGGCACGCGCTGTACAGGAGTGCGTCGAAGGCGAGGCGGGGTTCTCGCTTGTGCGAGGATTGGGCGGACACGGCTACGGAACATCGCTGCATACGCCCCCGTTCGTCTCCAATGTCGTTCCCACAACACCAAACGAGTGGCCCGACGCCTTCCGCGTTTTTGAGCCGGGGATGCTGCTCGCGGTCGAGCCAATGCTCGCCGCAGGGAATCATGAGGTCACGTCGGACACGCTGGCCTGGCCCATCCGAACGGTCGACGGAAGCCTCACCGTTCACTACGAGGCCGATGTCCTGATTACTGAAGACGGCCATGAGATCCTCACGGCCGATATGTTCAACCTTCCCGATCTTGTCGGCTGACACCGACCAGGAGAACTCCTCATGCTCGCCACATTGCTGCTCGCGCCGATTCTCGGAGCGCCCCCTGCTGTCACGTACCCGGAGTCACGGCGGGACGGAACGGTTGAGACGATTCACGGCACCGAAGTGCAGGACCCCTACCGCTGGCTGGAAGGCGACGTCCGCGAGGCTCCCGAGGTATCTGACTGGGTCGACGCGCAGAATGAAGTGACCTTCGCCAAGCTCCATGCCATTCCCGCGCGCGAGATGATTCGACCGCGGCTTGAGCAGTTGTGGGACTACGCCCGGACAGGTACGCCGTCGAAGGTCGGCGGCAGGTACTACTTCACCCACAACAACGGTTTGCAGAATCAGGCCGTCTGGTACGTTGCCGACTCACTCGATGCTGAGCCTCGCGTACTCCTTGACCCGAACACGCTTACCGAGGACGGCACCGCCGCCATCAGCGGCGTCGGCTTCAGCAAGGACGGGCGGTACATGGCGTGGGCTCGCTCCGACGGCGGCTCGGATTGGAAAACCTGGCATATTCGGGATCTCAATACCGGCACGGACCTTCCCGAGACAATCGAATGGAGCAAGTTTTCCGGCGCAACGTGGATGCCCGATGGGAGCGGTTTCTATTACGCCCGGTACGACAAGCCGGCTGACGGCGAGGCTCTTCAGGCGGCAAACAAGAATCAGTCGCTCTGGTTCCACCGGCCGGGCACACCGCAAAGCGAAGATGTACTCGTCCACCGCGACGATGAGAATCCCACCTGGGGATGGTCACCGTCGGTCAGCGATGACGGCCGATGGCTCGTGGTGCATGTCTGGCGAGGCGGCGAGGAGAATCGGGTGCTCGTCCAGGATCTCTCCCGGGTCGGCACATCACTTGAGCCTCTCATCGACAACTTCGACGAGCCGTGGGGATTCGTCGGAAGCCAGGGCGGCACGCTCTATTTCCAGACAACCAAAGACGCTCCGCTCGGGCGTGTGCTATCTATCAACCTCGATGAGCCAGCAGATGCAAGAACATGGACCGAGGTCATTCCCGAGTCCTCGGACACACTGCGGAGCGTGTCACATGTCGGGGGCGGGCTCGCCGCCACGTGGATGCGAGACGCCACCACGCGATTGACGCTCCACGACATGAACGGCAGGCATATCAAAGACATTGCGCTGCCCGGCATCGGATCGTCTTCAGGGCCAAGTGGCTGGCCAGATGACGACGAAGTCTTCTTCTCGTTCACATCGTTTACAACCCCACCCTCGATCTACCGGCACGACCTGGGAACAGGCGATACCGCGCAGTGGCGACAGTCGAGCGTTGACTTTGATCCGAACAACTACATCGTCAAGCAGGTGTTCTACGAGAGCAAGGACGGCACCATCGTCCCCATGTTCATCACACACCGGCGTGATCTGAAACGCACAGGCGAACTGCCGACACTTCTCTACGGCTACGGCGGATTCAATATCCCGCTCACGCCGGTCTTCTCACCGTCGCGATTGGCATGGATGGAAATGGGCGGCGTGCTCGCAATTGCAAATCTCCGCGGCGGCGGCGAGTACGGCCGGAACTGGCATCTCGCTGGAACAAAACTGCAGAAGCAGAACGTGTTCGATGACTTCATTGCAGCCGGCGAATGGCTCATTCGCAATGGCTACACACGCCCCGACCGTCTCGCGATTCAGGGAGGAAGCAATGGCGGCCTGCTCGTCGGCGCGGCCATGACGCAGCGGCCCGATCTCTTCGGTGCCTGCCTTCCAGCAGTCGGCGTGATGGACATGATTCGGTACCCGCAGTTTACGATTGGGCGGGCGTGGATTCCTGACTTTGGCGATCCCGAAGTGGAAGAGGAATTCCAGGCCCTGCTGGCCTACTCTCCATATCACAACCTTGAGTCGGGCGTTCGCTATCCAGCCACGCTCGTCACGACAGCCGACACGGATGACCGCGTCGTGCCGGGACACTCCTTCAAGTTCGCCGCAGCACTGCAGCACGCACAATCAACCGACGCCGATGCACCGCCGGTGCTCATCCGTGTCGACCGCAAGGCGGGTCACGGCGCCGGTAAACCCACCAGCATGCGGCTCGATGAAGTCGCTGATACGTGGTCGTTCCTTGTCGATGCGCTCGACATGACGCCGATGCAGCGGCCGTAAGCGATCCGGCTCAGCCTCTGGCAAGCACACGAACCAACGCGCCGGCGGGAGCGTCTGCGACCAGCCCGCCGACGCCCGAGATTGCTTCGGCTGCGAGGTAACCGCTCCGAACCGCCCCCTCCATGGTGGCAGGCCAACCCGTCGCGACCCAGTCACCAGCGAGATACAGACCACTCAGATCGCCGCCACCGGCACCAACCGGGCTGGGCGCCGCGCGTGGCCGGGCAGATTCAGCCTGGGGCGTTGCGCGAAAGGTCGCCCGGCGTTCCTTGACAGGCCGAACCTGCAGCACCTCGGCGTCTGCAAGATGCGGATACGCGTGCGCAAGGTCTTCCAGTACCACTGCTTCGATCTCGTCGCCCCCTCGGTCCATCCAGCTGTCGGCCGCGCTGATCACCGCATGAATGTGCTGCATGCCCTCCGCATCGATCCCCTTGTTGAAGAACCAGTGCGTCTCCCGCCCCGGCATGACCACGTGTGGCTCAGTCATGACCTCGCGGTCAAGCAGCACGTGCACGCCAAGTATCGGGCTATGCCCAAGACCCGCCAGCCCGCGAAGACGCTGGTCGATCTCGCGGAGCGATGGATCGAGGATTCCATCGAGCTGCTCCCACGGCAGCGCCGCAACAACGCTGCCTGCGCGCACAAACTCACGGCTGGTCTCGACGCCCATCACACTCCGGTTCGCCACTCCGATCCCGGTCGCCTTCCAGCCAAGGCGAATCTCACCTCCGACCTGCTCGATCGCAGCCCCGGCGGGCTCGTATAAGTCCGCAAGCGGGACTCGCGGGACACCCATGGTGGCGTGCCAGCGTCCAGCGAGAAAGCCATCCTGAAAAACCTGAAGCGCGTGAACAGCCGAGACTTCATTCGACGGCACATTGCACGCGCTGACGATGACAGGATCCCAGAACAACCGAACCGCCTGCTCGGGTTGGCGCCAGTCATCCAGGATCGACTGAAAAGTGTCGCCCGTGTATCGCTGCCTGCCCCGGGTACCAATGCGAAGCATCCGCCACATGGCGCGGCGGACGGCCCGCCGGCTGAATCGGTCCAGTAGTTTCATTCGACGGAAACTGCCTGCCAGATGGAGCGGCGCTGGCAGCGGGGTGGCGCGCACCACATCGCGGCCCCCGTCGGGGCGACACCATGTGATCGTGTCGTGCCAGTCAATTGCATCCTCCACGCCAAGCCTCGCATAGAAGTCAATCAGGTTCGTGCAGCAGCCCATGAGAACATGCTGGCAGTTGTCGAGCACGCGCCCGCTCACCCCGTCTTCGAAACTGGAAGCGCGTCCTCCAAGCCGCCGCCGCGACTCGAGCACGATTGGCCGATATCCGGCGTCACCGAGCCGCAGCGCCGCTGCAAGCCCCGAGAGGCCCCCGCCAATGACAACCACATCATCGCTCACGGCGATCCCCTGCGGGATCGGATGGCGATCAGTATCTTCGCAAGCTTTGATATCGAGACACCCGGCACGGATGTCACGCGCCGCGGGGAGGCGTCGATGCGATCGAGCAGCGCCCGGTAGATTCCCGTCATCGCCCGCAGTGTCGGCCTGCAATCCTTCGACACCATCGCATCGAGCGGTGAGGAGACGTCGTAGCTGGTACGGGCGATTTCGATCCAGTGCCGGATGAGCGATTCGCACGCATCCTCGCGCTGCCATGAGACGAGCGAGGAGGCACTCAGCCCGTGTGCGCGCAGATCTTCCGCTGGCAGGTAACACCGCCCTGCAGCAACATCCTCACCAACATCCCGAAGTACGTTGGTCAGTTGCAGCGCCACACCTCGCTCGACAGCCAGATCCAACGCTTCGCCGCCGCGGTACCCCCATATGGTGACGCACAGCACGCCGACCGTCGAAGCTACGCACCGGCAATAATCAAGAAGATCCCCCGCCGTATCGATTGAGCGACCGCTCAAATCGTCCGACTGACCGCGCAGCATGTCCTCGAAGGGTTCTGCGGGCAACGACCAATTCCGCGCGACCCACCCAATCGCCTGCCAGAGGTCTTCCTCTCCAGGGTCAGCCCCACCCAGAACTTCTCGGGTCTTCGCTCCGAAGTCGGCAAGCTGTGCTTGCGCACTGCTTGTATCAACGGCGTCGTCGGCAATGTCATCAACCCGCCGCATCCAGGCGTAGAGCGCGAACAGCGCCGATCGTTTCGGATCAGGAAGGAGCCGCAAACCCCAGTAGAAGTTCCCGGCGCGTTTCCGCACCAGAGATCGGCACCATTCAAGCGACCGCGTTGGCGCTGCCTGCATCACTGCGGCGCTCATGCAACCCGACCCTGGCGAGAAGCCTGCCACAGCAGCAGCAGTTTCCGTGGCTTCGATATCGATGGCCGATAGAGCACGGTCTCATGGTCGGAGCGCTCAATGAGATCCAACGTCGTCTGGCCGCCTGCGGCAAAGAGCCACAACATCGGATGAAGATCAGGAGACACTGCTTCAAGGAGCGAATCGACTCGACCAAGAAGTGGTCGCGTCCGAGCAACGAGACTCGCCAGGATCGCGCGATAGCCGGCGAGAAACTCCCGATCGGGCGCATGCCCCACCCGCGCGGTCGAAGCAAGCCGTGTTTCGAAGTCGTCCAGATCCACCAGATCCAGTGGAATGTAGATTCGATTCCGCTCCAGCAGATCTCGCCGAACATCCTGCCAGTGATTCGCCAGCTGCAGCCCGGTGCAGACCGCATCGCTGTCAGCGAGTACTTCATCGCCAGCTTGCACGCCGGCGAGCTGCAGAACCAACCGCCCCACCGGATCGGCACTCCCACGGCAATAGCCAATGAGATCGTCCCACGTGTCATACCGAGGCTGGTGCTGATCCTGCACGAACGCATCGAGCAGCGCGTGAAAGAGCGCACTGTCGAGCTCGTGTCGCTCCAGCACAGCGGCCAGGGCCACGAACACCGGGTGCCGAGGCATTCCATCAACGCAGAGATCCAGTTCCCGCCGCCACCAGTCGAGCCGGGTCAAAGCAATCTGCGGATCGCCGGACTCGTCTTAGAGATCATCGGCCCACCTGCAGAACGCGTACACCGCACACACGCCGGTTCTCATTCGCTCGGGAACGAACGTACTCAATACGCTGAAGTTCTCATAGGTGCCAAGCGTCAACCGCCGGCAATAGGCAGCCGCCTGATCGATGGAGAGAGACTCGCAACGCTCCGGCCCCCACCTTTCCAGCATGTCGATAATCGTGGTGCCCATCGTAGAACCGCAGGCTATCATGGGTCCCGATTCGCTGGCGGCCTACGCCGCTCATCTTCAGGAGACAGCATGCGGATTCTCTTGGCCAACCCACGCGGATTCTGCGCGGGCGTTTACATGGCGATTGACGTTGTCGACCAGCTTCTCGACGTCGTCGACGACGAGCCAATCTACGTCTATCACGAGATTGTGCACAACAAGCATGTGGTCGATCGATTTGTCGATCGTGGCGTCGTGTTTGTCGAAGCCATCGAAGACGTACCCGAAGAATCGATTCTCGTCTTCAGCGCCCATGGCGTCAGCCCAGCCGTGCGCAAGGCGGCCTCAGCGCGGCGGCTGATCGCCATCGACGCCACCTGCCCGCTGGTAACCAAGGTTCATGCCGAAGCCATTCGCTACGCTCGGCGAGGCTGGCAGATTCTGCTGGTCGGTCACAAGGAACATCAGGAAATCATCGGAACGCGGGGCGAGGCACCCGACGCGATTCAAGTCGTCGACTCGGCTGCGGCCATTTCTGAGTTGCAGATCATCGACCCATCAAAACTCATCTATCTGACCCAGACCACCCTGAGCATGACCGACGCATCGGTCATCATCAAGGCACTCAAACAACAGTTCCCTGAAATCCATGAGCCACCGAGCGATGACATCTGCTACGCGACGACAAACCGGCAACATGCCGTCCGTATTCTCGCCCCAGAGTGCGAGCTCGTCATAGTTGTCGGATCTCGCAACAGCTCAAATTCGAAGCGGCTGCGGGAGCTCGCAGAGTCCACAGGCACCCGAGCTGTTCTGGTCGATGACCGGAACGAACTCACGACGGAGGTCCTCGACGGCGCCGAAGCGGTCCTGGTGACAGCAGGCGCGAGTGCCCCCGAGGATCTCGTCCAGGACCTCATTCTGCACCTGCATACTCAATTCGGCGGCCGCGTCGAGCAACACGACGTTTTTCACGAAGATGTCGAGTTCGGGCTTCCTGGAACTCTCAAGAAGTTCATGAGATCCAGGTCGATCGATCCGGAAGGTCGCCGAATCACGATGGATAACATCGCAGCCACCGAGGAGTTCCTCACGAGCCATGGCGTGCCTCACCAGGTTGTCGACCTCACGATTGGCGCCAGCGGTTGACCTCTCTCGACGCATTCTTCGACCATGACCCGATCAGTCTGAGCCAGTGGTGCCGTGATCACGGACTTCCAGGCTTTACCGCGAATCAGATCATCGATTGGATCTACGCCAAGGGTGTCAGCGATCCGCATGAGATGAGCAATATCTCCACGGATCATCGCACGCTGATTGCTGAGGCGCTGCCCATTCTGGAAGGGCGCGAATCACGGCGGCAGATTGCCACCGATGGAACTCAGAAAATGCTCATCGAGTGGCCCGAGAAGACGTCCAGGCTGGGCGTACTCGGCACACCACCATCAACCGAAACCGTGTTGATCCCCGCAGATGCCCGGCGGACAGCGTGCGTCTCAAGCCAGGTTGGCTGCCCAGTCGGATGCAGTTTCTGCGCATCTGGAATGGAGGGCCTTCAGGGCAACCTCACGGCAGGCCGGATTGTTGAACAGGCGTGGCGACTCGGTCACCTCGGCGGAGGCCGCGTGACCAACGTCGTGTTCATGGGGATGGGCGAGCCGCTTGCAAACTACGCCGCCGTCACCAAGGCCATCACAACGATACACGCACCATGGGGACTTGGAGTCGGCGCGCGTCGCATCACAGTCTCGACGGTAGGCCTCCCACCCGCCATTCGCCGGTTGGCCAAGTTTCCCCTGCCAGTCACACTCGCACTCAGTCTGCACGCGCCGAACGACGAGCTCCGCCGACAACTGATTCCCTGGGCGGAATACGCGACAATCAGCGAGATCCTCTCCGCATGCAGCGACTACTTTGAGTCGACAGGCCGTGAGATCACGCTTGAGTACCTGCTCCTACGCGGCGTCAATGACCGTGGCAACCACGCTCGGCAGCTGGCCGACATCGCATCGTCACTCAGGTGCAATATCAACCTGATTCGTTACAACGCGGTCGATGGTCTGCCATTTGAACGGCCAACTGACGATGATGTCCACGCCTTTCAAGACGCACTGCGAAGCCGCAGGATCAACACGCACATCCGGGCAAGTCGTGGCCGCGATATTGCTGCAGCGTGTGGACAACTGCGTCAGGAAACACATGGACGAGTCACCCATCGGGCCGAAGGCGGCGAATCTCCCGCCGAAGCGACGCTGGACTGATTCGCCGAAGACGCCCGTCGAGCGCCATGGCATGGAGCATCTCAAGTACAGCCCGCCACGACCCATAGTCATCGTCCGGCGCACTCGTTGCCTGCATCACCACCTCTGACACAAGAGCTCGGACTTGACGTTGACTTCGCCGGCCACGCAGGGCTTTCGGGTGCAGGTGCCTTGCTGCGGCCAACACATGCGCCATCCAGTCACTTGTGCGCAGATCCAGTCGAAATCGCCAACGGATGAATATGCATTCCAGTCGGGTCAGATATCGCACCGAGATCCGATCGCCTCGACCGCGACGAACGTTCAGCCGCTGCTGCGTTTGCCTTCGGTGCTCGGTACTGATCGCCATCGATGCGACATAGATTGCATCTCGGATCAAGAGTGTCTCGGCGAGAGGAAGGATCGCCGCCCGCGTCAGTGCCCTCCCGGTATCTGCCCGATCGACCTGATAAAGCGAAATGATGCGGCCCGCAAATCGCTCGGCCATCTCAAAGCCACCCCATGTCACACACCGACGCAATGCGACAATGAAATCGCGGTGCGCCTCGCGCCCCGCAGCCGTCTCCAAGAGCCCGGGCACTTCATCCAGCACTCGGCCAGCAACCTGCCTGAATCGTCCCGCACGGTCACGACCGAACAACCTCGCCTTGGCCAAGATCAAACGATACCGCCGAACGGATCGAAGCCCGGGCTCGGACGCACGCTCCTGAGGACGCAGCAGCCGGTCCGGGTCGAGCCATGCAGAGCGACCATATTCAAAGGCCTCCGCCAACCGGGCCCAACCGCGGGCCTCCACATTCTGTATGCCTCTGTGCATGGCATCCAAAGAGAGCGGTATTCGGCCTGCTTGCCATGCCAATCCCAGCAGCACAAAATCAGAGAGCCGCTCGTTGTGGAAGCGGAATCTGCAGACTCCGGTCAGATCCGAAGTCAACACCGCCTGGTGCGATCCACCCTTCTTCAGATGATCATGAATGACCTCCGCCGCTTCCTCCTGATCATCAATTCGATCCAACTCATCCTCAAAGAGCCCGGTATTGGCAAAGATGGATGTTCGACTCGGCGAGGCCACGCGAAATGGACCATCGGGATCCACGGCGGCGAGAACTGCCCCGCGGTCAAACCCCAAAAGCAGATCGGCTTCGCCCCAGGGAATCACAGGCGGAACCGCTGTCCGCTCGACCTCGTTGCGAGGGCGACAGAACACGACTTGTGCCGCGCTTCGCCGGCCGGGACCGATGGGCGTGGAGTCGCAGCCGACTTCAACGTGGTAGCCCATAACGACCGCCGCCTGCTCAAGCGCAGCGGCCGCTAAGCCCGGCGCATCTCCGCGAAACCCTGCCAGATGGGCCGACCATACAGGCTGCGTTGCATGTTCGAATGACGGCGTTCCAGGCACTTCATCGCCGCGGAGACCTCGAGTCGGCGGACGCGGCCCCACGACTTCGACCTGCTCAGCCAGCGGATGCACGCGACCTCCGATCCGGGGTGGCCACCGCAGCGAGATTGGCTCAACACTCACCGTCGTACCCTCGGCGATGGCTTCATCGACCATACGGAGTTCACGCTGCCGCAGATCCAACGGCTCGCGAATGACGCACGCGCGATCCGCCGGCCACGCGATTCGCCGCGTGTGCTGATATCCGATCCGATCGATAGCCGCCAATGCATGCTCCATCGCGGCCACGTCAAATCGAGTCGGCAACTCATCCTCCACGATCAGAACAGTGAGGCCTTCGGCGGATGCGGCTTCCCGCATACTTCGCTGAATCTCCGCAGGCGCCCGGCCACTCCGACGCAGAACTCGTACGTGGCTGGCCCGATCTGCCGGAACCAAGCCCCCGACAAGCCGCTCCAGCTCTCTGCCCTGAGGCGGTGGCCCCGCTGCAATCACAAGTAACCATGCGGTTCCCTCGGCTGAAGCCTGCCTGACAGCAGCAGCTCCGGAGCGACGGAATCGAGCGGCGCCCCAGAATTCCGCGTTCACTGTCACACCTTCGGCCGGACCGACCCACTTGCCCTGAATGTTCCAACGAATAGGATGCTCGGCTTGCCCGGGCTGGTCCGCCGGCTCCTCCTCTTCGCCACCATCTTCTTCGGCGTCGATCATGCCGATGAGCAGTGCGCGGAGTTCCTCGGCATGGGCAGAGTCGCCAAAGCGATCCGGGGGAAGGTGCAACGGCAGCCGCGGCAGAGCCTCGGCCAGCCGAGATTCCAATGATGGACCAGTGATGATTTTCTGGATCAGGGGTGAGAGGATTCGAGCCATTGGCGATGGATGGAGCATGTGCATCGCCTCGGCACTGTGTATCAGCGCCTGCCCCAGCACGAGCGCCGGTTCCATTCCCTTCTGGGCCATTCGCTGCGCGATGCGGACCAGAGCAAGTTCGACAAGTTGGCCCGGCGGCTCCAGCACCACAACCGACCGACACCGAAGAAGCAATCGCTCGATCGCAGCCTCGTCAACGGGGGTCGTCATCCGCATATACAGCGTCGGCAATCTCCTTTCGACACCAAGGAGCGTCTCCAATCGCCGGAGCGCACGATCTGCCATTCCAACCGTCACAAATCCAAGTTCGGCTCGCTCACCTGGACTTGGCATCGCCCGAGGCGAGTTGAGTTCCAGTCTCCTCGCAATCCGAAGTGCCCCACCCACCTCATCCCACCGGGGACTGCGCCGCCGTGGCAGTCCGGCTGGGGCCTGGTCGCCCATACGGTTCGGATAGAGAGTCAAGCTGGAGTCGGACTGCATGATTTCTGGCGTGGCGGCAATCACGCACGGAGCGTTGGCCCCGCGACTGATCCGAAGGCCGTGTTCGACCGAATCTCGCAAACTCGCCACACACGAGGCTTCCAGAATTGGCAACCCAGCCGCGGCAATTCGAGGCCGACACTCTGCTGACGATTCAGACAGCTCCATGACCAATGCCATCGATTCGGCTCCGCCGAAACTGCCGATTCGTTCCAGCATCTGAATGCCGGCTGTGACAGTTGGACCTCCGACGATCACCACCACATGTCGCCCTTCAGTAGCGCTCCACCGCCCCAATTCAATCACGCGCCCCGCGTCTCCAGCAACACGACACACAAGCCGGTGTCGACGCAGTAGATCACGAACATCCGGGCGAACAAGCGCTTGTTGCATCCGAACAGTCGAGCGACTGTCTGTCAACAACACGCGGTGCACCACAGCTTCGCCTTCCAGCACGCCCTTGAGAATCGCTTCCGCCGCAGACACAACGGCAACACCCTCATGCTGGTGCCAGGGATGAATGAGCTCGGTCGCGGCCCTGGTCACGGACGCATCCCACCAAGCAACAACCGTCCATCGAGAATATCGTCGATGAGTGAAGCGACACCGTGCTCATGGTGGGCATCGGTCACTGCGTCGGCAACGGCAAGAACTTCGTGCCGAGCATTCTCCACAGCCACTCCAAGCCCGCATTGCTCAATCAGCAGGACGTCATTCAGTCCATCTCCAACCGCAGCGGCGCGGGAACTATCCCACCCTCGATGACCGCAGCATGCCTCGACCATGGTCCATTTGTCGGCCTCAGGATGGAACACTTCCAGCAGGTGTACTGGTTCGCCCACATGCTCAGAACTGGTGACGGCCTCCCAATGCCTTGCCTGGATATGGGAGCCGAGCGAACGCTGCAACGCCTCAATCATCGGGACGAACTCCGTCGTTCCCCCCACCGCGCCAACACGAACGCTGTGCTCGGGAAACGGATCATCCTCAATTCGGTCCACCCGCAGAAAGGTCGCGCCAGTCGCCTCAAACCACCACTCGGAGACCGGATGGAGATCGGCCGATCCTGAAATCACATAGTCAACCCCTGCATCATGGCGGTCCTTCAAGATCATCGCCACGGCATCCCCAGCCTCAACATGGACGACGGCCTGTTCAACAATTGCAGGGGACAGCGTCCGCCGATCGAGCGTTCGCCCGTCTTCAGCCTCGACGAGCAGGGATCCACTTGCGGAGATCAGGAGCCCCTCATATGCGATGGAATCGAGAATGTGCCTCGACTCGCTTCGAGTGCGCCCTGTTGCGATGACCAGCGGCAGGGATTCCGCCTCTGCGCGGCGAAGGCCCGCGATGTTTTCAGCTGAAACCTGCCCTGCCCGGTCGAGCAGTGTTCCATCCAAATCGATAACGAGGAGGTCGGGCCGACCCATGCAGGAACGGTAGCAGGGATTGCACCGGGCCTGCGTGGGATGAGGGTTGAATCCCCCTCAGCCAGCCCGTAGGGTTCGCAGACTGGCTGGGAATGTCGGTCGGATGGCGCCACCGCCCCCATTCCCCGTTGCCCTCATGTGTGTGTCGCCCGGAGTTCGCATGCATCACGACCCGGCCTTTGCCAGAAACCTGCTGCCCACCCTGATAGAAGCCTGCGATGGGCATCTTGGCAGCGTGTCGTGGTTCCGCGCCGATTGGCAACGCGGTGGTGCCAGCACCGGACGGTCCGTGTGGACACTCAACGACGGGACATCACGAGATGTCGTCGTCAAGTTTCCCGTCATCCCAAAGGAGCTGTATTGGACCCGGCGACTTCAATCTCCGGACGGCGCCTCTCCGGCTGTCATCCCGCATCTCTTTGCCTCCGGCATCACGCTGGGGCACTACGACCTCGCCTGGCTCGTGATGGAGCGACTCCCGTATGGCCCGCTTGGCCTGAGATGGCACAAGGACCACATCGCTCGAATCGCGGATGCCGCGGCGAGGTTCCATGCAGAGACTGATCCGCTCCCGGTTGACCCCACTGAGGCGAGGATTGAAGACTGGACGACATTGCTGGACGATGCCCGAAAGTCACTTCGTGACAACAGGATCGCCCAGAAGCCGCGGTGGGCCGAGGCCATCAAGGGTGTGCAGAAGCGACACGACCAACTCGTGGAGCGGTGGAGAGAACGAGACACGACTCATTGGATTCACGGCGACCTGCACCTTGCCAATGCATTGAGCCGAGTGTCAGTCCAGTCCGGCGATGTCATTCTGATCGATCTTGCCGAGGTGCGGCCCGGCCATTGGGCCGAGGATGCGGTCTACCTTGAACGCCAACTCTGGGCTCGGCCCGACCGGCTCAAGATGACCCGGCCCGTCAAGGCCATGGCGCAGGCCCGCCGCAAGCATGGGCTGCACAACGAGCCCCTCTCGCACGAACTGGCGGACATTCGCCGAGTTCTCATGGCCGCGACCTCACCCGCCTTCCTGAAGACCGAAGGACATCCGCGACATCTCGCCGGGGCGTTGGACCAGCTGGAGGCCGCCATGACCCGTCTACACCTCTGAATCATGGTCTGGGGACGGGATACCTCGCGGTTCTGACAGGCATCAGGTACGATGCGGCGTCCAACTTCACTCCCCCCATCAGTGCAGGAAGCTCACACGCAATGGCTCGCAACGAAGACCGAGAACGCCTCGCAGAGGTACGACAGCAGGATCTCAAAGAGGGCAGGGTCAACGAGGACTTCGTGACCTGGCTCAAAACGAAGGGACCGACGTGGCTCCTGATCGTGCTTGCCTTTATCGTGGCCTACCTCGTGATGATTCGCTGGCAGCGGCAGGAAGCCATGGCGAGAGATGAAGCGTGGGTTGACTTGCGTACGACGGTCCAGCCCGCATCTCTTGAAGATGTCGCCCGCAGGCACGCCGATGTTGATGCAGTGGCCGACATCGCACGTCTGGCCGCGGCGGACTCCTTGCTGCATGACGTTCAACGCGGCACGACCACCAGCGATGACGGACAAACGCTGACCCAATTGACCCCCGATCTCCGCGACCAGCATCTGGCAACTGCAGCGCGGATTTATGGCGAGATCGCCAATGAGGACGACGGCACGCCAGGCCGGACACTGGTCACGGTTTCCGCTCTCAACGGGCTTGCCGCAATCGCCGAATGCCGAGGTGAGATTGAACAGGCCGTGACCTGGTACGGCAAGAGTGAGGCTCGCGCAGGCGACTGGCTGGCTCCGCTGGCGACACAGGCGGCCTCCCGCGCCAGCTCCGCGCCCCAACTCGCGGAACCAATCGAACTGGCAACGCCTGCTGCGCCACCCGCTGTGATTGCGCCACCGCCAGGCCTTCAAGCTCCTCCACTTGGCGCGCCCCCATTGGGCCAGGAGCCGGCAGCCCCGGACAGCATCGAGCCATCGGCGGCCACAGGTGATCTTCCCACGACCGCTCCGACCGAGCCCGAGCCCGCAAACGAGCCCGCGCCCGGGAGTGAGACCGCCCCGCAATGAGTGATCCCGAGGGCCCAATCGGCCCCGGCGGCGCGGTTGATCCCGAGAAACTCAATTCCGATGATGGGCCAGCCCATGCGACGTTCACACTGTCACGTGATCTGAACAAGCGGCTCGATCGGTATCTCGGCGATCGCATTCCCTGGCTCAGTCGCACTTCATTGCAACGGCTCATTCACGAACACGCGGTAACGGTGAACGGCCGCGATCCCAAACCTTCCACCAAGCTTCGGAAGGGAGATGTCGTCGACGTCGTGCTTCCTCCCCCGCCAAGCTCAGATCTTCCCGCCGAAGACATCCCGATCGAGATTCTCTACGAAGACGCAGACCTGATGATCATCGACAAACACGATGACATCATTGTGCACCCGGCGCGCGGCAATCAAAGTGGAACGATCATCAATGGGCTGGCATGGCACCTGCAAAAGTCCGGCGAAGCCCTGAGCGGCGTCGGGGCCTCCGATGCCCGACCGGGCGTCGTCCATCGACTCGATCGCCACACGACTGGCGTCATGGTGATCGCCAAGAATGAAACCGCACATTGGCGTCTTGGGAGGCAATTCGAGCAGCGCCGCACGCGAAAACGATACGTGGCGCTCGTTCACGGCAGCGTGGAACCCCTGGCGGATGTGATCGACCTTCCACTCGGGAAACACCCGACCATCAAACACCGCAATGCGGTTCGGTGGGACGACACCGGAAAGCAGGCAGTCACGCTCTACCGGGTCCTGGAGTGCTACGGCGACTTCACGCTCCTCGAGGTTGAACTTCGGACGGGGAGAACGCATCAGATTCGCGTCCACCTTTCGCACCTCGGATGGCCGATCGCCGGCGATGACATGTACGGCGGCAAGCACCTCGAAGTGCGCGATGTGCTACCGCCAGATCAGAGCGAGGGCGACAGGCGGAAGGTACTCCTTTCGCGGCAGGCACTCCACGCAGCGATGTTGGGCTTTGTCCACCCCACAACAGAACAGGACGTCGAGTTTCAGGCTCCACTCGCCGCTGACATGGTGGCGATGATCACACTACTCCGCGATCGCGGTCCAGTGGAACGGCCAACGGTACCGGGCACTGTTCTTCGGCTCGACGACCTCATGCCAGAGTCGTGTTAGCGAAGTTTGGTCAGCACCATCGCCATGACCACGAAGACCACGCCAACGATCCAGAATCGAACCACAACCTGAGGCTCCTGCCAGCCCTTGAGATGGAAGTGATGGTGAATCGGCGCACACAAGAACAGCCGCCGACCTTCATGCTCGCGCCCGAATCGGCGTGTCAGCTTGAACCATGACGTCTGCATCATGCTGCTCAGAATCTCAATATAAAAGACGCCTCCGATCAGGAGGAGAAGAGCTTCCTGTCGAATGCAGCAGGCGATCGTGGCAAGCAATCCACCGAGCGGAAGTGAGCCGGTGTCTCCCATGAAAACTGAAGCCGGCGCGCAGTTAAACCACAGAAATCCGAGGCAAGCCCCCGCCATCGCGGCAGCTACCACCATGAGTTCCGACGCGCCGTCGATCCATGGAAACAGCATGATGTGCGCCCGCTCGGGAGTTCCAGCGATGTAGGCCAATACCATCACGCCGAGTGATGCAATCACAACCATTCCTGGCGCCAGGCCATCCATGCCATCGGTAATGTTGACGGCGTTGCTGGTTCCTGCGATGAAAAACGCCACGAGCGGAAGGAAGATCCACATCCCGAGCACAATGACCCCCGGCTCGAGAATCAAGGATTCCTGATCCGGCTGGTAGGTTCGCTGGAACGGAAGCACCAGCGCGCGGGCAGCATCATTTGACCCCGCCAATCTCCAGATGAACACTGCGGCAAGAAATCCGATCCCAAACTGGAACAGCAGCTTCTCCCACGCCTTCAACCCCTCCCGCGATCCCGGAATCCTGCTGGAAATCGTAAGCTTGAGCCAGTCATCCGCCGCCCCAAGCAAGGCCAGCCACACGGTCACCAGCAGTGCCAGGTGCACAAAGCGGTTCTGAAGATCGGCAAGCAGCACCGTGGCAAAGACGATGCCTCCAACAATCAGAATCCCGCCCATGGTCGGCGTGTGTCGCTTGGACCCCATCAGCGCATTGAGATCAGCGTGCTCGAATTCCGGAGAGTCTCCGATCTTGCGGCGGATCAGCCATCTGATGCACGGCTTTCCGAACACCAGCACAAAGACAAACGCGGCAATCGCGGCAGTAAAGACTCGGAACTCGATCTGATAGAGCACTTGCAGAATCGAGTACCCGGCCCATTCGCCAAGCCACTGGTCACAGTATTGAAGCAGGTTGTAGAGCATCCCTCTCCGTCTTCATCGGCCATCAACGGGCCGCGGCTCCTGATTCAATTGCCGAGATAATCCGTTCCAACGCAAGCCCACGGGAGCCTTTCAAAAGCACGGTCTCATTGGGTTCCACGCGTGCCGCGATCCTCGCCATGCTCTCGTCATCGGCGACCGGCTCATGGAGCACCGGCACCTCGCCACACGCGCCGCCGAGTTTCGCCATCAGCGTCCCCATCTCGGTACCGACGAGGACGATCCGCCGAACCGGCATCCGCCGCACTGCTGTGTCCAGAAGCGGCGCCAGGTCGCAGTGGTGCGACGCTGAGGCGGCGCCGAGCTCCAGCATGTCACCAAGAACCAACATCACCCCGCCCTCACCGCGAACAAGCTCCGGGAGTGTCTCAATCGTCGCCGCCATCGATTCGGGATTGGCGTTCCAGCTGTCATCGATGATCTCAGTGGCTCCCACCGAGCATCGGGACAGTCGCTGCGGCGACGCCTGAAGGTGCGACAGCCCCCGTTCGACCGCCTCGGCTGAAAGACCAAGAGCCTGGGCAACCAGAATGACCGCCACTGCATTGAGGGCACCGTGGGTTCCGGGCAGCCCGGTCGCCCATCGTCGATGCTGGAACTCCATCCATCCCAAGCCTCGCTCTCCAAGTGTCTGATCCGCCTCAGCAGACAGGCCGAATGTCTGCAGCGTTCCTCGGCAGCGAGGTACCGGGAGATCCTGATGCCTGAGGAATCCGATGCCACGCTCGGTCAGCGACTCCAGCAAGGCGTACTTCTCCCTGGCCACAGACTCCAGCGAGCCAAGACCCTCCAGGTGCCCGCAGCCAACCAATGTCACCACCGCGATGTCAGGACGAATCATGTCCGCCAATGGCCGGAGCTCGCCTGGCGCATTCGTGCCGACCTCGGCAATCAGAACCTCGTCTTCTGGTCTGGCAGCAAGAATCGTCAGTGGCACCCCAATGTCGTTGTTGAACGACCTGGGACTTGCAACCGTCCGCCGCTCTTCCCGGCAGACAGCAGCAATGGCATCCTTTGTCGTTGTCTTTCCGGCGGTTCCCGTAACCGCCACAACCCGAAGGTTCGGCAGGGTCTGTCGCCACGCAGCAGCCATGCGGCCCAAGGCTGCCCGCGTGTCATCCACCATGACTGCCGGTGCGCCTGCGGGCGTCTCGGATCCATGCGCTGCCAACACTGCAACGGCCCCCGCGCTCACCGCAGCTTCCAGATGATCGTGCCCATCAAATCGCTGCCCACGCAGCGCGACGAACACACAGCCGGTGAGATCTTCGCGCGTATCCGTTCCTATTCCATCAACTGCAACATCGGACCAGCCAGCATCAACGGTGCCCCCCGCCATTTCGGCCAGTCGTCCCAGCGATTCCATCGTCATGCTGGCGCCCCCCGCATGGCAACCGCCGCAGCTGCAATCTCGACGTCATCAAACGGGATCAACTGATCGCCGATGAGCTGATACTTCTCATGCCCCTTGCCCGCGATGAGCACAATGTCTTTCTCGCGGGCTGCAGCGACGGCCAGCGTGATCGCTGCGGCCCGATCGACCTCCATGTGAATGTGGTCCGAGTGGCCAGCGGGTATGCCCGCCGCCATGTCGCGGAGAATCGCGGCGGGGTCTTCACTCCTCGGATTGTCACTCGTCAGCCATACCTCGTGCGCTCCTTCAGCCGCAACTGCCGCCATACGTGGCCGCTTGGTGTGATCGCGATCTCCGCCACACCCAATAACAAGCAGGATCCTCTGCTCAGGCGAAGCGAGGCCCCGCAGAGATTCCAGCACGGCGTGAAGGGCGCCATCCGTGTGCGCAAAGTCCACCAGCACGCGGGGTTCAGTCGATACGCACTGCAGTCGACCTGGAGGGCCGCTGGCGGTCTCCATTCGATCCTGTGCCTCTGACGGCGAACCCCCGAGATCCAGCGCCGCGGCGATTGCCTGCAATGCGTTCATTGCATTGTGGCGGCCCGGCAATGGAACCCGCTGCCGCCATGATCCCCACGGCGAATTCACCTCCATCACCGTGTCTTCAGCAGTCATGCGGGCGATCTCGCCGCGCACTTCGCCTAGCCCATGGAGCGAGCAACCAATCACGCGGCCCCGAGCTGACGCGGACATACGAGACCCCGCATGATCATCGAGATTGACGATCGCCGAAGCATCGCGGTCCAGCCCTTCCAGGAGCGAACGCTTACAGGCCTCGTACGCTTCCATGCTTCCGTGGTAGTCCAGATGATCACCACTCAGGCCCGTGAAGATGGCACTTCGAAATCGAATGCCCTCGACCCGACCCTGACAGAGTGCGTGACTGCTGACCTCCATCGTGGCCGTTCGGCAGCCTGCTTGAACGGCCGACGCAAGCCAGTTGGATACATCCGAGGCCATCGGCGTTGTCAGTGTTGCCTGAGATCTCACACGGCCGGTGTCGATCACAACACCCCCAAGAAGAGCCGATGGACCACGCCCGAGGAGCAGATGGTGCAGGAGCGTCGTCACGGTGGTCTTGCCGTTGGTACCCGTGACACCAACGAGATCGAGGCAATGCGAAGGCCGTCCGGCAAGTCGGTGAGCCAATATCGCTCCGTCCTGCACAAGCCGCCTGCTGAAGAGTGCCGGCCCCGATGTCCGCTCACATCCCTCTTCGTCACTCAGCGTCGCAACGGCGCCTGCTGCTTCGGCAGCGTCAATGAAGTCCCGGCCGTCAACGCCCTCACCGGGCCTTGCCAGAAATACATCACCTGGTCGTACGTGGCGACTGTCCTCAACCATGCGAACAGCCACGCAGTCCTCTGCCCCGCGAAAGGGCTGGACATCGAGTCCGTCCAAGAGTGAGCCAATCAACCGTCCTGTCACCGCTGCACCGTATCCGCTTGCCACCGTACTCAATCTGTATCGACCATTTCGAGCATGCCCGTCAATCCTCTCAAACCTCAAGGCATGACGAGCATCGCATCACCGTAACTGTAGAATCGATATCGATTCGCCACAGCCTGCGCATATGCCTCACGCATCAAATCCAATCCGGTCAATGCTCCAACCAGCGCAAGAAGCGTGGAGCGAGGCAAATGAAAATTCGTCAGAAGCGCCTCCACCCGGCGGAACCGGAATCCAGGCGCAATCAGCAGGTCCGTTTCGCCCGAGATCGGCTCAGCCGGAAGCGGATCTGGCAGCGACTCCAGGAGCCGGGTCGTGGTGGTCCCGACCGCCACGAGGCGTCCCTGTGAGCCGGGCCCAGCTCGAAGTGCGGCAAGTGCTGCCTCATCAACATGCCACACCTCCGAATGCATGTCATGGTCTTCAAGCCGCTCCGCCGACACCGGCCGGAATGTCCCCTCACCAACATGCAGCGTGACGGATGCTTCGTTCACGCCCCGCTCACGAAGCCTGCCGAGAAGGTCTTCCGAGAAGTGAAGCCCAGCCGTCGGAGCGGCCACCGATCCATAGCATGCCGGATCCGCAAAGAGCGTTCGGTACCACTCGCGATCCAACTCATCTGCCAGGTGCTCGCCGCGGTTGTCACGGGCCCTGAGGATGTATGGAGGCAGCGGCGTCCTCCCTACCGCCCGAAGCAGCGCCTCGACCGGAGCGGCCTCACTCGGGCGAACAAGCCACCCGCGACCACGTCGCTCCACGAGCCGAATCTCAATCTGACTGGAGTCGGGTCCCTCCAGAAAGAGCTGCTCACCTGTCTGCAGCTTGCCAGACTGTGTCAGAAGCACCAGCCAGTCGCTTCCGCATGACTCCAGAAACAGCCCCTCGATCTTGCCGCCGCCACGCCTCCCGTCAGACTCCCGCCGGCCAACAAGCCTCGCGGCGAGCACGGCGGTGTTGTTGCGAACAAGGAGGTCGTCCGGGCGAAGGAAGTCCGGAAGGTCGCGTACGTGCGCATGCTCAATCTGCCCTGCACCTCGCCGCACCACGAGCATTCTCGCGCTGCAGCGGGGCTCCGCCGGCCGGGTGGCAATGAGTTCTGCAGGCAGATCGTATTGCAGCTCGTCAATGTTCACTCGGCTGCCCCGAGCTCAATCCCTTCGGGAAGCCACCGAACGAGGTCCGCAGGCACGCGTTTGAGACCTCGACGGAGGGCTTTAGCCAACGCATAACGCATTGCCCGATCACGACGATCCCGAACCCGCTGCGTCACGTTGAACCCGCGCGACTCCATTTCACGAAGCGCCCAATCCCATGCCAGATGTTCTTCCATACAGCGAATTCTCGAACGCGAAAACCCGATGGCGTGATGCCCTACTTCATGCAGAAAGACAGCGCATGACATCGGGCCGCGGGGATAGGGCGACTCGATCATGCGCGTGACATTTCCTTCCCGATCTCGAAGTTCCCATGCGCAACCACTTGTCCGCGTTCGCCACTTCCGGACGCGAATCTTCCACACTCGTTTCATCTCAGCGACCAATTGATCGTACCGATCCTGTGAAGCACGGCGGCGGGGCGGCGAGGGAGGCACTGTAGATCGCTGCCGCCGGAACAGATTCCAGAATGACCGCTGCCGGAGCGTCATGGCATGTCAACCACAATGGTCGATGGCCACTCAAGCCTGCGACCGCGAGACCACTGCTCAAATGACATGGGCCGACCACCGACTGGCTGGACGACCAACAGTCGCATGGCACCTCCCTCGCAACCAACATCGCCACATTGAGTCACCGAGCCATTCGGCACAGAGACCTCCACAGGCGCTGCCTTGAGGAGTTTCAGCTTCTCGCCACCGATCCGGGCAGCACATCCGGGCCACGGCGAACACCCATTGATCATGCGGCGCATCGCCACAGCGGTCATTGTCGCGTCCAACGCTGCATCGGCTCTGGAGAGTTTTGGCGCCAGTGTCACCGCACTCTCGTCCTGGGCTTGAGGACTGAGTTCACCAGCTTCCGCATCCGTAAGCACCGCACCGAGCACCGCGGGGCCCAGATGCGCGAGCCGATCATGAAGTTCGCCGGTCGTGTCTGTCGGCCCGATCGCAAGCGACTCTTTCGCAAGCATCTCGCCTGCATCCATACGATCAGCGAGCGTGATGGCGGTCACCCCGGTCACGGCATCTCCCGCCATGATGGCGTGGTGTATGGGAGCAGCCCCCCGCCACCGCGGCAAGAGTGACCCGTGCAGGTTGACTGCAGTCCGACCATCAAGAAGCGATTGCGAGAGTTTTTGTCCAAAGGCAATCACAACCCAGAGATCTGCAGCGACGCCCCGCAATTGCTCACGCACGCGCGGTTCATTCACGGACTCGCAGCGCAAGAGTGGGAGTCCCAGTTCGATCGCCCGCTGCGATACAGGTGTCGGCGTCGGCACACGCCGACGGCCAGCCGGTCGGTCGGGCTGTGACACCACCAGCACCAGCTCGTGGGCGTCGGCCAACCAATCAAGCGATGGGAGGCCGAATGCACCAGAGCCAAAGAAGACGACTTGCATGACCTCCCTACCGCCGCTCAAGGTCTCGGATCGCCTTGCGGTTGCGCAGCCGATCCATCGTGGTCATTCGATCAATGATCAGCACACCATCAAGATGGTCGCGCTCATGCTGGTACACCCGCGCGAAGTGATCGCACCGATCTTCCTCGATCTGCAAGCCGTCCAGCGTCATCGCTCGCACCCGAACGCCGACTGGCCGCCTCACTGTGACTTCGATGCCGGGAAGGCTCAGACACCCCTCGGTGTCCTCCACCAACTCGGGATCAAGGGTTTCGATCTCAGGATTGATAAACACCAGGCCCCCGTCACCCTCAGGAACCTCCGGGTCTCGGGTCACAAAGAGCCGCCAGGGCAGCCCAACCTGCGGGGCAGCAAGGCCGATTCCTTCCGCCTCGTGCATCAACCAGAGCATTCGCGCCGCGACGGCTCGGACCTCGTCCGTCACACCATCGAGGGGTTCCGCCCTTTGCCGAAGCACCGGGGCTGGATGCAGCACAATCGCGAGTTCGTTCGGGTCAATATCCACGGCGGCATGGTAGACGTTCACCCCCCACCACGGGTGGGAGTATCATTGACGCAAACGGCGGTCCTGCGATACCGTACCGGCCCCTCGCCGGGGGGACGCGCGGGCACACTTGGAGATGAGATCTACCCGTGGCACTCTTCGGACGGAAGAAGTCTGACGACCAACACCCGGACAGCGAGGTCGAGGCTGCTGCATTTGAGCCGCAGCCCGACAAAGCGACCAAGTGGTTTGCCCACGCGCGAACCATGTCCGAAACCACAAATTATGAAACCGCGCTGGTCTACTACGCAAGCGGAATCAAGTTCGATCCAGCCAACGAGAAAGCCCTTGAGCAAATGCTGCAAGCCGGGATCCGGCATGTGCAAGGGGGCGGCAAGCGGCTCTCGAGCAAGACGCTCAAAGCAGTGGCCGGTGATGCGCCCATCGACAAGATGGCAATGGCCATCACCGTGTGGCTGAGCGACATCCAGAATCCCGCAGCGGGAATCAAGGCGCTTGAGACGATCAACGCCGCCGAGCAGCAGGCGACCGGGCAATTCTTCGCGCCACACGTCCTGGGCATCGTCAGCCGCGGGAAGAAGCCCACCAAACAACAGTACGTCGCCGTCAAGGACCTGTGCAAGGAACTGGAGGCATGGGATATCGCGCTGGTTGCCGGGCAGGCCGCCATGCAGCTGGACCCCACCGACGGGGGGCTCGAACATGAAATCAAAGACCTCTCGGCCCAGCGGGCGATGTCACAGGGCGGATATGAAGACGCTGCCGGGCGGGAGGGCGGGTTCCGCGAGTTCGTCAAGGACATGAGTAAGCAGCGAGAACTCGAAGAGGAAGAGTCGCTCGCTGGTGCTGGCGGTGGATCCGAGCGGGTCAAGGAGCGTGCTCGCGCCCGCTTCAGGGAAGCACCGGACATTGCCGAGAACATCAACCGCTACGGCACGATTCTCCGCCGAGAAGGAACTGAGAGTGCGCTCAAGGAGTCAGAGCAGGTTTTCCTCAAGGGGTTCAAGTCGACCAACGAATACCGATTCCGCATGGCTGCAGGTGACATCCGGATGCAGCGTTTCCGTGACCGGATCAAGAAGCTCCGGGCAGACAGCGACGGAACCGCGAACCCCGAGCGAATTGAAGCGCTCGAGCGGCAACTGCTCGAGTTTGAAACCAAGGAATACACCGAGCGAGCGGAGCGGTATCCAACGGATCGCACTGTTCGCTTTCATCTGGGTGAGATCTCATTTCGCACCGGAGACACCGAGACGGCGATGGGATGCTTTCAGAAGTCCAAGGATGAGCCGCGGCTTCGGGCGGCATCGGGCCATCTGCTCGGACAGTGCTTTGCGGCTGAAGGTTGGCTGGCAGAGGCGATCGCCGAATACAAGGACGTCCTTTCGAAGATTGATGCGACGGAGGCGGACCGAGAGCTTCAGGTGCGATATGACCTGATGCTCTCGCTGCTCGAACTGGCCAGGCGCGATCACTCGCGAGATCATGCTCAGGAGGCTCTGGACATCTGTTCGGGGATCGCCCGGCAGGACATCACCTACCGCGACATTCGTGACCGCCGCCGCGAGATCGACGCACTTCTCCGATCATTGAACTGAATCAGGAGTATCGCCGCGTGGACCACGTGATCGCCATCATCCCGACCCGCATGGGATCAACCAGATTCCCGGGCAAGGCACTGGCGCGAGACACAGGCCGCCCGCTGCTGCTGCATGTGGTTGAGCGGGTCTCCCGGGTGGGCCTGGTTGATCGAGTCATCGTCGCCTCCGAAGACCCCGAAATCGAAGCCTTCTGCCAGTCCAATGCCATCGATCATGCGATGACTGCCACAACGCATCCGAATGGATCCAGCCGCATCGCCGAGGTCGCGGCCGCCATCAAAGCTGGAATCATCCTGAATGTGCAGGGCGACGAACCTGAAATCGCATCCGAGACAATAGAAGCGACGATCAAGGCCCTCCAGACAGATCGGGAAGCTGGCGTCGCAACGGCGGCGGCGCCGCTGGGCAGTGGTGATGATGCATCCGACCCGAACATCGTCAAGGTGGTGGTCGGCCGATCTGGGCAGGCCTTGTACTTCAGCCGGTCCCCGATTCCGTTCGACATGGAAGACACCGGCACGCCTCCCCTTCGTCACATCGGGATCTACGCCTACAGGCCTGAAGTCCTTCGGCAGTATGTCTCGCTGGCTCCGTCGCCGCTTGAGATGACCGAGCGGCTCGAGCAGCTTCGGCTTCTGGAACACGGCATCCGAATCGCCGTGGCAACTGTGACCACGGCGCATGCTGGCATCGACACGCCCGAGCAGTACGCCGAGTTCGTGCAGCGTTGGCGGTCCCGCGATCCGGATTGATCTCGCCCCGGGGTGCGCGGTAGTATCAACCATGCCCCACCATCAAATGCCCTTGCGTTCTCCAGACGACGTCACCGCAGGATCCGAAGGCTTCCTCAGTCAGTTTGGACGCTCCAC
Organism: uncultured Isosphaeraceae bacterium; assembly: GCA_964598425.1. Classification (GTDB taxonomy): domain Bacteria; phylum Planctomycetota; class Phycisphaerae; order Phycisphaerales; family SM1A02; genus UBA12567. Next base: position 14,547 of record CAZRBV010000008.1, on the reverse strand, counting down.
AGAATCAACCGAGTTCTACTCCCCCATGCCCGAGGGCTATGTCCCAGGGCGGACTGCGTTTGTGGCGGTCATGGGGACGGTCATGTCCGGCCTCGGCAAAGGGATTTTCAGCGCCTCGCTGGCCAAGCTGATCAAGGACAAGGGTCTTCGTGTCGCCCCGGTCAAGCTTGAGGGATACCTCAATATTGACAGCGGAACGCTTAATCCATACCGGCACGGCGAGGTGTTCGTGCTTGATGACGGCACCGAGTGCGATATGGATCTCGGCACGTACGAGCGTCTGCTGGATCAGAATCTCACCCGATCAAACTTCACCACCGCAGGACAGATCTACTCGGGCATTCTTGATCGAGAGCGACGCGGTGGCTATCTCGGACGCGACGTCCAGATGATTCCGCATGTCACCGGAGAGGTCAAGAGACGCCTTCGATCCCTCGCCATGACTGGTGGGGGCGACGGGCATCCCGCTGATGTTGTGTTTGTTGAAGTCGGCGGCACAGTGGGCGACTACGAAAACAGTTTCTATATCGAAGCGCTGCGGGAACTCGCCTTCGAGGAAGGACGCGAGAACTTCTGTTTCGTAGCCCTCACCTATGTCCTGGAGCCACCAACGCTGGGCGAACAGAAGTCCAAGGCGGCGCAGCTCGGCATCAAGCGGCTGATGGAGTCGGGCATTCAGCCCCAGCTCATTGCCTGCCGCGCCGAGCGACCGGTGACCGAGACGGTGCGACAGAAGGTCGCCATGTTCACCAATGTTCCGCTTCCCAGAGTCTTCTCGATGCACGATCGCGAATCGATCTATTCAATCCCTGAAGCGATGCGAGCGGAGAGCCTCGACCGGGAAGTCCTCACGATTCTCGATCGGCATCACCTGGTCAAGCCGGTCGATGAGGACCGAGCCCGCGGGGCATGGCAGTCCTACGCGACCGCAATCAGCGCGCCGAGAAAGCACTCGGTCAATCTGGGGATTCTCGGGAAATACACCGCCCTTCGCGATGCCTATGCCTCGATCGACAAGGCCATCGAGCATTCGTGCACGCACCTCTCGATCGAGGCACATGTCAAGTGGATCGACGTCACCGAACTCACCTCAGACCGAGTCGACAGTGAACTCGCGCCACACGATCTGCACGCTGTCATCGTGCCCGGCGGCTTCGGCGAGCGGGGCGTCGAAGGGAAGATTGCGGGCGTCAAGTGGATTCGAGAGCAGCACATTCCATTTCTGGGTATCTGCCTGGGCTTTCAGGTCGCCGTCATTGAATACGCGCGGCACGTCGCAGGCATTGCCGGCGCGCACTCCACTGAGTTCAGGCCAGATGAACCCGATGCCGTCATCTCAGAGCTTCCCGAGCAGAAGGAAATCGAGGGGCTGGGCGGCACAATGCGGCTGGGCGGCCAGGACGTCGTGCTGACACCGGATTCGCTGGCGTCGTTCCTGTATGGAGGTGCCACCGATATTCGTGAGCGATTCAGGCATCGTTACGAGGTCGAACCCGCCCACATCGCCCAGTTGGAGGCAGCCGGACTTCGATTCTCCGGGCGTCACCCCGCCCACCCGATCATGCAGGTTCTTGAGCTCCCAACCTCGGTGCACCCGTACTTCATCGGCGCTCAATTCCACCCGGAGCTTACGAGCCGCCCGCTTCGCCCTCAGCCCATGTTCATGGGGCTGCTGGCAGCCGCCATTCGGCGGGCCCACCCGAATCTGGATCGCGCGCAGATTTCGGCGCGGTGGCTTTCCGAGGATGAGAGCAGCGATGACGGCGACCCTGCGGCGGCCGTTCCAAGCTCCGCAGGCAGCATGAGCCACTGAATCCTCACAGCGGTTGTTCCAGCCGCAGCAGGTTCGTACACTGCACGTCTTCGGCGATATAGCTCAGTTGGTTAGAGCGAGGGATTCATAAGCCCTAGGTCGTTGGTTCGAATCCAACTATCGCCATCAGCAGGGTCAGTCACCGCTTCGGTGCCTGACCCTCTTTGCTTTCTGAAGAACGGGGTCCCCCCAGGCGGGTACCGAGGTGGTACCTGACCCCAAAAAAGAACTCCGCCGCGGCGTGAGCCGCGGCGGAGCCAGAGTTGCGTGGGATAAAACCACTGTCCCAGAAGAGGGACACGATCAAGTCATCGCATTCAGCGACGACGACGGCGACCGGCGAGGCCGGCAACGCCGAGAAGGGCCAAGGCGCCCGGTGCGGGGACCCAGGTGACGTCGAGCTCCTGCCACGTGGTGCCGGCCGCGTCCTTGCCCTGCAGGCTCACGTAGCCGAGCAGGTCAGCGGCACTGCCAGTTCCACCGGCGATGGTGAACTGACCGATCAGGACGGACCCGTCCTGTTCAGCGCCCTGCGGATCGACGGGGGTCACGAACCACGAACCGTTGTTGGTCGCAAGCTCGCCGCCGCCTTCGAAACTGGACCAGTCGATGCCGATGTCCAGCAGCTTGTTCTCAGCGAACGGGGAGCCGTTGGCGTACAGGGCACCGATGGTGACGTAGCTGTCCCACTCGAGCGAGGGGGCCAGCGGGAAGAACGCACTGTTGATGGCCGTCGAAGTCGGGCCACCGAGCGCGTTCTGATAAAAAGAACCGCTGCCAGCAGAGATCGACAGGGGGCCGACCGAATTGCCGAAGACAGCATCAACCCGAGCACCATCATCGAGATTGACGTACAGGCGATACGTGTCACCGTATCCCATGTCGCCCAATGACTCGACGGTGAAGCCCTGGAACGGAGTGGCCTGCGCAAGACCGGCGAGCGTGAGCGCGCCAGCAGTGCCAAGCATCATCGTTGCTTTCATAGGTCTTCTTCTCCTCCCGACTATGCGGGAAAGACTATCCATTGGCACGCGAGGTGCCGCCGGTCTCTCATGTAACCGCCTACTGCAAGCAATAGACGCCGCTTCCGGGGCCCACTGTAGTGGATTGGAGCGGCGGTCAATCCTCTTTCTTGGATCTTTTCGGGTCTTTTTTGTGTCCAATCCACCGCTCTAAAGGCCCCGGGCTGAATAGTTTGGCCTCTTCCGGGCCAGAAACGCAGGTGAAGGGTCCCCGCCAATGAGAAAGGAGGCTGCCCGAATCGAGCAACCTCCTTGAAAGTGACCCCGAGGAGAATCGAACTCCTGTTTTGAGGATGAGAACCTCACGTCCTAGCCGCTAGACGACGGGGCCGAAGCGGGGGATTCTAACAAAGACGAGGGCTTCCGCCACGTGGCGAGGTGCTCATTCGGGAAGCGCAAGCACCAGGCCGCCTGCGACCATCGCGGGCACATCGGCCCGCCTTGCCTGCCGATACCACTTTGTGGCCGCTCTGGGGTCGTGGCCGATGCCGCGCCCCATTTCGTAGTGCGCGGCGAGTACCACCATGGAGGTGCGGTCTCCGGCGTCGGCTGCTCGCCGCCACCACCGCACGGCGGTTCGGTCGTCTCTGGCAAGTCCCCGCCCAGTCTGAGCAGCTACAGCGAGCGAAACCATGGCCTCGATCTCGCCCGCCTGGGCAGCGCGAGTCCACCACGCAACAGCCGCTTCCTCGTCGTACCGGGTGCCAACCCCGTCAAAGAGACATCGTCCCCAGGCAGTCATGGCCTCCACCTGCCCGCCCTCTGCTGCGAGGCGGAACCACATTGATGCCCGTGGGCTGCTTCGGAACGTGCCACGGGCGTCCCGGTAGCACACGGCGAGGTTGTACATCGCATCGGTGTGGCCGAGCGATGCGGCTGCCTGCCAGAGCGTGACGGCGGCCCGATGGTCACGATAGCCATCTCGGCCTGCATACCGCAGGCAGGCCAGCTGATGCATCGCCTCGGCGTCGCCTCGATCGACTGCCTCGGCAAGCCAGTCGCCGGCCTCAGCCGCGGCCTCCTGCTCCCCCGTCTCAAGCAGCGCGGTTGCCAGGCCCCTCATGGCCTGCAAGTCGCCAGTCTCGGCGCTTGAGCGTAGCTGCACATCCGCCGAGACAACCATGCCCGGCTGCGAGGCAGCAAGGCTCGAGGTCAGAACACAACCGGTCACGACGAGGAGGAGAGAATGCACGGGGGGCTCCGAATGATGCGAGGCACCCTCCCCATCGGTGGGGTCCGATACAGGCTGAACCGAACCTCTTCCAAAGCCCCAAATCCGCCCCGGCCTCGGTTGCACAACCCGATATCCCAGTCATACTGGACTCGTAGATCCTGATATGTCAGCCCCCCGCCCCATCAATTGCGCCCCGCCTCCCACTTCCCGCAAGGGCTACGGTCGACGCCGCGCGGTCGTCCTCATTCTGGTCCATCTGGTCATCGCGATCCACATCGCGACCTGGCTCATCGTGGGCGAGACGCTGGCGCCCCTGGAACTCAACGAAACGATGTTCACCCTCGAACTCGGCATCGTGACGGTCGGCTTCATCTTCATGGGGCTGATCGTGCTCTCATCGCTGATCTTCGGCAGGTTCTTCTGCTCGTGGGGATGCCATGTGCTGGCGTTGCAGGATCTCGCCTCGTGGATGCTTGAAAAAGTGCATGTGCGCCCGAAACCGGTCCGCAGCCGCCTGCTCCTCCTTGGACCGCTCGCAGTCATGGGGGCCATGTTCATCTGGCCACAGGTCGAACGGCTCACCGATGGCCGCCCCTTCCCCCGCCTGCACTTCTCCACCGATGAGGACGGCTTCGGATCGCTTCTCACCTCTGATTTCCTCCGCAATCTCCCAGGGCCGGGCATCACCATCCTGACCTTCCTGATCTGCGGGGGCATCATCGTGTACCTCCTCGGAAGTCGATCCTTCTGCCGCTATGTGTGCCCATACGGCGCGGTCTTCAGCCTCGCAGACCGCATTGCCCCAAGCAGGATCAGGCTGGATGCGGGAGCCGACTGCGCCCAGTGCGGTGCCTGCACGGCGGCCTGCTCGTCGGACATTCGCGTCCACGAAGAGATCAAGCAGTTTGGCGCGGTCGTCAGCCCGTCCTGCCTGAAAGATCTCGACTGTGTAGCTGCCTGCCCCACCGGCACCCTGCGGTGGGGCTGGGCGAGGCCCTCCGGGTGGCGATCGTGGTCCAAGGCCTCGCGGCATCGCCGCTACGACTTCACGTGGGCCGAGGAGATTGTCGCCCTGATTGTCGGAGTCTTTGGATTCTTCGCCTTTCGAAGCTTGTACGGCCAGATCCCGCTGCTGCTCGCCGCAACACTCGGCGTGCTCGCGAGCTGGGCAACGATTCTGGTTGTCCATACGCTCCGCCGCCGCGACCTCAGACTCAAACCGTTTCAGCTGAAACGCGCGGGTCGAATCTCCCCGGCTGGGTGGATCGCTGCCATGCTCGCCGCCGTGTTTCTCGTGTTTACGGTCCACAGCGCCCTGGTGCGGCTGCACGAGCAGCGGGGACACCAACTCTGGCCCCACGTCGAAGCTGGCCGGGCCGACTCGATCGAGGCGGGGTACAAACTGATGATGGAACTCAACTGGATCCACCGCTGGGGCCTGTGGACGCCGCCATACGTGAACGATCGACTTGCCCGAACAGCAATCCTGCTCAATCGTCCCGATCAGGCCGTCGGACCGCTTGAGCGACTCTCAAAACAGTGGCCGGGCAATACGCGGGTCCTCAAGGCACTCCGCGATGCTCGAGCCGTCATCGCAAGCCGATGAAGAACGCCGACGGCGAAGAGTTACCTGGTCAACTTGCGGTACTTGATCCTGCGCGGCTGCTCGGACGCCGCCCCGAGACGCTTGCGGCGGTCTTCGTCGTAGGATGTCCAGTTCCCGAAGAAGAACCGAACCTTCGAGTCGCCCTCAAATGCCAGAATGTGCGTTGCGACCCGATCGAGGAACCACCGGTCATGGCTGATGATCAGGGCCGTCCCCCCGAACGACTCAAGCCCTTCCTCAATCGCGCGAATCGTGTTGACGTCCAAGTCGTTCGTTGGCTCATCGAGCAGCAACACGTTGGCCCCTGCCCGCAGCGTGCAAGCGAGCTGCACCCTGTTCCGCTCGCCTCCTGAGAGCGTCCCGACCTGACGCTGCTGCATGGTTCCGGGGAAACCGAACTTCGACACGTAGGCTCTGGAATTGACTTTCACGCCGCCGAGGTCGATCTCTTCATCGCCATCACTCACCGTCTCCCACACACTCTTCGCATCTGGCAGTGCATCGCGCCCCTGCTGAGCGCACGCCATCACAACGGTGTCCCCGATTCGCACCTCACCATCGTCTGGTGACTCGTCCCCCATAAGCATCCGAAACAGCGTCGTTTTCCCCGCACCATTGGGGCCGATGATCCCGACGATCGCGCCCGGCGGCAGCGAAAAGTCCATGTCGTCCACCAGCACGGTGTCTCCATACGCCTTACTCACACCCTTGATATCAATCACCAGATCACCCAGCCGCGGCCCCGGCGGCACAAAGATTTCTACGGCGCGTTCCTGCTCCTTGCGGTCCTGCGACATGAGATTCTCATAGGCCGTGATACGAGCCTGGCTCTTGGCCTGCCTCGCCTGTGGACTTCTGCGGACCCATTCGAGTTCACGCTGCAGCGCCTTCTGCCGCTTGCCTTCCTGCCTCGCTTCGACCGCAAGGCGCCGCTGCTTCTGTTCGAGCCATGACGAGTAATTCCCCTCCCACGGAATGCCCTCGCCGCGATCAAGCTCGAGAATCCAGCCCGCGACATTGTCGAGGAAGTACCGATCATGCGTCACCGCAATGACCGTTCCGGCATACCGCTGCAGGTGCTGCTCAAGCCACGCGACGCTCTCGGCGTCCAGATGGTTGGTCGGTTCGTCCAGCAGCAGAATGTCAGGGGATGAGAGCAGCAACCGGCACAGGGCCACCCGTCGCCGCTCGCCACCTGAGAGCATATCGAACGATCGTTCATCGGGAGGACACCGAAGCGCATCCATCGCCATCTCAAGCCGCGAGTCAAGATCCCAGGCGTTGGCTGCATCCAACGCGTCCTGCACCTCGGCCTGGCGATCAAGAAGCTTCTGCATCGCCTCGTCATCCATGGGCTCGGCGAACGCGGCGTTGATTCGGTCGAACTCCTTCATGAGGTCGACGGTGTCCTGCATTCCTTCCTCGACGACCTCACGAACCGTTCGTGTCTCGCCCAGTAGCGGCTCCTGCTCGAGGTAACCCACCGTGAAACCGGGCACCTTCTGCACCTGACCGTCAAAGTCTGTGTCGACGCCCGCCATGATTCTCAGAACGGTGCTCTTGCCAGCCCCGTTGAGCCCGAGCACGCCAATCTTGGCGCCGTAGAAGTATGAAAGCGAAATATCCTTGATGATCGTCCGCTTCTCGATCGTCTTGGACACGCCGAGCATGGAATAGATGATGTCGGGCATGGCGTCCTCTCAATTCGGAAGTTGAGAATCACTCCGGGAACGTACAGTGCCGCCATGCGAACCGGTGTCGATCTCGGCGGAACAAAGATAGAAGCAGTCGTCATCGACCGCGGGGATCAGATCCTGGCGAGGAGTCGTGTCCCGACGCCACAGGGGGATTATGACGAAATCATCCAGGCGATTGCAGATCTGGTCGCATCGACCGAGCATGAAGCGGGAGGCGGCGGCGCGCACGTCGGTGTTGGCGTGCCTGGAAGCCCGGCAGCCGGCAGCGGGCTGATGCGGAACTGCAACTCCACTGTCCTCAATGGGCGACCGCTGGGGCGCGATCTCACGCGAGCACTCAAGCGAACCGCCAGACTGACCAACGACGCGAATTGCCTGGCCCTCTCAGAGTCATGGAATGGAGCAGCCCGCGGGGCGGCATCGGTGTTCGCCATCATTCTTGGAACCGGCGTCGGCGGAGGCGTTGTCATCAATGGAGGCCTGCACACGGGTGGAAACGACGTCGCGGGCGAGTGGGGCCATATTCCGCTTCCGTGGCCAGACCCGGCAGAATCTCCGGGGCCAATGTGCTGGTGCGGGCGCCGCGGCTGTCTGGAGACGTGGCTCTCAGGGCCAGCCATCGAAAAGGCCTGGACCGACTCGGGGGCCGAACCACTTCAGGCCACCGCCATCGCCCGTAACCATGCCAGCTCGCCCGTCATGGTCGGTTGGCTCGATCGGCTCGCTCGAGCCACCGCTGTCGTCATCGACATCCTCGATCCTGAAGTCTTCGTCGTCGGCGGTGGGCTCAGCGCCATTGAGGCCATCTACACCGAGATCCCTCCGCGGTGGCCGGCGCTGGTCTTCAGCGATTCGGTTCGCACACGCATTGTTCCAGCCATGCACGGCGACAGCAGCGGCATATTCGGGGCGGCCCGTTTGTGAGCCTCGCTACTCGTCCTGCACATTGACGCTGGGCTGCGCCATCGGATCGCCCGTCGCCGATTCCGGGCCTGGCTCAAGCGTTGAAGCGCCGGGAGCCAGATCGGACTCGTCGAGATCGGCCGCGCGATCGGTTTGCTCCCGCGTGATGAACGGATCCGGATCAAATGGATCGGCTGGCTGCGTGTAGCCGCCGTCGAGCGAGGCGAGGTTGGGATTCCCTGCCGTACCGTCCTGAGCTCGCATATCGTTTGATCCCTCCGCAGCCAGCGCTGCCTCCTGCTCAGGCAGCCCAGTCGTGTCCAACGGTGAGCTGCAACCCGTCAGCGCGAACGCGGCCGCCCCCACAATGATCAAGTGTATACGCATGGTCAAACTCCTTCCGCGCGGGAGGCTCGTGATGCCCCGCCAGGCTTCAGGCAGGATACCGGGAAGCCTTGGTACGATGCGTGTCCCCAGGTGGGGTGGCAGAGCGGTTGAATGCGCCGGTCTTGAAAACCGGTATACGTTTCGGCGTATCGCGGGTTCGAATCCCGCCCCCACCGTTGGCGATCAAATGAGCAGGAGATGGTGTGAGGTGCGGATTCTTGCGAGCTTGGTGATGGGCGGATGCGTTGCAGTGCTGGGTGGGTGCCTGCCAGGGTCATCTCCGCTTGCGGCGCGTGTCGAGGTGCGGGATGCTCGTACCGGCGAGCCGGTCCCGATGGCAGAGGTACGAACCACCGGGGGCAACGTCTTTATACCGCCGCGGGATGTGCTCGGGCCTCCAGTGTCACCGTGGGCGAATCCCTCCGGCGGCCGCCGTGAAACACAAGCCGATGGCGGTGCCGAGATCGTGCTGGCGGGGAACCGCCCCAATGAGCTCACGGTCATTGCTGAAGGCTTTGCCCCACTCCACCTCACACTGCAAGCCGGGGCATCCTCGGTCAGCGGAGCAACCGACTGGTCACTCGGACGCCTTCCGCCGCTCAATGCCGCTGCGTCGCCGCCCCAGCGACTCGAGGTTCGGGTGCGAGCGCAGACCGATTCTGCTCAGTGAGCTTTGAGCGGCCCCTGCTGCACATCTGGCTCACACAGTGATGCCTTCATGTAATCGCGGTTCATGCGTCCGATGAACCGAATGGAAACACCCTTCGGGCAGGCATCCTGGCACTCGGCATAATTCGTGCAGGCACCGAAGCCTTCTTCGTCCATCTGCTCGACCATCGACCTGGCCCGTTTCCACCGCTCGGGCTGGCCTTGCGGAAGCAAGCCGAGGTGCGAGACCTTGGCTGCGGTAAAGAGCATCGCGGCGGCATTGGGGCAGGCTGCCACGCAGGCCCCGCAGCCGATGCATTCGGCTGCGTCCATGGCCTCTTCGGCAATCGGGTGCGGGATCAACGACGCGTTCGGCTCAGGCTTGGGCCCGCTGTGCGTTGAGATGTATCCACCGGCCTCGATGATTCGATCGAAGGCAGTCCGGTCAACCATGAGATCCTTCACGATCGGAAAGGCGCCGCTCCGGAATGGCTCCATCCAGATTTCGTCACCGTCCTGAAAGGCTCTCATTCGAATCTGACACGTTGTCGACTTGTAGCCGGGGCCATGTGGCCGCCCGTTGATCACGCAGGAGCAGGCACCGCAAATACCTTCGCGGCAGTCGCTGTCAAAGGTCACCGGATCCCTGCCAGCCCCGATGAGCTGCTCGTTGAGCGTATCGAGCATTTCGAGAAACGACATGTCGACGTCGATACCCGAGAGCTCATGCCGCTCAAAGCCACCGTTGGCATCCGATCCGTCTTGTCGCCACACATGCAGAATGACGCGCATCACTTGTAACTCCTGGTCATCAGTGGAAGCGCGTCGAATGACAATGCTTCTGTGTTCTTCTCGTGCGGCGATCCCTCGCCCTTCCATTCCCAAACGGCGACGTTGCCAAACTCTTCATCGTTGCGGACCACTTCCCCGTCCTCGGTCTGGTGCTCCTCGCGGAAGTGGCACCCGCAGGACTCGTCCCGCTCAAGCGCATCGCGGCACATCAGGTGCGCCAGATCGAGGAAGTCTCCGAGGCGCCCCGCTCGCTCCAAGGCCTGATTTGTCGTGTTGGCCCTGCCCGGAACGATCATGTCATGCTCGTACGCCTGCTTGAGCGCATCAATCTTGCCGATCGCTTCGGTCAGCCCCTCGGCAGTGCGAGCCATCCCACAATGATGCCACATCACTTCGCCAAGTTCCTTGTGAATCGCCATGGGCGATCGGGTACCTCGCCGCGCCATCAGCCAGTCGATGTGCTCACGAACGGACTGCTCATGCTGGGCAAAGGCAGGATGATCTGTCGTCACCTTGTCCATGTAGATGTCGTGCAAGCTGTCGTTGATCGTCTGAGGAAGAATCATGTAGCCATCGGCGAGACATTGCATGAGGCTGCTCGCTCCGAGGCGGTTGGCGCCGTGATCCGAGAAGTTCGCTTCGCCAATCGCGTAGAGACCCGGAACATTGGTCATCAGGTTGTAGTCAACCCACAACCCGCCCATGCAGTAGTGGACCGCAGGGAAAATCCGCATTGGCACTTTGTACGGTGATTCCGTCGTGATCTCTTCGTACATATCGAACAGGTTGCCATATCGCTCCCCGATGACCTTCTCGCCCCGGTCCCGGATTGCGTCGGCGAAGTCAAGGTAGACCTGCCGCTTGCCCCCAACGCCGAGACCGTCGTCGCACACGTACTTGGCGTTTCGAGCCGCCACGTCACGCGGAACAAGATTGCCGAACGAGGGATATCGCTCTTCGAGGTAGTAATACCGCTCGTCTTCCGGAATCTGCTCGGGGCTTCGCGTATCGCCCGGCTTCTTCGGCACCCAGACTCGCCCGTCATTACGAAGCGACTCACTCATGAGCGTCAGTTTGCACTGAAAGTCGCCACTGACTGGAATGCAAGTCGGATGAATCTGCACGTAGCAGGGGTTTGCGAATCCGGCACCACGTTTGTGCGCCCGCCATGCCGCGGTGACGTTGCAGTTGAATGCGTTCGTGCTCTGAAAGAAGACATTGCCATAGCCGCCGCTTGCAAGTACGACCGCGTCCGCAGCGATGCTCCTGATCTCGCCGGTTTGCAGGCAGCGATAGACGACGCCTCGGCACCGCCCGTCAATATTGACAACGTCCTGAAGCTCGGTCCGTGGATACATGACGGCGTTGCCTGCAGCAACCTGCTGGTGCAGTGCCTGGTAGGCCCCGAGCATGAGCTGCTGGCCGGTTTGACCGCGGCAATAGAACGTCCGCTCTACAAGCACGCCGCCGAAGGATCGATTGGCGAGCTGCCCGCCGTACTCGCGCGCAAATGGAACGCCCTGCGCGGTGCACTGGTCAATGATGCCCGTGGCGACCTCTGCCAGCCGCCACACGTTGGCCTCTCGAGCGCGGAAGTCTCCCCCCTTCTGGGTGTCGTAGAAGAGGCGGTACACGCCGTCTCCGTCATTGCGGTAATTCTTCGGTGCGTTGATGCCGCCCTGCGCAGCAATGGAGTGGGCTCGCCTCGATGAGTCCTGGAAGCACATCACATGGACCCGGTAGCCCTGAGCAGCGAGCGACGACGCTGCCGCAGCACCGGCAAGACCGGTCCCCACGACCACAATGTCATACTTGGGGCGGTTGCGAGGGCCAACGAGTTTGACGTGCTCCAGATGGTTCCGCCACTTGTCACGGATATCACCGGACGGGATCTTTGCATCGAGTTCCAGCATTGGTCAGTGACCCTCCGTCGAGTGAGCAGGAGCCTGTTCCACTTCGCCAGCGGTGGGCGGCGGCAGAATGCCGGTCCAGAAGCAGAACGGCACAGATGAGAATCCGATGAAGAGCCCGAGCGAAAGCACCCAGGCCCACACGCGGAATGCCTTGTTGCGGTCCTGATTGTCCGCCCCAAGCGTCTGCAGGAATGACCATCCACCGTGATAGAGATGAATGCAGATGCAGGCCATCACGAAGATGTACAGCGCCGCGACCCACCACAATGAGAATGCCGCATACAGGTTGAGGTAGACGTCAGCCATCAGCCGGCCATCTTCTTCGTGAAAGAGGACCGGTGCCGGCTGCACCGTGCCGGTCGTGAATTGCAGGATGTGCAGCACGATGAACACCAGAATGACCGCGCCCGAAAACTGCATGAATCTGGCTGCCAGTGTGGAAGCCTGCGTGTGGTGCCGGCGATACTTCTGCGGCCTTGCCTTCTTGTTCTGATGAATCAGAAGCGCGACTGTGATGATGTGAGCAAGTACGCACACGAGAAGCACCGCCCGCATGATCCACAATACACCAGCCCAGCCAAAGATCGGCTCAAGCAGCGTCCGCAGGTGCATGGCGTATTCATCGATAGCCCCGGGGCCGGCGAAGACCTTGAGGTTGCCCCCCATGTGGGCAATCAAGAACAGAAAGAGCACCACCCCGGTGATGGCCACAACAACCTTCTTGCCGACAGCAGTCTGATAGAACTTCAACAGTCTCATGCGGGCTCCCTCGCTTCGGTGGCGAGCATCATACCGAGGCAGCAGAGTCATCCGGCACAGCGCCCATCGCAGTCACACTCGCGACCGTCGTATCATCAGCCAGCGAGGCCGAGCCTGCCCACGATCTCACCGCTGCAAGCAGTTCGACGACGTCCTCCTGACACGTCCGAGTACGCTCAAGCACAGCAATGATCCGGTCCACGCCGAATTGTGCCCCCTCACGGTCCGGTTGTTCGGGCACGCCATCCGTCATCAACACGATGCGATCGCCTGCGGCGATTGTGATCCGGGTCGCCACGAATTCGATGTCTTCCAAGGCACCCACCAGCGGCGAGATGGCGGCCTGATGCATTTCGGCGTCGACATCATGGCAATGCGCCCAGTACCCATGCCCCGCATCCACATATTCAAGCGTTCCGTCAGGATGAAACACGCCAACCCACAGCGTCAGAAAGCTGTTTGACGCGCTTCGCTCACGCACAAAATCATTGAGCTCTGCTACGGCATCACTTGGGCAGGCGTGGCGGCTCAGCGCCGAATGCAGGAAGGCCTGGGCTGCTGCCATGAGGATGGCCGCCCCGACGCCCTTGCCGGCGACATCACCGAGCATCACCGCGATCCGGCCCTCCTCGAGTTCCACAACGTCGAACAGATCACCAGAGGCAACCCGACCCGGATGAAACTCGACCGCGTAGTCAAGCCCCGCCAGTTCCGCCGGCTTGAGCGGCACCATCAACTGCTGGGCTTCACGCGCTGCGGCCATTTCGGCGTCCAGTTCGCGCTGCCGATCCTGCATGGCCCGCCTGCGCAAGTTTGCCATCGCCAGACCGCCGAGCTGGGCCAGCGCATGGCAGAAACCCGCCGCGTCCCCTGCCACCCGATCTTCACCACCCCTCGCGTCAAGGTAGAGGCAGGCTGCAACCTGATCGTCAACCTGCACAGGGCAGCACATTGCCGAGTGGATCGCCAGATCCGCAATGCTTCTGCCCCAGTCCGCAGTCTGCTGCTGACCTGCAAGCGTCACAAACTCGCCACCCGACGCTCGCGTGACCAATGTTCGGCTGAAACGATCCACGGCGCCGCCGACATCGCTCGAGACACTGCCAAGAATCTCAACGCCCTCTTCGTCGCCAGCCAAGCGAACAAGGGCGGCGCGGCAGTACCCCGTCCCTTCAATCACCGACTCCAGCAGCGACCGCGCGAGTCCCTGCTCATCCTGAGCCTCATTGATTCGCCCCGCGCAGTCCATCAGCAGCTGCAGGCGATGATGCGCCAGCTGGCCTGCCACATCCGGTTGAAGCGGTTTGACCAGCACAGCTTCTTCGCTTCCATCCACTTCAGCCATGGCGACAGTCGTGGGTGCCCACGAGCCCACCCGAAGCACCCACGGGCCGACGCCAATCCGATCGCCAGGAGCCAGCGGAGTCGCATCTTCGGAATCGATGCGTACATCATTGAGCCACGTCCCGTTCGCGCCCCCAAGGTCGGCCAGCATCCACCGGTCACCGAGATATCGAATTTCAGCGTGCCGACGCGACACGGTGGCGTCGACAAGCCGCACCTCACAAGCCGAGCTACGCCCAATCACGCCGCCGGAACGCGTTATCTCCATCGCGGGAAGCGACGGCCCTCGAACGCTTGTGAGGCGAAGCATCGCAGCCACAGGATCGGCCTGTTGTGACTCGCTCATTCCCAGAATGCTACCCGGCTGGGGAGCCGATGCCGAGGAGCGGCCACGGCGGGGAGAGCGGAAGGAGTACAATTCCCGCCTCCGTCCGCGTAGCTCAATTGGATAGAGCGTCGGCCTCCGAAGCCGAAGGTTGCAGGTTCGAG
>CAZRBV010000007.1:0-76541 GCA_964598425.1 uncultured Isosphaeraceae bacterium | reverse complement strand
GTCACCCCGATTGAAAAATCCGCCGGAGGCGGTTTTTTCAATAGAGCAGGGCCTGCGGTCTCCTGTTCGCCTGCTCGTCCCCATCTCTCCCAAAGAAAAACAGCATCCCAATCCAGCCAACCCCGAATCGACTTCTGCGCTCTCCACATGTCATTCATGTTTGAAGTCCTCCGGGTGTACCAGAAGGCCGTTGACTTCGCGGATCACGTCTTGGCAACCAGCGAAGGGTTCCGGCGCGGCGACCACTTCCTCGCCGACCAACTCAACCGAGCCTCCGTCTCCATCGCGGCCAACCCCGCCGAAGGCAATGGCCGATTTACAAAGCCGGATCGTCGCAACTTCTTCACGATTGCTCGTGCATCGGTGATGGAGTGCGTGCCACTTCTGGAATTGGCATCACGCCGAGGCTTGATAGAGAGAGGCGAGCATGAGGATCTCCGCAACCGCTCAATGACATCTCACGCATGATCTCAGGCCTCATCAGCGGGCTCGACAAGCGGAGATCCTGAATACCCCCATATGGCGCAGGAAGTACATCTGTCCCGAGCTTTCGCCGCCAGCCCCCAGCATACGCACTGCTACCATCGCGCCATGACCAGAGACAACCCTCAGATCTGCCGATGGGGAGTGCTCGGCACCGCATGGATCGCCCAGAAAACCGTCTCGGCGATGCACGCTGCGACGAAGGCCGAACCCGCGGCAATTGCAAGCCGCGACTTGGCTCGCGCTGAAGCCTTTGGCGCGAAGAATCAACTTGAGCAATCATTCGGGGCCTACGATGCACTGCTCGCAGACCCTTCACTCCATGCCATATACATTCCATTGCCCACGAGCCTCCATCGAGAGTGGGCGATTCGCGCAGCCGAAGCTGGCAAGCATGTCTTGTGTGAGAAACCGCTGGCGCCAAGTGTGGCTGATGCAAGCGCGATGATTGACGCTTGCGCTGCCAACAACGTGCAGCTGATGGATGGCGTCACATTCGTGCATCACGCGCGGCTTCAAGCCATCAAGGCACACTTGTCGGAACTTGGTGACCACGTGGAATACGTCGCAAGCGCTCACTCATTCAAGGGTACATCGGAGTTCTTCAAGTCAAACATCCGGGTGTCGGCGAGCACAGAGCCGCTCGGCGCGATCGGAGATTTGGGCTGGTACAACGTTCGATTGTCGATTGAGCTTGCCGGTGGCGCGTGCCCTGGGACGGTTCGCTGCGTGGCGCATCGGCGCGTCAACGGTGTCCCCACGCACGCGACAGCAGAACTGGTCTTCCCAGACGGGATGGTGTCGACATTCCATTGCTCGTTTCATCATCCGCGCCGTCAATGGGCGGAGGCGTGTGGCGATCGCGGTGTCATACGCATCAGAGACTTTGTACACAACACCGAGCCCGATGCGGCTTTTGATTGCGAATCCGCAGCGATGGACGCCAATGCTGCACATGTCATTCGAACCATACACGCTCCTGGCATGCCCGAGGTTGTTCAGATGATCGATACGTTCTCAACAATCGCCCTCGGGCACCTGCCTGTCGACCCGGCATGGCCTCACGCCTCGCGATGTACGCAACTGGTTGTGGACGGATTGATGCGATCGGCCGCGAGCGATGGTGCGCGAGTTGAGATTCCGGCAGGGGATGCATGAACCGCAGTCGTGCGACCTGAATCCCACGTCAAGTCCGCGTCGATTGCGCATACCCATCGGTCTGCCAGGCCGGTTGTGAACACCTGCCAACAAGACACTGCCGCCCCCGCATCAGGTGGATCGTGAATACCGCGACGGCAGCGCGGTCGCATTGCGGCATCGGTCGGCTGAGTTCAGGAGATGTGAGGACCAGGTGATCAACCGGGGCCGCGGTCAGTCTGATTCTCACTCCCTGACACATCCCGATCTTGCGGCGAGGAGCCTGGCCTCGTGTCAATGCATATCCCGATGCCGGCCTCGTTCGGGGCCGCCGGGATGGCGCCGCCTGGCGTCACGGTGACGGCACCGGCTGCGCGATCAAGTGAGTAGGTGTCGTCGCCATCTGAGTCCACGAGCAGGCTGAATGAGAGCGTCCTGGTTGACTCCCAGTGATAGGTGTTGACGCCGGAGCCTCCTTGGCCGGGTGTATTGCAGATGTAGGTGTCGTTTCCGCCGAGGTCAAGGAGATACGCCAATGCCTGCTGGGCTGCGCTTCCCTGCGCCATCCCGTCGGCCCTGTACGAGTCGTTGCCGCTGCGCTCCAGCAGCGCTCCGGCCGCGATGTCCCAGGCGGAGCCCTGGTCGGCCGCTGTCATGGCTGCGTATCGATCGTCGCCGGCGTCATCGATCAGGACGCCGAAGGCTTGATGTACGCCGAAGCCTTGCGCATACCGATTGCCGTCGTAGATGTCATTGCCTGAAAAATCCCGAAGTACACCGAGGCTGTGGTAATACCCACCGCCCTGACTGAATTCGCCAGCCTCGTAGTGGTCATCGCCTGCAAGATCGCACAACATCCCAACACCGCCTGCTGCGTACTTGCGATAGCCGAATCCAATTCCCTGACTGAACGATGCGTACACGTCGGGGGTGTCATACACCGACGGCGTGGGTCCGTTCGCAATGTGGACGTCATCGCCGGCTTCGTCAAACACAAAACCGAATCCGCGAGGGCCGCCGACTGCGTCGGTCATGAAGTCGCCCAGGTAGCGATCGTTTCCGCTTCCAAGGTCCAGAATGATCCCGGCTCCATACACCGCGGCGCCAATCGACCAGCCCGTACCCATGTAGACATCGTTGCCATCGCGATCGAGAATCATGCCGACGCCGAACGCGGCGGCGCCTGTTGAGAAGGCACCGCCTTCCTGTCCGTATCGATCGTCGCCACCGCGGTCATCAATGATCCACGTGCCGAACAAACCCGCCGCTGGCCCTTGATGCTGCGTTCCGGTGTAGATGTCATCTCCGCCGAGATCAACAACGAGGCGATCGCCAAGCACGAGATCTCCCGCCGTGTAGCGATCGTCGCCTCCCATGTCGAAGACCTCGGCAATGAGATTCATGTCATAGGTGTTGGACCCACTGCCCCCGACGACTCGCCAGCCGTTTGCCCCGTGCTCTCCAGCGAGAATGGTGCCGGTCGCGCCTGGTGGTTTGGCTTTGCCGAAAAATGGCTGCGACTCTGTGCCGGGAATCGTGATGCTTGCCACGATCGCGCCAAAGTCGACGCCCATCGACTCATTGATCAAGTCGAGCAATGAGAACGACTCGTCTTCGAGGTAGAAGGTGCCTGATGGCACCTTGAGAAGCGCCAAGGCTCGCTCGGCACGTGCACGGTTGCCGGTCGGTCGCTCGCCCGGCTGTGGGGGCGCATCCAGCATGTCGGCGGCGATGGATTGAATGAGCGCGGGGTTCTCCGCGAGATGGTCGATTCGATCGGTCATGCTCAATCCGAGTTCTGGGAGCGCCAATGGATGTTGGAACCCTGCCAGAACGTGCGAGAGTTGGTGATGGTCGGTTTCGGACATGCCTCTTGCGGAGATAACACTCTCAGTTTTGCGCGCGGACTCAAGGATCGGACCAGGGATCGGCAACACACTGAGATCGGCGAGGATGCGGTGTGGGGGAGTCCACTCTTGTGTGAGCTTCCGCGGTCGGCCAATGGTGCCGCGTGGAGCCAGAGGACTGACCGCTGCAAGAACCGCATCGTGATCTGACGCGGGGCGATTGTCTGCCCGCCCACGGATGATGTCTGCCCGCCTCGTTGCCCACCGATCGTTCAGGAGGATGTAATCGATCTTCGGCCCGTCGCGCCTCCCGGAAAAACCGTGAAAGGTTCCCTCGGGTGAGGACACGGCTGACTTGAATCCGGCTGCGCGGAAAGTCTCAAGGCAAGCACTCTCGGGCAGGGCGTTGAGGTCTCCCATGATGGCGACGGGGAGTGACTTTGCGTCGCACCACGCATCAAGATTGGAAACGATCAACGCGGCACTGTGATCGCGCGCCGCCTCGCCGCGATGGTCGAAGTGGGTGCCTATGAGGAGGAAGACCGGATCGGATGATCCCCACCTGCGAAGCCGCGCCCAGGTCGCAGTGCGGGGAAGCGCTGCGTCCCATCCAATGCTGGTGGGATCTTCGGGTGTTTCGGAGAGCCAGATCTGTCCCGAATCGAGTAGCTCCAGCTTGTCGGTATCGATCAGGAGACCACTGAATTCACCTGCATTCTCGCCATTGCGAGCAACCCCGACCCGCTGGAATGAGGACAATCGCTCTTCAAGGAAGTGCAGTTGATCCGGCAGGGCTTCCTGGATGGCCAGGGCTGCGGGCTTGGCGTCCTGGATGACGCGAGCAACCAGATCGCTGCGGTGCGGCCATGAATTGTCTCCGTCCGCGGGATTGTTGTATCGCACGTTGAATGTCATGAGCGTGAGATCCGGCTCGGCAATGGCGTGCGGCGATGCTGCAAGCAGCATGAGCGGAGGGAGGAGGCGGTGTGGCATCTGCGAGCCATCATAGATGGCGGATGTGGCTTGGGCATCCATGGGACGGTCACCGACAAGATTCGCATTGGTCGGTGCCCGGGCGTGGGGCATTCAAGGGAGGATTTGAATGCGTGCGTCTGTCGTGGATGAATCCTCGGCGAGTTGCAGAGAATTCACGATGGGTATTG
Source organism: uncultured Isosphaeraceae bacterium (assembly GCA_964598425.1). GTDB lineage: Bacteria > Planctomycetota > Phycisphaerae > Phycisphaerales > SM1A02 > UBA12567. Next base: position 71,911 of record CAZRBV010000007.1, on the reverse strand, counting down.
ATTGTGGCCGACAAAGCACTATGTTCGCAGTCGGCAGTATGTGGGAGGGGAGTGCAAGCTGGTTATTGGGAGATCACAATGCACATGCAATGGCGAAGTGGCTTGTACTGCGTGATTGCGGTTGTCTTTGCAGGGGGTCCTCCCATTGCGAGCGGGCAGACCGACCAGCATTGGATCGAGATAGCTCATTATGAGCCGGGCACTCCGACCGTAGGTGGCCACTTTGGAAGAAGTGTTGCGATTCACGATGACATGCTCTTGGTTGGCGCCCCATATCGGGGACTCGACCCATTCACGCCACTTGGCCCGGGCGCTGCGCAGCTCTCTGCGATGCCGAATGAATCGATCCCGGTTGAGTCGCGCCGAGTGCTTGCTCCCGATGGAGAGGAGGGTGATCTCTTCGGAGCCAAGGTGTGTTTGGGACCGATTGCGGAGAACGGCGACGCGCTTCCGATTGCCTTTGTGAGCGCGCCGAGGCGATCGTGTGAAGGTGGGGATGTGATGTGTGGAGCGGTCTACAGCTATCTGGTGGATGAGTCTCAAGGTGTGTCATGGCTGGAGACCATTGTGCCGTTGGATACGCACCTCGGCCAGATGTTTGGAACCTCGCTCGACTTTGACGGGCGTACCTTGGCGGTCGGTGCTCATCGTGAGGATCTCTACGGTCAGGCGGTGGGCTGTGTGTATCTCTATACGATCGATGAGAATGGCATGACGCAGGACGAAGTGCGAATCGATCCACGATGGACTCACCCTGACCAGTACTTCGGATTCTCGGTAGCGATCGATGGCGACCGCCTCGCAGTCGGAGCATTTGCGGATCCTGCGGTTTCGCCGCTCGCTGGCTCGGTGCATCTGTATGAACGCCAGCCGGACGGCTCATGGCGTGGCACGGTTGTCTTGTACCCGGAAGATGTTGCCTCCGGCGATCTCTTTGGAACATCAGTTGCTCTGGTTGGCGATACGCTCGTCGCAGGAGCCAGTGGCCGCCGCGTGCAGGGACTTCCATCGGTAGGCCGTGTCTATGTGTTCAATCGCAGTGGAGCTGATTGGGTGCAGACGCAGATGTTCGATCCGCCGATCGTCGCATCATCGGTGTATTGGGGAACAGCCGTGGACTTGCAGGAAGACTTACTTGTGATCGGCGGGAATGGCTGGGTCAACAACGGCGTGCAGACCGGCGCGGTCAGTGTGTACGCCTCGACAGATGCGTCAGGATTCGAGTTGGTGCAGACGATTCTGGCGGGTGGAATTGAAGATCAGGGCGGATTTGGTGTATCAGTTGATTGCGAAGGGATGGATGTGGTTGTTGGTGCCCCGGCATTTGGCAGCTCAGATGGCGGAAGTGCGCATGCCTTTGCTGTGACATGTCTCGGTGATCTTGACGGTGATCATGATGTTGCAGTGGCGGATGTCATGGAGATCATCGGCCATTGGTCGGAATCCGGTATCCATCCTGCAGACCTCACGCAGGACTTTGAGATAGGTGTTGAAGACCTGCTGGCGGCGGCGGGAAACTGGGGTCCCTGTCCATGAGTCGTGGCGCCGGTTGAAAGTCCGGGCGGCCGTGCGGTTGGTTGCAGGCCGGTGACCAGTGAACAAGTCGGATCCGTGGTCGGAGCTGGATCGACTCCACCAAGTCGGCCACGCTTCAGATGTTGACGGTTGGAGCCGTGGGTGGTGCGCAGGGGAATTGAGTGAGTCAGGTTCCGCGGTCAATTGCGGCCCGCATGGCCGCGAGCGTGGCCTCGCTGACGTGGTGCTCCATGCCCTCGGCATCGCGCGCGGCATGGGTGGGGGGGACTCCGATGTGCAGGAGGAATTCGAGCAGGAGTTGGTGGCGTTTGCGGGACCGCTTCGCCATGGCGGCACCTTCCGCCGTGAGCGTGCATGGGCCGTAGGGATCCTTGTCGATGAGCCCCTCTGCAGACAGCCGCTGGAGAATGCGGGTCACGGTGACGTGGCTGACCCCCATCTTGGTGGAGAGATCCTTGACGCGGCATGTGGGCTGGGTCTGAAGGATGTCGCCGATCGCCTCGACATAGTCCTCGGCCGTCTCGCTGGCATGGTCCTGGCGGGTTTTGGCGAACGTGTTGCTTCTGCGGGCCATGAGCAGTCTCCTGCCTCAGTTCGGTTGACTGGACACCGCCGTAAGTGTAGCATCTGCTACTGTTCTGTAGCAAGGGCTACAATTCAGATGAGGGGCCAGCGCCATGCGTCGTGTGACTACATTCGTGGGGATCCTGGGAGTCGTCGGGGCCGTTCAAGCGGCGTCGCTGGACATCGTCGCGACGACCGGCATGGTCGCTGACATCGCGCGGCACGTGGCGGGGGATCGGGCAACGGTCGTGAACATCATGGGTGAGGGAGTCGATCCGCACGTATACAAGCCGGTTGCATCCGACGTCCGCCGCATCATGGGGGCAGATGTGGTCTTCTACAACGGTCTCAAGCTGGAAGGGCGGATGGGGGACATTTTCGAGCGAGCTGCGGCGAGAGGCCGATTCGTCCGGCCGGTCGCTGCCATGGTGGACGAGAACTTCCTGCTTGAGCCCACGGATCAGCCAGGGCATCCGGATCCTCATGTGTGGATGGATGTCAAGGCCTGGATGGCGGCAACCGAAGCTGTCGCCATCGCGCTGTGTCAGGCAGATTCGGAAGGATGCGAGTCGTACCGGAGCAATGCTGCAGCCTACATTGCCGAACTCGCGCAGCTCGATGAGTATGTGCGGAGTGTGATTGCCAGCATTCCCTCGGGTCAGCGAGTCCTCGTGACCGCCCATGATGCTTTCAACTACTTCGGCCGGGCCTACGGTCTTGAGGTCATGGGCATACAGGGGATTTCGACCGAATCGGAAGCTGGCCTTGCCGATGTGACGAGACTCGTCGATGTCCTGGTCGAACGGAAGATCCCGGCGGTGTTCGTCGAGTCGAGCGTTTCGGACAAGTATGTTCGGGCCCTCATTGAGGGGGCCGCCGCACAAGGGCATCAGGTCGTTGTGGGTGGTGAGCTTTTCTCTGATGCGATGGGAACTCCTGAGTCCTACGAGGGCACGTACATCGGCATGATTGATCACAACGCGAGTTCCGTGGCGAAGGCCCTCGGCGGCGTGGTCCCAAAGGGTGGTCTCAGGGGCTCCGCGGAAGAGTCAGGCAAGTAGCACGTGGACAGACCTCCGGACATCCAGGCGTCTGTTGCTCGCGGTCCCGAGCACGACCCGAATGCCGCGCTCTCAATTCATGACCTCACTGTTGCGTATGATCGGCGTCCGGTCTTGTGGGATGTCGATCTTGACGTGCCTGCTGGCTGCCTTGCTGCAATCGTCGGCCCCAACGGCGCTGGAAAGAGCACGCTGATCAAGGCCTGCCTGGATCTGCTGCCTCGAGTCTCAGGCGATGTCTGTATGTTCGGCCAGCCCTGGCGATCGGTGCGAAGCCGTGTCGCATACGTGCCTCAACGGGAGACTGTTGACTGGGAGTTTCCTGTCAGCGCACTCGATGTCGTGGCCATGGGGACCTACGGCCGGTTGGGATGGTTGCGTCCGGTCGGGAAGGCGCAGAAAGAAGCAGCGATGCGGGCTCTCGATCGGGTTGGCCTCGCAGACTATGCGGGGCGGCAGATCAGCCAACTCTCCGGTGGGCAGCAGCAACGTGTATTCCTCGCTCGCGCCCTGGTGCAGGATGCGGAGCTCTACCTGATGGATGAACCGTTCGCATCAGTTGATGCTGCAACTGAGCAAGCCATCGTGGAGGTGCTTCGCGCGCTGCGCGCTGAGGGGGCCACACTCGTTGTGGTGCATCATGACCTTCAAACAGTCGCGGAGTATTTCGAGCACATCATCCTGCTGAATATGCGTGTTGTGGCCAGCGGCCCCATGGATGAGACGTTGACTGCCGACAATCTGCGGGCGACGTATGGCGGCCGCCTCACGTTGCTCGAGCAGGCGGCGACGGCGCTTGGACGCCTCTCGAAGGATCGATGAGCGACATGTGCCTGGCGACTTCGATTGTGGATATTGTGGTACTCGCCGATTGGAACACACGAGTCGTCGTCATTGGTACAGCCATGCTCGGAGTTGCAGCCGGTGTGGTCGGGGCATTTCTTGTATTGCGAAAGCGGGCCTTGCTCGGTGACACCGTGAGTCACGCCATGCTTCCCGGAGTGGTCGGGGCGTTTCTGGCGATGCAGGCATTTGGCGGCGGCGGGAAGTCGTTTGCCGGGTTGCTCCTTGGCGCGGCGCTCGCTGGAATCGTCGCCGCGTGGGCGATACCGATGCTTCGCCGGGCGACGGGGCTCAAGGATGACGCCATCATGGGTGTGATCCTTGGAGGTGGCTTCGGGCTTGGGATTGCGATGCTTGGTGTTGCGCAGGCAATGCCGGGCGGCAATCAGGCTGGCCTGGAGTCCTTTATCTACGGCCGCACGGCATCCATGGTGCAGGGGGATGCGATCGGGATTGGAGTGACCGCGATCGTCACGCTCGTGATTGCAGCATTGCTGGCGAAGGAGTTTCGGCTGCTGTGCTTCGACGAATCATTTGGTCGAGCGCTCGGCCGCCGGGAGGGAATGCTCGATCTTGCGCTGATGGTGCTCGCAGTCACGGTCACTGTGGTCGGGCTGCAAGCAGTCGGCCTCATTCTCGTGATCGCCCTTCTCATCATTCCGGGAGCAGCAGCCCGGTTTTGGACAGATGAATTCGTGCGGATGGTGTCGATTGCAGGCATCATCGGAGCCGTGGCATGCTGGATTGGCGCGTCGATCAGTGCGATGGCGCCCAATCTGCCCGCAGGATCCATCATCGTCCTGACGTTGTCGTCGCTGTTCGGTATCTCAATGCTTGTCGGAACGCGCCGAGGTGCTGCGCAGCGAATACTGCAGGCAAGGATGCTTCGACGCCGAACTGGCAGACAGCACCTGCTGCGCGCCGCAGCGGAGTCGCTGGAGGCACGAGACACCGAATCGTGGACGATCGAGGACGTCGCGCGGTTACGAAGCTGGACAGCGAGGCGTGTGCGATCGCTCCATCGGCGAGCACGGCGGCGCGGGGACATCGTCCTCGTCGAAGACGGCTTTGCGCTGACATCCGCCGGACGAGAAGCTGCGGATCGCGTGGTTCGAAATCACCGGCTGTGGGAGCTCTTCCTGATTCGCCACGCTGACATTGCGGCTTCGCACGTCGATCGGGACGCTGACCTCGTCGAGCATGTGCTTGGCGATACGTTGGTGGCCGAGCTTGAAGAGATACTCGCTGGCAGCGGCGGGACGCTGGTCAGCCCGCATGCACTGGGAGAAGGGGCATGACGCTTGACTATGACGGATGGATCATCCTGATTGGAGTCCTCGTCGCAGCGTGCTGCGCAGTTCCTGGGAGCTGGTTGGTTGTCCGCGGTATGGGGATGATGGGAGACGCGATCTCGCATGCAGTCTTGCCGGGGATTGCGGTTGGCTTTCTGGTGAGTGGGACGCGGTCGGGTGGTTGGATGTTTCTCGGTGCGGCGCTCTCCGGAGTCCTGGCTGCGGTCATGACGCAGGTTGTACATCGATGGGGACGGGTCGAGCGCGGGGCTGCCATGGGGTTGGTGTTTACAGCGTTTTTTTCGCTCGGCCTCCTGTTGATTGTCCAGACGGCTGACACGGTGGATCTGGATCCCAATTGTGTGCTGTATGGCTCCATCGAATTGGCACCTATCGATACGGTTTCACTCTCCGGCGTCGCTGTTCCGCGAATTGTGTTGCCTTTGACAATCGTCCTGATTGCCAATCTCGGCCTGACTTCTTTGCTCTTCAAGGAGTTCCTCGCAACTGCCTTTGACCCGGCGTTGGCGACAGCGCAGGGGTTTGACGCGAGGTGGCTGCACTATGGTCTCATGGTGTTGACGGCTGCCACGTGCGTCGCGTGTTTCGAGGCCGTTGGGAGCATCATCACGGTTGCGCTGCTCGTGGCGCCTCCGGCTGCCGCTCTATTGCTCACGCGGCGGATGCGGTTGGTCATTGTTCTGGCGATTGCCCTCGGTGGGCTGGCTGCCATCGTGGGGCACCTTGCGGCCCTGACGGTTCCTGGATGGATTCTCGGCGGCGGGCTCGATACGTCTTCGGCCGGAATGATGGCAGTCTCGTCGTTGGCGATATTCCTCCTGATGGCTCTGTTCGCTCCCGGTCGCGGTGCTGTGGCGCGGCGATGGGCAACGAGGCGTGATGCGATGCGCGTGGCCGTTGAAGACGCACTCGGGTTGCTGTTTCGACTGGAAGAGAGAGCTGTGGTGCTGGATCGCGCCGAAGTGGAGGGGCTTCTGCGATCGGATGTGAGGATTGGCGGCCGGCTGGTGACGGTGTTGAATCGGCTCCGAAGAGGCTCACTTGCCGAACTCAGTGGCGGAGTCTGGACGCTGACTGACACTGGCCGCGATGCAGCGGTGAACTTGGTGCGGGCGCACCGGTTGTGGGAGACGTACCTGTCCGGGCGGGCGAGTATTCCCCCAAGCCACTTGCACGCTGCTGCAGAGCGTTTGGAGCATGTGACCGATGGTTTGCTTGCAGAGCAGCTACGCACCGAGGTTGGTGATGCGACAGATGATCCTCATGGTCGCCCGATTCCGCCAGGATAGTCGCCGCCTACTGGGTCGGCGGTCACCCTGTAGCATGCCCCTCCATGGCATGCTCCTGGAAGGCAGCGGAGAAGGGGTACGATGAGGCCTTGGCGGGCGATGATGCCGCGAGGGGGCTCTATCGATCCGTGATTGAGACGCTCCAGCGTTTTGATGAAGACGATGTGCGACGGCGAGAGGAATTGCAGGAAGTTTCGCTCGTCAACCAAGGCATCACATTCACCGTGTATGGCGAGGAAGAGGGGACGGAACGAACCTTTCCCTTTGACTTTGTACCCAGAATCATTGGTTCGGATGAGTGGGAGCTGCTTGAGAGGGGGCTCATTCAGCGCGTCACCGCTATCAACCTGTTCCTTGAGGATGTGTACGGCGATCAGCGATGCTTGCGAGAGAAGGTCGTGCCATTCGATCTGGTGCTCTCTCGGAGCGATTTTTGCCGGGAGCTTATCGGTACCCGGCCACGACATGGCGTCTTCACGCATATCGCGGGCATTGATCTGCTTCGCGGAGAACAGGGCGAGTTTCTTGTCCTGGAGGACAACTGTCGGTGTCCGAGTGGTGTCTCGTATGTCCTTGAGAATCGCAACCTGCTGTCGCGCGTGTTTCCCGAGATCTTTGCGAATTACGGTGTTCGCCCGGTGGACAGTTATCCGCAAATGCTTCTCGAAGCGCTTCAGTTCGCATCGCCGCGCGGCCGGGAGCGACCGTCAGTTGCCGTATTGACGCCCGGCATGAACAACAGTGCATACTTTGAGCACTCTTTCCTCGCCAGGGAGATGGGAGTGCCGCTGGTTGAAGGCCGTGATCTGATCGTTGAGAACGATCAAGTCTCGATGCGTACAACTCGCGGTCGCCAGCGGGTAGACGTTCTGTACCGCCGGGTGGATGATGCATTTCTGGACCCAGTCGTATTCAATGCAGGTAGCCTGCTTGGGGTTCCCGGGCTCATTCACGCATGGCGGTCTGGCAACGTCACGATCGCCAATGCGCCTGGGGCAGGCGTCGCGGATGACAAGTCAATCTATCCCTGGATGCCTGACATCATCCGGTTCTTCCTGGATGAAGATCCGCTTCTGGCTCAAGTCCATACCTACATAGGTAGAAGGCCCGAAGACGCTGCGTTTATCAGAGAGAATCTCAGTTCGCTGGTCGTCAAACTGACCGACGGGGCGGGTGGATACGGCATGCTGGTCGGTCCCACGGCGACTTCGGCAGAGATTGCAAATTTCGCAACGGTGTTCGAGGCAAAGCCCGAGGCATACATCGCCCAGCCGTTGGTGGAGTTCTCTTCGCATCCGACCTGGATCAAGAACGGTTACGCGCCGCGGCACGTCGACATGCGCCCCTTTGTGTTGTATGGCGAGACTGTTCGCGTGCTGCCAGGCGGGTTGACGCGGGTCGCGCTGCAGGAGGGCTCATACGTCGTCAACTCTTCGCAGGGGGGTGGCAGCAAAGATACATGGGTGCTCGCGGAGGAACTCGTGCGATGAGTGTCATGCTGTCGAGGTCCGCCGAGAACATCTATTGGATGGGGCGATATCTGGAGCGTGCCTCAAACCTGTGTCGCATGTTGCAGGTTGCAGAGCAACTGACGGTTGAGATTCGCGGTTTGGCGCCAACTTCCGCGGTTGAATTCTGGGCTGCGTTTTCAAGGGTCTATCCAGGATCACCCGCTGTTGATGGTGACGTCGATGAAGTTCGCCTTGCGGGGCTCCACATGTGGTTGCTTGGTCGCGGCAACACGCTGTCGGTTGCTACGTCTATCTACCATGCTCGTGAAAATGCGCGCGCGATACGGGAGTATCTGACCCGGGAAGTGTTTGAGCAAATCAATGAATGCTGGCTCCATCTCGATGTGGGCGTCCGTGGCGAGAGACACGCCGACGTTTTGCTCGGCCAGGTTCAACAATCGATTTTCGGGATTGGTGGGACGATTGGACGGACTCTGATCCGAGATGAGGCGTGGATCTTTCTGGATCTTGGCGTCATGCTGGAGCGGGTGTACCGCGTATTGATGCTGCTGCGACACCGGTTGCCGCCACTCATGGGCACGTCCAAGGACATTGATATCCCCGTGCGCCATGCGCTGCTTCGCAGCGTACTGCGGTCAGCTGGATCCCTTGAGAATTACCGACGCGTACACGGCGCAGGCCTGACCCCGCGCCAAGTCTGGAGCTTCCTGTTCTTCGATTCCCAGTCGCCTCACAGCGTTGCATTTGGCGTGACTCACATCGAAGATGATCTTGGGAAGATTGAGCGTGGTGGAGTTCTGACCGATGCAGCGAGACAGGTAGGGCGGTTGGCTTCGCAGCTCCGGTACGAGTCGCAGGATCTCCTTGGCCGGCATGACTTTGCGGCGGTATGTGAGGGACTTGCGGCTGATGTGGAACGAATACACGAGTCGATGACACGGCTCTATTTCACGGTATAGGTACGCATGCTTCTCAGTATCGAACACAATCTCCGCTTTCAGTACTCCGCGTTCGTGCGTGAGTCACACATGGAAATCCGCGTGGAGCCGCGCGCATTGGCAAGGCAGTCGGTCCACGACTTTGACTTGGCAATTGGGCCACATGCGCAGCCCAGTCGGCATGAAGACTGGATGGGTAATGCCCTTCACTGGTTTTCAATCACGGATTACCACGAGCGTGTCGAGGTTGCGTGCAGATCGCTTGTCGAGACCAGCCCACCGGATCGAGATCCGCAATCACTGGACGTTCTCGTGCGTGATATCCCGATTCAGCGAGATACATGGGATTACATTCAGTTCGGCGGACCAGTTGTTCAAAGCGACCGGCTGCAGATGCTGGCCGACGGTCTGCAACTCTCACGATGCGAAACAGTCGGATCGATCGTCAGCAATCTTGCGGCATCACTCAAGGATCGCATCGCGTATCGCCCTCTGGTGACACACGCCCATTCAACCAGCGACGACGCGCTTGAGGCCGAGGCGGGAGTGTGTCAGGACTTCGCCCACATCGCGCTTGGGCTGCTTCGATTGCAGGGCGTTCCGTGTCGCTACGTCAACGGTTACCTGCATGTTGAAAACGCCGCAACGCCTTCTGAAAGCCATGCATGGATTGAAGTATGGACGCCAGGGTATGGTTGGGTCGGGTTTGATCCAACGCATGCGTGCTCGGTCGGTGAGCGGTATGTCGTGATCGCCTACGGCAGGAACTACGCTGATGTGCCACCCAATCGGGGTATTTTCCGTGGGGCTGCGGAAGAACTGTTGTCGGTCGAGGTTCATACGAGCGCTGTTGAGCGGCGGGAAAGGCACCACGCGGGGGCACCGCTGATCATGGAGGTGCCTGTGTTTGCGGAAGCCCCGGATCGCGCTGCTGTGCATGAACAGCGGGGCGACGAGGCTGCTGCACAGCAGCAACAACAGTAGGGACGCTCGGTCACTCAAAAAACAACCGCCCCCCGCCGCAGGCGGCGGGGGGCGGTGTCACAAACGCTACGGCATCACTCGGTGATGCAGTAATTCAAACTAAAGACCTCAGCGGCCCATCCAGAACCGTCATCCAGAGCCGATGAACCGGCATCCGGCGCGGTAGAGGACATCCACAGGAACCAGCACTCGCCCTGACCACCACTGGTCGAGGCCGCACTGACCCAGTCGGCGCTGCCGCCGTAGCCCATATCGAAGGTCCAGCCGTGCAGGGCATACGCACCTGCATAAACCAGATCCGTACCGAAGTAGCTGGCACCCGTACCTGCAGCGACTTCACTGCCGGGCAGACCGCCACTGTCGGACATCAATGACCAGGTCATTCCGATGTCGCCCGGCGTGGCGCAGTTGCCCCAGCCGCCGCTGTAGATGAGACCGAGACCATAGATGGTGCACTCTGACACGCTCGGTGCCGAAATGCTGGCAGCACGGATATAGCCGGAGCCAGTATCCGACGTGCCTGCCGTCCACGACTCGTCAATGCCCAGCGGATCTTCGCCATTGCCTGTTGAGCATGGTTCGAAGGAAGCGGGGCAACTGTAGGTGGCGCAGGACTCGCCCGATACATAACTTCCGCCAAGAGCGGCACAATCGGTCGGATCAAGATCTCCGACGCAATCGGTGATGACGCAGCATGCTGCTACCGGCGCATCGGCGCCAACGAGCGTGACGGAGTAGTCATTGTTGCCCGTGGAGCACGGGTTCTCGCCGCCGTCAAAGTTGAATCCAACCCAGACGCTATAGCTGCCACCTGCTGGGAGCGTCACGGTGACACTGCCCTCCTCGTAAGGAGCCAGCACCATGTAGTCGACGAACGCCAACGCGTCATTGTCGACAATACCCATGACGAGGTCCATCTGACCGCCGCCGCTGATCGTCCACTCGCCGCCACTGGAGTTGTCGAAGAGGTACCAGTCGGTATCACGATATGTGGCGTCCGCGCCATTGTCGCAGCCGATGCATGTGAACGTGGACATGTAACCGCAGATCGTTTCGCCGTTGGCGATAGCGCCGAAGGCCGGCGGATCAACATTCATGCCACCGTTGGGATCGCTGTTGGGGTCGCTGGTGTCTTCCTGACACGGGACACCCTCAGCAGTTGCACCGGCGGGGCATTCGCTCCAGCCGCAACTCGCGGTTGCGCAGTCGGTTCCAGCGCCCATGTAATCTCCGCCAAAGTCGGCGCAGTCAGTCGGGAGCAGTCCATCGATGCAGTCAGAAACACTCACACAGCACGCGCCAGGTGATGGCTGCGGGCAATCTGCGTTCGCGCAGTCAATGTTGTCGCCAGCATAGGTTCCGCCAGCGGTCGCGCACTCGTCGGGGGTGCCTTCGGTGCAACTGCCGTCGAGGAAGCAGCATGCGCCAGCATGACAATCATCGGCGCAGTTGGAGTCTTCGCCGAGCCAGTCGCCGGCGCAGTCGTCTTCGACGACATCATCGTCGCAGCCAGCCAGTCCCATGCAGCAGGCGCCGCGGGGTCGGCAGTCCTCACCGAAGGCGGCGATGACAGCCAGAAGATCGTCAACATTAACGAGGCAATTGCCATTGGGCAGGGGGAAGCAGTCGCCGACTGGACGGAATGAACCGTCGCCGACCTGGCCGAATGTACCAACGCACGCGAGAACATCATCGACGCCTACGAATCCATCAGGCTCGCCGGTTGGGCCACTGATATCTGCCGGGCAGGCAGGGAGTGGTGCGTCACATGGATCGGCGCTACCGGACATGACCCGCAAGGCGAGGTTGTTTGTTGCAACCTGCAGGTTGCCGGGCATGCCGAATCCGCCGCCGGGGTTGGCCTGCCAACAATTGTTGTCACCGATAAATGTGATTGGAACGCCAGTCTGACCGTTGACGCCAAACTCGTTCACGGGAATCAAGGTAACGAACTGCATTCCGCTCGCGATGGCCCAACTGCCATCCACGGTGAGCATGTCGCCGTATGCCTGGCCGGACCAACTTGGATCGACGGTGACACCGGCGTCGGTGGAGGCGTAGCCGACCAGACTGGTCGCGGCGTCTTCCGGAGCCATATAGAAGTTCACCTGCACGCCAGAAACGCCATCGATTCCGGCATACCCGTTCCAGCCCGAGATGATGGCCGAGACCGAGCCGGCAGCAGAGCCGCTGGTGTTGTCAAAGTCATCAATGGCTGCAATGTCGTACACCGAGTAGGCAGCTTCGAAATACTGCGAAGCAAGCATGTTGCTGGTGTCGATGTCTGTTCCCGACATGTCGCCGATCTGATCCATGAGAGCCGTACCGGCTCCAGCGGATGTGATCATGGCGGCAGCGCCGAGCAGTGCCGTAGTGCTATGCATTTGAGAACGCTCCTTATCTCTTCTTCCGGATTGTGCCCGCCCGCCTTCCAGACGGGTGCGGGGCCCAACACCTCGTCGAGTCTATCGGGTTCTGGTATGGGCACAAGGGGCTTCTGAGGCAGATTCACCGGTTCGACCGATTCAAAGGACCCGCCGTCGAGTGAAATCGCCGAACGAATACGGGCAATAGAGGCCCTTAGGGGCCAGATTGGTATCCGAGAGGTGTCGAAGGCCGCCAATGGGGTCGCCATGAATGGCGTAGCACGCTGAGGTGGCTCCGAACACACGAGCGGGGATCAATGCGGAGGCAAGGATGGCGCGGCGATAGAGAGCGATCATTGGAATCTCCATTCTTCGTGGAGTGAGTGAATTGCTCGGCCGCGAGCCCGAGTCCGGCTCAGGTCTTGCTGCGGGCGAATCAACCCATCGATTCGCTGGCCGTCGAGATGTGCGCCAGGACATGCCGCGGGTCACCGGAATCCTGCTCCGCCCTGCGACCTCTCTTCTCCCCCTCTTGCCGTGTGTCCACCCGGGCGGAGCGGCTTGTCAGCTGTCGGCAGGCTCATGTTGCAGGGCTGCTGGAAGCGTCTCGAAGCGGAATCGGAACCCCGCAGCATTCAGTACCGTGGGTTCGCATCGTTGGCTTGCCAGGAGGAGCTCGGGTGCCATGCGCCCGAGTGCCAGCCGAAGGAGCGGGGCCGGGGCCGGAATGACAGCGGGCCGGCGGCACACCTTCGCGAATTCACGTGTGAACTCGGAGTTCGTTACGGGGCTGGGGGACACGGCATTGATCGGGCCACTCCAAGCCGAGTCCACGCACGCCCGAAGAATGATCTCAACAAGATCCGGCCGTGCGATCCAACTGAGCCACTGCGAACCGCTGCCAAGCCGGCCACCGAGCCCGGATCGAAAAATCGGTCGCATTCTGCCGATGGCACCACCCGTCGCCGCGATCACCATGCCCATTCGCAGTGTCGTGACGCGGCGGTTTGGTGCACCGAACATCTGGCTTGCACGCTCCCAATCCTTGACAAGATCTGCGAGAAAGCCCTCGCCCGCACAGGACTGCTCCGTGAGGACCTCATCGCCACGGTTGCCATAGAAGCCAATGGCCGACGCCTGCACATACACCGGCGGAGGATTCTCAAGGCATGACAACGCTTCTGCCAGAATAAACGTGGCGATAGCGCGGCTCTCGTACAGGACTCTCTTGCGATCGCGAGTCCACCGTTGGTCTGCGATTCCGGCACCAGCCAGATGGACAACGGCATCGAGCTCCTCAAGCCTCGGGTCTGGGTCGAATGGCCACGTGGGATCCCACTGCACTTCGTCATGTTCTGAGGGTGGCCGTCGGACCAGTCGCAGGACATCCACGCCGCGGGCGCGAGCTTCGGCGACAACCGCGCGGCCGACAAAACCGGAGCTTCCAGTCACGGCGATGCGTTGGGGAACAGGAATACTCTCGGCGTGATGCTGCGGCGGCATGCCACGCACCATAGTCCACACGCGACGGTCTTGATCAGACCGATCGTGATGTCACGGATCCCGCAGCGCGATCGTTCTCGGCGTCACGCATTTCCTTCAGTTTCTGAAGTCCTCGGTATTTCCAGTTGTTCACTGTTGAAACTGGAACGCCCAGCGACTCGGCTGCTTCCTGGTAGCTCAGCCCGTTGCACACCACAAGTCGGACGGCTTCGCGTTCACTGGGGGAGAGCCGATTCATCTGCTCGGTGAGTTCGCGGCCGAGTTCGGGGGCGGGCTCGACATATGGTTCGGCCTCCCGTTTGCCTCGGGGCTCCGCCTGGGCGGCCTCGAGGAATCGTTGGAAGCGGCGGCCGCGGTTGTATCGGCGCTTGATGAGGTTGTCGGCGATCTTGATCAGATAGCTGACCGAGATTTCATCGAGTTGCTCAAGATGTCTGAGTTGCAGGAGCTTTGAGAAGACTTCTTGGGTGATGTCTTCCGCGCTCTCTGCGGGGAGTGACTTTCTGGCAAAGCAGAAGACTCGGGTATAGAACCGGTCGAAGAGGTCGAGAACAAGGTCAGCACGGTGTTGGGAAATCTGCACGGTAGAACTCCTCGGTGCGCGTCCCGTTGGCAAGTCATGGCCGATCGGGGCTGGGCTGCGATGAGGTACGCCCTTGCACACGCTGCAAGCGACGAGGTTGGCCTTGGCAGGGCCTGACTGCGACTGACCGAAATGTGTCGGGCATGCTTTCGGTCGGGGGCAGTGGGATTGCCTTGTCGGGCCTCCTTGTTTCCTCCGGAGGGGTTGGTGTCCGGAGGGGATGCTGGTGTTTCACGCCAAGTCCTCCATCAGAGAAGTTCGGGAAGATCTGGCCACCGGTTCCAATGGCGGATCAAATCGTCCACCTTTACTATGAGAGAGAACATCCAGTTGTGTGCCGGGTTCTCTCTTTCTTCGTGGAAGGTCGAAGATTGAGCCTTGGTGGCCCTCATAGAGCGAGATCGTGATGAAACAGACAATCGTGCTTGGAGGAGGGATGGTGGGGGCGGTGATGGCAATGGACCTCGCTGCGGACGCGGACCGCACCGTCACCCTGTGCGATGTCGATGAGGTGCGACTGCGCGATGTCAAGGCTCGGTGCCCTGCGCTCCAGGTGCGGCAGGTCGATCTATCCAGCCCCCAGCGGATCCACTCGCTTGCGGCCGATGCTGACATGGTTCTTGGGGCCCTTCCCAGTCGATTCGGGTTTGCGGCACTGCAGGCGGTGATTGACGCAGGCAAACCTTATTGCGATATCTCCTTTATGCCGCAGGACGCGTGGCGGCTGGACGAGGCCGCGAAGGCCAGCGGAACGATCGCGGTGGTCGATTGCGGCGTGGCGCCTGGCATGAGCAATCTCCTCGCGGGGGTCGCCGCTCGACGGCTCGCGCCCTGCCGGTCGGTCACGATTCGAGTCGGGGGCCTGCCGGTCATCCGCCACATGCCCTGGCAGTTCAAGGCAGCGTTCAGTCCGTTCGATGTGATCGAAGAATATGTTCGGCCTGCGCGGATTGTTCAGAATGGTGAGGTTGTGGTGCGAGAGGCGCTCTCGGATCCGGTCCTGATCGACTTCCCGGAGACCGGGACGCTTGAGGCGTTCAACACCGATGGCCTGCGCAGTCTGACCGAAACGCTGGATGTCCCCAACATGCTTGAGCAGACGATGCGGTACCCCGGGCACCGTGACCTGGCCTGGTCGCTGCGGGAGACGGGGTTGCTGAGTGAAGTGCCGATGGACGTTGGTGGCGTGAGTGTCACGCCCAGAGAAGTTACCTGCAGGGCACTGTTTCCGAAGTGGACATACGAGGACGGCGAGGCTGATTTGACGGTCATGCGGGTCGAGGCTGAAGGCGATCTGGATGGAGTACCGACCCGACTGCGGTGGGACCTCTATGACGAGTTGGATCCGACGACGGGCTGGACAAGCATGGCGCGAACGACGGCATTCCCCGCCACCATCATGGCCCGAATGATTGAGTCTGGAGTTGTGTCGACGCCCGGCGTGCATCCGCCCGAGTGTCTCGCAAGCGATGATCGCGTCCTGGAAACGCTGCTTCGCCAGTTGGGGGCCCGGGGCGTTCGGTACCGCGAACAATCGGAGCCACTTGCCTGACCGGTCAGCGGCACCGGGGCCGCAGGGCGGCGGACCACTCCGGGGTCGATTCTCCAAGTATGGCTGCGGTGAGAATCGAAGCTGTTCCAGTCGCAAGCGTCAATCCCATCATGCCGTGCCCCGTGGCGATCCAGGCGTTGGGGGCGGCTTGCCCAACGACTGGCATCCCGGAAGCAGTGCACGGTCGGAGACCGCACCAGGGCTGATCTGCGTGAGCGTCTGACGCTTCCGGAAGAAAGGCCGCCGCGCCGCGGCGAAGCTGCCGAATACGGCCCCGATCCAGCCTGTGATTGAAGCCAGACAATTCAAGTGTTCCGGCAAGTCGGACCTGCCCGTTGAGCGGCGTCACTGCAATCTTCGCTTCACGCAGAACGCCAGCCATGCGAGGTGGTCGGCTCATCGTGAGCATCGTGTGATACCCCTTGGCCGGTTGCATGTGAACGACGGCGCCGACCTGGCGGGCCAGTGGGGCCGACCAGACGCCAGCAGCGATCACCACTGTGTTTGCTTCGTGTACTTCGCCTTGCACGGTCCTTATGTTCCACACACCGCCTGTTCGGCGCAGCGAGGCGGCGGTGCGTCCCTGAAGCAGATCACCGCCAAGCGAGCGGATTGAACGCCGAAGCGCGTCGCACACGTGCGCGGGCTCGACGGTCATGCCAGCTTTGTGTACGACCGCGCCGCGGACGCCTGGGCCCCAGGCTGGATCTGCCGCTCGCAGTTCCTCTCCGGAAAGCATGGTCGTTGCAAACCCCAATGCGTCCATCCACGCGGTTTCTTCCTCTGCTTCGGCCTCCCCCTTCGCCGTGCGCCAGAAGTCGGCGATTCCACTGGCGGCGAGCGTGGATTCTGGCCCGAGGTCTTCAATGAGGGCGTCGAATCCGTCGCGACTCAGGGCAGACATGGCCCCGAGTATTCTCATGGCGTGGTGGTAGTGGCTGCCGCGGCAGGCCAGCCGGAATGACAGAAGCCAACGCGCCAGCGGGAGGCTGGGCCGAGGCGGAATAAACAGGGGGCTGCGGCGATCCAGCAGCATGTGGAGGGCCTGCGGGGGCACCGCGGGGGAGGGAATCGGCGGATGCCCTGGCGCAATCTGTCCGGCGTTGCCGCGAGATGGTGTGACGTGATCTGGTCCGGCATCCAATACGAGGACATCGAGCCCTCTCTTGAGAAGCGAGTGCGCCGTCGTGAGCCCGACGATGCCTCCACCGACGATGATGACTCGCTCATTGGCCACATCGGGCATGCTACGCTCAATCAACAGGCCGGTGGATCGCCGCCGCATCCTGCAGTACCGTGCCGCTTTGAGAGGTGCAAGGAGAATCACATGGCAGTTGGAATCGGCATTCTTGGTGCTGGCGCGATCGCGAGAGTTCACGCGCAAGGCATCGCCGACGCGGGAGGCCACCTTGTCGGATTCTGCGATCTGGATGCGGCGAAGGCTCGCGAAGCCGCAGGCGCGTGGGACGCGCAGGCATGGTCTGACCCACTGGCCATGTTTTCGTGTGATGAAGTTCAGGCGGTAGTTATCGCAGTGCCAAACGCCGCGCACGCCCCGATGGCGATTGCGGCTATGGAAGCAGGTCGCGACGTGCTGCTGGAGAAACCGATGGCGATGACCGTCACCGAGTGCGGCGACATAGTGGAGGCTCGACAACGCACGGGGCGGCGTTTGCAGCTTGGCTTTGTGTGCCGCTTCGCTGCAACGGTGCTGGCTGCTCGAAGGCATATTGATGCGGGCCGGCTGGGGCGGGTGTATCAGGCCAGGGCCGTCATGCTTCGGCGGCGAGGGATTCCCGGCCTTGGGCGTTGGTTCACGGATCGCACCCGCTCCGGAGGCGGAGTCATGATCGATCTTGGCCCGCATCTCGTCGATCTGGTCCTCGATTTGTGTGGACGGCCTGTGGTCTCAAGAGTGAGCGCCTCGACGAGCAGCCGATTTGGCCAGCCTCCGCGTGGCTACCGTTTCACCGAGATGTGGTCTGGCCCTCCGAATCTGGACGGCGTCTTTGATGTTGATGACGCGGCCACGGCGATGCTTCGGTGTCAGAACGGTCCGACGATTACGCTGGAAACATCGTGGGCATCGCACTTGCCCGATGGCACGATTGCCGACGGCGTCACACTGTTCGGTGAAGAGGCTGCGATGCACTTTGACATCTGGGGAAACCGCGTGATCATCGGTACCCAACTTGATGAGGAAGTGGTCGATGTGTCGCATCCAATCGCTGCCGAGGAAGGCTGGGGGACTGCGTTTCGGCGGGAACACGAGTGCTTTCAGTCATACTGTCTGGGGGGAGAGGCCGGCCCAAGTGGCGAGGATGGCCTCGGCGTGCAGCGTATTCTGGCAGCGATGTACCGATCGGCCGATGCGCAGGCGGAGGTCGAGGTCACGATGTGAGTTGCCCGAGGATGACAACGACGTCGTAGCCAGCATGGGCGATCACTGCGACTGCGAATCCTCGCAGCACATAGAGACCTCCAAGATAGACCCCCGCGAGCGTGACAAAGGCGACACCGCCAGCAGGCAGGGTTGATGGATTGTGATACAGGGTGAAGGCGATGGTGGTGACAATGATCGCCGCGATCGTGCCGGGAGCGGCTTTGATTTTCAGAACGTCGACGAGCAGCCAGTGCACGGCGGCGATGCCGATCATGCGGAAGAGCAATTCCTCGGAGAGGCTGGCCCCGATCGCAATCGCGACGGCGTCCATAGCGGACGCTGGTTCGAGAGGGCGGGCTGCCAGTGCGTAGGACTGCAGTGTGCCAAAGAACGCGGCGGCAGCAAGCAGTGGGGCGGTGCCAATCATGCCTTCAAACAGCAACTGGGCGGGGGCCGCGAGTGAAAACTGCCAGCGGTCACCGACGAGTATGTGCCACGACAGCAGCGTAGCGAGAATCAGGAAACTGGTTGCGTGCAGCACGAACACGGGCGAGAGTCCAAAGAAGTGCAGTGCATCGCCAATCTGGGCATGGGCCAGGATGCGGGAGGCAGAAGACCCCTCGCCGTCAATCAGCAGCGCTGCCTCAAGGAAGATGATGAGCGGCAGCAGGGCTGCGAGCGTTGGAAGCGGCCGGTGCCCCGGCAGATTCGCAAGTGTCTGGTGATGTGGCACAGAGAGAGTGTCGCAGATGCACAGCGGCCCGGCATGGAGCCGGGCCGCAACAGAGTCACTGGGAGATTTGCGTGAGCTCAGCCAGCCAGCGAGGTCTTCAGATCGCGGAGCCTGCGGGAGAGCCGGCTCTTGCGGCGGGCCGCGTGATTCTTGTGAATCGTGCTGGTTGTGGAGACGCGATCGAGTTCTTTCTGCACGGCTACGAAGGCTGCCTCGGCGGCCTCGACGTTTCGGTCATGAACTGCAGTCAGAAAGTCCTTGGTGCGATCCTTGAGGACTCGCTTGCGCCACCGGTTGCGGGCACGCCTGGCGTCGTCCTGTCGCATTTGCTTCTTGCGGGCGGGGGTATTGGGCACCGAATCATCTCCAGAGCTGGGTGGTGAGGTCCCCACCTGAGGGGACCGGACCAGAATCGGGGAGTATCCCAGCCCCGGGGTCCGAAGTCAACCTCTCCGATGCGGCCAGATCGTGTGGTTCGTGGCGACGGGGGGGGCAAGCCGGTACCATGCCCCGCTCCCCAGCGGGTGTAGCTCAATTGGATAGAGCATCGGTCTACGAAACCGAAGGTTGCAGGTTCGAATCCTGCCACCCGCGTTTCCGCTGCTGGCGGCTCCGTGTGGCCCGATCCCAGAAACAAACCCCGATTGGATGTCCAACCGGGGTTTGGGGAGCTGCCTGGATTGCAGTTTCGTGGGTCTATCCGTCAATCGGGCACTGTTTCCCGTAGTGGATGAGAACTTCAATGAGATCCAATACCTCGACGACATAGTCGCCATTGACGTCCGGGTCACACAGCACCGGAAGTGGCGGCGAGTCCGGGTCGTCGGGATCGACGCTTTCGCAATTGCCCCACTCGTCGATCACCTTGATCAGATCGTGATAATCGACTCGCATGTCGCGGTTGACGTCCGGGTTGCAGTACAGGCACGCTGTGTCGTCTGAGAAGGGCTCAAGTGCGAGATAGGGATCCCACCAGGCGCTGGCATCACCCCAGACCGCGCTGGGCTCGTTGCACGCGAAGGACGAACTGCCCTCTTCGCTCTCGTCGACATCGGCAAAGACCGGGTAGCCGATAAGCGAGTCTGGATACCCTGCATAGGGTAAGTTGCCGAAGGGGTTGGTGTCTTGGGAGTCAGCGAATTCCGACATGCTCTGCACGTAAATGCCGCCTGCCGACCACTCCGCCACGTTGTTCTGGAACGTGCAGTTGTCAATCCAGGGTTCGCATGCGTATCCCGACCACATGGCGGCGCCGTACCGGGCCGACACGTTGTTCGAGAAGCTGCAGTCGATAAAGGTCGGTCGGCTGCCAGCGACGCCGTTGGGGTATGGGTACGGCCAGGCAATTGGCACGTAACTGTTGTGGTGTCTGGTGACAACTGCGACTGCGCCGCCGATCTGGCCTGTCTGGTTGTCGGTAAAGGCGCATTCGGTGAAGTGCGGCGCAGACCGCTCCTGCATAAAGACGCCCCCGCCCCCCCAATTGGCCGTGTTGTCTTCGAACCGGCAATTCGTAATGGACGGGGAAGCCCCTTCGGACATGTGGATGGCGCCGCCGCGGTCCGTCGCCATGTTGTCGGTGAATGTGACGTTGGTAAACGTGGGGCTTGCAGCCTGCAAAATCGCGCCACCGCCCCGGCTTGCGGATCCCGCGGTAATGGTCATGTCCTCAAAGGCGGTGTTCGCAAGTTCGCCGTTTCTGCAGTTGATCACGCTGCCGGACCCGCTGCCGGTCACGATTGTCTCGGTTGCGCCGGCGCCCCTGAATGTGATGCCCTTGCCACGGGGGTTGATGGACACGGGATACGAACCCGCGGGGAACTCGATCGTGTCGCCCTGCCGCAAGTTATCGATGGCTTCATCGAGCGCGGCCTGCAGTGCACTGGCATCCAGATTCGGGTCCATCGGTGTGGTCGTTGGCACATCGGCTTCGCAGGTGTTGGGAATGCCGTCCCCGTCATCGTCATCGCAGGATGGAGATTCACAGTTACCGCCCTCATCTACGCGGGGGCCGAAAACGTTGCGGGGTGAATTGTTGCAGAAAATGGTATTGGAAATGGTGGGAATCGATCCCATGAAGGCGGCGATGCCGCCGCCGAGACCGCCCGGGGCGTTGTCTTGAATCACGCAATCCTCGACTCGTGGAAATGCGGCGCCGCAGAGGAGGCCGCCGCCAGCGTCTTCAAGTGTTCCTTGATATGGACCGGGCACGTCCTCCCCGTAGAGCGCGTCACGGAAGAACGGCGTCCCGATACCGCCTTTGAGGGTCAACCCACGGAGCGTCGTGGTGTACGTCATGCCATCGACCATCATCTCGCCTTCGCCACTGGTCATCGTGACGACGGGGGCGTCGAGCTTCCAGAACGGCCATGGATCGTCATCATCATCGACGTCGCCGTCCCCATCCGAGTCCCAGTTGTCAGCATTGGGCGCCTCGATGACGGTCGCTCCGGGAGACGGATCCCTCGCCTCGATGAGAAGCGACTTGCCTTCCAGGTTGATGGTCTCCAGATAGGTTCCGGCGGCGACGGAGATCGTATCGCCCGGTCCGGCGGCGTTGATAGCCGCCTGAATGGTTGTGAATGGATCGGCAGGGCCGACGTTGAGCGTATCGATGGATTCGTCGCACTCGGTTGCGACTCCACAATCGACCGCCACGCAGCCCGGGAAGAGCTGGTTGCGGTCAACCCGTCCATAGATATTCTTGGAGAGGAACGGGAGCTCGGGAATCCCGTTCACGTCGTCTTCGGCTGCATAGTTGCCGCACAGCGTGCCACCAATGAGCGAGACAGCGGAGCCCTCAGAGGCGAATATGCCGCCGCCAAGATACACCGCCACGTTGCCGTTGATCTCGGGAATGATGAGCTCGACGGTTGCCACCGGCGCTGCATAGATCGCACCTCCCTGCAACGCCGTGTTCCCGGTGATTACGGTCGGAAATGGTCCGTCGTCATCCCAGAGATCCATGAGCGTGAGTTGGTAGTCCTGCACGATCAGAGAGGCCTCTCTGTGCACATAGATGGCGCCGCCGCATCCATAGTTCTCCGGATAGAGCGTGGTTGTCTGGTTCCCCTGAATGACGCAGCCCTGAACGTCCACCTCGCCAGCCAGAATCTGAATGCCCCCGCCAACACTCCAGTCAAGGGAGTTATCTGGCGGCTGATCCAGTTCGATATACTTGCCAAAGCCATCCTGCATCGTCAGCCCCACGAGGGTGATCGCCTGGTCGGCACCTTCCAACTTCAGGAGCGGCCTCTCGAGCCCGCCTGAGAGAACGACGTTGTCCGGCCCGAACACTGACTTGATGGTGAGGCTCGTGATCTCTGCCGGAATCGTCATGACGGCATCAGTATCGAGCTCTCCGGTGTACGTTTCCAAGTCGAGCTCGCCGCCATCCACGCAGTCGCAGACCATGATGGTGTCGCCGCTCGCAGCGTCGTCGATGGCTTCCTGGATGGTCGCATACTGGGCATTCATGCAACTGCCGATCAGATCGTCGGGCTCGGCCGTGGTTGGCGGGTCGGCGTTTGGATCATCTTCGACGAACTCGTCGTTGACGTAGAGCGTCGCGGCCATCACGTATGCAGGGGCTGTGTACATCGCAAGGAGTAGACCGAGGCCGATGGCAGCACAACTTGATTCGCGGAGGCGAGGAATACTCATCTCGATCAATCTCCAGAGATGCTGGCTGCTTCAATTCAAGCAACCGGATGGTGTAGGCCGAACTGGCCCGGAGGTCCGCGGAATACCAAAACCCGCCGCCTGCACAGATGCCCAGGCTGCAAACCCCGTCCGCCGATTGTACCGGCGGTTTTCCCTCGGGGTGGGCTGGTTCGGGTGGACCAACCTTCGTTTTTTGTGCTGCAATGCCGGGTTGGGGATTCGGCGGATCGTGTCGGGCCCCTTCACTGGGTTCCGTGGGGGGTAGCATGCCCGCGATCGGTGAAGGAGGCGCGAAGATGATGAGGTGGAGAATGATTGCTGTGGGTGCTGCGTGTGGTGCCCTGGTCGGATGTCAGGCATCCCGGCCACCGGCCAGGACGATGGATCTCCGAGTCGGTCAAACCGGCGAGTTTGCCCTTCCGATGACCGCCGGCACCGGGTTTTCGTGGACCCTCGACAGCGGCCAGTCAACTGGTCTGTCATGTGTTGCCCTGAGTGGCGGAGAATCGGTGACGCCCGCAGAGCGAGTAGGCGGAGCGGGTGAGCAGCAGTGGCGGATCGAAGCGCAAGCAATCGGGCAAGCCGAACTCGTGTTTGAATATCGCCGGCCGTGGGAATCAGATGCCCCGGCCGCAAAGTCGGCCACCGTGCGTGTCAGTGTCCGCTGAATCGCAGAGACGGGGGCACCCTCATCGTCGATATACTGCGTGGCTTCTGAATTGATGACGGCGACCCACATGAACAAGATCGATCCGACGACCGAGGCACGCTGTACCACCGAGGAAGTCCCGCTGCCTTCGAACGAGGTGCTTCTCGGGTGGCTGCGTGACATGATGCTCATTCGCGAGTTTGAGGTCCGGTCGATGCAGGCCTATCAGAACCGCCTTGCTGGCGGCTTTCTTCACGTCTACAACGGTCAAGAGGCGGTCGCAGTTGGCACGATTGCCGCGGTCAACCCAGATGACCCAGTGATCACGGCCTATCGAGATCACGGCCATGCGCTGGCGCGAGGCATGAGCCCCGAGGTTGGGATGGCTGAGCTCTTTGGCCGAATCGGGGGCTGCGCAAAGGGCAAGGGGGGCTCGATGCACTTCTTCGACGCCGAGCACCATATGTATGGTGGCCACGGCATTGTTGGGGCGCAGGTGCCGCTCGGTGCGGGGCTTGCTTTTGCCACGAAGTATCGCGATGAGGTCATTGAGGGCGGGAAGAGTGATCACGTCACCCTGTGCTTCATGGGCGATGGCGCGATCAACCAGGGAGCCGTCCACGAGGCGATGAACCTGGCTGGAGTTCTGGACCTGCCCATCATCTTCATTGTCGAGAACAACCTCTACGCGATGGGGACCGCCGTCGAGCGATGCACCGCAGCTGGCGGACACCTTGTAGAACGTGCGAGGGGATACGGCATGAATGCCGCCTGCCTTGAGGGCATGGATGTGCTGGATGTCTATCGCGGGATGAAGCCACTGGTCGATCGCTGCCGTGAGACCAGCCGTCCGTGCTGGGTGGACATGCGGTGCTACCGATTCAAGGGCCACTCGATGTCAGATCCTCGAAAATACCGCACGCATGAAGAAGAAGAGCAGTGGGAAGGCCGTGATCCAATCGAGCGATTGGCAGCGTGGCTGGTGGACCGCGAATTGCTGACCGGTGAGGCGTTCAAGAAGCTCGGTAAGGACATTCGAGGCGAGATTCGCCAGGCCGTGAAGTGGGCCGAGGCGTCGCCGCCTCCAGGGCTTGAAGAACTTCACCATGACGTCTACACCGGCACCTGGGGGCCTTACACCGGGACAAGTATTCCCGAGTTTCTTCGTCGAAGACGCGATGATCAGGAGCCATCCGGTGCGTGAGATCAGTTTCCGAGATGCGCTGCGAGAAGCGATGACCGACGAAATGCGTCGGGATGAACGCGTCTTCCTGATCGGGGAGGAAGTCGCGGAGTATGACGGTGCCTACAAGGTCAGCAAGGGGATGCTCGAAGAGTTCGGCCCGCGGCGGGTGATCGATACACCGATCTCCGAGAGCGGCTTTGCAGGCATGGGTATTGGCGCGGCCATGATGGGACTCCGTCCAATAGTCGAGTTCATGTCGTGGTCATTCAGTCTCGTTGCTGCCGACCCCATTCTCAACAATGCCCCAAAGATGCTGTACATGAGTGGCGGTCAGTTTGGGTGTCCGATTGTGTTTCGTGGCAATGATGGCGCAGGCGGGCAACTCGGCTCCACGCACTCATGGTGCGTTGAGTCGCTCTACGCCAATGTGCCCGGGCTCAAGATCATCATTCCATCGACGCCCTACGCAGCCAAGGGCTTGTTGACTCAGGCGATTCAGGATGACGATCCGGTGTTCTGCCTCGAGAGCGAACGCATGCTCTCATTGACCGGAGGTGTGCCCGAAGAGTCCTACACCATTCCGATCGGCGCGGCCGATGTTGTCCGGCCCGGGACGGACTGCACCATTGTGAGTTTCGGTCGACCTGTGCATTTCTGCCTGGAGGCCGCCGAGGTGCTCGCCAAAGAAGGTATTGATTGCGAAGTGATTGATGGCAGATCCATCAAGCCGCTGGACATCGACACCTTTGCGACATCGGTTCGCAAGACGAATTACTGTGTTGTGGTCGATCAGTCGTGGTCTTTCGCATCGGTTGGATCAGAGGTTGCGGCCGAACTGCACCGGATATGTTTCGATGATCTGGACAACCATGTCCATCGCGTTCACAGCGACGATGTCCCAGCGCCCTATGCTCAGAATCTTGAGCAGGAGATGCTGCCAAATGCCCGCAAAATCTGCGAAGCGGTTCGCAGTGTGACATATCACGCCTGAGCATTCCCCGTGCCGAGCGAAGAGGCGAGACAACAATGACCATTGATATCACCATGCCACGGCTCTCCGACACGATGGAGAAGGGGACCGTTATCAAATGGCATGTCGCTGTTGGCGACGAGGTGTCCGCGGGCGACGTCATTGCAGACATCGAAACCGACAAGGCCACGATGGAAATGCAGTCGTTCGATGACGGAGTCCTGTCGAGCATCGCGGTGGGGGAAGGCGTTGCGGTGGACATTGGGACAACGCTTGCCATTCTTGTCGAAGAGGGCGAGGATGCGGTTGAGGCGGCACACTCGACGCCAGTCGCAGCTTCTACGGCGCAGTCGTCTGAGCCAGATTCTGACCAGCTCGAACCGAACGGCGTGGAGGGCGAGCCTCACCGCGTGACGCCGGTTGCGCGGCGTTTGGCCGAACAGTATGGCATCGACATCAATTCACTTCGGGGGTCGGGGCCCTCAGGCCGCGTGATCAAGCGTGATGTTCTCGATGCCGCGAAGACCACCGAAGAGGTCCGGGCTGCTGTGCCGCCGAGCGCTCGTCCCACGGAGGCCCCTGCGGTGATCACGTCGCCGACGCCCTCTCCCTTGCCGGTACCCGCGCCGCCCATTGCGGCAACCCGGGTGGATACTCCGACGACGTCGCTGGCACTGACTCAGAATGATCGTCGTGAACCCCTCAGCAGTATGCGCCAGACGATTGCTCGTCGATTGGTGGAGTCCAAGCAGGACATTCCGCACTACCAGGTGTCGATGGTCTTTGCGATGGACGCGATGATGGCGCTGCGCAAGCAGCTCAATACTGAGTTGGCCGACCAGGGGGTGAAGCTCTCTGTCAACGACCTGATCGTTCGAGCCTGCGCGGTGGCGATGCACCGGAACCCCCTGATGAATGCCTCATGGGATGGAGACGCCATTGTCTATCACGGCGATGTCAATATTGGCGTCGCGGTGGCACTTCCTGAGGAGCGTGGTGGCGGGCTGGTCGTTCCGGTGATTCGAGCAGCCAATACCAAGAGCCTGCGTGTCATCTCAGCAGAGACGCGCATGTTGTCTGAGAAGGCTCGCACGCGAGGGCTTTCCGTTGAAGACATGGAAGGCGCAACTTTTACCATTTCGAATCTTGGAATGTTTGGCGTCGATGCCTTTACGGCCATTATCAATCCGCCCAACAGCGCGATCCTCGCGGTTGGTGCCTCCATCCAAAAACCAGTTGTTCGAGGTGGTGAACTTACCGTTGGCTGGGAGATGAATGCCACGTTGAGCAACGATCACCGCGTTGTCGATGGCGCTACAGCGGCTCGGTATCTGGGAACCTTGAAGGAACTTATCGAGCACCCCGCTGCGATACTGGTATGACGGTCCATGGGTCGATCCGGCAATCACGTCGTACCGGCAAGATGCCTCATCGTTCGGACGAAACCCCGCGCTGTTGACTTCAGACTCATCACGGTGACCACAGACCATCCAGCGGACGCAATCGTTCCGGAGGCAATGAGCAGCCACTGATCGCCTTCGGTCGAGAATGGCGAGTCAGTCAGCAGGGATGGTCCGTTGATCGCGAGTGCAATGCTTGCCAGCGGGCTGGCTGCAACAACCGGGGCGGCGAACCAGGCTACCGAGCGTGCCGCTCCACTTACGCAGGGGACAAGCAACCCCGCAGCGAGGCCGGTAATCAGGAGTGACACCAGCATCGCTTTCCCCGATTGGCGGCTCCGCACGGACCAGTGCAGTCCGATTGCGATGCAAAAGGCGATGAATGCTGGCAACATGATGGCCAGGCCGATCAGACCGCCCCATGACGCAATTGGCTGCGGAGTTGCTGCTGTCTGAATGGTGAAAGCAGCGCTGTCGGGTTGCATGGCAATTGTGGAAGCAACCAGAACTGCGGTGAAGGCCGGGGCCGCCAGGAGCGGAATGAGGAGCCGCCCCATGCCGAGCAACTTGCCTTGCAGATATGGGCTCGCTTGAATTGGAGTGGTCAACAGGAGATCCAGATTCCCGTCTTCGCGGTCCCGGGTGATTGATGTCGCAGAGATAGCCACGGCGGCGAGAATCAATGTGCTCGTCTCAATAATCAGGGCAATCAGAAGTACTGAGCGAGCGAGGTTGGGATCAATGAGGTCTCCGCCCGTAAGCGAGAGGAGTACGATTGCGATCATGGCCGCCGCGGCGGCCCAGCCCCAACGCGCCACATCTTCGAGCGTTCGCCGCGGCCGACCCCTTGAGGCTCTCCATGCGATTGGATTGAGTCCGATGGCGCGGTGAGATCGCGCCGCATGCCGCTTGGTGGCAGTGCCCTGACCGAGTAGTGGCCCGAGCGTTCGCACGCGGAGTGTGGCCCAGCCCACGAGCACAACGGTGGTGACTCCGCATGTCGAGACATAGGCTGCGACCGGGTGCCCGAGCCAGAACCGCAGAAAGCCACCGCATCCGGTTGGGGCCAGCGAAACGTACTGAGCCGGTCGCAGGAGTGACTCAAGGACGAGAAACGGGTTGAGTGGGGTGGCCCATGTGGTGCCGAAGGCCCCAAGGCCGCCTTTGATTGGCGGGCGGATCGCCGAGTCAATGACCCACGTCAGTGCCAGGGCGACCACGATACCGGTGTAGAACGCCAGCACCGCCCGGCGGCCGCCGGTGCGGCTCGCCGAGAGCATGACGGCTGCGGCCCCCACAACGCACGCGGTCGCCGCGGCAATGCCCGCAGATTGCAGAACGGATGCCGGGTTGACTCCGCCGAAGATCTGCAAACTCAGCAGGATGGGGAGGCCGGCCAAGATGAGGGCCACGACGAAAAAGACCCGTCCGACCAGATTGCCCACCACAATTCCCATCGACGAGAGCGGTGTTGTCAGCAGGAGATCCCAGGTTCTTGGCGAGGACTCCTGCTGAATGGCGCCTGCCATAAAAATAGGCGTGACGACGCAGATAAGCGCGATTTCAACCATGGCCGTCGCTTCAAAGATGAAGGCGCCAGCCATCGCCAGGCTTCGCAGCGACGTACTGCCTCCGATACCCGCGGTGATCAGAATGGACATCACGGCCGTCCCGGCGAGGGCAGCCAGGAATAGCAGCCGGAGGAGCTGGTGCCGTTTCCGACGCGAGCCAGCAAGGATGATCCGCTCCACAAGGGGTCTGAAGTGTGTGTGGGTCAACGTCTTCGGGGCTGGCATCGATTGATTCCGAGGAGTGGTGGGGACCGGATCACGGGTGGATCAGGAGCCGTTATAGTGGGTTCTTACGAAGTGTGGCGGCGGGTTCCTGTTCAACTGCAGGCGTCTCCACCGGAATTCACGGCTGGCCAAGACACGGGCTGGACCGATTTTCTCGGCCGATGGGTCGACACCTGCCGTACGCGGCGGTGATAGATGAAGTGTGTTCAGGGGATGACTGAAGTCATCCAACGCGCTGGGGGTTCGCAGCGGGCCATCTGCCCGCCTCACACGTCGGCCGACCTCAGGTCGACAATCGGTTTGGTGCTTCTGCGAGTTGTACGAACTGGCAGGGGTGCTTGGCGGGGTCACCCGCACGTGTCGGCATGTCTTTTTGAGACATGTTGGGAGGGCTGGTCGGTAGTGGGAGTGCCCCCGATGCCGATGTGGGAACTGATTGCGAACATACCGACTGTCGGATCGGGGACCGGACTTGCTCAGGGTCGCGACTCGATGCTGGATGGGCTGCCGGTCCTGCTCGCCTTTGACTGGACGGCCGCCTTTACGCTTCTCGCGGGCATTCTTGTCGGCGGCGTTGCTGGCGCGGTCGCCCTGAAGTTGATTGCTGGCAGCGTTGTCACGGCCGCCCGCAAGGAGGCTGAGACGATTCGAGCTGCCGCTGAATCCGAAGCCGAGGCCGCGGGGCAAAAAGCACAACTTGATGCGGAGCGAGCCGCGAAGAAACGACGGGACGAGGTCGATCGTGAGGTCAGCGAGGCCACGAAGGACATCAAAGCGGGACAAGAGCGGCTCTCCAAACGCGAAGATGCGCTCGAAGAGAAACTCGAACGGCTTGCGAGTCGCGAGTCCTCGTTGGATCGGCGGCAATCGAAGGTGCAGTCCCGTGAGGATGCTGTTGAACAGCGGTCAGAGGCTGTGGAGGCGCGAGACTCCGAAATCACAACCCGGCTGGCGGAGGTCGCAAACCTGTCACTGGAGGATGCTCGGGTCGAAGTGTTGGAGCGTGTGGGTCATGAAGCTGAAGAAGAATCCGCAGCCTTGAAGCGACGGATCATCGAATCGGCGGAGGGAGATGCCAAACGACAGAGCCGTGAAATCACACTCATGGCGATTCAGCGGTTTGCCGCGGAACACGTTGCAGATTCGACGGTGAAGTCGGTGAAGATTCCCTCGGATGACCTGAAGGGGCGCATCATTGGTCGAGAAGGTCGAAACATCCGCGCCATCGAGCGAGCCACCGGCGCCGACGTCCTGGTGGACGACACGCCGGGGGTCATTTCGGTGTCCTGCTTTGATCCGATTCGCCGGGCGATCGCGGGAGAGTCGCTCGCTCGGCTCGTGGCAGATGGGCGCGTTCACCCATCACGAGTCGAAGAAATTGTTGCAGCGGTCAAGACCGATCTGGAGGAACAGGTCGTCGAAAAGGGCAATGCTGCGGTGGTTGAGTCAAAAATGCGAGGGCTGCATCCCAAGATCGTCGAGGCAATGGGGAAGCTGCACTTCAGGACCAGTTTCGGACAGAACGTTCTTCGACATTCAGTTGAAGTGGCCTTTCTCAGCCAGTGCATCGCGGACCAACTCGGGCTTGATGGCGCGATTGCGAGGCGATGCGGTTTTCTGCATGACATCGGCAAGGCGATGGACCACGAAATGGAGGGCGGCCACCCCGCGATTGGGATGGAATTCGCGCGGCGATTCGGCGAATCACGAGAAGAAGTGCTCAACGCCATCGGGGGGCACCACGGGGACATTCCTTCGACGAGCCCATACACACCAATCGTCATGGCTGCCGATGCGGTATCGGGAGCGCGTCCCGGCGCGCGGCGAGAGTCGATGGAGCTCTACATTCAGCGGCTCAAGCAGTTGGAAGACATTGCTCGTGAGAGTGGTGACATTCGAGAGGCCTACGCCATTCAGGCTGGCCGCGAAGTGCGTGTCATAGTCGACTCCGGGCGCGTAGATGATGATCAGGCGTTCGTCATTGCTGACAAGATTGCTCGCCGAGTCGAGGATGAAATGACATTCCCGGGCGAAATCAAAGTGACTGTTCTACGGGAGACGCGAGCCGAAGCAACGGCACGCTGAATCAGGAGGCCTGAGGCCATGCCCATCAAAGCGACGGATCTGAAAAAGGGACAGGCGTTGATTTACGAAGGCCAACTTCAGGTTGTGCTCGACACCGATCATGTGAAGCCCGGCAAGGGCCCTGCGTACGTGCAGGCCAAAATGAAGAGTGTTGATACCGGGACGATCAAGACGAATCGCCTCAACTCAAGTGACAAACTCGAGGATGTTTCGATCGATCGCCGCAAGATGCAGTACCTCTATGATTCGAGCGGCCACGGCAAGGGGCCGTTTGTCTTCATGGACGGTGAGACATTTGATCAGGTTGAGATCGATGGGGAACTGCTTGGCGACGCGACCAACTGGCTGGTGGAGAGTCTTGAGTGTGTGATCACCGTGTTCGACGGTCGCGCACTTGGCGTCGAACTTCCCGCCGCAGTGGAGCTGGAGATCACGGAAACGGCGCCGCAGCCGAAGGCTGCGACCGCAACGAACCAGCTCAAAGAGGCAACTGTCGAAACGGGTGCACGTGTTCGCGTGCCACCGTTCATCGAGACGGGGCAACGCGTCAAGATCAACACCGAGACCGGCGAGTATCTCGGCAAGGCCTGAGTGGGGCCATGCAGCGATTGTCAGAGATCAAGGCCTTGCTGGCCGAACGCGGCCTGACGCCCCGAAAGCGATTCGGCCAGAACTTTCTGCACGATCACAATCTGTTGCGGCGCCTCGTTGATGCCTCCGGTGTCGGTGAGGGTGATCTGGTTCTTGAGGTCGGGCCGGGGACGGGTGCCTTGACTGAGCCACTGCTCGAGCGTGGGGCGGATGTGGTGGCCGTCGAGATCGACCGCGGCCTCGCAGATCTCATTTCATCTCGCTTTGGGTCGAAGGTGGCGCTGATACGGGGAGACTGCCTTGGGCGCGGACGGTCACTTGCTCCAGAGGTCATAGCCGCGCTGAATGGAAGGCCGTTTCGGCTGGTTGCGAATCTGCCGTATCAGATTGCAAGCCCTGTCATGGCAGAACTTCTTCTCGGCGAATACTCGTGCATGGGGCAGTATGTGACGATCCAGGACGAGGTTGCCGATCGTCTCGTGGCGAAGCCAGGTTCGCCTGCATGGGGGCCGCTCGGGATCCTCGTGCAGTGCCGAGGAGAGGTTCACCGAATCGCGACCCTTGGGGCCGGTTGCTTCTGGCCGCCACCGAAGGTCAAGAGCGCGATGATCAGCATTGTCCCCCGGGATGGCCGGCCCGATTTCGACGGCCGGGCATTTGCGAGATTCGTGACGAAACTTTTCTCAACCAGGCGCAAGCAACTCGGCGGCGTGCTTGGCATTGAGTGCGTGCAGGCTGCCGGAGTCGATCCACGCGATCGTTGTGAGCAACTCGACATTCCGACTCTGGAGCGGTTGTTTGCAGCGACCCACTAGAACTTCGTATTGCTCAGCTGGAGCCCCGCCGTGGTCTCGTCTTCGATTTGATCGTAGTTGACGTAGAACGTCAGATCGAAGTCTGGAAGTTGTCTGGTCAGTCTCGCCATGACCGACTGGAGGTCGTCCTCGGAGAAATTGTATTGCGGGGTCAGGGTTGCCTTGTAGGTCTTTGATATCTCATAGTTGACTGCGAGTTCGAGCAGCTCGCCCAGCGCATTGGGGACGTTGTTTGGAAACGCCTCGGCGTAGTCATCCGGAACATCGAAGTACCGATATGACACGCCGGTTGAGAGTCGCGGTGAGTGATCGAGATCGAGCCCGACTGCATAGCGGGTCCATCCATCGAGGTCGAGATCCCAGGTGCCTTCGCCTACGAATGTAATGGCTTCGGCAGGTCGGAAGTCGAGCGAACCATCAACGAAGTTGCCGAAGGACGACCAGAGCGGGTTGGCCTCATTCCATCTGGGGGTAAACCACCGCTGTGTGGCGTCCGAGGTGCTGAAGGTGGCGGCGACCGAGGTGGTCAGCCAGTCGGCGTCATACCAGCGTCCAGCGCCGCCTCGCTGTGTTTGAAGGCGATTCCGCAGTCCAAACTGCATCGCGCCGCCTCGCGCCGTGGCATCAACAAGTGGGTCGTAATCGGGGACATCCATGGGGTTGAAGTTTGCAGCGGAAATCCAGGTGCGAACCCACGGGTCGAGCAGCACCCGAAGTCGGTGCAATCCAAGCGTGTCGTTATCGACGCCATTGAAGACTCGTTGGATCGTCGTTGTCGCATGAACACCTACGCCGCCAAGACCACGAAAGTCAGAGTCCTCATTGGGTACCGCCGTGTCATTCTGCAGGAACCCCTGAATCTGGGCCGACGCGAAGGGCGTGACCTGGAAAGCGCCATAGGTCAGCGGCATGGTGACATGGTGCATGCTGTTGACACGTGTCGACCAGTCCTCGCCGATGCCCCGCTGGGCGAGCGCTGTCGCGATGTCATCGTTCGGTCCGAACGCGACATTCGGGCCTCGGAATGCGTTGACGGTGATGCCGTTGTCCGCTGCTGTCCCCTTTGGAATGACGGCCTTGAATCGGCTGAAGGAAATGTCGCCGCTGTACGTCAATGTGTCGAGCACGTCGTTTCCGAAGCGGCGATAGGAGGCCTTCGGAAACTCTTCCAGTTGGAAGCCTTGAGAAGCAAGCAGCCAACTGTTCGATACGAAGTCATTCAGCGAGTAGTCGATCAATGCCGAAAGTGATGAGTTCCCCTCGTCTTTGGCCAGGTACAGGCTCGTCTCGTATTCTCGGCGCTCCCGGAAATCCACTTTTCGCCAGGAATTCATAAAGGTAGCGTCGGAAATCCAGGAGGCTTGGGCCTGGAGTTTCCAGTTGTTGCCGAGCTGTATCTGATCTTCGAACAACAGATATCCGCGCCATGTCTTCGGGACTTCCTGGATGATTCCGGTGCTGAGTTTTTCGTCCCGGTTGGTGTCATCGTGGATGCCCCACGCTGTCAAACCACCGTGCTCGCCTGGGCGGTCCCATCGCCAGTTCAGGCCGAGTGCCGGTCCTCGCTTGGTATAGCCTGACGTTTCCAGAGTCAGGGTGTCATCGGGGAGCGGTTCCATGCCCAGGAGCGTTGGGAGATCCCACTTCATCTCAATGCCGATGCCTTTGTATGACTCGAAACTCGTGGCTTGGCCAACCAGCGGCATACGGTCCGCGTAGCCCTTGAAGTACGGCCAATAGAAGAAGGGGACGCCGCCTGCACGGATGGTGTTGTGGACGCCAGTCACCTCAATCTTCGTTTCGGTCTGCGTGCCATCCTCCTGAATCGTCCCTGGGATCTGACGTATTGTCGCAGTGTCGGCCCCGATGGACAGCGTTGGAGTTGCGAATGAAGAGGCAGACAGTTGTACGCCCTTCCCCGACCATTGATCGCTCGCAAGTTGGCGGAGTTCGGTGGCACGCGCAAACACAGGGACCTTTCGTTCGCGATCGTACGTCCTCAGGACCGCGTCAAGCATGATGGCTCGATCTGTGATGAAGTCGTAATACATCCGCTGCGCGCGAACGACGTAATCATCTCGATCGGACTCTGCCACAACCGCCCCTTCGAGATAGATTCCACGGACGTCGTCGGCCGACATGGTGTCAGCCGCATCCGCCAGTGTCGTGGGGCTGGCGTAGATGACCGCGCGTTCGGCCGAGAGCCTGAGCGCGCCGAGTTCGTCATTGCGGTTGGCAGGTCGATAGTGCACAACGACATTGCCATCGATCAGTACCGTCGATTCGACTTCGCCTGCATCGACGGTGACATGGTTGGCGCTGAAGGCGATGGTGGCGCCGGGTTGGCGCAGCCAACGGGCATCGAGCGAGGATGGGACCAGTGGATCTTCAATTGCTGCGGGGAGCGATCCGCCGGGAACCGGGACAAATCCCGCTGCTGGCGTGTGGCGATCCACCACAACAGGGTGGTTCTCAAGGATCGGGGGAGTCGCCTGGAGCCCCGCCACATAGGCGGCGAGGCGGTCATCCGACCGTTTGATGATGTGAGCGAGCGCTCTGGGTTTCCCGGGCGTCATGATCGCTGTGTCAATGACGGTCTCGCCCCGGATCGATCCGACGACCAGAAGGTTTCGACCGCTCGGGCCTCGCCCGACACTGGATGTGTGGGCGGTGGCTTCCGGGATCCAGAGGGCGACCTGTGTAATGAGGCCGTCGGCACTCGGGATGCGGTCGAGCCAGAGCACCAGCCTCTGGCCTTCAAACTGCCAGCCTGCGATGTTGATGAGGGCATCGCCTTGAGCGATCAGCCGCTGGGTACTTCCGCTTCGCCAGTGCCATCCCTGCAAGCACCGAATCGTGATATCACCATTGCGGGGTTCAACCGGCAGCACCAGCCCTCCCAGCGAGTGCCCTGTCAGGGCCGGCATTTTGGTCGACGGTGTGTTGGATCCGCTGATTGAAGCAACTGCGTGGACAGGTTGAGCCACAGTGGCGAGTGTGGCCAGCACGGCGGCCCAGATCCAACACCGCGAGATGACTGATACCGCGTCCTGCACAGTGCGGACAATACCCCGAGCCCGCATGGGCTGCCACCGGATCGGTGACCGGGCAGGGGAGATCTCCCTGCTGAGGGCGAGGGGCGATTCCTGATGGATTGCCGGTCGGATTCTGCGAGTCGAGCAGGTCACTGCCAGCGTCCCATCTGCAGCGGTCATCCCGGGGTGTGGGGCGCGGCTGCTACTCCTCAGAGAACATGGCCTCGACAAAGGTGTCTGGCCTGAATGGTTCGACGTCTTCGGGCCGTTCACCGAGACCAACCAGCTTGACGGGGATTCCCAGCTCGGTTGCGATTGGCACCGTGATGCCACCGCGGGCCGTCCCGTCGAGCTTTGCGAGAAAAATGCCGGTGACATCGACCGCCTCACAGAACCTGCTGGCCTGCACCATTGCATTCTGACCCTGCGTTGCGTCAAGCACGAGCAGGACCTCGTGTGGAGCTCCAGGAATGCGCTTCGCCAGAACATCGCGGATCTTGGTGAGTTGCCGCATGAGCCCCGCCTCTGTGTGCATCCGCCCGGCGGTGTCAACCAGGAGCACATCGACATTTCGCGCGAGCGCCGCTTCGACGGCATCCCAGACGACGGCGGCGGGATCGGCCCCTTCGGCGCCCCGGATGACGTCGACGCCCAGTCGCTCACCCCAGATTGCGAGCTGAGCAACAGCGCCAGCACGAAATGTGTCGGCTGCGGCGAGAAGAACCGATCGGCCGTCCTCACGAAGCGCGTGCGCAATCTTTGCTACCGATGTTGTCTTGCCGACACCATTGACGCCCGCAACAAGAATGACCAGCGGTGGGTCATCGCTCGTTGCAAGTGGAGCGGCTTCACCCAGTTTCTCTTTGAGCTGGGTTTTGAGGAACTCGATGGCGTCTTCCCCCCGGTCCATACGCCCGGCTTGGGCATCGGCGCGAAGGGTGGAGACGAGTTCCTGAGTTGTCGCAGTACCGACGTCCGCCTGAAGCAGATAGGTTTCTATCACCCCGATCGTCTCGGCATCGAGCCGGCGGCCGCGAATCACTCTGCTGAGCGAACCGCCCAGTGCGTCACGGGTCCGGTCGAGTCCTCGCCGCAATGCTCCGAACGTGGACCGAAGAATGCCCATCAGTTCACTGCATCCGGAGAAACTTCGTGATCGCCTGGCAGAGGGGATGTCTTGACTGGGTCTGGTGCATCGTGCCAGAGCCGGTCGAGGACGCCGTTGACGAATCGAGGCGAGTCTGCCGTGCTGAACTCTCGCACAAGGTCGATTGCTTCGTTGATGGCGACCTTTGGCGGCACCCGCTCGGAAGAGATCTCCCACGCTGCAAGCCGCAGCACGCAACGGTCCAGGAGCGGCTGGCGGTGGCGAGGCCAGTCTGTGGTCAGCGGCGCGATCAGCCTGTCCACCTCCTCGCGGGCGGACCACGTGTCGGTTGCCAGAGACATGGCGGCATCCACCAGGCGCTCGTCAATCTCTGCGGCCAGCAGTCCTTCGCGAACCGAATCGAGATCGTCATCCCGGCCAGAATCAAACTGGCACAGCGCCAGCAGGGCGCCCCGGCGGATCACATGATGGTCGTTCATGCGTCTCGTCCCCACTCGAGTTGATTCATCTCATTGGCTTGCAGGATTGTTGCGAGCATTGCTTCTCGCCCCTTGTTGCCCCGCGACCCACCCGCTCGCTCACGAGCCTGCTCAATGGTGTCGCAGGTCAGCAATCCCATCCCCACCGGCAACGTCAATCGCACCGAAAGCCGGGCCAGCTCGGCGCAGGCCGCCCCGATGATCCATCGATCGTGGGACGTATCGCCCTTGATGACGCACCCCAATGCCACATAGGCCTGTGGGGCCGGTTCCAGTCGATCACGCATGGCTGCGATCGCTGAAGGAAGTTCCCAGGCCCCAGCACAT
Organism: uncultured Isosphaeraceae bacterium; assembly: GCA_964598425.1. Classification (GTDB taxonomy): domain Bacteria; phylum Planctomycetota; class Phycisphaerae; order Phycisphaerales; family SM1A02; genus UBA12567. Next base: position 34,687 of record CAZRBV010000007.1, on the reverse strand, counting down.
CGCATGACGGACAACTGGGCGCTGTCGCCGCCAGCCTCAAGAAAGGCCTCGCGGGCGGCTGCTTCCAGAGGTCCAACGATGTCCTCGTGGTACATGGAGACTGCCAGAGCAATTCGCAGGCCCGAGGCAGTGTGGGTGGTATGGGTTTGTTGGTACTGGGGCACGGTAAGTTGATCCGTTGACAATGGGGCACCTTGACGCCGAGCGGACTATCGTACCGCGAACGAGCGACTGCCTGCCGGTTGGGAGAAGAACACTGCCCAGACTTCACGATGGACATACGCGGGGCACGATCATGTTTGGCGTTGCCTGTGACGCCGTGCTGGCCGTTGTGGTGACCAGGCACCTGGGCGGGGGCAGCCAAGTCGTTCTTCCTCTGGCCCCGTTGCCCGCGAGCATCGCTGCGGCGACGGCGGCCGTGTCACTCGTCATTTTCGGCGGTGTCCTGAACGACCTTCTTGACCACCGGCGAGACGAAGTCATTCGTGGCAGCAGCCCATTGCAGGCCACCGGCCCTGGAATCATCGTATTGGTCGGATCCATACTTCTGGCGATGTTTGCTGCTTCAGTGCTGGGGGGCGATGCGACTTACGTGTTGCTTGTGCTGGCGACATTGCTTCTCTTTCACACTGCGGTATCGAGGTTCATCCCGGGAATCGGCTTGCTTGTGCCGGGCGCACTCCTGGCTGGCATCATGCTTGTGCCCGACTGGCGGATGCCCCTGCCGCTGGCAGTATGGATGTTGATGTCGATCATCGTGGCGACATCAATTGGGGTGCACATGCTTGCGGACAAGCGGCCAGTCCTTTCGCTTCGAGCAATCCCAGCGGTGATCGCAGGTTGGGCGATGATGTCCGGTGTGATTGTCACGCTGCAGGCGGGGGGCGGGTGGTCGCTGTGGCCGGAGGCAATGAGTGCCTGGCAGCTGCTCTGGCCTTTCGGCGCGGCGGTGCTGCTCGTCATTCTGGTGAGATGGAAGATCGCGACGGCTTCTTCAAGGATGATCGCAGCGGGGAAAGTTGTGCGCTACGTCGCGCTGTGGCAGCCGATGCTTGCCGCGGCGTGGTGCCGCGCGATCGGCGCGTGGGAGGCTGCAATCGCCTTCGCCATCGTTGGAGTTGCGGGACTGCTGGTGATCGGTGGTTGCCGTGAGCTCGCCGGGCTTTCGGGGAAGGATCCAGGGTGGCGCTGAATGCAGGTCAATCGGCGGCGGCTTGGAGTTGATCGGGGGCGACGCCAAGGTAGGGCAGGACGCTATCGACGAGATCCCGAACAACCGGACCTGCTGTTGATCCGCCATACCAGCGGCCGAGTGACCGGTCGGGGTCGTCTATGACGCAAAGCACGATGAGCCGAGTGTCGTGGACCGGGGCGCCTGCAATGAAGCTGGATACGTATCGATGTTCGTGGTATCCGCCCCCTTCGGCCTTGGGGAGTTGGGCGGTGCCCGACTTGCCAAACATCGAGTACTGGGATGATTGAACTCGCTTGCCCGTGCCCTCAGTCATGACCCGCTGCATGGTCTGGCGGGCAAGATCTGCAGTGTCAGGTTCGAACACGGCGACTGAGAAAGAATCCTCCTGATTTCGGCCTGCATGAATCGTGGCTGCCGGGATTCTGCCTTCGGCCGCGAAGGCAGAGAAGGCCCTTGCCATCTGGATCGGCGTGACGGCAATCTCGTGTCCCATGGCGACAGAGGTCTGTGTGTACGTGGACCACTTCGATGCCGGGGTCACAATGCCGACGGTTTCCCCAGGGATACCACACCCTGTTGTTCGCCCAAAGCCCAGCTTTGCCACGCTCTCACTGAGCAGCTCATGTGGCAATCGCTCAGCGACGATGGCCATACCGCTGTTGAGGGAGTAGACCAGAACATCCCGCCACGAAGTCGGCCCGCGGTCATGCGCATCACGAATGCGGCGACCAAACGATGTGCGGTGCGGTCCGGTGCTGGGTGTCGGCAGGATTTCGTCCGGATCTGCGGCGCCAGCCTCCGTTGCCAACGCCCAGACGAATGGCTTGAAGGTGGATCCGGGCTCGTAGGGATCACTCACGCAACGGTTTCTGCGAAGGTGGGGGTTGTGTGTTGTGCTGCCTCGATCGATGTCGGCGACGGCGAGGAGCTCGCCGCTCGCGGGGTCCATGATGACGACCCGGCCTCCGGCCGCTCCGTATGCAGAGACGGCTGATTCAAGGCGATCTTCAGCCATGCGTTGGATGACCAGATCGATACTCAGGCGTACCGAGTCGCCGTTCTCTCCCGGATCGAATCCGTTGGGAGGGATCCACATGGTCCGTCTTCGGACATCACGCACACTCACGATTCTTCCTTGTTCCGAGTCGAGCGCCCTCTGGAGTGAGTGCTCGAGTCCGGAGAGGCCGCCGTGATCGAATCCGACAGTGCCTACAAGAGATTCGGCCGTGTCTGAGAGTGGGTAGTGTCTGATTGCACGTCGCTCCATGCCGATACCGGACAAGGCTTCGGCTCTGAGTCGTTCAACCTGCCAATCTTCGAGCAGCCCCTCGATCGATATGTACCGGCGATGGAGTCGTCCGGCAAGCCGCCGTTGGACATCGATAGCGGAGATCCCGATGGTGTTCTGCAGCTGCACCCCAAGCATCATCGGATCTTCGCTGAGGGCAGGATCGATGAAGACGCCCCACCCCAGTGAACTGGTTGCCAGAACGCGGCCCCGACGATCAAGCAGATCGCCGCGGCGAACGAGTGGCCTCCGGACACTCAGGTCTTCCGCAACAGCGGCTGCGAGTTGTTTCCCAGGCGACTGCTGCAACTGCCACACCCTGAGCGGAATGCCCAGAAGGCCGACCGTTGCCAGAATGGTCAAGGCGGTTGCCCACGATGCGATGCGAACCTGCTGGTTGTGCTGGGCCGGGTCGACCCCCGGACGATCAATCATGTGGCCCGTCGGTCGTCTGCCAGTCAGGACCGGGCAGCCCAGGTCGGTATTCGATGCCGCTGGGAATGGTCAGGGTTCCGGGTTGAATCGCGTCAGCGACTTCGGCGCGTGCTCGCCAGAGTGCAGCTTGATCAATCGTCATGCGGGCGTGCAGTGTGCTCATGCTGTGAACCATCGCGATTCGCTGTTGCCTCAATGACAGCAGGATCAAGCCGATCGCACCGACAACGATCACTGCAGCGACGAGGCGCTGGCTCATGGCGTGAAACCGTTCGCCGAAGCGGGATACCGAAGCCGGATCCCGATTCGGAGATCGTCGATGCTGGAGAGCCTGTCGCGATTGAGTTCAAGCAGCCGGTCGGTGTGCCGTGCCGACCCCATCAGGTGCTGCGCCAATTCGGAAAGCGTGTCGCCTGCGCGAACCTCATATTCCTGCAGCGTTCGGGAGTTCGTCACGGTTGCGGGGGGGGCCGCTTCCCCGTGTGAACTGCCCTGCATTGACTGTGCCAGCAGTTCCGATGGCGGAACGATGAGCCGAAGCCCTTCACGCAGGTCGTTCGGATTGGGAAGTCCGTTGTGCGACGAGAGTGCCGTGGCCAATGATCGATTGCCGTAATAGCGATGGGCGATCCCCGAGAGCGTCTCGCCGGATGTGACGACGTGGACCGGATGCGGCAACCCGCGTTCGGTAGGTAGCGTGGAGGCTGAGGCTTCCCCAGTCGAACCGCGGGCCGGCATCTCCGGGCTGGGGGCTGGAGGAGGCGGTGTGATGAGTGGCAGATACTCGATGGTTCGTTGATCGTCCATTGCCACAGGATCGATGGCCACCAGGCTCCCCGGTGCGCCTCTGGCCACTTCAGCGAGATGATCGGAGACAAGAATGCCTACGACCAGCAGCACCGCGAAGCCAATGATGATCGCGAACTTATTCTCCTGAGTCATGTCCACGCATCCATGCGAATGGCACTCTCCAACCCTGATTCGACCGGATCCCCGCATCCTTGCGGGTGATATGGTCAGTCAATTGTCGATCGGATGACCCTGAGGCGTGCCGAGCGGCACCGGGGGTTCCGATTCAGTTCCTCTTGCCTTGCCTGAACCGCACCAGACGAGACATCCACAGCGAGTCCCTCTCGGACCAGCGACGCGAAGCAACGCTTGACCGGCCGGTCTTCGAGGCTGTGAAAGGCAATGATGCCGATCCTCGCGCCGGGCCGAAGCCAAGCCACGTCGCCGGTCCGCAGCGCCCGCGTCAGTCGATCCAGCAGCGTCTGGAGTGCTGCCATTTCGTCGTTGACCGCAATCCGGATCGCCTGAAACGTCCGGGTCGCGGGATGCTGGCGCGAGGTGCGGGCTCGGACGCCGTAGGCTTCGCGGACCAGTGCCGCGAGTTGACCCGTAGACTCGATCGGCCTTCGGGCACGTTCAGATGCAATTTTTTGGGCGATCCTGGCAGCGAAAGGTTCTTCCCCGTGCTGTGTGATGATCTCGGCCAGATCTCGTTCGGAGATTGAGGCGATGAGCGATGCGGCTGTCGTTGTACTGCCGGGATCGAGCCTCATGTCCAGTGGCCCGTCATCAATGAACGAGAAGCCGCGGGTGGCGTCGTCCACCTGGTTCGATGCGAAACCGAGGTCCGCGAGAACCATGTCTGCTGCGAGCCCCGTCTGCTTCAGGAACTCAGGGGCGCGGACGAAATTGCCCTGCACCGTCTGGTGGGGGATACTCAGCGCGGCGAGGCGCTTTGAAGCGGCCTCACGGTTGGTTTCGTCCAGGTCCATTCCGGCCACAGTGATGTCGGCCGCCGAAGATCCGATGGCGGCGGCGTGGCCTCCCCGGCCGAGCGTGCAGTCCAGAAGCGTCTCGCCTGGCGAAGCCGCAAGAAGTGACACGACTTCATCGAGCAACACGGGAATGTGCCCGGAGGAGCCGTCACCCTGATGTGCGAGGTGTGAGTTCACATGCCCAGCATGAGCCGCTCGGGCGACTCGATGCATTCCTTGATGTGCACGAGGAATCCGACGGCTTCGGAGCCGTCGATGATTCGATGATCGTAGGACACGGCGAGATACATCATTGGTCGAAGCGAAATGGTTCCCGGTATCTCCGGGTCTTCCACGGCTCGTTTGGAGATTCGGTGGAGTCCGAGGATTGCTGACTGCGGCGGGTTGAGGATCGGCGTGGACATCATCGATCCGTAGACGCCTCCGTTGCTGATCGTAAAGGTGCCTCCCGCCAGATCATCCATGCCCAGACGGCCGCGGCGAGCTTCTTCTGCGAGGCGGCCGATTTCCGATTCGATTTCGGCGAAGCTGAGTCGGTCGGCGTTGCGAACAACAGGGACGACGAGCCCGCGTTCGGTGCCTACGGCGACAGAGAGATCGACATAGTCGTGGTACTCCACCTCATCTCCATCAATCCAGGCATTGACGGCCGGATAGGCCCGCAGCGCCGACACGACGGCCTTGGCAAAGAAACTCATGAATCCGAGTTTGACACCAAATCGGTCGTGGAATTCATCCTTATGCGCCTTCCGCAGGCGGATGGTCTCGGTCATGTCCGCCTCGTTGAAGGTGGTCAGCATGGCTGCAGTGTGCTGCGCGGTGACGAGGCGTTCGGCGATTCGGCGTCGAAGTGGTGACAAGCGTTCGCGTCTGATTCCACGGTCACCGGTCCGTTCGAGCGGCGTGGGGGTTTCGGCCCCGGTGGACTGCGGAGCGTCCGGCGCGTGAGGGGCCGCAGAGAGAACATCGGACTTCATGACTCGCCCAGCCGGGCCGGTTCCATGCAGTTCACTGAGCGCGACACCGCGGTCGTGGGCGATCCGACGCGCCATAGGCGTTGCTCTTGGGATTGGCTCATCTGCAGCGGCGGCGTTTTCTGTGGCGACTTCCACTTGTGTTGCCGCATCTGGCTCGGCGGCTGGAACCGCTGGCCTCGTGGCTGACTCATCGATGTTTCCGATGATGGCGCCGATGCTCAGGTCGGCTCCTTCCAGTTCGGTAATGCGCACCAGGCCGCTGATCGGGGCGGGAAGTTCCTGAGTTACTTTGTCGGATTCGATCTCAACCAGAGGAGTGTCTCTCTCAATCCACTGGCCATCTTGAACCAGCCATCGCCCGAGCCGTACCTCGGAAATCGACTCACCCAGACTTGGAATACTGATGTCCGTACTCATTCGTGCTGCTCCTGCGGCAGGGTAGGTTGACGGCACGCGGCCAGCGCAGCGTTGAGAATTGTCCGCTGCTCTTCACGGTGGAGCTTTGCGGAGCCTACGGCGGGAGATGCATTGGCCGGCCTGCTGACGACATCAAGACGCCTTCCGAAACGCTCATAGAACACATCTGAAATCCAGGTCCATGCGCCTGCATTACGTGGTTCTTCCTGCACCCAGGTCCACCGGTCAGCCCATCCAAAACGCTTGAGGATGGCGCGCACGTCTTCCTCTGGAAACGGATACAACTGCTCGAAGCGAACAATGGCTGTATCCGCGGCCCGCCCCACCTCGTCTCGAGCAGCGGTCAGGTCCAGCGCGATCTTGCCGCTGCACACAATGACATGGCGGACACGCTCGGCTTCGACGCTGTTGTCATCGAGTACCGGATGGAAATGGTTGGAGGTGAAGTCGGAGACTGGGCTCATGGCACTTCGGTGCCGAAGCAGACTCTTGGGAGTCATCACGATCAGAGGTTTGCGAAAGTCGCGGAGCATTTGCCTGCGAAGAAGGTGAAACATCTGCGCTGGTGTTGTGGGCACCGTGACTTCCATATTGTCGTTGGCGCACAGCTGCAGGAATCGTTCGAGTCGAGCAGATGAATGCTCGGGCCCCATTCCTTCGTACCCATGGGGCAGCAGGCAGACCAGCCCGCTGTGCCTCCTCCATTTTCGCTCTGCCGACGCGATGAACTGGTCGAAGTAGACCTGGCCGACATTGGCGAAGTCACCAAACTGGGCTTCCCACAGAACAAGCATGTTCGGATCACCGAGCGAGTAGCCGTACTCGAAACCGATACATGCTGACTCGGTCACCGGCGTATTGTGGACACACATTCGGGATTGGCCCACATCGATGTGGTCCAGAGGTGACCATGCCGCGCCGGTCTTGACATCGAATAAGACAGCATGGCGATGGCTGAATGTCCCACGCTGGCAGTCCTCTCCGGTCAGTCGAATCGGATGGCCTTCCAGCAACAAGCTTCCGTACGCGAGTAACTCGCCCATAGCCCAGTCAAGCGGTGCGTTCTCCGACACCGCCGTTGCTCGTTCACTCAATAGACGCTGTAGTTTCGGGTGAGGCGAGAAGTCGGGTGGGACTCTGGCAAATGAATCGCAAATGCGACCAATTGTTTCGAGAGGCACAGAGGTGTCGACGGGAGTGCCGCTCCATGCTTTGGCGAATCCTGCCCATGTGGACTGGTCATCGAATGCAGGGGGTGTGGGACGAACCGGGGTTGCGCGGATGCGCTGCTGGGATTCGTCCATGACATCCAACAGGCGCTGCTCAGCCTGGTCGGCTTCCGAAGGATCGATGACCCCGCTGGATGCGAGTGTTGAGGCGTAGTTTTCGACGACTGGCTGCAGTGAGCGAACGGTCTCGTAGAGGGTCGGATTCGTAAACGCGGGCTCGTCGGTTTCGTTGTGTCCGAACCTTCTCCATCCCCAGAGATCGATTGCAATGTCTGTTCCGAATGTGCTTCGCCACTCCACCGCGAGGCGGATGGCGCGAACACATTGATCCGGGTCGAGTCCATTGACGTGCAGGATTGGGATGTCCTGGCCGCGAAGGACGTCGGTGCAGTAGACGCTCGAAAACGCCTCATCGTGTTCAGCCGTGAAACCGATCTGATTGTTGATGATGATGTGGATTGAGCCGCCTACGTCATACGGTTCCAGGCCGGCCATATTCGCCAGTTCCTGCACGACTCCCTGCCCCGCAATTGCGGCATCGCCGTGAAGTAGAACAGGAAGACACCGACTGCGAGTTGTGTCTCCTCGCAGGCGCTGCTTGGCGCGAACCCGTCCGAGTACGACCGGATGGCCCCATTCAAGATGGGAAGGATTCGATGCCATCGTGAGATGCATTGGGCGACCATTGGACGTCGTGATAGTGGTGCTGTAGCCGCGGTGGTACTTCACGTCTCCGCCACTGTCGAGGAAGTCCTCTGTCCACGCTTCTTCGAATTCCGTGAAGAGTTGGTCGTACGACTTTTCGAGGATGTTGACAAGGACATTGACGCGGCCTCGATGAGCCATGCCGAATGCGACTTCCTCGACGTTCTGTTCTGCCGCAGACTCGAGCAACTCCGTCAGCATTGGAATGAGTGACTCGCAGCCCTCGAGGCTGAACCACTTACTGCCTACATAACGACGCATGAGAAAGCGCTCAAGCCCGGTGGCGCGTTGAATCGCAAGGAGGATGCGACGGCGTACCGCGTCGGGGAGAGGAGCGCGGGCGCCCTTTGACTCAATTTTTGAGCGCCACCAATTGCGTTTCGTCTCGCATCGAAGATGTTCACTCTCAATGCCCATCGTGCCACACCAACTGTGCTGCAGGTGGGATTGAATGGTTGCGAGGGTTGAAGGATTCGGAAGTGGCAGGGGGCCTGGATCCCATGCCGTCTTCAGGTCCTGCTCGCTCAGTCCGACATCACCAAGTTGGATTGGGGGTCGCGCTGGCATGCGGCGGCCGAGCGGATCAATGTGTGCTGCCAGGTGTCCCCATCGTCGATACGCGGAGATCAGTCTCCAGATGGCAGGCTCGCCAGTGTTCTCTGCATGGTGCGTGGTTGACGACGCGAGCTCGAAGCCTTCGAAGAAGTGTCGCCATGATTCGGGGACATCCATCGGGCCTCGCTGCCACCGACGGTGCATGTCATCAACCCACGCGGCATTCCAGCCGTTGACTCCCGGAACCGCTGGCGGCGGCGTATCCAGTGGCACGGCGACCGATTGCTGGTGGGGCGAGCTCTGTTGTTGCGGATCCATTGTGGAGCCGTCCATCGTGAAGCCAATGGTGGGTGAAAGGGCGAGTGGCGGGTACCGCCAAGACCGGCAATTGTACCGCGCCACGGCTCGCTGTATGAGCGGCTCTTTAGAGCAGCGAGGTCGGGTCGACATCGATGATCAGCGAGGGGTCTCCCAGGGCCCGCTCACTCCGGGCTTCGTGAAGCCACCGCTGAAGGACATCGGCAGCCGGCGCGGTGATGAGGATCTCCCGGCGGTGCTGGCCTCGAATGCGAGCCAGTGGACACGGCATCGGCCCGATGACGTCACCGCCCTGCGGCGCCATCGCACGAAGCGTCTTCGCAGCATCCTCGATGATCTGCTCGCACGCGGAGAGATCTTCGTTCCGAGCAATGATCCGCGACATTCGGGTGGCCGGTGGCAGCGCAGCATCGCGCCGCTGCCGGCACTCCTGAACGAGAAAGTCCTCGATGCGGCCGTCGCATGCCATCGTGATCGCAGGGGCGTCCGGATCAAGAGTCTGCACGATTGCCGTGCCGGGGGCGAGCCCGCGTCCGCATCTGCCTGTGACTTGAGCGACGAGCTGCATGGTCCGCTCGCCAGCTCGAAAGTCCGGCATGTGCAGCGCCGTATCTGCGTCGACGACGCCGACCAATCGAACGCCCGGCACATCGAGCCCCTTGGCGATCATCTGTGTTCCGAGAAGGACTCGAATGTCGCCCTGTTGGAAGGCCGCGAGGACAGTATGAAACTGATCAGCCCGCTGCATGGAATCGGAGTCCATTCGAAACAGCGTGTCGCCGAGTGTCAACTCTGGCCGGATCGCAAGGACCTCTTCCTCGATTCGCTGTGTGCCCGACCCCAGTCGTACTGGCTTTCCGCCGCAGTCAGGGCATGTGCGGGGAAGGCGAACTTCACGATGGCAGTGATGACATCTGAGGAATCCTCCGCTTGGGAGATCTCCAGCGCGGTGGTAGACCATGGTGACATCGCAATGTTCACATTCAAGAACCCATCCGCATGATCGACTCGCGCACGCGATATGAGTTGCCCAGCCCCGCCGATTGAGAAGAAGCAAGGCTTGATGGCCTGCCTCCAGCGTTCGGGACAGCGCACTTCGGAGTGTTGGTCCAAGGGCGCCTCGGTATCGCGGATCGTGGCGGCGTTCCTCGGTCATGTTGACAATTCGGGTCCGAGGGGTGGTCAGCCCGGGCGCGCGTTGATCCAGCCGGTGCAACTTCCAGTCAACTCGCGTGTTGGCGTTGTGCCAGCTTTCAAGCGAAGGGGTGCCGCTGCACAGCATGATCGGGCAGTTGGCCATCTGGGCGCGTCGAATGGCGACGTCTCGGCCGTGATACCGGGGGCTGGAGTCCTGTTTGAAGGAGGAGTCGTGTTCCTCGTCCACGATGACGAGGCCGAGCTGCATTGGAGGAATGGGCGCGAAGACCGCACTCCGAGCTCCGAGGACAATGCGAGATTCTCCGCGTTGGATGGAATCCCAATACCCATTGCGGGCGGCTGGTGGGAGCGCCGAGTGCACAAGCCCGATCGACTCGGCTGGAAACCTGCTTGCCAGTCGGGATGCCGTGTGTGGTGTGAGGGAGATCTCCGGGACCAGAACAAGAACGTGCTGGCCACGTTGAAGTACGCGATCGATGAGCCTCAGATACACCTCGGTTTTTCCACTTCCCGTGACGCCCCGTAGCAGGTGCGCGGAAAAGCCATTGCCAAGGCAGCTCGAGACCTTGTCGATGATCTGCTGCTGTGGTTCTGTTGGAACCGGGGCTGCTGCAGTGTCGAGATGTCGCGGTGACCACGTGGATTCGACGAGCGTGCGCCGGTGCTCTTGGATCAGCCCTCGCTCGGTTAGCGCAGTAATCGGTCCGAAAGTGCCGATGTTGGCGAGTTCTTTGAGTCGCGTTCGCTCCACCGGGAGATCTTCCGGTGACAGTGACTGAATTGCTTCAAGCACCTTCTGCTGCGCCGGGCCGAGCCGCGGCACGTCCTCAGGCATTGGCATCGGGGTGTAGAACCGCCGCTGCACGCGGCCCGCCTGCCGCCGCACGGGGGCGGGGACCATGCTTGAGAGTGTCGGGCCCAGGGGCGCCAGGTAGTACCGCGCCACCCACTGGCCAAGTTCCAGGAGTTCGCTGGAGAGCCGCGGTCGATCATGCCTGCCCAGCACATGTTTGACTTTCGACGATTTGGCAGGGGGCGTCTGCGTTGGTCGGCACATCACCCAGCCTGCAGTTGGTGTGTTCCCACGCCCCAGAGGCACGGTGACGGCTTCACCGGGCTCGACGTCGGCGAGTTCGGGAGGGACCGCATAGGAGAGCCCCGACCCGGCGTGGTCAATGGGCCGATCCACGGCAACGCGGACCCAGCCAGCAATAGGTTCGGGAAAGAGATCCTGCACGCCAGCATTGTCTACACTTCCAAGCATGCCGGATGCGATCCTATCGGCGCGACTTGTTCTTGAGGACGGCGCAGTCTTCACAGGCTGTGGTTTTGGAGCCCCCAGAACCGCCTGCGGCGAGGTTGTTTTCTCAACCGCCATGACCGGCTATCAGGAATCACTTACCGATCCCAGCTATCGGGGCCAGATTCTGGTCTCGACTACCTCCCATGTCGGGAATTACGGGGTGTGTGACCATGACACCGAGGCCGCTGCTCCGCAGGTTGCTGGCTATGTGGTGCGGGAGCTGGCGTCGCTTCGATCCAATTGTCGGTCCGAGGAGGGGCTCTCTGAATGGCTTGAGCGGTCAGAGATTCCGGGTGTGACGGGCATCGATACGCGTGCGCTCGTCCGGAGGCTTCGGGGGGCTGGTGTACTCCGTGGGGTGCTGGCAATTGCCGATCATCGTGGCGACGATGAACTGGTGGCACTTGCCAGAAGCCTTCCCGAAATGGAGGGGCAAGATCTGGCCAGCGAGGCGGGGGCGAGCCCCCCCGAGGCCTGGAACGAGCCACTGGACGCCTGGTGGCCACCCTCGGATGGCATTCCGGTGGATCGTCCGTACCGCGTTGTGGCGATCGATTGCGGAGCCAAACGCAACATCTTTCGACACTTGGTTTCGGCGGGCTGCGAGGTCCGTCCTGTGCCGGCAGGGACGTCCGCGGAGGACATTCTGGCAATGGAGCCCGAGGGCGTTTTCGTGTCCAATGGCCCGGGCGATCCCGCGGCCGTCACTTCGGTCATAGAGCCACTGCGAGCACTGATAGGAGAGGTCCCCCTGTTTGGTATTTGTTTGGGCCATCAGCTTCTGGCCCTTGCCTTGGGGGCGACGACCTGGAAACTGCCCTTCGGCCACCGGGGGGCCAATCAGCCCGTTCGCGACCTTGAAACCGAGCGGATCTTCATTACGAGCCAGAATCATGGATTCTGCGTCGATGCGGATTCGCTGACGGCTGCTGGCTGTGTCGTCACGCATGCCCACCTCAATGATGGCACGGTGGCCGGGTTCCGGCACGAGACACTGCCGATTCGCGGTGTCCAGTTCCACCCGGAGGCCTCGCCCGGCCCCCATGAGTCAGCCTGCCTCTTCGGTTGGTTCGGCTCGGTTATGGCAGCCCGCAGGTCGGTTCAGCAGGTTGCAGGAAACGGCCCCTAGGGCTACCGTACGCCCTCTCGGCGCGGCTGGCGAAATGGAATCGCCGGGTGTGGCCGGTAATCCTGCAGCCAGCATTGAGAGGCTGGCCGTGGGGGGTCGTCGCGTTCCGAGATTGAGAGTGGAGACCACGCATGAACTGCCGCCTTATGGGGCGTATCTGGATCTGGACTTTGGCAACAACTGTGGCGGCAACGTACGCACCGTGCGTACGCGCCGCCGACGGCGATGCGTCCAGTGACAAGACCGATCACGTCGACCTTGCGACCCAACACGCAGCGAAGGTGAATGCCGCCTTGCTTGCTGCTCGTCGATTGGAGCGTGAAGGACTGTGGCGTCAAGCGGCCGCCAAGTACTCGGAGGTTCTGCAGTTGATGCCTGGCAATGAGCAGGCGAGCCGTGGTTACCAGCAAGCGATGGCGATGCTGGACAAGGGCAGCATGCTGACCGGATCGAAGGCAACAGGTGCCACGTCAGTCGAGCAGCAGTATCAAGAGCAGCGATCCCGGGCGACCGTTGAGTTTGAGGAAGGCTATGCACGAGCAAACCAGCTGATGTCTCAGGAGGACTTCGCTGGCGCCGACCGAGCTATCTTGACTGCGCAGATCAAATTGCGTCAACGCAAGCAGTACTTGTCGCAGGGCGAGTTGGAGTCCATGAATACGCGTGCCGAGGACTTGATTTCCGTCATCGGCGAGGCCCGCGTGAACGCCAGGCTGCTTGCGCAGCAAGCGGCCACGCAGGAGGCCGAGAGCTCACGCGCGTCAGAGATTCACAAGGCCGAGACAGAGAAGGCCAAGATCATTACCGAGAATCTCATTCGGGTTCGTCATCTTCAGGCGGAACTGAAGTACCGCGAAGCCCTGCAGGTTCTTGACGAGATTTTGTTTATCGATCCCCAGAATCCTGCGGCCTTGGCGCTGCGTGATGTGATCCGTACAACGGACATGTACCGGCGATTCAGCGACTATCAGCAGCAGCGGGCGTACGGCGAAGCAGAGCTTTCACTGGATCAACAGCGGCTGCAGCAGATTCCGACTCGTAATCTCAGTGGCCCGGGTGATCGATCGATCAGTGGTCTGATGACGTATCCGGAAGACTGGCCGCAGATCAGCCATCGCAGGGGGACCGATGGCGGCTACATGATGCCTCCAGCGGACCGCGCGGTCTTCCGGAAGTTGCAGGAAATCAAGCTTCCCTTCACGTTCCCTCCGACGACGACTTTTGAGTCAGCACTGAATATTCTTTCAGAGGCAATGGGTGGGCTTCGGATCTATACGGACTGGAAATCTCTGGAAGAAGAAGGGATAGACCAGGACACAGAGCTGGAGTTGGATCTCAACGAGCAGCCCATGGACATCGTGCTCTCACGCCTTCTTCAGCAAGTTGGTGACGAGAATACGCATCCCGAGTGGGACGTTCAGGATGGGATGCTTGTCATCTCAACCAAGGCGGCCTTGCAGCGGCGCGTGATCCCGATCGTGTACGACATCCGCGACCTCGTCATGCCCATTCCGAACTTCAACGACCCGCCGAACTTGAATCTCGGTGGTGGTGGCGGCGGCGGCGGCGGCGGCGGCGGCGGCGGCGGCGGAGGAGGCGGCGGCGGTGGCGGCGGCGCCGTCGGCGGCGGCGGCGGCCACGTCGTCGGCGAAGGGGGCGTCTACGGAGATGACGACGCTGACGAAGAGGAGCTCCTCAACAATCTCATTGAGATCATCAAGAAGAACGTTGATCCCCCAAGCTGGTTCGAGGACACGATTGGCGATCCGATGCTTTTCAATCGAAACCTCGTCGTTCGCCAGACCCCTGCGAATCACATCAAGATCGGCAAGTTGCTCCGGCAGCTTCGCGAGGCGCGCTCGGTCCTGATCAGTGTCGAAGCTCGATTTCTTCGGATCAAGACCGATTGGTTTGAAGAGATTGGGGTCGATCTGGACCTGTATTTCAATACGAACAATGGGATGTGGGGTGATCTGAAGGAGCAGGATCCTTCGGCCAACCTCAGCGACTTCTTCTTTACCGGCGGCGCGAGTGCAGGCCAATTGAAGCCTGCGGTGCTGTGGAGCACAATCAACCAACTGGATGAGAACGGAAACCCGATCGCGCCGCTCAATACGATCAACTACGGCGCGCTCGAGGCAACCGCCACAGATGACCTCGGTGGCGTGGAGTACATCTTCGGTGGTATCGGCGGCGATGGCGCTCCAGTGCGACTCGGTGGAAACCAGACAGGTTGGAGCCCGATCGGAGTTGTCAATAACAGCCTGAGCATCGTCGAGTCGATCGCATCAGGTGCCGCGCCTGTCTTCGGCCAGCAGCTTCTGGGCGATGCGCCGGCGCTCGGGTTCGGCATGAAGTATCTCGATGACATCCAGGTCGACTTGCTTGTCAAGGCCACGCAGGCGGACGAGCGATCGGTTCAGCTGTCATCACCCCGCCTCACCTTCTTCAATGGTCAGGGCGCGTGGATCTCGATCACGACCGAAGAGGCCTACGTGCAAGGATTGACGGCGACCTCGGGAAGCGGTTCTGGCGCATTCGTGCCGCAGGTTGGCACGATCAACACCGGTGTGATGCTTCACATCAAGGGAGCAGCATCGGCTGACCGCCGCTATGTCACAATGAATGTCAACTTTCAGAAGTCCGAATTGGACGGTATTGCAACGGCGGCCACAACCGGAGCTGCTGGTGGTGGTGGCATCGGAGGCGGTGGTGCAGCGAACTTTGCTGGCCGGATTCAGTTGCCTACTGTTTCGGTGCAGCAGCTGCGGGTTACGACGTCAGTGCCGGACAAGGGCACGGCCATGCTGGGCGGATACCGTACGAGCGAAGAGTTTGAGACCGAAGCGGGAGTTCCACTCCTGTCCAAGATCCCCTACATCAATCGCTTCTTTGCGAACCGCATTACAGCGACGGAAGAAAACACAATGCTCATTCTGTTGCGACCGGAGATCATCCTGCAGCACGAGAACGAGGATCAACTCTTCCCGGGTCTGAGTGAGTCGTTGCGTTTAGGATCGGCCTACACGCAGTGAAGTGGGCTCGCGTTCTTCTCCGTGGGACGGCCGAGTGTCTGCACGATCGCGGGAACGTTGTGTTGAAATCCTGAGGAGGTCGTCCCGTGTCCGGCAAGTATCAACACGTGCGTGTTCGGGATGAGGGTGGCGTTACCGAGATCACCCTGATTGATCATCACATTCTCGACGAAATGATGATTCGCGACATTGGCGAGGAGATCGACACGGTCCTTCTCGGAGCGTCATCAGCGAATCTCGTGTTGAACTTCGAGGATGTCCAGCACCTGAGTTCGTCTGCGCTTGGCCTTCTGATTACCTTGAACAGCAAGATGCAGGATCGATCGGGTGGGCTGTGCCTGATCCACATTGCCGAGCCAATCGCTGAGGTGTTTCGCATCACCCGGCTTGATCAGGTACTTCAGAGCGAAGTGGATTTCGCCGCTGCCAGATCCATGCTGCTGAATGAGAATTGAGAGATGCTGTGCGAAGTCGGCTGACGTGCTGCCTCCTGTTGGTGCCCGCTGCAGATGTCCTGATGGTGGCGTTCAACGGTCCAGAGGCGTGCATACGAGCACGGCGTGACGTGGGAACCTGGCGGGCAATCATCGCAGCGCTGGCGTGGTGTGAATTCATTGGCGGCAGTCCGACGAGTGCACGACCGGCCTTGGCCCTGCCGTGGATTGGGGGAGAGACATGAGTCCTGATCCGTGCTGGCGAGGGTCTTGGCGAATTCTCGGGGATCGTGATTCCTGTCAAGCCGTACTCGAGGAGATCCTTGAGGCGATGACCACCGCCCAATTGGATTCCGCCGTTGTCTTTGCTGTTCGGCTCGCGACGGAGGAAGCACTGGCGAACGCCATTCGCCACGGGCACGGCGGAGATCAGTCACTGGAGCTACGTGTTGAAGCCGAGGTTTCGCCGCATGCGGTGACCTTGACGGTGGAGGACATGGGACCGGGATTCGATCCCTCCTCGGTTCCCGATCCGACAGCGGATGAGAATCTCACTATTGCATCGGGCCGAGGGTTGGCGCTGATCCGCGCATTCATGACCGAAGTAGAGGTGGCCCCTCCAGGGAATCGAATCGTCATGCGGTGGCGTTCCCCCTGAATCGTCGAGTCGGGTTCCTCGCACTGTCACAGAATCAGTATCTGCGCTCAGGCGTTCGCTGCCGCCCTCAAAGGAGGCGTGCCGCCTATCCCCCATTGGCGTGTCTTTGCTTGACTGCATCTTTGAGAAGCCCCGGACGCGGCCATTCGGCTGATCTGAGGGATGGACATTACGTCTGACTCGGAGAGATGAGATGCGTTGAGCTGTTCCGTGGTCATCGTGTCACGAGAGTGGAAACACAACACAGCCCGCTCCCCGAAGGGAGCCGGCTGGCACAATGAACGAATTCAATGGGGTCTGAGTTCGCCCCACTGTCTGCAATGCGTGAGATCAGTGCGGTATGTCACCGCCAAGGACGCCTTGAAGTTCGACGAAGTCGAGGTAGTAATGGTAATCCTCATTGGTGATCGAACTGGTCAGCAGTCGGATGTACATTCGACCTGTCTCAGGCTCAAGGTACCGGTTCAAACCGACGGGGGCACCAGGCCACGGCTCAGCAGGCCACTCCCGCGGGGTGGTGGCGGGAGGGTTCTGATCCGGAGAGAACTGCCTCCACGCATTTCGGTTGAAGTCAAAGACATACGTCTTGAAGAATCCCGAGTTGTCCGGCCCGGCCCGGACGGAGAAGATTCCAAACCCACTGGTGGAAATGAGATCTTCTGCGATCTCGCAGGTGAGCTGAACATCGGTGAAGTCGCGGTGCGAGGTATACCGAATCGTCCCAGGCGTGTAGAAATCTACGGTCTGCTTGCCTGGCCCTGTCTGTTCACTGCTGAGCCATGCCCATTCATCATCCCCCTGCAGCATGAGGCTGAATCGGGAGCCGTCTTCAAGATTGCCGGACACGATGTCCATGCGAATGATTCGGAACGGGATCTCGTCAGCGAAGTCTTCGTCGTCGGGGGTTGTGAACGCGAGATTCTCGAGGAGCCGGCCAAGCCTCGGGATTCGGCCGATGCTTCGCTGCTCGGCGTCCTCCGCGGCGTCGAGATCCCATGTGAAGGGGCCGCTGCTGTTGCCAGGCGTGACAGTCAGACCAGCGGGCTGGCCTCCAGCGTTGCCGTAGACGGCGGTGCCATACAGCCGACCTTGCATGACGCTTGGAATAAGGGGATCGCCGTACCAGCTTGCGCAGAAGCTCTGGGCGCAGGCCAGACTCGCGGCGACCTGCGAGGCCGCTGCGATTGTGCCATCCAGCTGCGATCCAAAGTCGTTGGTGTATGACCTCGCGCGGCCCGTTTCGGTGAGCTGATACGTGCCGTCCGTGGGATCGACATCAGCAGCGCCATCGATGGTGAGCAGGGTAAGGTTGGCATTGCCACCGGTCGTGGTGACGGCGCCGCCCCAGGCGCAGATATTTGGTGCTCCAAGGGTTGGGG
Organism: uncultured Isosphaeraceae bacterium; assembly: GCA_964598425.1. Classification (GTDB taxonomy): domain Bacteria; phylum Planctomycetota; class Phycisphaerae; order Phycisphaerales; family SM1A02; genus UBA12567. The sequence goes on along the minus strand of CAZRBV010000007.1, from coordinate 16,688 downwards.
ACGTGACGGTGTCATCTTCGGCGAAGTAGTTCGAAGTCCACCATCGCAGATACTGATTGTCGCTTCCGGGGACAGCGGCTCCAACAACGGTGACGTTCTCGATGCCTGTGAATTCTGCCACGGCGGGGATTGGACTCGCCGTATCTCCAGCGGGGATGACCACGTGGATATCAGAGGCAGCCGCCAGGGTGATCAGGTCAAGGAGTTCCGGGTCAGCAAGCATGAAGCCGCTGCTCGACGTGTCGAGCGCGAGCAGGAGCACATCGCCGGAATCGAGAATCGAAATCGCGTGAATGAAGGCATCCTCAAGCCGCTCTTGCGGTCCAAGCCCGGGAGCGGGCACCGCGCGAGTCGGGAAGTAGTAGGTCTGGGCGTTGTGCGCCATGCCAGTCACGCCAAACCCATTGTCGGTTGCCGCAAGAACGCCAAGGACGGCAGTGCCACGCGCGGCGGCGGCGGGGTCGCTGAAGTCAATGATGACCTCGGGAAGTCCCATGGCAGGGCCTTCGAGGATGACATTCTCCAGATCCTCGTGTACAGCACCCTGAACCGGACCGCCTCCAAACGGTGGTTGCCAGGTCTGGAGCCATGCCGACTCAGAGAGTACGGCGATCTTCATGCCTTCGCCGTACGGATTGAGTTCTTCTCCGCTGACTTGCGAGAGGTATGACATCCCGGACGTCCACGTCTTGAAGAAGTCCTGATTGCCGAACTCAAACGGATCAGACTCAGGCCAGAGGCCCATACCCTCGGCTCTGTAATAGGGGGCTGGGCACATCTCATGAATGTTCTGTCGCGGCGGGAGGCATTCTCCAGTGGCAACCGTACCCAGCGGGTCGGTCCATGAAAGCGGCGCGTAGATCAACTGGCGGAGCGTCTCGTTCGCAGTGACATCGCTGGCGTCCGGGCCTTCGATGTAGACGGATGACTTCTCGCCAGGCGCTCCAGCAACCTGCTGGTATGCCTCGGTGCCGGCGTGCAGTTGCAACGGGAAGAAGTCGGGCGTCGTCGCAGATGACTCAATCGCGGGGTAGCACAGTTCCCGAGCCTTCATGGCCATGTACGGCGTCCACTGGCCAGACATCGGTACATCGCTGTCGGTCGAGCCCATGTGGACAAAGTTGATCCATTCCAGATCCGTGTAGGCATCTGCGCCCTTGGTTGCATCCTTCTCCTGCAGCATGGTGGCGACAACCCGCATGCAGCAGTCGAAGTCCTGGCACCCGATGTAGATGCTTTCATCATCCGCAACCGCCTCCCAGGCGCTTCGGCCACTCTCGGTGCCTGGGACGTTGCATTGCCCGGCCGACGAGAAGATGCCCTGACAGCGGGGAACGAACTGGTACAAGCGTCCAGCTTGATCTCGCACCTGCTCGTAGTCAGCGAAGCCTGGATTGTCGGGCGGCACCGGCAGTGGCGGTGAGAGCGAGTTGATCAAACTTGTGTCCGCAACCTCGCACGAACCATCAACGTACGTGGGGTCAATGTAGTCCGGGAGGACCGCATCGAGATACGGATTGATGGAGACATTTCGCGGGTCGGGGTTGTACTGGCCAGGCGTAAAGAGAACGCGAGGCGCCGGTTTGTCAACCGGATACGCGTAGGTCGGATCGTACGCCCCATCCTCGGACACGGGCCAACTCGGTACCAGGAAAGGTGTAATCCCGCCGCACGTGAAGTCTTCATAGTGGAAGCTCGAATCGAAGTACGCGGTGCTCTGATCACTCAGGTAGAGATCAATGGCAACCTGGATGCACTCCGGATCCCACAGCACATGCTCGCCAGTGCCTGCGCAGCAGCCTGGCTGAATGGCGTCGACCGCGTTGCAGCAGCTCTCGTCATTGCAGTAGTTGCCGACGTAGCACGCCTGTTCACCATCAAGTTCATGCGAGTCAAACAGCGTTGGGAATGTCACGCTGTGCGGGAAAAAGCAACTGCCGCGCGTGGGGTCACCCTCGAGGGGGAATTCCGATGGGATGAGATATGAGAAGACATAGGGGCCGCTGTACCCCTCGGGGGTATGACCGCCTGGAGGGACCGCTCCCCCCGCGCCCATATCACCCTGATACATCCACGTCGTGACCCCGGGTGCGGGTGACTGGACGTATCTCGCGTTTGTCAGGTCATCTGGGTCGGGCGCAGAACCGTAGTCAAACAAGTACGCAGCGTCTGTCCAGCGATTGAAACCATCGTTGAACGGATACAACACTTGAGGGACGACACCGCCGGCGGTTTCAGCGTCAAAGTTGTCAACCTGCCAGCCATAGATCCACTGGTTCCATGTGGGATACACGAGCCACCACGGTTCGCCCGACCCATAATCCCACGGACTATCGGTGTACGGTCGCTGTGTTGCCAACCCCTGGGTGGGTGTGTTCTCGTACTGCGTACAGGTCGGGGTCAGACCAAACTTCACGACATTGCCGTAGAAGCCTGGTTCGAAGATGCCCTCGGTGACTTCGCCAGTGTCATGGGCAGGCAACAGTCCGGTGTCGATGGTCAGTGGGGGGAACCAGTCCAGAAAATCACTCTCGGTCATGCCAAGCGTGACGCCCTGGGAATACCACAATTCCGGATCCCAGCCGGTCCACTCGACATACTGACCCATGTATTCCCACGGGGGAACCTCGTACCCCGGAGAACTGCTCTGCGAGCAGAGCGGATCGATGGCATCGTCTCGGGTCGGACTCCAGGGTGGACACCAGGTGATGAATGCAGGTGATACGCCTGCCGGATCTGTTGCGCTGCCGCAGTCAACAAAGGGGCACGTCGTCGTTGGCGGTGTGAACCACAGCGCCCAGGTCGGCCGCCACTGGTTCTTGTGAATCTGGTGGGAAGGGTTCCCTTGCTCGTCAGGGATCAGCAGTGACGGATTAAGCATGTTCGCCTGCCAGAGCGGATTTGGAATGTCCGCCAGATCGAGGCCCAGGAGTCCAGCCTCGTCGCCACAGGCCCCCCTGTCCATAATCAGGACGGAACCATCGGACGTCATGCACCCGCCGAGAATCGTCTCCTCCTCAAGGCACAGTCTTTCACCCTCGAAGAGCAGCGTGGGGAAGTTGTCCAAATCAGCCTCATTGACGTAACCGTTCCACATGCCTGCCAGAGAGAGGCATCGCTCTTCAGCGGACGAGTCATCGTTGTTGGTCACGAGCCTCGACGATCCGATGACCGGCAACATGCCGGGCTGGGTCCGCATCCACGGGTTGGAGTAAGGCCACGGGTTGGTCTCCGTTGCGTCCCAGGGGAACGGGGTCTGGTTCTCCTCCAAGAGGCCGTGCCCCTGCCACTGCGGCGTGAAGTTGACGTCTGCCGATCGCAGATTTCCGGTATAGATGGCCAGTGGCAACGGCTCCATGTCTGGCTGATTCCAGCGGCCGCCTACAGTTGACGGCACCCAATTCTGCACATACGTGGGGACACCAGGCGCATTGGCTGTGCTGGCAGAAGCGACGTTGCAGTCGCGGAACTTGTCATTGGTTGTCGATCCGATCTGGGTATCTTCGTAGTCTTCGGTCTCGACGGTGTCTACCGCTTCAGCGGTGAAGCAGCACATGCCAAACTGGAGGCGGCAGACATCGCAGTTCTGGTATGCACGCGTCCACTCTCCCCATTCCCAGGAGAGGCCGACGTCACTGGGTAGTGTGGGAACCGGGTCGCCTGGCGTAAAGAAGGCGCTTGGGATCTCATCGCACTCGTCCTGATAACTGTTCGAGCCACCTCGCAAGACAACCCCAGCTTCTCCGCTATCCGTGCAGCAGGCGCCGAACGAGCGGCAGGAGCCCGGGGCCGTGCCATCTTCGTCGAATTCGATTGTGACCAATTGGGACCAGTCCTGTGGCCCAGTCGCAGATTCCAGGTATTCGCGGGCTGCCTGCTGGGCAAGGACCTGGCACGCATCTTCGTCGGCAACACCGTTCTGAGAGCCGCTCAGGTAGAGCGGGCCGTACGCCTCCGCCGCGAGCACGCTCTCAACAAAGATGTGGAAACAGCAGGAATTCGCTCTGCCACCGCTCCGTACAGGTGCGTCGTGAGCGTGTTTCTGGCTTGCTGCCATGGTGGCGTCATCTCGGTCCTCGATGCCTTTCAGCCGCAGACGTTCGCTTGCTTCGAGTCCTGCAATGAGACCATCGCGAAGCCTGTCTTCCTGCTGAGCCTTGTACTCACGGATGGTCTCGAGCGCGGGATCTATCGGTCGGTCCTGCTCACGCTCGAACATGCCTCGACTGGCGACCTGCTGACTGCCCCGAACATCGCGATGTCGTGTGATCGGCACGGCCGGTTGCGGTGCTTGCCTTGCAAACGACACAACTTCGAATTCGGTCAGTCGGGCCAGTCGTCGAGCGACGTGCCCCATCTCCTCGGGATTGCCATTGACCCAGAACGTCGCGCCAATGTCAGCAAATGATCCGCCGCTCCGCATCGTGGCACGCCGTCGGAGCCGTTGCAGTTCTGACTCGGGAATCGTTGTGGCAGGGCTGAGTTGGACGGCGAGCGAATCCAACAGGCCTGCGACTCCAGTGAGATCGCGGCCTTTCATGGAGAAGAGCCGTCCATCGGGAAGGAGGCGAGCCCCGAGATCGCGACTGAGCCGGACCTTGAGTCGGTGGTTCTGCAGATCGTCCGGAATCACCACGGATTGAGTGGATGAAGCCTGAGACAATCCTGCTGCAGGCGTAGCAGCACTCGTGAAGTCTGCGTTTCCCTGGATCGTGCCCGCTCCTGGGCGGGCAGCCATGACAGCACCTGCAGTGGCCAGCGACATCACTGCAAGAAAGGTAAGGCGAACGCGGCGACTGGTATTCATGTGTCGTCTCATCTCTCGGCCTTGGTGGCCTTGCTCACTCCTCGGGGAACAATCCCGAGGCTCTCTCAACCTGATCTGACCGAAGGCCGCTGTGGCCCAAACCCGGAGGCGGTCGGAACCGGCCCGTATTCTCTCACGCAAATCCATGGCCCGGAGGTAGTTGTATTCGCTCTAACTACTGTTCAGGATCCATCCATTCTGTGCCCTGAGCGGACAACGAAACGGAGTTCGGAGTATATCGCCCGCGGCGTTGAATGGGGGTCCAGATGGCCTCTTGCCGCCAAGGTGGATTCATCCAGTGTGGCTGGCCACGCACCAACGCGGGCTGGGTTCCACTTCTGCGGCAGCTCGTCAGCAGGCAATCGATCATTGGGGCCACGAGGCTCTGGTGGCCCTCCCTGTCAGGTGGTGACTAGAGCTGTCGCCACCAGCGGCGCCCCGGAGCCAGTCCGTGCGAACCAGTGACGGCGATTGGCCTGCAGGGCTCGATCGTGGGTTCCGAAGGGCGAGTATTGGGGGCTGGAGGAAGCAGAGATCCCCAATCATGGACTGCATTGCATACATCGCCCCTCCCGAATTGGGAGGGGCGATGCGGTTTGGTGTCATGCTTGAGTGGGACGGCTCAGAGAGTCCAGTCGAGTCAGCCGCCCGTTGCTGGATTCTCCGCGGAGCCCGCCGTGAGAGCCTCCAGTGGGGGGGTCTCTTCAGGCTCCGCCTGGCTACCGCCCATGATGGTCGGTGGCTCGGCGCCGAGGGCCTCAGCTCTGGCCGTGGCGGCCTCCATGGCTGCCCTGGCGTCGTCCTCCTCGGTCGTAAGCGGCTCTGCGAGCCGCTCGACCTGCATGTCCGTATACGTTCGGAATCCAGTGCCTGCGGGGATCAGATGCCCGAGCAGGACGTTTTCCTTGAGTCCTCGGAGTTCGTCGACGGCGCCTCGGAGCGATGCCTCGGTGAGGACCTTGGTGGTCTCCTGGAATGAGGCACTTGAGAGGAACGAATCCGATTGCAGGGAGGCCTTGGTGATGCCGAGCAGCAGTGTCTGGCCGGTGGCAGGCTGAGCCCGCTTGGTCTTGGCTGGCTTCTTGCCTTCGGCTTCGGCAATTGCATTGGCTTCTTTGACTTCGGCGCGATCGACGAGGTCACCAACAATCATTGACGTCTCGCCAGCATCTTCAATGCGCAGCTTGGCACTCGTGGCCTGATTGTGGGCGCGGAAGGCATGGCGATCAATGATTTCCTCCGGCAGCAAGCCGGTGTCGCCAGCCCGTTTGACGAGTACCTTGGAGAGCATGCACGAAAGGATTGTCTCGATGTGCTTGTCGGAGATCGGAACACCCTGCGCGCGGTACACATTCTGGACTTCGTCCAGCATGTAGTTGAAGACGAATTCTTCGCCGCGGATTGACAGAATCTCCTGCGGATCAAGTGGTCCTTCGGTGAGAGGATCGCCTGCTTCCACCCAGTCTCCAGCATGTACAAGCAGATGCTTGCCCTGTGGAACGTGGTGGTCGATTTCTTCCTGGACATCAGTGATAACTCGAACAGTCATCTTGTTCTTACGGACGTCGTCGTGCAATTCAATCGTTCCGGAGACCTTGGACATGATCGCCGGGTCCTTGGGCGTCCGAGCTTCAAAGATCTCGGTGACCCGTGGAAGGCCGCCGACGATGTCGGCCGAACCGGCAACGTCCTTGGGCTGTCGGGCAAGCATGACGCCCTGACTGATCTGCTGCCCTTCTTCAACTTCGATTCGACACTTTGCCGGCAGATGATGGAAGTCGAGGATGTGGCCGTCCTTGTCTTCGATCAGGATCTGCGGATGCATCTCGCCCGTGTGCTCGATGACAATCAGCTCATCCTGATCGGCGCCCTTGGCGGATTCCTTTCGGATCGTCTTGCCGATTTCGATGTCCTTGAATCGGACAACGCCGGTTTCTTCGGCAAGAATAGGCGTGAGGTGGGGATTCCACTCGATCAGAACCTGCCCCTTCGAGACACTCCCGCCGTCTTTCGCGTGGATGATGCCACCGTACGGGACCTTGTACTTTTCCAACTCCCGGCCACGATCGTCCAGAACGGCTATCTCACCCTGCCGCTTGAGTGCCACCAGTTGCTTGGTGCCCTCGATCTCAACTTCGACCTCTCGGCATTCACGAAGTTGAGCGGTGCCGGAATGACCAGCGCGATAGGACGTCTCCGTCAGGCTGCGCGAAGCAATGCCGCCTGTATGGAAGGTACGCATGGTCAGCTGGGTGCCGGGTTCGCCGATCGACTGCGCGGCAATCGTGCCGACTGCCAGGCCGCCTTCGACGAGATTGCCTGTCGACATGTCCATGCCGTAGCAGCAGGCGCAGATGCCGCGGGCGGTGTCGCACGTCAGGGGACTGCGAACCTGCACGGAGTCAATACCGAGCTGCTCTATCTCTGCGGCGATTGCGCCGGTGATGACGCTGTTCTCCTTGACGATAACTGCATCGGTAAGGGGATTGATAATCGTCTGCCTGGATGTTCGACCCGTGATGATCTCCCGCAGCGGGACGTCGACTTCTTCGCCCTTGTAGATCGCCCGCTTGGAAATGCCACGCCGCGTACCGCAATTGTGTTCTGTGACGACAACCGCCTGAGCGACGTCGTACAGCTTTCGCGTCAGGTACCCGGAGTCTGCCGTCTTGAGCGCGGTATCGGCCAGTCCCTTTCGCGCGCCGTGAGTTGACGAGAAGTACTCAAGCACATTGAGGCCTTCGCGGAAGTTCGCTCGAATTGGCGTTTCGATGATTTCGCCGCTCGGCTTGGCCATCAGCCCTCGCATGCCTGCGAGCTGCTGCATCTGACTGACATTGCCTCGGGCGCCTGAAGTGGACATGAGGTAGACGGGGTTCAGGTAGGCGTGCCCCTCAGTGCTGTCGATTGGAACTTCCTGCAGCGATGACATGTCGCGACGATCATTCTTGAGCGTCTCGACAAGTGCCTTGGTGAGTTCTTCTCTGCAATGAGCCCAGATGTCGAGCAGCTGGTTGTGCCGCTCTCGCTCGGTGATGGCACCGGCCGCGTAGGCCCGCTTGACCGCGTCGACCTTTTTCTGGGCAGCGCCGAGCAGATCGGGCTTGGACGCAGGGATACGCATGTCGGTGATGGCAATGGACAAGCCCGACGTTGTGGCGGTCTTGAAGCCAATCTCTTTGAGATCATCGAGCAGCGTCAGCGTGGCAGCGCGACCGCAATACTTGAACGTATCGTCAATGACGCGGCTGCACCCCTTCTTGCCCAGCGTGCAGTTGTAGAACGGCATTCCGTCCGGGAGAATTGCAGCGAATCGAAGGCGGCCGACCGTTGTGACGACGCGTCCACTCTCGCCGATTGGTTCAATGCCACCCTTCTCGCTCAGGACCTGATTCGTGAAGCGTGAAAGCCGCACCACAATTCGCTCGTGGAGCGAGATCTGCTTGTGTTCGAGGGCCATCAGGGCTTCGGCCAGATCCCGGAAGGCGTGGAGTTCGTGGTCGGGCTTCTTGTTCTCCTCATCCATGTGGGTGAGGAAGTACATGCCCATGATGATGTCCTGGCTCGGCGAGACGATCGGATTGCCATTCGCTGGCGAGAAGATGTTGTGCGTCGAGAGCATGAGGACATGCGTCTCAACCTGCGCCTCAAGAGAGAGGGGCAGGTGTACCGCCATCTGATCGCCATCGAAGTCTGCGTTGTATCCGGTGCAGACGAGCGGGTGCAGCGTGATGGCGTTGCCTTCAACGAGGACAGGTTCGAAGGCCTGAATACCCATGCGGTGCAGGGTGGGCGCCCGGTTGAGCATGACGGGATGCTGGTAGATCACCTGCTCGAGAATGTCCCACACTTCCGGATCGCGTCTTTCGAGCATGCGCTTGGCCGACTTGATCGTGTCTGCGAGCCCGTGCTCTTTGAGGCGTCTGATGATGAACGGCTGATACAACTCAAGCGCGATCTTCTTGGGCAGACCGCATTGATGGAGTTTCAATTCGGGACCGACGACAATGACGGATCGCGCTGAGTAATCCACGCGCTTGCCCAGCAGGTTCTCGCGGAAACGGCCCTGCTTGCCCTTGATCATGTCGGTGAGCGATTTGAGTGGTCGGTTGCTGCTTCCGAGTACAGGCCGTCGGCATCGATCGTTGTCGAAGAGTGCATCGACTGCCTGCTGAAGCATCCGCTTTTCATTGCGGATAATGACCTCCGGGGCGTTGAGATCCATCAGCTTCTTGAGGCGGTTGTTCCGGTTGATGATCCGTCGGTACAAGTCGTTCAAGTCGCTTGTGGCAAAGTTGCCCGAGTCGAGGAGGACAAGTGGACGCAGATCCGGAGGGATAACCGGAATCACATCGAGGACCATCCAAGCAGGTTCGTTGTCGCTGTTTCGCAACTGCTCGACAATCTTGAGCCGCTTCGCGAGGTCCTTGATCTTCTGCTTTGATCGCGTCTTGGTGAGGCCATCTCGGATCTCTGCCGCAGTTTCAGTCAGGTCGAGTCCATGGAGCAATTCAATGACCGCGTCGGCACCCATCATGGCCTTGAAGGCGGATGGTCCGTACTCACGCTGGAGTTCGCGGCAGGTGTCTTCGTCGACGACCTGGCGGTATTCCAGTTCGGTGTCGCCGGGATCGGTGATGACATAGTCCTGGAAGTAAATGACCTTCTCAAGGTCAGATGTCTTCATGCCGAGCAGGGTTCCCAGGCGGCTGGGGAGCGCTTTGAAGAACCAGATGTGGACGATGGGTGCGGCCAGGTTGATGTGACCCATGCGCTTCCGTCGGACACGCGAATGCGTAACCTTGACGCCGCAGCGATCGCAGATGATCCCCTTGAACTTCGTACCCTTGTACTTGCCGCACGCACACTCATAGTCGCGCTCGGGTCCGAAGATCCGTTCGCAGAAGAGGCCGTCCTTTTCAGGTCGGTAGGTGCGGTAGTTGATCGTTTCGGGCTTCTTGACTTCACCAAAGCTCCAACTCCTGATGTCATTGGGGCTCGCCAAGGTGATCTTGACTGATGTGAAGTCGTTTACTCGATCAAAGACGTTCTCGGTCATGGATTGTGTGTCCGTAAAAATCCGAGTGGGGGATCAGTTTCAGTCACTCAGGGCCAGTCAGAGCAGCGGACCCACTTCATCGTGGGACTTCTCAAGATTGATGTTCATGCCGAGGCCGCGAATCTCGTGGCACAGGACATCGAACACAACGGGCATTCCTGCCTCAAGTGTGTTCGTTCCCTTGACCATCGAGTCGTAGATCTTGGTTCGACCCTCGACATCATCACTCTTGACGGTGAGCAACTCCTGAAGCACGTGCGCGGCTCCGTAGCCTTCCAGCGCCCAGACTTCCATTTCGCCGAAGCGTTGGCCGCCCGTTCGCGCCTTGCCGCCGAGCGGCTGCTGGGTGATAAGGCTGTAGGGGCCAGTAGCGCGGGCGTGGATCTTGTCGTCCACCAGGTGATGCAGTTTGAGCATGTACATATAGCCAAGCGATGTTGGCTGGGCGAATGCTTCGCCTGTTCGCCCGTCGTAGAGCTGGGCCTTGCCACCGAAGGGAACGCGAGCGAGCAGTTCGCGCGACGCACCCGGGTTCTGGCCGGTCTCTTCGAATTGGTTGAGGCGAGTATCAACATGCGCGTTCGCTTCGTCGATGCAATCGAGCACTTCCTGCTCGGTGGCACCGTCAAAGACAGGCGTGATGCATTGGAATCCGAGCACGCGGGCTGCCCATCCCATGTGAAGTTCCAGAAGCTGGCCAACATTCATCCGGCTCGGCACGCCGAGCGGGTTGAGCAGGATGTCGACCGGTGTGCCGTCTTCAAGGAATGGCATGTCTTCCACCGGAACAATTCGGGCAACGACACCCTTGTTGCCGTGGCGACCGGCCATCTTGTCTCCCACCGAGATCTGCCGCTTGTTTGCAAGATAGACCTTGACCATTTCGAGTACGCCGCTCTGAAGCTCATCGCCTCGCTTCATGTGGGCGAGCCGACGCTCCTTTTCTTCCTGGACGGCTGCAATTCGGGGCCAGAACTGATTGCGAATCGTGACAGCTTCGGCCCTGACGTCCTTCGAGCCCTTGATCCACTTCTCGTTGAAGTTCTCAATCTGCTCGATAACAACTTCCGGGATGTCGGAGGCGGCCACTTTCTGGCGGGTCGTTGGATCGATCATCTCCGAACCCATGAGTTCGTTGATCATGCCGATCATTTCTCGGAAGAGGACGATCGCCTTCCCGTTCATCTCATCGCCGTATGCGGTCATATCGGCCTTGAGTTTGGCTTTCTGCTCGTCGCTGAGATGCATGCGGCGGCTGAAGTGGCGGGTTCCAATGACGATACCGCTACTGCCTGCGGACACCTCAAGGGAGTCGTTCTTCACATCTTCACCGGCGCGGCCAAAGATGGCGTGAAGGAGTTTCTCTTCGGGCGTCAGCTCGGACTTGCTCTTCGGGCTGACCTTGCCGACAAGAATATCGCCGGGGCCGACTCGCGCGCCACAGCGAATGATTCCACGCTCGTCAAGATTCCGAAGTTGTTTCTCCGAGACGTTGGGGATGTCGTCCGTGAATTCTTCGCGTCCGAGTTTTGTGTCGCGAACTTCGACCGTAAATGATTCGATGTGAATTGACGTGAAGTCGTCATCGCGCACCAATCGATCCGACACGACGATTGCGTCTTCGAAGTTGTATCCGTCGAATGTGTTGAACGCAACGAGGGTGTTGTGGCCAATCGCCATCTGCCCGAGGCTGGTCGATGCGCCGTCAGCGATGATCTGTCCTTCAGTGACAACATCACCAAGGTTGATAACGGGCTTCTGAGTCTGGCAGGTTCGCTCGTTGAGCTGGCGGTATCGCTGCAATTCGTATTCGTCGGCGTTGTCGATGATGATCCGCTCGGCGTCGACGCTGGTGATCGTGCCGCCGCGACGGGCTTTGACGATCATGCCAGAGTGTTCACCTGCGATCTGCTCCATGCCGGTGCCTACCAACGGAGGGTCCACTCGAATGAGCGGCACGGCCTGCCGCTGCATGTTTGAGCCCATCAACGCACGGTTGGCATCATCGTGCTCAAGGAAGGGAATGAGCGAGGCTGACACGCCGACAATCTGCTTCGGGCTGACATCAACGAACTGGACTTCCTTCGCTGGCACTGTGCTGAGTTCGCCACTGACCCGAGAGAGCACATGCTTGCCGCGGATCTTGCCTTCGGTAAGCGAGTCGGCTGTGGCCAGTATGGACTGCATTTCCTGGTCGGCGCGGAGGTATTCGACGTCGCCAGTGGCTTCCGCTCCGTCCACTCGCTGGTACGGAGTGAGGATGAAACCGTACTCATCGACGCGAGCAAAGATGCCCAGCGAGGCGATCAGGCCGATGTTGGTGCCTTCCGGCGTTTCAATCGGGCAGATTCGACCATAGTGCGAGATATGAACGTCTCGAACCTCGAAGCCTGCCCGCTTTCGATTGAGACCGCCAGGGCCGAGCGCTGACAATCGCCGCTCGTGAACGAGCATCGAGAGTGGGTTCGTCTGATCAACGACCTGAGAGAGCTCGCTGCGACCGAAGAAGAAGTCGATAGCGCTGCTGATCGACTTCGAGTTTACGAGGTCGGCGATCTTCGAGAGCTCGTCCGGATCCTTGACGCTCATGCGTTCCTGAACCGTTCGTCGGAGTTTCAGGAACCCCTTGCGCATCTCTTCGACGGCCAGTTCATCGAGTGTTCGGAGGCGGCGGTTGCCCAGATGATCAATGTCATCGATGTAGGCCTTGTTCCGCTTTGCCCTCAGGTCGAGCACGTAGCGGGTGACGGCCATGAAGTCTTCGCCGCGGAGATGCATCACATCTTCCGGAATGTCCATGTCGAACTTCCGGTTGATTCGGAACCGCCCGACCTTGCCGAGCCGGTAACGGTTCTCGTCAAAGAACTTCTCGCGGAAGAGAGCCTTGGCCTTGTCGCGCTGCGGCGGATTACCTGGGCGGAGGCGGCTGTAGATTCGCAGCAGGGCGGCCTCGTGTTCTGTGGCGTCAGCCATGAAGTCGAGACGCTCCATGGCAAGCGTGTTGAGGATGAGCGGATCGCTCGGGTCCTGCACGACGTTGATCTTCTTCACGTTGGAAGACTGGAGCGCCTCAAGGGCGTCTCCTATCGGAGCCCCGACTCGGCAGAGCTCCTCACCCTCATCTGTGAAAATCGTCTCGGCGGAGTAATGCTCCGGTTCAAGTTTGGCAACGGGGCATGCGACAACGTCGTAGAACGTCTCGAGAATGGCCTCGGTACTGCTGAGGGACTCGTCCAGAGCCCGGAGAAACACCGTCGCGGCAATCTTCGGCGACTGGTCGATCTTCATCGCCAGCACGTCCTTCTTGGTGACCTCCAACTCGATCCACGAGCCACGCTCGGGAATGATTCGGGCGCTGTGCAGCGGGCGATCTCCAAGGTCCTGCGTGATGCCGAAGTCGACACCGGGCGAGCGATGCAGCTGGCTGACGATGCAGCGTTCAGCACCATTGACGATGAACTCGCCGCCGCCAAGCATGATCGGAATCTCACCGAGGTAGATTTCCTCCTCGGGAATATCCGAAACACCTTCACGAACAAACCGAACACCGATGCGGAAGGGGCGACCGTATGTCAGTCGCAACTCTTTGCATTCATCGGGTGTGTATCGTGGCTTGTCGAGCTTGTAGTAGAGGTATTCAAGCCGCATCGTGCCGTCGTACGACTCGATGGGGAAGACCTCTCGAAGGAGGCTCTCAAGACCGATTGTCGGGTCTCGCTTGAGTGCGTCCTTGTCAAGTTGAATGAAGCGTTCATACGCGGCCTGCTGTACTTCTGTCAAAGCCGGGACTGGAATTGCATCGCCACGCTTTGAGAAGTTGCGCACCGTCATCGAAGTCATGCGGTCACCTCTGAGAGAGAGAGAAGGAAACCCGTTTTCTCGTCGATCAGGCGCTGCATGACCCTTAGGATCGGGGTCGTCCTGCCGAAGAAAAAACGATGGGATGTTGATCAAATGCCTCCGCCGAGCCGGGCAGTGTAGACCAGAGGCCAAAAAACCGCAACCGATTCTTGCAAGCAAAACCCGTTCCTGAACCGATAACGCGGCACCTGCTTGGGGCGGCGAGGTGAACTTGGCGCATAACCCCCAGCGGGGGGCAGGTTTAGCGATTTGCAGGGCGAATGCGGAGGCTTCCGGGGCTGCATCGGCCCCCCTGGGGCCCCTGGTGGTCTCGTCCGATAACCGCAACAAAGTGGGGCTGAGGCCGACTCAGCGTCTCCAGAGAAAAGGGGTCAGGTACCGAAGCGGTACCTGACCCCATTGTTATCCCGTGATCCCGTTCTTTCGTACGGAGATCACTTGACGTTGACTGAGGCGCCTGCTTCTTCGAGCTTGGCCTTGAGATCGTTGGCCTCGTCCTCTGAGACCTTCTCCTTGATGGCCTTGGGGGCACCATCAACAAGCTCCTTGGCTTCCTTGAGGCCAAGGCCGGTCGCCTCGCGGACGGCCTTGATGACGGCAATCTTCTTGTCGCCTGCGGCTTCGAGGATGACGTCGAACTCGGTCTGCTCGTCGCCACCGCCCTCGTCGCCACCACCAGCTGGGCCCGCCATCATGACGGCGCCGCCTGCGGCGGGCTCGATGCCGTAGGCATCCTTCATGTAATCAGCCAGGTCGACGGCTTCCTTGAGGGAGAGACCGGCGATCTCGTCGCCGATCTTGGTGACCTTGGCATCGAACTCTTTGACTGCTGCTTCTTCGGACATGGGTGTGAACTCCAGAACTCAGTGTTGCGATCGAGAGGAGCCGCCGTGCGGCTTTTAACCCCGAAGGGCCAGTCAATCGCGGTTGTGTAGTGAAATGAATTCGGCTCTTCAGCCGACCTTGGCAATCTCCTCGCCGTTTTCGCGCCGCTCCTGTATCTCCTTGACAATGCCAAGAAGATTGGCCCCCGGGCTCTTGGCCCCGCCCAGCACGTTGCCGGCAGGAGACAGCACAAGTTGGACAACCGTGGCCTGAGCCTCGTCCCGGGTGGGGAACGTGCTCAGTTTCTTCACGCCGTCGTGGCCGTCGAAGAATTCGCCGTCCAGGCACGCGGCCTTGAGATCCAACTTGTCGATCTTCTTCGCCCAGTCGACCATCGCTCGTGCGACCTCGACGACCGAGTCGGCGCCGTAGCACATGGCCGAAGGGCCGTCGAGGCCTGCGGTCAAAGCTTCCAGCGGTGTTTCCTTGAAGGCATCGCGGGCCAGCGTGTTTCGCACGACCGTAATCTTGATGCCGGAGGCATGCAGGCCTTGGCGAAGCGCGTTGTTCTCGTTGGCCTCGATGCCGCGGATGTCCACAAGCAGGGCGTTGTTGACATCTTCGAAGCGGCGGCGGTAATCGGCCACCATCATGCTCTTGATTGGCTTGCTCATGAGACGCTCACCTCCACGCCGGGCGTCATCGTGCCTGAGATCACGCATTTCTTCATGTAGTGCCCCTTGACCGCTGCTGGTCGGAGCTTCTCGATCGTATTCAGGAAGAACTCGAGGTTCTCGGTCAAGTCAGCTTCAGAGAAGCTCAATCGGCCGATGATGATGTGGAGGTTTCCACCGTCATCATTTCGGTATTCGCTCTTGCCAGCCGCGAATTCAGACACCGCGGTGATGGGGTCAGGTGTCACGGTGCCTGCCTTTGGTGAAGGCATAAGCCCCTTGGGTCCAAGCACCTTGCCGAGCTGCCCGACCACGCGCATCATGTCAGGCGACGCAATGGCGACATCGAAGTCGAACCAACCGCCTTTGATCTTGTCAGCGAGATCGTCGCTTCCTGCTTCGACCGCACCTGCTGCTTTGGCGTCATCAACCTTGTCGGCACCGCAGAAGCAGATGACCCTTGAGGTCTTGCCGGTGCCCTTGGGCATTGACAGTGCTCCACGAAGTTGCTGATCAGCCTGCCGAGGATCAATTCCAAGATGCAGGCAGCACTCAACCGTCTGGTCGAACTTGGCCGGCTTGAATGTCTTCAGGATCTGAACGGCTTCCGCGGTGGGATGGGACCCTGTGGCGGCTTCGGCAAGCTTTCGATTCTCGGTGACACGGCCGGATCGAGTGCGACGACGGCGACGGGCAAGCCTTGCCTTCCAGGCGGTTCGTTCTTCGCCTGCAGATGCCGTTGCGGCATCAACCTTCGGAGCCGCTTCTGGAGCTGGCGTTGCTGTATCGGGAGATTCTGTATCTGGAGTGGCTTCTTTGGCTTTTTCGCTCATGCGTCACCTCCTTCGACCGTGATGCCCATGGAACGGGCCGTACCTTCGATCATTCGCATTGCCGATTCGACAGTCGCTGCGTTGAGGTCGGCGAGCTTCTCTTCGGCAATGGCTTTGACCTGGTCACTGGTCACGCTTGCAATTGGATCCTGCGGCGTGCCGGCGCCCTTGTCTATTCCAGCGGCGTCCTTGAGGAGCGCCGAAGCGGGGGAGCTCTTGAGCTCAAAGTCGAACGAACGGTCGGCGTACACCGAGATGAGGCACGTCACGGCTTTGCCGTTCAGTTCCTTGGTTCGTTCGTTGAAACTCTGGATGAATTGGCCCGGGTTGATGCCATTGGCACCGAGGGCCGGCCCGAGCGGGGGGGCCGGGGTCGCCTGACCGCCGGGCGCGACGATCTTGAACTGCTTTTCAAGCTTCTTGGCCATTGAGATCCTCCTGCCTCCCACCCTGCTCGGTTGTCCCTTCGGGGAGCACTGGTCAGGCCGGACCAGCGGGCAGAGTGGTATTGCGGCGTCAATTTTCGAGCCGCGGATGGTAGCAGGTTCGCTGCCTGGACGGGCACGGACCCTTCGGGCAAATGGGGCAATTTGGAGCAATTCGGGTTTTTGACCGCGGTTGGCATGTCC
>CAZRBV010000006.1:0-77088 GCA_964598425.1 uncultured Isosphaeraceae bacterium | reverse complement strand
GACGCTTATGGCTGCTGCGATCAAGCCCTGACCAGATTCACGAGCCGACCGCCCAGAGGACCCGGCCGCCTACCGCGCTCCCCACCGCATGGTATCGCCCCGCTCACCGCTGGTACACTCGCGGTGATGTCTGAAACCGAATCGATTCATGCCTCGGATGCTTCGTCGAGCGAGATTGAACGACGATCCCCGCCATTCATGCTCACCGCCCTGCGAATCCTCTATGCCGGGCTGATGATTGCAGCCGCCTCGATCCCGGTCATCAACTCTGATCCGGACGCCGACCCGCTCATCGACTTCGTCATGCCGATCAGTGCCACGCTCGCAGTAGTGGTCATCGTGGTGCTCCTCGATATCCGCACTCCCCGGAAGCGGATCTCAAATGTGGTGGGTGTCTACATGGCGGTGGTCGCCGGACTCTTTGCCTCCCTCGCTGTTGGCGTCCTGATCGATCTCATTGCAGAGGCATGGGAGCTCACTGGAGATGAGGTCGCGCTCAAGTACCTCACGCTCCTCAAGCTGGCGGTGGGACTGACGCTGTGCTACGTGGCTGTGTCAGTCGTCCTCGCTACGAGAGACAGCATCAGGCTGGTCATTCCCTACGTCGAATTCTCGCGGCAGGTCCGAGGTGTTCGCCCGATGCTGCTCGACACATCCTCACTGATCGACGGACGACTGAACACCTTCACGCAGACAGGCTTCCTCGATGCGCCACTCATCGTCCCGCAATTCGTTGTCAATGAGATGCACACCCTCGCAGATTCTGCAGATCGCCTCAAGCGAGATCGTGGGCGGCGAGGACTCGCCAATCTCAGGCTGCTGCAGGATGCAAAGGGCATCAAGGTGGACATCGAGCAGTCCGAAGTACCTGCCGGCTCCGAAGTCGATGGATTGCTGGTCGATTTGGCCGTCGAGAAAAACCTTCGAATCATCACATCTGATTCCAATCTCGCGCGAGTCGCCGAGATACGCGGTGCCGTTTCGCTGAATCTCCATGATCTGGGAGGCGTCTTGAGAGACCCTGCAGTCCCCGGCGAGATTGTCAGCGTGGAGGTCGTCCGCGAGGGAGAAGCTCGCGACCAGGGTGTCGGCTATCTGCCGGACGGCACAATGAGCGTCATCGAAGACGCGGCGGATCGGATAGGGACGCTCATCGAAGTCATCATCACCAACACAGTTCAAACAAGCGCTGGACGGCTCGTCTTCGCTAAACCGTCGCCAAACCAGCCCGACACAATTGCCCGCGCCGCCACACATCAGCCCCGGCACACCGGCGGTGGCCCAAAGGCCGAGTAGCCCCGGAGCAACTACTCCCACTCAATGGTGGCAGGAGGCTTGCTCGAAATGTCATAGACCACCCGGTTCACCCCTTCAACCTCGTTGATGATCCGGTTGCTGATCGTCGCAAGCACGTCGTACGGGATACGAGCCCAATCGGCCGTCATAAAGTCCTGCGTTTCGACTGCTCGAACTGCGACGACCGAATCATAGGTCCGCCCATCTCCCATAACGCCCACGCTCCGCACCGGCAACAACACAGCAAACACCTGATTCGTGCTGCGATACAAGTTGGCCGAGACAATCTCATCCAGCACGATCTCATCACAGTTGCGAAGCAGGTCGAGCCGCGGCTGGGTGATATCGCCAAGGACTCGCACTGCCAGGCCTGGTCCCGGGAATGGATGCCGCC
Organism: uncultured Isosphaeraceae bacterium; assembly: GCA_964598425.1. Lineage (GTDB taxonomy): Bacteria > Planctomycetota > Phycisphaerae > Phycisphaerales > SM1A02 > UBA12567. The sequence continues at coordinate 75,398 of CAZRBV010000006.1, read as the reverse complement.
ACACGACATGGCTCGGTAGACCGAGAACCTCACCGAGCGTACGCACTTCATCTTTGAAGAGGTCCCGGAGCGGTTCAATCAACTCAAATCCGAGCTCTTCGGGCAGACCACCAACGTTGTGATGCAACTTGATGTTTGCTGCTGTCCCAGCATGACCCTGACCACTCTCGATCACATCCGGGTACAGGGTCCCCTGTGCCAGGAAGTGAACCCGATCACCTCCGTCCGCTGCCACCTCATCGGCGCAGCGCCGGAAGACATCAATAAACCGATGGCCGATCAACCGGCGTTTTTCCTGCGGATCTTCCACGCCGGCCAGATCATCAAGGAACTCACGGGAGGCATCGACGACACGCAGGTCAAAGTCGAAGTGATCACGGAATGTCGTCTCCACGAGTTCCCGTTCGTTCTTTCGAAGAAGACCGTTGTCCACAAAAATACACGTCACCCGATCTCCCAGCGCCCGCCCGAGCAGCGCCGCAACGACCGACGAGTCGACGCCACCACTGAGTCCGCAGATCACCCGTCGATCTCCCACGAGTTCCGGCAGGGCAAGGCACTGCGATTCCATGTAGTCGGCCATCCGCCACGTCCCTCGGCAGCCGCACACTTCATACAGGAAGTTGCGAAGCACGTCGACGCCGTGCGGCGTATGGGTCACTTCGGGATGGAACTGCAACCCGTAAAACGAATGCTCACGATGCAGCACTGCGGCGGCGGGACAGGTATCCGTCCCGGCTATCACCTGAAACTCCTCGGGGAGGTGTGAAACCTGATCACCGTGGCTCATCCACACGGTCATGTCCTGGGGCAGCCCGGCGAACAACCCGGAGTCATCCCCGATGGATAACTTGGCCCGTCCGTACTCTCGTGACTCGGCCCGGTCCACCGTCGCTCCGAGCATGTGGCACCCAAGCTGCATGCCATAACAAATGCCGAGGATCGGAATCCCGAGATCAAAGATTCCAGGGTCGCACCGAGGTGCCCCCGGCTCGTCAATGCTTGAAGGTCCGCCGGAAAGAATGATCCCAGCAGGCTCCAGCGACTTGAGGTGCTCCAGAGACACATCTGGCGCCACCAGAATGCTGAAGGCTCCCGCCTCGCGCACACGCCGAGCAATCAACTGGGCATACTGGCTGCCAAAGTCAATGATTGGAATTGTTTCGACGCCTGCTGGACGCGTTGCGCCGATGGCGGATGCTGACATGGACAGGAACTCCTGAGAAGGCGGGGAGTCTACACGACCCCGCCACGATGTATCATCGGGGCTACCCGCATGAACCTTGCATCCCCCCAGCAGCCGGACTTCATTCTCGACATCGAAGCGAGGGCCAATCTCCTGTCCGTCATTCGGCATGCCCTCGCAGCATGGTGCCAGCGAGCGGGGCTGGATGCCAACCGGACGGATCGCATCTGCATGGCGGTCGATGAGGCTGCTGCCAACATTATTCGCCACGCGTATGGCGAGTCGCACGGACGGATTCGGGTTTCAGCGTTTGAAGAACGAGGCAGCAGCCCGCCAATGCTGTGTTTCGTTCTCGACGATGACGGCGCCCAGGTGGATTTAGACACAATCAGATCGCGCGACCTGACCGATGTCCGGCCTGGAGGGCTCGGCGTCCATCTCATCCGCGAGGTCATGGATGAAGCCACATGGGCGCATCGCCCCGATGGCGGCACCCGTCTGACCATGCGAACGCTCCTGACCCCATCGGGGCAGGAGCCCACTCAGGAGAATGTCCACCATGCCTGGTGAAGACCACGCCCCGCTCACGATTGACGTCGATCAGCGCGAAGGAATGCTCGTCATTCGACCGTCCGGCGAGATCGACCTGGCCTCTTCTCCAAGCCTTCGAGCCGTGCTGCAGTCAAACCTCGCAACCGGTAGCGGCCCGGTCGTCATTGACCTGGAAGCGGTGCCGTACATGGACTCGTCCGGTGTCGCCACGCTGGTCGAGGCGCTGCAGACGTGTCGCCGCGCCCAACGAGATCTCACCTTGACAAGACTCACTGAACGCGTCGCATCCATATTCAAGATCTCCAAACTGGATGCGGTCTTTACGGTCACGGAGATGCCTCAGTAGAAGCCATGCCCGATCCACGCAGCCAGTCCATGTTGACAAAAAGCGTCGGCCGAATCGGCAAAACATCGATCGGGCTCTTCACGCTTCTCGGCGGTACCACAAGGCTTACCGGGACGGTTGGACGGTGGTATTGGAAGTCGGGGACCGGTGGAAGCCTCCGGGTTGGCTGGCCAGCGGTCACCGCCCAGATGGTGCGTGTTGGCGTCCGTTCAATCGGCATTGTCCTGCTTGTCAGCGCCTGCATCGGCTTGATTCTCGCCATCGCCATGTATCCACCTCTTTCCGAGCTTGGGCAGCAGAACAAGATCGCGAACATCGTCGGAATCGCAGTGTTTCGTGAAATGGGACCCATCATCTCGGCGGTCGTTCTCACAGGCTTCGCTGGCGCATCGATCGCGGCTGAAATTGGAACCATGGTCGTGGGCGAGGAAATCGAAGCGCTTGAGGCCCACGCGTTGGACCCGGTCCGCTTTCTGGTGTTACCAAGGCTGACAGCGACCGCTATCAGCCTGCTGCTGCTCACGGTCCTTGCGGATGTGGCGGCAGTGGTCTGTAGTGGCTTCGTCTCCGTCGTATTCTTCGATGTCGGCGCTCAGGTGTATATCGATAACACGCTTGCTCAGTTGCAAATGGCGGACTTCCTCACCGGGCTGATCAAAGCCATGACCTTCGGCCTCATGCTCGGCGCCATCGCATGCTTCAATGGACTCCGCGTCAGCGGCGGCGCTGCTGGCGTCGGCAAAGCTACGACAGACACCGTGGTACAGACCATCGTGGCTGTCATCGTGAGTGATCTCGTCTATGACGCGATCTTCCTCGAACTCGGCTGGACGTAGCGCCCAGCGGCTCACTTGCCATCTTCGGGCTCGGCAGTCAGGACAACGCCACGAACCCGGAAGCCGGAATCGTCAGCATGCGCACACCATGCGGCCGGTCCGAGATGGCTCGCGATGCGCGCGAGCCGCTCTTGCCGAGACGATTGCTCTTCGTCTTCCAGCTCGCCCTTGATCTCTTCCCAAAGCTCGGGATCGTCTTCCTTCAATTCGTTTTCCCACGACTTCAATTGAAGTCGCTGCACGTCTGAGACCGCCGTCAAGTACTCACCAACATCCCAGACGCTCCAGCAGGCACACGGATCGGATGGCAACCAGTCAAGCGCTCGCTCCAGCCACGGCGGCGGCGTTGCGGATCTGGAAGAGAGGCTGCGGAGTACCGCCTCGACGCCCGCATCGTCACCGAGGAACAGCGAACTGCCCGCGACGGCCAGGCTCATTCGTCCATCCCCCGGCATTGGAAGCGGCATCATGCCCATTCCGCCTGCGTCAACCGTCCAAATCTGATGGCCCTGAAAATCACGCGCCTCAAAGCCTGCCTGGGGGCTTGTCGCAGCCAATGCATCCTTGAGCCCGGCAGGATCCGTGCACGCGATCGCCGTCACCTCTGCGAAGCTCTCCAATGTCAATGGTCGCTGAAGTGTCCCAACCATCATCGCCTTCTTGCCAAGCGGATTGAGAATGGCTCTGATCGAAGTCTCAAACTGATCGAGCAACTGCCCGACCCCGATCAACATGGGATTCGATGCCACAACCGTCCGAATCCAGTCCGGAATCCGCTTGAAGTCAACGTTGTATCGAGAGACCGAGATCGCATCGGGTCCGATCCAGGCCGGCAGCGATGTCCTCGGCGTCTCGGTTGAGAGCAAGCGAAGCAATCCGCCCTGCCCATCGGGCATCCAAACCGCGCCAGATGCTGACACAATCTCGTCATCTTCGCCAACTCCCGCAGAGATTGCCACGGCACGCACCGGGCCAACCGCCGCATCAAACGATGCCTGAACCATGGCCGACATCCCCATCTGGTCCACCACATTGGCTGCGGCGAACGCTGCATCGACAAAGAGAACCCCACGTACATTCTGCGGGCCCTCCAGCAATGCGGTCACGGAATCCCACGCTTCCAGATCAGCAAGCGACTCCTCGCCGGCATCCCCGTCGAGAACATCGAGCATCCGCTGCAGGCCATTCTGCGTGTTGGAGAGAAGGATGAGATTGTCCTCACGGACGTGCCACAACATCTCCTGCAGCGGCGTCGGTGACTTTCCCTCGGATCGACCATCGAGCACGTCGACGTCACGCCCTGACATGGTTTCAGTCAGGGCATCCGGTCGTTCTCGAATGATGCTCCAGCCATCATCCCACGCCTCCCCCACGGCGGCGGCGCCATCACCAAGATCAACCCAACCGGCGAGCACAAGCCCGCCTCGTTCTCCTTCGGTTCGATCGATCCACAGGGCTGTCGACACAGATATCGCCCCGACTACCTTGATCGGTTCCTCAGATTCAAAGACATCGAGCCATACGTCCGAAACTGAGTCCGGCAATGCGCGAACCAGATCACGAATGCCGTCATTGATGTCTTCGGTGTCCGCATCTTCGATCAGCCCGGCATCCTGCAACCGAGTGATGACGCTGCCCACGTCACGAATCTCCAGGACGGCGACGGTCTCACTCGGCGCCACGGTGTCAACCGATAACGATCCCGCCTCCACGTGACAGGTCACTGCTGCAGCAACCGCACATACCCAGAACGCCACCACTTTCATAGTCATTGCACCTGCTCCAATCTCCTCGACGTACCAGCCTGCTGCCGTGGTGGTGGGACGTGATACCGATGCCCGGTATTTGGGTTCGACGGGTCGTAGGCAAACGCCTCCCGGTTACGCAGAAAATCCTTAACGTACCTCGTCGGAATAGCGAAGCCCAATGCCTCACCGCCCAGGATGCCCATATTGGTGATCCCAACGACTTCGCCGCCAACGTTGAATAGTGGCCCACCCGAATTGCCCGGGTTGATAGCAGCGTCAGTTTGAATATACGTCAGGCCGTCGAAACTCCGCTGCGTGGTCGACACGACACCCTGGCTCGTCGTCTGCTCAAGCCCGAGCGGATTGCCGATTGCAAACACCGGCTGCCCCACTTCAATGGACTCCCAGGCTTCGAGCGGAACCCACGGGAACTCCTCTCCGTCGTCGGGCGGCAGCTTCAGCAGCGCGAGATCCAGATGGTTGTTGACAGCCTCAATCTCGATGTCTTCAATCGTTCGCCGGGCCAGCGTGCCGTCATCTCTCGGGCTCCACACCACCAGGCGAAGATCCTTCTCGCCTTGAATGACGTGGGCGTTCGTGACGACGTGACCCTCTGCATTGACGATGACGCCCGAACCGGTGCCCGAAGGTGTCTGCACCAACACAACGGATGGTTTGACCCGAGCCGCCTGCTGCCGGATGCTGAGTTCAGCCGGATGGCTCACCGTGTGGAAGATGGACTCTCGAGATGCTTCTGCAGTCTCTGCCGGATCGCTCACCCGAACGTCGACGACATCGTTGTTGTCAATCCTCACGATCGTGGGGCCGACATCAATCCAAAGGTTTCGGGCGTCCTGTTTGACGACATCACCGTGAAGCTGGCCGCCGTGATCGAGCACGACCACGTCGGCACCGACGGTTCCGGCCAAACCAGACACTGTCAGCCACATTGCAATTCGCATGAGCATCCGCATCTCCTCATTGAGTTGCAGCCATGGTAGCCCCATCAGCGGGACACGCCCCAACCGCCCTCGTTTTCACAGGCAGCCAACCGCCGGTCGCTCACGCGCAGACGCCGCCAGAGGGCTACCATGACCCGCCATTGGAGACGCCCCATGCCCGCAACCAGTATTTCCATTGTCCTCGCCGCTACGCTTGCAGCAACCGGCGAAGCCCCTGAGCTCGCAGATTACTTTGGGTTCGCAGGGCTCGAGGTCATCCCTGTTGGGGACAATCCCGGCCCCATGATCACGACCGACATCGATGGTGATGGGCTGACCGACATCGTGGTGGCCAACAATCACCGCAGCCGAATCGAGATACTGCGACAAAAGACTGGCACATCGCCCGACGATCCCGTTGAAATCCCCAGAGACATCAACGAATTCCCCGACCACTGGCAGTTCGAACGCGTGCTTGTTCCGGTCGCCGATGCCATCAGCGCCATGGCAACCTACGATCTCGATCAGGATGGGCTCGACGATCTGGTCACTGCGGGCGCCCCAGGACGCATCGTGTTCCTCAAGCAGACGAAGCCAGGCACCTTCCGGATGGAGTCTCGCCGCGACATCCCAAAACTCGCAGCCTCCGCCTCCGCCTTCGCCATTACTGATTACTCCGGCGACGGCAACCCGCAACTTCTCTCACTGATCGCAGGCGAACCGGTCATGTGGCCACTTCAGGGGTTCTCGATTGGAACCATGAAGCGATATCCAGCGGGTGCCTCCATCGTCGCCATCGTCCCGGAAGACTACGACGGCGATGGGTTGATGGATCTTGCGGGCATCAGTCCCGACGACGCCGCTCCGATCCGCATCTGGTTCGGGCGCCACGGCGAACATGGTGTCGAGCCCGGTCCCCAGACGATCTTCGAGATGCCACCGATCTTCGAGTTTGAAGCTGTTGGTCGCCCCGGCTCTGCAGCATCGGACATCGCGGTCATCGAGCGAAACGCGCGCCGAATCGTCATGTATCACTTGAATGAAGAAGCCGTACAACAGGGCGGCGACCGAGACGCCTCATTCACGGTGTACGGCTTTCCCGATCCGGGTCAGCGTAATCGGGCATGGACAGTTGTTGATGCCGATGGCGATGGTCGGAGCGATGTCATCGCCGCAGACACCCGGTCAAACGCCTTGTCGGTCTACCGGCAGGCCGAAACCGGAGGCCTGATGGCAGCAGAGTCCTCGCCGAGTCTCTCTGACATCGACGCGCTCGCAAGTGTGCCGGCCCACGGGGATCGGCCCGCCGAGATTCTGGTGCTTTCAACCGAAGAAGGAATCGTGGGACGTACCCCACTCGGCCCCGGGACGATTCCCTTCCCTAGCCCGCTTCCTGTCTCGTCAGGACATCAGCCGGTCGCCATGAACGTCGTGCTGCTGAATCATGGCCCACATGCCGCCATCGTCTCGAACAAGAAGCGAGACTACATGCTCGATCTCGTCAATCTGGCGACTGAAGAGCTCACGTCGATCGACATCGGATCTCTGAGCCGCAAACCCGACCACATCGAAGCGATCGATGTCGATCAGGACGGCAATCGGGACATTCTCGTACTCACACGCGATCGGCCGATGATGCTGCTGCTCGCAGACGCCGAGGCAGACGGCGGGTTCAAAGTGCTTGAAAAGGGCGACATGGGGCAGTACGGCCTCGTGGATGCCGCAGGGGACGACAATACCGCTGCCCTTGATGTCAACGCGGACGGGGCCGAGGAGCTGCTCATCGCCAACGGCAACTTTGTCCGAGCGGTGCGATTTGAACGGACCGAAAACGGCGGCGACTGGCAGGTCGTTCGCCAATTCAATGCCGACGATCCTGACAGCGAATTGATTTCGGTGACACCTCTGGACGGCATGCTCGTCGCTGCCGATAAGGCGAGCGATCGCGTGCTTGTCTTCGCATCAGGCGAGGACGGAGATGATTGGAGGCAGTCCGAAACGCTTCGCATCCGAGGGTTTACACCGGGGCCGCTTGCGGCAGGGCACTTCTCAAATGACGTTTCAGGAGTACTGACAGTCGGAGAAGATGGCTTCGCCGTTATTCCGCTCGGCGGTACACGCCGCACCCTCGAAGAGACCGGCTCGTGGAAGAGCTCACTCGATGATCATGTGCCGCACGAGTTGGCAGTCGGAGACATCAATGCCGATGGATATGGCGACATGGTGGCTCTCGATGCTGGCGAGCAAATGATGGAGCTCTTCACCTTCGACAAGGGGGGAACAATGCTCCACGCAACCGGATTTCAGATCTATGAGTCACGTCTCTTTCATGGTGGAGATACACGCGAGTTCCAGCCGCGTCAGATCGCCATCGCCGACGTCACGGGAGATGACGCGCACGACATCGTCATGCTCATACACGATCGGCTGATCATCTACCCGCAGTGAGCGGCGCCCTCAACGATCGTCCATGGCGACGTACGCTGCTTCGTGTGGCCCGGTGTACTGACACCGCGGCCGAATGAGCCTGTTGTCGTCGAAGCGTTCGAGTGCATGAGCCGCCCACCCCGCATTGCGACTCATGGCGAAGATCGGCGTGAACAGATCGATCGCAAGCCCGAGCGAGAAATACGTCGTCGCCGAATAGAAGTCGACGTTGGGGTGAATGCCCTTGTCGCCAACCTGCGCCTCCATAATCTCCTCGATCCCACGGCTCATCCGGAACAAGTCTTCGTTTCCGGTCTCCGAGGCAATCGATTCGGCAAAGGTCTTGAGATATGTCGCCCGGGGATCGATCGCTTTATAGACCCGGTGACCGAATCCAGGAATCTTCTCCTTGCGAGACAGACGGCCAAGCACAAAGTCCTCGACCGCATCAACACCGTCGATTCCCTGAAGCATGTGCATGACGCGCTCGTTGGCGCCACCATGCAGTGGGCCTCGAAGTGTTCCAATTGCGGCCGTGATCGCCGAGTACATGTCGCTCTCGGTACCCATAACAACCATGGTGGCAAACGTCGATGCGTTGATGCCGTGATCTGCGTGCAGAATGAGACACACGTCAAGTGCCTTGGCACTGGCTTCGCCAGGCGTTTCGCCAGTGAGCATCCTCAGGAATGACGTCGCGACATTGTCATCACCGTGAGGCCGCACCGGATCAAGCCCACGGCGGAGTCGATCAAAGTTTGCAATGATCGCAGGAGTCGCCCCGAGAACCCGGATCGCCTTGGACTCCTCTGCTTCCCGTGACTGATCGTCACAGTCGGGATCCTCAAGGGCCAACATGGCAACCATCGTCTGGAGCACATGCATCGGCGCCGCCTCTGGAGGAAGCGCTGCGACGGCGTCCCACATCCGGTCCGACAGGTCGTAGTGGCCACGGAGCCGAGCTGTAAACGCATTGAGCTCAGCAGCATCAGGCAGACGATCGTTCAGGAGGAGAAAACAGGTCTCCTCAAACGTCGAGTTGCGGGCGAGCGTGTCGATGTCGATCCCGACGTACTCAAGCACGCCCTTCTGACCGTCAATAAACGACTTGGTCGATTCGCCGATGATGGTGTGGTCGAGCCCCTTGTCCATGGTCATCGTCGCTGTAGCGTCGGGCATCACACATACTCCCTGCGGTCCAGGTTCCTTCCCGGCCCTCCGGGGCCCAGGAAACTGCGATTGTACCGACACGGCGGAGGAAGATGTTGCCCAGTGCCATACACTGGCAGCCCATGTTCCTACTTCTCGGCACAGACCTTCTTGGACGCCGCCGGCCAGTCATTACCGAGGCACTCATCGTCGCGATGATGCTGGCCTATCTGGGTGTCCTGGCGTTGGGGCTCGTCAACCGGGAACTGGCGATCAATGTGCTGGATGGCATGGCACTCTCCTCACACGACTTTCACTGGTGGCAGACGATCACGTATCAGTTCGCCCATGACAACCCCCTCCTGGCAGGTGAGGACCATGCCCTCTGGAGACTCCTTCACATTGGTCTGAACCTGATGTGCCTGTGGGTTTTCGGCGGCGCTGTCGAGAGCCGTATGGGCCGCCTCGGATTCGCGTGTTTCGCCCTGCTGGGCGGAGTCATCGCCGGGCTCGCTCACACGCTCTCAAGCCCGAACCCGGTCATCGGAGCCAGTGGCATGGTCGGCGCGCTGGCTGGCGCGTTTCTTGTCATTGCCCCCGCATGCAGGGTCAAAGTACTGGTGATCTTTCTCTTTATTCGAGTCTGGATGATTCCAGCGCTCTGGATCATCGCGTTCTGGATCGCCATGGACCTTGCCGGGTGGGCCGGCTTGACGGATCGAGGGGTCGCCCATGTCGCCCATTTGGCGGGATACCTATGGGGGGCCATCACCGCGCTCGTCCTCCTTCCCACACCCGCACTGCAGCGAAGCGACGCCGACCTGCCTTCGCTCATCAAACGATGGAGGCGACGACGGGCATGGAATCAGACGGTGACCAGCACGCCCGCAGATCGCCCGCCACCGACCAGACGGATGCAGCCCGAATTCATCGCTCAAACTCGCCTTCACTTGCGGTCGAATCAAATGGACGAGGCACTCAAGGCATGGAAATCCGGTGCTGCCGAATCGCCCGACGCCGCCCTGCCCGCAGCTGAGCAGCTCTTGCTCGCCAACAGTTTCCAGGCCAGAGGCGATCGAGAAGAAGCGGCCGACGCCTACAGCCGATATCTCCAACGGTACGGAACGACCCGTGAAGCGATCGAAGTACGCCTGCTCCTTGGGCTTCTCCTGACCCGGTTTCTGGGAGATCCGGAACGAGCCGCGCCACTCCTGCGACAAGTCCTCAGTGAAGCGATTGATGACAAACGCCGCATACTCGCTGAGACGCTGCTGCGAGAAGCCACCGCATGAGCGGACGCTGGAACAGCGTCGCACCTGGCCCGGTCCGCATCAAGATCTGCGGGTTGAAGACGGCCGGAGACATCGAAGCTGCCGCTGAGGCTGGCGCCGACGCCATCGGACTGGTCCTCGCCGCAGGCTCTCCTCGTGAAGTTTCGCGGACTCAGGCTGCGGCGCTGCGTGCTCGCACGGACAGCCGGCTCGCCGTCGTGGCACTCATGGTTGATCCCCCTCCGAGCCAGCTTGCCGAGCGGACCGGCGACTGGGTGCAACTGCACGGCGCTGAGCCACCATCGCTCGTCGCGCAGGCTGCCACGATCGGCCCTGTCATCAAGGCAGTTTCGTACGAAGATGTCGCCGCAATCTCCCAGTGGGACGCAGATCCAAACGTTCGGCTCCTGTTGGTCGACAGCCCACGCGGCGGGAGTGGCGAGCGATTTGATCACGCAGCGTTTGCCCCAGTCGCCCGGTCGATTCGCACGCCCTGGATACTCGCCGGAGGATTGACGCCAGAGACGGTTGCGCTCGCGATTGACACGCTTCGGCCCTGGGGCGTTGATGTCAGCAGCGGGGTGGAGGCAAGCCGAGGAACCAAAGACGCCGGGCTCATACGAGCCTTCTGCGCAGCAGTCCGAGACGCTTCACCGAGCTGAGCCCCCTTCCCCCTCAGGGCTCAACGGGCTCGGACTTCTCCTTGAGCACCAGCCGGGTTTCCTCGATCCGCAGATCCGTATCGACGGCCTTGGTCATGTCCCACAACGTCAGCGCCGCCACGCTGGCAGCAGTGAGTGCTTCCATTTCAACACCCGTCCGCGCGGTCACAACTGACGTCGCCTCAATCAAAACAACGCCCGGCTCAGCACGCTCAAATCGAACTTCAACGTGTTCAAGGGGCAAGGTGTGACAGAGTGGGATCAGGGCATCAACCCGCTTTGCCGCCTGTATACCAGCGATGCGAGCCACCGCCAACGCCTCACCCTTCGGCAGATCTCCGGCCATCACGCGGTCCAGCGTGCTGGCCGCTGCACAAAACCTCGCCTCGGCCACCGCGCGGCGCCTCACGATGGGTTTCGACGAGACGTCGACCATACTCGCCCGCCCCTGCTCGTCGATATGCGTCAGTCGTTCAGACATCTTTCTCTCCTGGCAGTGTTCCGGCAACCAGTGTCGCATCTACGAAGGTTGCTCGCACTGATGCCGTGCCAATATCCTCAAATGGATCTCCGTCCCACACCACGAAGTCGGCGGGTCCGCCGGGAACCAGACCTCTCTCAAAGCCCGCAGCTTCTGAAGAGTTGATCGTCGCAGCCCTGAATGCCTCCGCTGGCGAGATCGACTGCTCTGCATGAAAGGGGATTCCAGCATCGTCCCTGCCGGTGATCGCAGCCCGCAGTGTCCTCAGTGGATCAAACGGAACAATGGGCCAATCTGTTCCGAAACTCAGCACCGCACCGGCATTGAGCATGTCCCGCATTGGAAGGAGCGACGCGGCCCGCTCGCCGAGGCGGCTCTCCGCCATCAGTGCATCGCCTGACCGGTGAGTCGGCTGCACACTCAACCTCAGCCCTCCCATTCGATCCAGATCCTCCGCAGCGACCACTTCTGCGTGCTCGATCGTCGCTCCCGCCGCGTCTGGCACTTCACGTAACAACGAGATTGCCCGCCCAAGTGCTTCATCGCCAATGGCGTGGATGACCGGAGCCCGCCCAAGCGAGGTGACCTGACGACACCACTGTTGATCCTCGTTGCGAAGGGCATGCTCGATCCACAAACCTCGTGAGTGAGGGGCGTCCGAATACGGTTGCCTCAGTCGCGCGGTGCGTGATCCGAGCGTGCCGTCGAAGAAACTCTTGCACCCGGTGATCCGCAATCGATCACTCTCGGAGAGCTGCTCGCGCTGCTGCAGTGGGAGTTCGCGATCCAGCTCAACCACCGACACCCGAAGCGGAAGGCAATCACCCCGCGGAATCATGTGCCTGACGACGTCCTCCCAGTACTCCATGGTGCGGACGCCGGTGATTCCAGCAGCCAGCAGATCGTCCAGTACTCGATCGAGGGCCTCGGTCCGCACGCTCTCGGGGAGTGGTGGAACCAATGGCATGACGAGTTCCCACGCCGCAGCCTCCGACAAGAGACCGCTCGGTGAGCCATCGGGCGCCTTCCGAAGCAGCCCTCCCGCGGGTGATCCGCCTGATAGGTCGAGCCGCTCCAATACGGCGGCGTTGACCAGCACCGAGTGCCAGTCGCACCGCCAACACACGGCCGGGCGATCTTCTGCCGCGCGAAGCCACGACGTGTCCGGCACCTCATTGTCAGCCCAGATGGTGTCATTCCATCCCGTGGCAATCAACCACCGGTCTTCCGGCAATGCTGCGTGCGTCGATTCAATCAGCGCCTCGAATTCACTTCGGTCTCTCACGCCGGAGAGATCCAACCGCTCTGTGGATTCAGCGCCCAACATCAGGTGAACATGGGCATCGACCAGCCCGGGAGTCAGCACTGCCCCACCGACGTCGATGCGTGGCACTCCCGCTGGCATTGTGCCAGCCCGAACAACATCAACGACTCGCCCGCGATGCACGAGAATGTCCGCACGCCGCCACTGATCGTGACAACCATTCCAGACGCGCCCATTCTTGACAATCAGGTCGACCATTCGTGTGTCCGCCGTCCCGGCACCATCCTCCATGCTATCGTGCGGGGATGCCACGACTGCTTCAATGCGCCTTGCTCGCTGCAACTTCGGCCCTCGTGGGTTGTGACGACGCTGCGGCACCTCCACCACCTCCTGGCCCTGCACCATCCACACCATCGACTTCGTCGCCTTCTTCCACGAAGCATGGATTAGCCGCAGTCGATACGTCCGAGGCTCGCGTACGCACACACGACGACTCACTGCAGCGTCCACCTGCTGATCCAAAGGAAATCACTTTCGTCGGCCTCCGCGCGCCGACCGACACATCCTGGCGATGGGAACCCCCCAAGAATGCAATGCGTGTTGCGAACTGGGTTGTGCCAGCGCCGGAAGGCGCCGAACCGGCCGAATTGGTCATCACCCACTTCTCTGAAGCTGCTGGCAATACGCAGCAAGCGAATATCGCACGCTGGTCCAGCCAGTTTCGAACTGAGGATCTGCCTGCCCAGCCCGACGTCACCGAATTCACTGTCGGAGACCTCCCGGTCACACTGGTCGAACTCCGCGGCGAATACCTCGGCATGGGAGGCGGGTGGCACAAGGCGAACTATGTGATGATCATCGCCATGATTGAATCGCCCCGGGGGTCGATATTCATCAAGCTGCTTGGTGATGCCGCGACGGTGGAGGCAAGCAGATTGCCGTTCATGAATATGGTGGAAGGGCTCGTGCCTGCCCCGTAACGGCCGCGGCTCAACGCTGGCCCAAAAAAGCGGCCACCAGATTCGGGCCCCGGAGACTCATGAAACTCTCTGGATGAAACTGCACCCCGGTCATGGACGCGGCGGCCCCATTGGGCCAACCCCCCTTCCACCGCAATGCCATAACCTCGCCCGCGGTGGTCCAGGCTGAGACTTCAAACTCCTCACCCACCGTAGCACGGTCCACGATCAGGGAGTGATACCTCGCAGCCGAGAATGGATCTGCGACTCCCTCAAAGATCCCCTTGCCATCGTGATGAATATCCGATGTCTTTCCGTGCATGGGTTTCTCGTGACGCCGCACTCGCATTCCATGTACTTCGGCGATGACCTGATGCCCGAGGCAGACGCCCAGAATGGGCACGTGGCCGCCGGCAGTTCGCACAAGTTCCTTACAGATGCCTGTCTCTGCCGGAGTACAGGGGCCGGGAGACAGCACAATGTGTGTTGGATCCATCGCCAGGAGCGACTCAACGGGCATCTCATCATTGCGAACAACCCGAATCTCGATCGCCGGATCGATCACACCGATGCAGTGCACGAGATTCCACGTGAACGAATCGTAATTGTCGATGAGCAGCAGCACAGAGGAAAGGTAGCGAGTCAGGCGGCGCTACGCCGCGGACCGTGTGCCGGCGACGCCGTCTTGAGTCACCACGAAGAGGTCTTTGGTGATCGGATAGGGCAGCCGCTGGTAATCACGGTCGACCCTGCTCTGTACCCGCTGCAGAAAGTCGTCCGGGCCCTGTGATATCGCCAGGAAGATGTCTCTGGCTGGCGCCGCAACGTAAAAGTCGCCACGCAACCTCGGGGCCAGGCGGACATGGAGCGAATCCATCAGGAGGCGTGCCGCGTCGTAACCATCTTGAACCGACAGGATCGCCACGCGTCCACCTTCGGCGGACTCGACGACCTTCACTTCCACCGAGGGGGCGTAGCGAGAGAGGTTCGTTCGAGCCAGCTGCTCGACTTCCTCCATGTCCAGCCCCCATCTGACAACCTGCTCCAGCGTAATGCTGACGGTCATCCTCGGAAGATCGATCACATACACGATCGATGTGTCATTCACCCACGGCGTATGGGCAACCTGCTCACGATCAAGATGATCAAAGAGGGTGTTGGGTTGAATGCGCGGCATGATTCGGCCACGGGCAAGAGACAGCGGCAGCGGCGATGACACGACGGCGTCGCCCTCGCAGATTCGATCCAGGTATTCCTCGACGATCCGCATACCGTTGCCGGGATCGCACTTCACCATGCGAAAGAGATTCGTCAGGGCCAGATGCCGGCCATCAATAACCAGATCCATCGCTCCGGCGAGTTCTACAGTAGCGTCGGGCTGCTGCTTTTTGAGCAGACGCAACACCAACTCGGAGAATGCTTCCGGCTCGCGCGGCATCTGTGACATCGTTGCAGGCCTCCTGATCTTCCCACGTGCCTGTGGGGGCAGCACCGTGAAACCACCGCGGTGCCAAACGATGACATCGGCCGCTTCATCCCCCATCTTGACTCCGATCTCGCGGGTTGTTCGCATACGAAGAGCCAAATTCGATCGAATCCTCCACTGAGCCCATCAAGTGGCCTGTTTCCCGGACGTCCCCTGGCGGATACGCTGTACATATGACTGGCACCTGTCGCGTCGGACCCCACATCTTCGGCCCTGACCACGGCCTCGTGATCATCGCAGGCCCCTGTGTACTTGAGGCGACTTCTGTTCAGGACGCAGTCGCTGAGCGGCTCTCACGCGTCTGCTGTGAACTGGGCATTCCGTGGATCTTCAAGGGCAGCTTCGATAAGGCCAATCGGACGAGCTTGTCCTCACATCGCGGGCCAGGGCTCGAGCAAGGCCTCGCTGAACTGGCCCGTGTCAAGGCAGAATGGAACGTACCGGTCACAACCGACATCCACGAACCTGGGCAAGCAGCAGCCGTTGCAGAGGTGGTCGACTTGCTCCAGATCCCAGCGTTTCTGTGCAGGCAGACCACGCTGCTGGCAGCCTGCGGAAACACCGGGCTTCCGGTCAACATCAAGAAGGGGCAGTTTCTGGCCCCAAGCGACATGCGGCACGCCGCAGGCAAAGCAATCGAGGCTGGAGCTGGCGGCATTATCCTGACCGAGCGTGGAACCTTTTTCGGCTACAACCGCCTCGTCAATGACTTCGTCGGATTGGGCGACCTTGCTGAACTCGGCTGGCCGACTTGCTTTGACGTCACACACTCAACGCAGTTGCCCGGCGACTCCGGACGATCCACGGGCGGGCCTGTTCAGACCGCTGGCAGGCCGGAACGAGCCGCCTTGCTTGCCAGAGCCGCGACAGCTGCGGGTGTCGACGCGCTCTTTCTCGAACTTCATCCAGACCCGCCCCAGGCACAATCTGATGCGGCAACCGTGCAGTCGCTCGATGCGGCCGAGGGCATCATCAGGGACGCGCACGCGATCCGGTGCGCCCTGGACAGCGGAACCAGAACACCATGAAGTGTGATCGATGCAACCGGCCAGCCGTCGTCCACCAGGTGATTATCTCCAATGGGAAGCACCAGGAGATACACCTCTGCGAAATCCATGCGGCCGAGGCGGGCGTGCCAAATCCGGGCAAGCAACCGATCAACAAGCTGATGGAGAAAATCAGCAAGCCCACTACAACGACCGTCATGCCAACCTGCCCGACATGCGGGACCACCCTGACACACATTCGTAAGTCATCGCTGTTTGGCTGCCCCGACTGCTACGACGCCTTTGCTCAAGCAACAATCCTCATGATTGAAAGCGCCCAAGCCGGCGCCCACCAACATGTGGGTCGAAACCCGAAGAACGCCCCGACGGAGAACACCCATCGGCATGAGTCAAAACGGCTGGTCGAGGAGCTCGATCGGGCCGTCCGTGCCGAGCAGTATGAACGCGCGGCCAAGATCAAGGCAAAGCTGGCAATGCTCGCGGAACAGACCTCTGCACTCGACGAGGAGAAGGATCCGTGATCCCCGAGATCCCCGCAGACCTGGACGTCGTACTGAGCAGCCGCGCCAGGCTGGCCCGCAACATCACGGATGTTCCTTTTGTGCACCGCGCATCGGAAGACCAGCAGCGCCTGATTATGACCCGCGTGACGCATGCGTTACATGCTGCCGCGCCCAATTCGGAATCCCTCAACTGGATTGATCTTGAGTCTGTCACCTCACTTGACCGGCGGATTCTGTACGAACAACATCTCATCAGCCGGCCACACGCAGATGCAACCGGGCCGCGAGGTGTCGCCGTCGCCGCAGACGCGACACTGAGCGTCATGGTCAATGAAGAAGACCATGTGCGAATGCATGCGATTGCGGCGGGCCTCTCAATGCAAGCGTGCTTCGACCGAATTCGGCGCCTCGACGAAGCCATGGAGCCACATGTCGGCTGGGCCTGGCACCAACAGTGGGGATACCAATCAGCCTGCCCCACCAATGCGGGGACTGGAATCCGTTTCTCGGTCATGCTGCACCTCCCGGCGCTTCGGCTGACCCGTGAGTTGGACAAAGTCCGGCACGCAGCGAAGGATCTTCACCTCGCGGTGCGGGGTTACTACGGCGAAGGCTCTGAGTCTTCTGGAAGCTTCTACCAGGTCAGCAATCAGATCACTCTTGGGCAATCCGAAGATGAGTTACTCGACACATTCCTCAATTCCATTGTGCCGGGCATCATCAGCTACGAGCGAGCCGCCCGCCAAGCCCTTCTCAAGCGGGATCACACGACGATTGCCGATCGAGTGCTTCGAGATCTCGCCATCCTCAGGAATGCCCATCTGGTCAAAGCCGATGAGGCGATGCGCCGGCTGAGCATGATCAGACTTGGGGTGTGCCTCGGCCTGATCACGGACGTGGAACTCGCCACGGTCAACACGCTCTTTCAGGAGATTCAAGCTGGGCACCTCCAACAGGCAGCCGGCACCAGCCTCTCTCAGGATGATGCCCGCGCCGCGCGAGCCACCCTGCTCAGACAGCGGCTGGGCGGATCCTGACAACCTCAGCTGCGATATGTCCGAACAGCCCCCGACGCCCCGCTCCCGACTGGCACCGTCTCCGACAGGTGCCCTGCATCTCGGAAACGCTCGCTCGTTCGCCATCAACTGGGCGCTTGCCAGGCAGCGATCCTGGGAACTCGTGCTCCGCATCGAAGACCTCGACCACCCCCGGGTCAAACCGGAGACAATCGACCTCGTCAGAGAGGACCTCACGTGGCTTGGACTCGACTGGGACACCGAGCTGCCCCTGCAGTCCACCGATCTTGCAGACGCTCAAGAAGCCATGCGGAGACTCGCCCGCCTCGGGCGGGCTTTTCCCTGCCATCTGACCCGCCGCGAAGTCGAGGCCGCACAGTCGGCCCCGCATGAACCAGGCGCTGGCATCCGATACGAGCCGAGCCTCAGGCCACCGGACGCCGGTCGCATCGTTGCCGACCCCGATCTGACAGGCACATGGAGATTCCTCGTCCGATCCGAGATCGAAGTCGTCAATGACGAGGTCCAGGGGCCGCACGCCTTCAATCTTGCCGACTCAGTGGGCGACTTTCCGATCTGGACTGCGAATGGCCCGGCCTATCAACTCGCCGTTGCGATTGATGACGCCAGGCACGGAATCACCGACGTTGTCCGCGGTGACGATCTTTTGCCGAGCGCAGCCCGGCAACAAGCGATTCTGCGAACGCTTGGCCTCCCAACACCTCGCTGGTGGCATGTACCGCTCGTCAGAGGGGCAGACGGTCGCCGGCTCGCCAAGCGTCATGGTGACACGCGGATCGCCTCCTTTCGGCACGATGGAGTCGCCCCTGAACGCATGCTGGCAATGCTTGCTCGCTGGTGTGGCATTGATACCTGTGGAGCAACCCACATCACCGCTTCGCAGTTTGCCGACCAATTCTCAATGGAGCGTTTGCCTGATGGCGATATCACAATGACTCAGGAGGACCTCACGTGGCTCGGGCAAGACTGATTGCATTGGCAGTGCTGGTGCTGGCCGCATCTGGCTGTGAGCACCGCGGCCATCAGACTGAACAGGTGCGAATTGGAGCAAGAGATTGGCTCCTGGAGGTTGCTGCAGACCGCGCTTCGATCCAGAAAGGGCTCATGAATCGGCCCTCAATACCAGATGGCACCGGCATGTTGTTTGTTTTCGACGAAGCCGCATTGCACCGGTTCTGGATGGCCGACTGTCTCGTTGATATCGATCTCATCTTCATCGACGGCCAGGGACGCGTCGCCGCAACGCACGCCATGAAAGCCGAAGCACCCCAGGGCGCCGCAGAGGCCAGAGCAGCCTACGAACGACGACTGCCCCTGTACACCAGTCGGATCCCAGTTAGGTTTGCCATTGAATTGCCCGCCGGATCCATTGCGGAACTCGGGATACGGGCCGGGGACTCGATTGATCTCGATCTTCCACGGCTCAGAAAGTAACCAGGTGCGCAGGCTGATGGCCCCTTCTGACTGAGCGATGACATCGAGGCCTCACTCAACCTCTGCATCGCCAGCGGCCCTGGCCCCGCGAAGCGAGAGTTGCCGTTCAATCATCTTGGCGAACACGTCAAACTCCAGATTGACCGAATCGCCGCAATCAACTTCGCCCAAGGTTGTCTCCTGCAACGTGGTTGGAATCAGAGCCACCTCCAGCCAGCCCTGGTTCAGGTTTGCGACGGTCAGGGACACGCCCGAGACCGAAACCGACCCGCGTGAAACGACCAGTGGGTCATACGCGGTGTCGTACGAAACCCGGCATCGATACTCGTCTCCCCGCCGTCCGGCCGCCTCCACAATTCCGGTGCAGTCCACATGGCCCTGCACAAGGTGACCTCCAAGCAACGTCTCAGCGAATGCTGCGTGTTCCAGATTGACCGAGTCGCCAATCTTCAGCGCCCCCAGTGTTGTCACCGCCAGCGTCTGTGGAATGACGTCGAAGGACCACACCGAGCCGTGGGATTCCACAAGGCTCAGGCAGCACCCTTCCACTGCGATCGAGGCGCCGTGCTCAGGGGTATAGTCCCAGCCATTCGCGTCGATCGTGAGTCTGGCCCCCCCCTCCACCGCATCGCGGCCGGTGACTCGTCCTACATGCTGAATCAGTCCTGTGAACATCGTGGTCCTGCCACAATACGGCCCCGAGGCTCTGCCCGCTTGGCTCAACCGCTCCCTGGCACACCCGATCATCCCTCAACCGGGACGGACGGCACCCGACTCCCTATCCTGTGCCATTCCACCACTACGCAAGTGATTGGCCCCGTGCCTTTGCGGGGGCCACAATCTCGGAGATCTCGAACATGCTCTTCCCGGCCCGCACTTTCATCCTGTTACTGCCTGCAATGACTGCCTCCCTGATGCTGGGCGCGAGCGGGCTGGCGACAGCGCAGACACCGGATGCCGCCGCGCGTAATGCCGCCAGAGTGGAAGCTCTGGAAGCCAGAATGCCACTTGGCCCCAAGTCGGCCAAAGATGTCGGGCTCCGAGCAATGTGGCGTTACACGGTAAACCCTGCATCCATCCAATCACTCTTCATCTCTGGAAGTGCGGCATTCCTCGTCAACACCAACAATGAGGTCGCCATGATCGACCTCGAGACCGGACGCCGGAAGTGGAAGGCCTTCGGTGGCGGCGGCAGTGATCTGATCGTGGACATCGTTCTCGCCGAAGAGGACGAGAGGGTTCTGGTCGTCCGAAGCAATTCGATTCTCACGCTGGTTTCAAAAACCGGGCTGCCAGTGTTCCTCGAAACGACCCGCTCAAGTGTGCAGCCTCTTGAGTGGCTCTCGGACACAGGCGGCGCCATGTACGGCAGTTCATACATCTACGGCGGACTTGCAGGAGAGCTTGTCTGGCAGGACTGGCGGCTTGGCTTCCCAACAAACGCCCATCGAATCGGCCGTAAGGTACAGACCACGCCATTGATCTACAGATCGAGTGTCATCGCGAGTTCAAGCACGGGCAAACTTGTCGCAATGGCCGCTGATGACGGGTTTCTTCATTGGCAAGGACAACTCCTCGGCCCCATGGCTGGCAGCCCAACCGCTGGAGATATGCCCGAGCAGCGATCGAAGTCGGGCGATACTTTCGTCTCGCCAATCGTCTACGTCGCAAGCGAAGATCAGCATATCCGGGCCTACAACCTGTTGAATGGAAAACTCCGCTGGTCACGACTCTTCGAGCAGCCACTGACTTCGGGCCCTGTGCTGGCAGGCCGCCGCGTCCTCCAACAAGTTCCCGGAACGGGGCTGGTGTGCATGGAGGGGCTTCCACCTGACTCGCCTGCAGGCAAGGTTGTCTGGACTGCTCCAAAGGTCACAGGCACGGTCATTGGAGCGACTGGCGACTTGCTCCTTGTATGGGACGAGGCCTCATCCACGCTTCAGACGATATCGCTCGCAACAGGCTCGACAGATGCCAACACGACGGCCAACAATGTCTGTCACATGGCTGTTCAGGACAACACGATTCTGTTGCTAGGCGGCCAGGGCGAACTGGTGTGTTACCGCCCGACACTTGGTAACTGAGGCGTGGCCGACCTCGTACCGATCCGCCGAGCACTGATCTCCGTCACCAACAAGGCTGACATCGCAGCCTTTGCGCGGGCCCTCACGAATATGGGTGTTGAGATTATCTCAACCGGAGGCACGGCCACAGCCCTCCGCGAAGCAGGCATCAAAACAATTGACGTCGCAGATGTCACCGGCTTTCCGGAGATGATGGACGGGCGAATCAAGACGCTGCACCCTGGTATCCACGGTGGTTTGCTCGCGAGACGTGACATCACCAGCCATACCGAGGCGATGGCCACTCACAACATCACGCCGATCGATCTTGTCTGCATCAACCTGTACCCCTTCGAACGCACCATCGCGAATCCCGATGTCCCACAGGCCGAGGCCATTGAGCAGATTGACATCGGCGGGCCCGCCATGCTGCGCTCGGCCGCCAAGAACCACGAGTTCGTTGCAACCGTGACGAGCCCGGACCAGTACGACGCTGTCATTGCAGACATGAAGGCGAACGATGGCGCCACGAGCCTTGACCTGAGGCGCGAGTTGGCAGCCTCCGCGTTTGCCCGGACAGCGGGATACGACGCAGCCATTTCGAACTGGCTCGCAAAGGCGACCGACGAGTTGCTTCCGCCACGATTGCACATCTCCGCCACCCGGATCAGCGAACTCAGATACGGGGAGAATCCACACCAGCGAGCCGCGCTCTACGCGCTCCCCGGCACGGGCGAGGCTGGGCTCGCCAATGCCCGCACGATCGATGGCAAACCACTGAGTTACAACAACCTCAATGACGCCTCGGCGGCGTTTCGGTGCTGCCGCGATCTCGCACGCGCCAGCGGCGGCGCCCCCGCCGCAGTCGTCATCAAACATGCCAGCCCCTGCGGGGCAGCAATCGGCACTTCGGCTGTTCAAGCATTTGAGGCTGCATGGAAGGGGGATCCCCTGGCAGCCTTTGGCGGGGTCGTGGGCCTCTCCAATGACGTAGACGCTGGCCTCGCAACCACTCTGTGCGAAGGAAAGCGGTTTGTGGAAGTCATCGTAGCGCCCGCATTCAGCGATGAAGCCACGTCGCAATTGCGATCGCGCTGGAAGAATGTCCGGCTCGTCGAAGCAACGGACATGAACACTCCACAGTCACCGGCCATCGAGATTCGGACCATTCCGGGCGGCTTACTTGCCCAAACACCAGATCAGGGTCTTGCTCGGACGGACTCGTGGACGCATGCCGCTGGCCCTGCGCCAACCGATGACATGCTGATCAGCGCCTCCATCGCTTGGATTGCCGTCAAGCACGCCGCTTCAAACGCAATCACCATCGCCGGAGGTGCCCGGCTCATGGGCCTTGGAGGAGGACAGGTCGATCGGCTCACCGCCGCCCGAATCGCAGCATCCAAAGCGGAGGCTGCAATGAAGACAATTGATGTTTCGGTCGCCGCATCGGACGCCTTCTTTCCGTTCCCGGATGGCCCCGAAGTCCTCATCGACGCGGGCGTGCGGTGCATCGTTCAGCCGGGAGGCTCGAAGCGAGATGACGAGACGCTCACCCTCTGCAATGAGCGCGGCGTCACATGTCTTCTCACGGGCACCAGACACTTCAGGCACTAGCAGACCCGCCGGGAGCCTCGCTGTCCTTGAAATGGCTGTCCATCGCTGGCGGTTGCTGCCGCGCACCGTTCAACGTGGCTTCACGTCGCGCCGATACTCACATCCACCGGCTGCGGTCGCGGCTCGTAGTTCGGTTCCAGATCAACCTGAAGAGGTCTCCGCTTGCCAGAGGAATCGCGAGGGATCCCATCTTCGTCGATGATGCGCTGGATCGCCATAATGCCCTCGATCAACATTTCAGGCCGAGGTGGGCATCCAGGGACATACACGTCAACGGGAAGATACTGATCGATGCCCTGCACGACGGCATAGGTGTCAAAGACTCCCCCCGTCGATGCGCAGGCCCCCATCGAAATCACCCACTTGGGCTCGCACATCTGCACATAAATCCGCTGCAGAACCGGAAGAATCTTGACCGGCACTCGCCCTGCCACGATGAGCAGGTCCGCCTGCCTTGGGCTGAACCGAAAAACCTCGGCCCCGAACCTTGCCAGATCAAACCGGCTCGACGCCGTCGCCATCAACTCGATCCCACAACAGGCTGTCGCAAACGGCATAGGCCATACAGCGCTGCGGCGAGCCCAGTTCACAAGCCGGCTCAGCGACGTCGTCAGAAAACCATCAACTGGAATGCTCGATTCGAGTCCCATAGCACACTCCTGAAAGCACAGACAGGCATTCATGGTAACGAGACTGGATGCAGAGAGCTCAGCCCCCGATACTACTGGCATGCTCGCGCCCACCATTCTGGCTGCTGTGATCGCCGCAGAGTCCGCTATGCTCCCGCTTCCGGCCTCAACCAGTGGGGAGGCGTCGCTGAAACTGGCCCGGCAACTGCTGCGTGAAGCAAAGCCCCACCGCACCTCCCGCTACACCGTGCTTTCTGACTCGGGCCGCCAGCAGATTCGAGGCGTTGAACTCGTCCTCGAAGAGACTCGTCGCCAATACGATCGGTGGTGCCGAACACTTCGTGTACCCGTCGCAAGACCTGACGAGAGGCTGCTCTGCATACTCTTTCACAACCGCAGTGACTTTGTCGATTTCGCAGGGAAGACAGAGTCGCTCGCCGGTGCCGCGGAGCACGTCAGCGGTTATTTCAGCCCTCGCTTTGACTGGGTGGTGTTCTTCGACCCGGGCGATAGCGCGGATATCGGCGAGGCGGTTCGGTCCATCGAGGACGCCGAGGAGAACATCGAAGACGCGAGAGATCGCGGCGTCGATCAGGACCGCATTGATCAGGCAGTCGCCTCGGTGGAGGCTGCGAGATCACAGTTGCAGGCCGAGGCAGATGCCCGGCGTACAGCCGTGACAATTCACGAGGCCGTCCACCAGCTCGTCCATGTGGGCAATGCGTTCGCTGGTCGAGCCAACTGGCCTGCGTGGCTCCACGAAGGCCTCGCCGTCGCCTTTGAGACCGACGCGCATCGCAAGCCATTCGGACCCGACCGCGCGTATCCACCGCGGGCCGATGGATTCGCCAGAGCCGTTGACGAAGGCCGCCACATCCCACTCAGGCAGTTTCTGGAAATCGACACGATTGACCACGCAACTGATTCTCACGTGGGAGTCACGTACGATCAGGCGGGCTCACTCGTCTCGTGGCTCTTCAGACGCAAGCGTCCTCAACTTGTGGAGTTTCTCCAACGCGCAGGCATTCCAGATGCCAATGGACAGGTTCCGCAAATCGCGGCACTGTTCGAGGATGTCATTGGCGCACTGGAACAGGTCGAGTCTCGTTGGCACAGTGACGTCCTACGCCGCTGAGTGCAGCCGCTCCCACCTTCGGCGGGCCTTATGCATGATGACAGCGACCTCCATGCCGTACAGCAGGCAGATCCACATCACGTAGACCCAGAGCATGAGCAGTGGCACAAGCCCCAGACTGCCGCCAATCGGACTGGTTCGCACCGCTCCAACGACGAACTTCTCAAGCGCCCACTCGCCAATCAACAGGGAGATCGCACCAACAAGCGCGCCAGCGCTGGAAGATCGCCATCCAAGCCGCCCTGCAGGAATACACCGATAGCAGAGCGTGACAAAGCCCCACACAACCAGAAAGGACAGCACCCACTGTCCGACCCTGGCCAGGTGCGTGATCCCGGTTGCCTCCAGCTGGTTTGCCAGATCATTCAGCACACCCAGTCCCCAGGTGGCCAAAGCCGGACCGACAACAAGCAGCAGCAGCGACACCACCACACGCACCCACGCCTTGCGGCGCTTGGATCCGGCTCCAATGACGCTGAGGCTTGCCTCAATCTCATCGAAGAGGCGATAGGCAGCCCAGATCAGCACCAGCAAACCGAGCCACGTAACACCGGTGACATCAACCGCAGACGCCTGCGTGGCCAAGCCTTCAAGCCAATGGCCAAGATCGAGTTTCTCTCCCGCGTGAGCGCCTGCCGAAATCTCGACACGCTCCAACCCAAACCTGCGAATCAAGTCGCGCACCGTGTCGAGAAAGGTCTCACTCGACACCGACAACTTGGCGATGCCTGCAGCCAGTACCAGGAGCGGCAGGAGCGAAAACAGAACACGGTACGAAAGGGCCGCTGCCATCATGCCAGCTCGGTTACGCCGAAGCCGAAGCACTGAGAGCCGCGCGATATCGATGGCGAAGCGAACGGTTCGATCCCTGCCAGTCAATTCGCTCCATCGCCGCGACCGCACGCCTCGCCGGAATTCCCCCCACGACTGACGCCAGCGTGAGATCCCCACCGCTCAGCCGCCGTACGCCGCGAGAAAAAAGGTCGCCACTCCTACCCAGGCAATGGCGTTGAGCACGATGCCGAGCACGGCTCGAGCCCGCGAGCGAGACGCGAGACTGGCCCCCAGAAGGCCGAGAACAACACCGACAATCGCCAGAAAGCCACAAGCTGCGAGGACGATGACGACAACGAAGACCCCCCACTGATCTTCGCTCATATGATCCCGGCCTGCGGCACCGATATGCTCCACCGACATTCCGAGGGGCCCGAAACAGATCACCGGTACCAGAATCCCTGCGATCCACGCAAGGCTCGCCAACAGCAGGGACGCCGAGGCGAAGAATGACGAGTGAATGGTCGGTGCCTCAGCACCCGGGATTCCGACCTCACTGCGCATGCTGACATTCCTTCCAGTTCATTGCGGTCCGGTGCCACTACCGGCACTGCTGTAGCCTACACGCTTCCGCCACCGGCCCCCCCAATACTGATCATGCCACCGACCCCGCCAAATCCCGACGAACTGCCGCCCGGCTGGGCAACCCCACCCGGCGATGACCACGATGCAGGTGGGCTACCGAGCGACACCAGCGAGTTCCTGCGGGATGCCTCGCGAGGGCCTCGACTCCAGAAGGTTCTGGCTGCGGCAGGCGTCGCCTCCCGGAGAGCCTGCGAGGCGCTGGTCGAGGAGGGAGCGGTTCGAGTCAATGGACACGCCGTGACTTCGCTTCCGGCCTGGGTGGATCCGAGCCGGGATCGAATCACAGTTCATGGCCGACGCGTTCGGACCGGTGCGCCGACTGTCTGTGTCATGCTCTTCAAACCGCGCGGGGTGATTTGCACTTCCTCTGACCCGGAAGATCGCAAGTCAGCCGTCGACCTGGTTCAGCACCCCACCAAGGTCAGACTCTTTGCGGTCGGTCGGTTGGATATGGACTCGTCGGGGCTGCTGCTGCTGACGAATGATGGCGATTTCTCAAATCTCCTGAGCCATCCATCTCATCACGTTCGCCGCATCTATGACGTCACCGTGACCGGGCAAGTGGAGCCGGCGACCATTCGCAGGCTCGAGCGTGGCATCAATCTTCCAGATGTACATTCCGGCCGATCACGCTCGGCGCGATTCGACTCTGTCAAGGTCGTCAGGGCGCAGCGAGACCGCACCAAACTTCGCGTTGTCTTGACGGAGGGGCGCAACCGCCAGATTCGCCGAATGATGCTGATGCTTGGCCATCCCGTACGAAAGCTTCGACGAGTTGCCATCGGCCCATTGAAACTCGCCGACCTGCGGCCCGGCCAGTGGCGAGATCTGACTGACCGAGAAATCGCAGCACTCACTGCTGAGGCGAATCGGCCTCGCCGGAAGCGTCGGCGTCCTCCCAAGCAGCATCCACCACGCTCTCCTGAAGCATGAGCTTGATCGGGCCACTGGATTCCTGATCAAACCGCAATTCAAATCGGCGAACCAATTCCAGAACGGCGAGGAACATTCCAACTCGCTGCACCGGCGTCTGTCCGGCGAATGCATCCTGCAATGTCAGCGGCTGGCCACTGCGGCGACGAAGTCGGTCAACGAGATCCTGTTCATACAGCGCGATCGGCGTATCGTCCATCTCCACGACGTGATCGCCGAGTCTGGAGAAGTCGATCGCAGAAGCAATATGCTCGTAGGCTTCGGACAGGTCCATGGCATGAACATCGTCAAGTTCAAGCCCCTCAGGAACGACCGGCAGGTGGCCACGCTCAAATCCCACCGACACCACACCGCGCCGCCCAAACTCTCTCCTGTTCTCCTCGAGCGTCTCAGCTGCCCGGCGAATACGTTGATATGCCAGCAACTGCCTGATGAGCGCGTCCCGAGGATCGGCGGCATCCGATTCGCTGTCATCGCCCTCGGCTTTGGCCTCAGGCGGAGTCAGCGAACGCGACTTGATCTCCACCAGCGTCGCCGCCATCACCAGAAATTCCCCGGCCTGTTCAATATCAACATCGGTCTCGCCCGTACGGCGGAGTACTTCCAGATACTGATCGGTGATCTTCCCGATTGGGATGTCCTGAAGATCAACTTCGGCTCGGCGAACCAGAAAGAGCAGCAGGTCAAGTGGCCCCTCGAATGCCTCGAGGCTGACTCGGTAGTCCTTCTGAGTGGGCTCTGGGAAGTTCATGCGTAAGGATCGGCCTTCGCGGGTACCATTCCCGCTCAACCCGCTGGTGCGGGCCAAGGCTCATCCTAGCGATCTACGCGACGTCTGCTCTCCCGAACCCCCACCCTCCCGCTGAGAAACTTCGATGCAGGCAGAGACACGCAACAATCCGACTGCTGAGGCCAGGACCATCATCGCCGATGTCCTGAAACAGGAGGCCCGGGCACTCGAGGCGCTTCGGGCAGGCATCGAAGGGGGCGGAGAGGCGGCGATCGCCTGGGATCAGGCCATCGATCTCATCAATTCATGCAAGGGACATCTCGTCGTGTCAGGCATGGGCAAGTCCGGCCTGGTCGGTGCCAAGATTTCCGCGACGTTTTCATCGCTCGGAATCCCATCGCACTTCGTCCATCCCGCCGACGCCGTCCACGGCGACCTCGGCGCCATTCGCAGCGCTGACGTTGTCATGCTGCTGAGCTACTCGGGCACCACCCGCGAGCTGCTCGATCTGGCGACCATCCTTCGAGCTGACGGCGTCAAGCGGCTTGGACTGACGCGCAGCGACGACTCCCACCTTGCCTCACTCTGCGATGCCCACCTCGCCTTGGGCGACTTTGACGAAGCCGGACCACTGAGCCTGGCCCCAAGCACTTCAACGACCGCGACCCTTGCATGCGGAGACGCCCTCGCCCTTGCGGTCGCGCACTTGCGGTCCTTTACCGCCTCAGACTTTCAGCGAAGGCATCCAGGTGGCTCACTCGGCGCACTGCTCCGCCCCGTCGAGTCGCTGATTCGATTCCGCCCCGGGCAGAACCTCACCACATGCACGCCGGATATCCCGGTGCGTGAAGCACTTCAAGATGCCGCCGCTGATCATGCTGGCGACGTACGCCACGCTGGCGCGGTTCTCATCGTTGATGAGCGCGGTGGCATGGCGGGCGTATTCACGGATGGCGATCTTCGAAGACTCGTACTCGAAAACCCCAACGACCTGTCCAAGCCCATCGGAGAGGTGATGACGGCACATCCCATGACGATCCTGCAATCCGCAACGGTCGGTGAGGCCCGGCAACTCGTTGCCGAACACCGAATCGACGAGGTTCCGGTAGTAGATGAGTCCGGCTGCGTCGTCGGGCTCATCGACGTTCAGGATCTCATCGCGCCACGGGTTGCCACGGACTGATTCATCATGTCGATAGTTGCAGCCATTCGCCGAAACGGAAAGATCACTATCGGGGCGGATTCGTTGGCGCTTTTCGGCGAGGGCATGACCATTCCCGAGTCCAACGCCCGCGCAGAAAAGATCACCCCGATTGGCGAAGCGGTGCTGGGCGGGACGGGATGGGCTGTGTATGACGACATTCTCACCCACCATCTTCAGAAGTCAGATCCGCCCACACTGAGCAGCCGCGCCTCCATCTACAGCTTCTTCCTTGAATTCTGGAAGGCGCTGCGAGAGTCCTACTCACTGGTCAACGAGCAGGCTGCCACCAAGGAGACACCATTCGGAGATCTCGACGCCACGTTTCTCATTGCCTCACCCGGCGGCTTGTTCAACATCTCAAGCGACCTCGGTGTCACCGAGTTCTCTCAGTTTCATGCAATCGGATCGGGATCCGAGTACGCACTGGGTGCCATGCACGCGTTGTGGAACAGCAACCTGGACAACGAGACCATGGTCCTCGCTGCATGCAACGCCGCCATTGCAATGGACAGTTCTTGTGGTGGCACGGTTGACATGATGAGCGTTGAGTGCGATTCCATATGAGCGAATCCACGCGGGGCAAACTTGGGCTGAAGCAGAAGTGGGGTTTGTTGGGCGCACTGGTATCACTGCTCCTGCTGGTGGTTGTGATGCAGCTGGATCGCCCAGAGGCACCTGTTGCGCCCGCATCACCAGAGGACACCATCGATCTCATTCCCCCGCAGCCGCTGCAGCGCGACGGCCAAACCGCTGGCAGCCTGGTGGATCCCAATCAATCCGTCACACTACCGAAAGGCGGGTGGCTTCAAGTCGCCGGCGATGACGGACGACTTGCACAGCAGTATCGATTCACGCACCTGGACCCGGATCCAACCGATCTGCCTACCCATTGGATTCGAATGCGGCAGCCCGAGGTTGAGTTGTTCATGACGGGCGGTCGTCTTGTCACACTGGCTGGCGACGAGGCCGACGCCTACGCCCCTCGACAGGCCCTGGAAGAAGGCCGGCTCATCGGCAATGTCGTGATTCAAATGTATGAACCCGTCAACGGCGGTGCGGTCGACCCGGCGACTGCGGACCCCGCCATGACGATCACAACAGCAACTGCCGAATTCGACAACCTCTCCGGCCGCATTACGTGCCCTGGCGAACTCTTCGTCCAGACAGATACCGAGGAAATGCAAGGCACGGACCTTCGAATCCTCCTCAACGATCGGGACGAACGAATTGAATACCTTGAGGTGGCCAAACTTGATTACCTGCTGCTACGAGACACACAAGGCGCGAACCGAATCGCCCGAAATCCATCCGCGCATCCCGCGGTTGCCGCCACAGCGGGCGCGATTGGGACGAACGTCGTGCATGTCTCCAACGCCGAGCCGGCCGAGCCTTTTTATCGTCTGGTCCTGAGCGAAAATGTGCGGATCGAACAGGCCCCCTCATCCAGCGCAGACCCTCCACTTCCCAGAATCGTCAACGCAGATTCACTGCACGCGATCTTTTCGTTCAAATCTGCCGCCTTCAGCACTGAGCCGCGGCCAAGCGCAGCAGCTGCTCCGATGAGCCTGCCGGTCTTCTTGACGGCCATGGCACTTGCGGCGCCACCGGAGCCCGAGCCCGAAGAAGTTCTCATTACGTGCGATGGCCCGCTCGTGATGACACCGGTCGATCCCGGCGTCAGTCTTCCACCGACACCGAAAGACATGCGCCTTGAATTGCACGGCACGCCAGTCCGCATACTCGATGCAAGCGAACGAATCGCAGCCGCATGCGACACGCTCACCTGGACCTCATTCGACGAGCGTATCAACCTCACATCCCCGTCCCCGGATGGCGTCACGATCAGGGGCCGCGACGTATCGATTGCCTCTCGCAGCACATGGGTCCAACCCGACCATGGCATGGGCGGAATCGATGGGCAAGGCACCGCCACGTTCATCGAAACGCTGCAAGCGGACTCGCTCTCGGAACCCGCTGGCCAGGAGCTGGCCCACCCAAACAGTGGAGCCGAAACAACGATCACCTGGAGTGGCCGAGTCAATCTCCGCTTTGATCCCGAGAACCATCCGAATGGTGGCGGCCTGCGATCCATCAGATTCCGCAAAGACGTCGTCGTGACAAGCCCGGATGGCGCCATCAACGCGGATGATCTTGAGATGAAGTTTGAGCGGGACGCCGCCGGCGAAGCCGTTCCTGATCGGCTCATCGGGTCTGGCGGCGTGAAGGCCTCAAGCGAAGATCAGACGATGTGGGCCGACAATCTTCTTGCAACGCTCGAACCCCTCCAAATCGCCGAAGCGGACATGCCGAACACCCCCACCCGCCGAATCGAAGTTCGCGACGTGCATGCCGATGGAAACGTGCAGGTTCGTCTCGCCGATGGCACGCGAACATGGGCAGAAAAACTCCAGGGCGATGCGAAGCAAGAGTCCGTTGAGTTGCTTGGAGCAGATGTTGTCATAGCCCGCGGCGAGTTGATCATCGAACACGGAACAGCACTTGTCATTGAACGCAAAGAGGGCACAGGAGAGTGGCCCGGCCCAGGCCGTGCCTTGATGGTCTCGACGCCGCCCGATCTGTCGATCGATGCCCGCATCCCGCGACCAACGACCCCGGACCGCCTCGGACCGGAAGACAGCGAGATCACATGGCAGGATTCCGTACACATCGAATTCGATCCCGCCGCCGAGACGCAGGACGCTGCAATGCAATCGATCCGGTTCGCCGGCAACGTGGCTGTCGAGAGCCCGGACGGCACGATTGCAGCGGAGACAATCGCGATGTCCTTTGTGCCCGACGCCTCGGGCCGCGCTGCCCCCGATCGCCTTGACTGCCACCAGCGCATCCGCGCCCACAGTGATGGACAGACGATCTGGGCCGACGATATGACGGCGACGCTGGAACCAACTGAGGACGTCCCGCAGTCCGAAGATCCAACCGACGACGAATTCACAAGCCGAATCAACGTTCAGGATGTCACCGCCACCGGCGATGTACAGGTCTTGATGAAGGATGGAGGCCGCGCTTTCGCCGACCGACTGTATGGTGATGCTGCGCAGGAGACAGTGCTCCTCACAGGCCTCGACGTGATCATCGCCCGAGAGGATGTTGTGATTGATCGCGGGCGACATCTTCTGATTGATCGACTGAACGGAACTGCCGATTGGCAGGGCTCAGGCCGGTCACGCATGCTTGTTGAACCGTTGACTCTCACCGCCGATGCTCGGATTCTCCCACCTCGTATCGTCGGCGGGACCGGCAGCCCATCAGTCTCCATGCGCACAACATGGACCGATTCACTCAGATATGACAACCTGTTCGCTGATGGTGCTGGTGCCATGGACTTGAATGGCTCCGTCCATACAGTCGTTGATCGCTCCGAGCTCGAACGGAGCACCCTGCAGGGAGATTCTGTCCGGCTGGAATTTGCCAGGATCGACGAGGGCACCGAGGCAGATGTCTCATCAGATCCGTTCGCTGGAGGTGGACGCGTCCTCCACAAACTCATTGCTCGGGGCGATGCCCGCCTTGAGTCGCGGACCTGGAAGACGGGGGATCGCGAACTGCTGCCAAAGCTGTTCTACATTGCCGCCCGCCACATCACGTGGAATGACATCAGGACCGAAGCAGAGGTGGTCGGCGAAGGCGAGATTGTGACGCGGGCACCGAAATGGACAACACCTGCGAGTGAAGGTTCCGGGCCGTTCTCTGGCCCTGGCACCACCAGATTCCGCTGGTCAGAACGCCTGGACCTCGTCCATGAAGTGGATGATCGCTTCAAGATGACCATGATCGGAGATGTCCAGGGAATCTGGGTGAGCTCCATTGACACGCGAGACAGCTCAACGATCACGGCCCTTCAACTCAATGTCCTGACCCATCGAAGCGACACCGCCGACAAGCCCAGCACGCCGGATGCTCCACTGCAGCTTGGCGGCGACATGGAGATCGATCGACTGCAAGCCATGGGACGCGTGCACCTGAGCACCCCCACCCGAAAGGTCGACTGCCACGTGCTTGACTACAACGCCCGCACACAAGTTGCCGAATTGGCCGCTCGCCCTGGCCGAATGGTGTCTCTGACCACGACTGGCGCGTCCATGCCCGTACAGGCCGCGAGAATGACCTGGTACATGGATCCAGACATCGACCGCATCACACTCGAGCAGCCGCGAGGGGCTGGCGAACAGTAGGCCTCCCGTGATCGCTACCTGCGTTACCATGCGTTGTCCATGAGCACAGCTTGCATCTCACATCCGACTCTCAGCCACGTCCGTGAAGCCTTTGCATCCAAGAAGCTCTCTGCGACGGAGTTTCGAGGCTGCACGACGCTTGTTGTAGAGCCACCGGATCTCCATGAGATCATGCACTTTCTTCGCGAAGACCCGAACTGCAGTTACAACCTCCTCTCAGACGTGACCGCGATCGACTACCTGGACTACCCGGTGACGCAGCCGGCCAGATTCGGCGTCACCTGGGTACTTCGAAGTCATGCTCACGATCTCATGCTGCTGGTCCGATGCTGGCTCAATCCGACTCTGGACACAATGGGCATCGCGAAAGACCCGGGGTTGGTCGTGGACAGCGTGACTGACATCTGGCCCGGTGCCGAATGGCGGGAGCGTGAAGTATTCGACATGTTCGGCATCCGTTTCCGCGGGCACCCGGATCTTCGACGGATTCTCCTGTGGAAGGACTATCCAGGGCATCCCCTGCGGAAGGATTACCCACTGCGTGGGCGCGGCGAACGCGAGAATAATGTTGAGATGAGCCGCGACGCCACCTGATCGGCGGGCCCCATCGATGGCTGACCGCCTACTCATCAATGAGATCTTCCATTCGATCCAGGGAGAGTCCACATACACCGGACTTCCATGCGTCTTCGTCAGGCTTCGGGGGTGCCATCTTCGGTGCACGTGGTGCGACACCGAGTATGCCTTCAATGAAGGGTCGGCGATGACAGTACGCGAGGTGCTTGAGCAGGCGCTCGCTTTCGATACACAACTGGTGCAAATCACAGGCGGCGAGCCGCTGCTTCAAGCTGCCGTGCATCCCCTCATGGCAAGCCTGTGCGACCACAACAGGACTGTGCTGCTGGAAACGTCCGGCGCTTGCGACATCTCCATGTGCGACGAACGTGTCGTGCGAATCATGGACTTGAAGGCGCCTGCAAGTGGCGAGTCAGAACGCAATGACCTGGCAAACATCGATCGTCTTCGACTGACGGATCAGGTGAAGTTCGTCATCGCAGATCGCGGAGACTTCGACTGGGCTCGGAAAATCATTGGATTGAACAATCTTGCAGATCGCGTACACGCGATTCTCTTCTCCCCCGCCTTCCCGCAGGAGCCGACCCAGGAACTTGCCGGACACCGCGGGCTTGACCCCGCCCTGCTTGCCAGCTGGATGCTCGAAGAGAACTGTCCAGCTCGACTTCAACTTCAACAGCACAAGTCGATCTGGGACCCCAAGGCCAGAGGCGTATGACGTGGCGCGATCGCATTGTGACTGTCCCGCTGGAGCCTGGTCGCTGGCTGACAGGATCCTGCCGAGGTGGCGGCAACGCGATTGAGCTGACATCGCGACGATTGGTTGGAGATGATCGCCACGCTGCCGCCGATCGCCGCGAGGTCGTCTGGTCGGGGGGCTGTGGGCCACTGCCCTTCGAGCCTCACCCCGATACGTGGATGCCCAGAGGCTGGGCGGCGCTGACTGCTGCATGCTGCCATGCGGTGCAGGGAACGCTGGTCAGACCCCACCACGCTCATGTCATCAGCGATGGTCTCGCCTGCCGTAGATTTCTGGAGCAGCCCGAGTCAGCTCAACTGGGCCTGGCCTTTTCTCCGGCCTCGATGTTGACAGCCTCCATGCTGCCAGATCATCAGGACCATGTGACCCGCCTCTTTGAAATGGTCGCCAACGCCGCCTCGGCCATCATTCTGGAAGACCTCGGTCAGGGCATCCCGTGCAGTGCCGGGAGCGGCTGCCTTGACGGCCCGGTCCTCAGCAATCTTCTGGACGAACACGCCCCTCGCGGCGTGCCCATCATTGTGGCCGCTGAGAGCAGCGGGCAAGCCCTTTCGTGGCTCCAATAGGCAACCCGCTGTGGTATCCTCCCCCGCTTCACTCAAGCGCGAGTGGCGGAATTGGCAGACGCGCCAGCTTGAGGTGCTGGTGGGAGTAAAATCCCGTGGAGGTTCGAGTCCTCTCTCGCGCATGAACTTGGCCCCGCCAGTCGCGGGGCCTTGTTATTGAGGGGCGGCTCGCAGATGATCCAGCGGGGAACCGCTTGGCAGCAGCGAGATCCATCCACTTCAGGTCGGTTCACAGGGAAACGGCCAACCCACCGAATGACTCCCAGGATGCCTACCGGATGGCCAAGTCGAAACGCCAATCCAACCAGCACAGTGGCGAGCCCTGCATTCGTAATCGCCGCGCCAGGCATGATTATCTCATCACGGACACGCTTGAATGCGGCATTCGGCTGAAGGGGACCGAAGTAAAATCACTTCGCAACGGCCAGGCCAGCCTCCAGGAGGGATTCGTCCGGGCCGAACTCGATCCGCTCCAACTCACGCTGTACGGCGTTCACATTGCAGAATACGCAAACGCATCCTCAGCCTTCCAGCATGACCCCATCCGGCCACGAACACTGCTTGCCCATAAACGGGAAATCAAGAAGTTCGCGAGAGCGGCTTCCGCCAAGGGGGTCACAATCGTTCCGCTCGAGATTCACTGGTCTCATGGGCGTGCCAAGCTGCTCATCGGACTCGGCACCGGCAAACGCAATTATGACAAACGGCAGGCGCTCAAGGCCAAGGCGCACCGCCGCGACATCGATCAGCAGCAGTAACGCTCACAATTACCCGACGAGCCGTGACGAGGCAGGACCTGGACGCCGAAGCGCCACGCTTGTGCCGTCGTTCTTCGCTGCATACATCGCTTCGTCAGCATGACGGACCAGCTCGTCCGGGCTGGCCGCACCACTCAGGCTGCGGTGGGCTGCACCAATCGAGATACCAAGCTGCCCTGCCGAAAGTCCCCATGCAGGGCATGCAGTTTCAAACTCGGTGGCAATCCGGTGGGCAACCCGCGTTGTCGCTTCAAGATCGGCATGGGGAAGCAGCACACAGAACTCGTCTCCCCCGTATCGAGCAGCGATATCGATTTCCCGACATGTCTCCTGGAGTAGCGCCCCGACACGCCGCAGCACATCATCTCCCCGATGGTGCCCAAGCGTGTCGTTGAGACCCTTGAAGCCATCCAAGTCGATCATGAGGAATCCCAAGTCAAAGGAGTGGCGATCGGACTCGGCCCATCGCTCTTCAAGAACGCGGTTGAGCCACCGACGATTTGTCAAACCTGTCAAGTCATCAGTTCTGGCCATGTCTTCAAGGCGCAGGACGCTCGTTTCCAACCTGCGATTCATCTCAGCCAATTCCCCCATGGAACGCGTCAGTGTTTGCTGAAGGTGTTCGTTGTCCCGTCGAAGTTGGCGATGAACAATGGCCTTCCGAACAGCCAACGGAATCGTCACGTGTTCATGCCCGGTCAACAGCACGAACTCGCTCGCGCCAGCTCGGATCGCCTCGGCGGCAATTGTCGAATCTGCGATACCCCCGACCATCACGATCGGCAGGGCGGGCGCCAGCCCACGCAAATACGCAATTGCGTCGAGCCCGCAGCCATCTAACATGATCGAAGCAACCAGTGCCGCGCCAAACCGCCGCAAGTCCTCGCGATGGAGATGCGCAAGCGAGTCGACAACGACGCACTCTTTCGAATCATCGGTTGACTGATCACCGAGTGTGCCGTTTCGAGAGGCGTGTATTGCAGCAATCAGCAGTTCAGCCACTTCAGGGTCACTCTCAACCACCAGGACTCGTGGCAATGCTCCATCGTGGACGTCAATGACTGGACTCACGAACGCGGCTCCTGCGAATACCGGACTCCAACCCGACCGTCGGGTCAGTCCCAACATCGTTCAAGTTTCCATGTAACTGTGGCAGGAACCGACCCTACGGAGGCGCAGACCAACCATTTGCGAGCGAAGTGCCCGCACAGGCCGCACAATCCCCCTGTAACGCTCGCGACTACCCGATCAAGCGGGCAAGGTCGTTGTAGAACGTCACAAAGAATGCAGTGCCGATAAACAGGAGCCCCAACAACATCGCAGCGTTCTGAAACCCAACTGGCGGTGGGTGCCCGGTGATCTTTTCGTACACGAGGTAGAGAAACATTCCGCCATCGACAATTGGAAGGGGCAGGAAGTTGAGCACTGCGAGGTTGACACTGATGATCCCCAGAAAGAAGACGAGATAGGTCATTCCACGATCGGCCACCTTCGACCCCAGATGCACGATCCCAACCGGACCATGCAGTTGCTCAACACCGACCGAGCCTCGAATGAGTCGATCGATCGTGAGATAGGTCAGCTCGATAAACCGCCATGTCTCCGTAGCGCCCATCTGCAAGGCCCGAAGCGGGTTGCCTTCACTGCTCAACGTCACATACACAGGCAAGAAGCAGAATGCCGGAGTTCGGGGTTGCCACTGCAGATCGGCGATCCGAACCCGCTCGGTCTCTGTCACATGCAACGAGACATGCCGCTGTTCCCGGCCCGGCGTCGGATTCTCGAACACGATGTCGACCGATGGAGCCCCCGCCTGCGCGGCTCGCCGTAAGGACGACCACACGTCAGACCAGTTGGAAACAGAGCTCCCGTCAACCGAAACCCACCGACTTCCTGGCAGGACGCCATCTGGGATCTGAGCGGCAAGGGTGGGTTCAGCCTCGCCACTGGACTCGCCAACCTCATCCATCGGTGCGGCGAGAATGGGCGTGTCCCAAGCGTAGCCCAGAAAGACCTCCGCCTTGGCTGTCCGGTTTGTCAGGCCCGTCCGTGAGACTCTCATCTCCAGATCCAGGCGACTCCCATTGCGAAGCACATGGACTGCCATGCGATCGCCAGCACTGGCCAGTATCAATTCTCGCACCGTCCGACGCCGGGGCGCCACGACGCCGGCGCAGGAGAGGATGACGTCACCTTCCTGAAGAACGCCATCGTTGATGCTTCCTTCGGGCACTCGGGTGATGCTGACCAACGGCACAAAGCCACCGATCCCCTCTTCCCAGCCAAGTACCGTTTCGGGCGTGGCATCGGCGTACCGCAGCGCTTCCCACTCGGGCACCGACTTCAACTGGGTCAAGACCGATTCGGATCCCTGCGTCCACCGGGTTTCCAGCGGTGCGCCGTCCGACTCTCGCGTAGCGCGATCGAGGTCACCCCAATTCGAAACCGGCTCACCTTCAATCTCCCGAAGGGACCAGCCAGGTCCGATTCCCTGCGCTGCAAGCCCCCACTCACCGAGCAGTTGTTCGATCTGGGGGAACATGCTTGCATCCACAAGCTCAAGCGATGACGCTGGATAGACACCAATACCGAGCATTCCCGTCACCGGACTGTGCTCGGGCTCCACCGTGAAGAGCAGCTCCCCGTCAGCCCCTGGCCGATCAACGGCGACCTGCATCGGAGATCCGGGGATGGCCATTGCGGAAGCGACTTGGATGTCCACAAAGGTGTTGACGTCGTCACCATCAAGCATCCGGATGCGATCGCCTGGCAGAATGCCGGGCGGCACTCCGGGCGTCACAGCTGCCGCACGGCTCGCAGGGCTCCCGGGAACAACCTCGCCGATCACGGGCGCCTCAAACGGCACACCAACTGAGAACGCGATAATGAAGCAGGCCACTGCCAGCAGCACATTCATGATCACCCCAGCGGAAATCACGACCATCCGCCTCCCGATGCTGACCGCGCCAAACGAGCGAGGTCCGCTTCCACCGCGTGCAGGGTCGAGATCATCCTGCCCGAGCATCCGAACGAACCCACCCAGTGGCAGCCAACGCAGCGAGTACTCGGTCTCCCCAAGACCCTCCTGTTCAAGTTCCCGGTCACTCATTTGGATCGCGGAACGCCCACATCGTTTTGCGATGATCGATTCGCTTGAGCCCCAGCAGAATCCAAGCCCCCGCCGCCAGCTGAAAATGGGCGGACCGAACCCGATCGCAAACGCATGCGTCCGAATGCCTGCCCATTTGGCTGCGACAAAATGCCCGAGCTCATGGATGCATATGAGCAATCCGAATCCGATCACGATCAACAGCACATTGAAGCCCGACGAGAGAAGATGCATCGACTACTCCTGAGCCACAACAGCAGGCAGCTGCGACGAGATCCACTGCCTGGCGGCGCGGTCCGCAGCCCAAACATCATCCAGCGTTCGTACATCTTCTGCTCGCAGCTCATGGCATGCGCCTGCAACAAGCGTAAAGATGTCTCCGAATCGAACACGTCCGCCAAGGAACGCTTCCACAGCAGCTTCATTGGCCGCGTTGAGAACCGCCCCCGCGGTACCCCCCTCTCTGATGGCATTCAATGCAAGCCGCACCATCGGAAACGCTTCGTGGTCAATAGGCGCGAACTCCAGTGATCGAAGTTCCCCCCATTTCATCTGCTTCCCTGACGCCGCAGTCCGCTCAGGCCACGTCAACGCGAGCTGAATCGGGGTACGCATATCCGGCGGCCCTGCCTGCGCCAGCACCGAACCATCAACAAACTCAACGAAGCCGTGAATAACTGACTGCGGATGCACAATGGCGTCGATGCGATCTGCAGGAAGGCCGAAGAGCCAATGGGCCTCGATGATCTCCAGCGCCTTGTTGGCCAGCGTGGCAGAGTCGATCGTGATTTTGCGTCCCATCGTCCACGTCGGGTGTGCCAATGCATCTTCGATTGTGGCATCCGCAATCTCCTCGCGGCTGCGACCACGAAATGGGCCTCCCGATGCGGTCAGCACGATCCGTTCAACCTCCCGGGACGTCTCACCGTGCAGGCACTGGAATATCGCACTGTGCTCGCTATCGACGGGCAGGACGTCCACGCCAGCCTCGCGGGCCGCGGGCATGACCAGTGCTCCTGCCGCAACGAGCGCTTCCTTGTTCGCCAGCGCAATTCGGCATCCCCGCTCGATCCCGGCCATCACCGCATCAATACCAGCGGAACCTACAACAGCAGCCACGAGAATGTCGCCTGGTTCCGCGTGAGAACGAACCATCTCAGCAGCACCGTTCGGACCAGCGTACACCTGCGCCTTCCCGCAATACGCCGATGCCTGCTCAACCGAAGCGATCGAAACATACGCGGCGTGTGTTCGCGCCTCCTGCTCTGCGAGCAGACCCACGTTGGATCCAATCCCCAATCCAACAATCGGGAACTCGCCGAATCCTTCACGCCGGAGGTGCTCAGCAACTTCAACTGTGTTGCACCCAATCGAGCCCGTCGACCCGAGCAGGAATATGCGGGGCGAGTCGTTCACGCTGGCGCACCCTCGCCGGACCTGGCGGAGTCCGCCTCACCCGGAGACAGCTTGCGACGACTTCCATACAAGGTTCGGCGGCGTGGCTTTGCTGGTGGATCAGACTTCGCCGGCGACTGGGGCTCATCGGTCTTGCCAGTCGTCTGCGAGGAACTCTCGCTTCCCTTGGCTTTGGCTTTGGCCTTGGCCTTCTTCGCGGCGCGGTTTGTACGTCGCGGCTTCGAGACGGCCTCGGGGGACACGTCGGGCGTTGGCTCATCCGAGGCGGCAGACGGCGATCGACGCCGTCGTTTTTTCTTCGCAGGGGCCTGTTCACCACCCGACTCTTCCGGCTGCTCAGTCGCTGGTGGACCTTCCCCCTGCGCGGAATTGCCTCTCGACCGCCGACGTCGGCGGCGACGAGGTGTTCCCTCGGCAGCTTCAGCCTCTGGCGGTGTGTTGTTGGCCGGCTCGGGCGCGGCTGCTTCCCCCTCGGCTTCCTTTCCGCCTCCGCGGCCCCGGCGGCGGCGACGCGTCTTCTTTGCAGTCCCGCCTTCAGTGGACTCCGCCGATTCCGCGTTGGGCGACACCTCGGCCCCATCCTCATCACGGGCAAACCAGGCTTGGATGCTCGCCGCCTGTTCTGGAGAGACGGTCGACATGTGCCCCTTCAACTTGAATCCAGTGTTTTTCTCGCCGCCGGACTCTTCCCACCGCTTGATGATCTGCTTGGAGGTCACACCCATCGCCTTGGCCAGAACATACAACCGCGAAGGCGATTCAATGAGCGGCGCGGGCTTGCGGCGCCGACCACGACGGCGACGCTTTCTGCCAGCTGGCTTGCGATCCTCGGTTTGTGCAGACCGGGCTGCCTTCTCTTCTCGCTCCGCCTCGGCATCCAGCGCTTCAAGTTCTCTCTGGAACTCGCCCGAGAGTGCAATGGCCGCAGCGTCTGCGGGAGGCGACTTCCGGCGGCGGCGCGATCGAGACCGGCCTCCACCAGGCTCGACATCCTCTGCAGGTGGCGCATCGCTCTCGGCAACGAGCGTATCAAGCCCCGGCATCTCCCCGGGCGTAAGCTTCTCAAGATCCAGATCGGTTCCCCGGGCGTCATACGCGTAATACACAACCCGATCCACCGGAATGCTCTCACTGACCCGCACATCGACGGGCTTTCCCATCCGATCTTCAATCAAGTCCAACACGCGCCGCTTCGTTGAGAGAAGCGCCGATGCCACGCGAGGCGACACGACCACCTCCAATTTGGCGGTCTCGTCGCAGTGCAGCAGATAGCCGATCTCTCGGACGGCGTCGGCAGCGACCATTTCTGGAGCCTTGACTTCACCGTGCCCGCTGCACGAAGGGCACTCAACATAGTTTGCCATTCGAATGCTCGGACGCATCCGCTGCCGGGTCATTTCGAGAATTCCGAAGTCACTGATCGGCAGGATGGTCGTCTTCGCGCGGTCGACCTTGAGAAGCTCACGGAACTTTTCAAAGACCTCCTTCCGACGGGATCGCTGCCTCATATCGATGAGGTCGTGAATCACGAGACCGCCAAGATCGCGAAGTCGCAACTGCCTTGCGATCTCTGTCACCGCTTCCATGTTGGTGCGGTAGGCATTCGTCTCGCTGTCTTTCGCAGATCGACTCCTGCCCGAATTCACATCGATGGCAACCAATGCTTCCGTCTGGTCGATCACCAGCCGACCGCCGCTGGGCAAGTCAACTTCGCGAGCATGGATGGTTTCGATCTGCCGCTCCACGTTGAAGGCGTGAAAGAGCGGCATTGGCCGGCGGTAGTGGATAACCGGCGGCGACGAACGCGGCGCGATAACGTTGAGGAAGGCGCGAACACGATCCGCCGCACTCTCGGAATCAACGACGATCGCCTTGATCTCGGGGCGAAGCACGTCTCGCACCGTGCGGAGCACAAGATCAGACTCCGTATACAACTCGGCTGGAACGCCAGTCTTGCTGATGCGTTTCTCCATCACCTTCCACATCCGGGTGAGATAGGCGACGTCCCGCTTGAGCTCTCGCTTGGTCTGCCCCATCCCCGCCGTGCGAAGAATGAATCCAAAGTCGTCGGGAAGATCCAGAGAGTCGAGCACCTTGCGCATCGCCTTACGCTCGTCCTCGTCCTCGACTCGGCGGGTGACGCCCACCTTGTCCATGTAGGGCATCATGACCATGAGACGGCCAGGAATCGAGAGATACCCGGTCAGCGTTGGCCCCTTCGTGCCGATGCCTTCCTTCAACACTTGCACGAGAATCTCGTCGCCGCGCTTGAGCGCCTGCTGTATCAGCGGCCGATCACGCCGCGCAGTCTTTTTCCCGACTTTTTCAGAAGCCTCACCTCCGGGAAAGTATCGAGGGTGCAGGTCAGAAATATGCAGGAAGCCCCGCTGCGCCTGACCATAATCGACGAATGCGGCTTGAATGGCCGATTCGACATTGCTGACCCGTCCCTTGTAGATGTTCCCGACACTGGTGGCTGTCGCCGCCCGCTCAGTAAACAACTCCTCGAGAATGCCATCTCGCAGAATTGCGATCCGGCACTCCTCTCCTGCCACATCGTTGACGAGCATGATCTCGCCCGCGCAAGCATCCTGCTTCGCGTCTTTCTTCTTTGCCACGGGTAATCCTTCGTGTGATTGAGCAGCCACGCACACCCGCCAAATCGTTGAAAAGCACGCATCCACGCGCCGGCAGGAGGCCGGGGGATGCCATGTTCCAAAGTCTGTTCAGCAAGATCGGCATGGCCGTCCTGTTCCATGTTCGATCCCGGGTCTGGCTCTCAGAGGCTCCAGCGTGGAGCAATCCGGGTCGAGCCGGGCATCGAACGTTGCTTGTGTCGTGCCTTCGTCAATCAGGAGCGAGATCATTCTTCGATCAACTCGCCATCAATCTCGGGAAGCACACGAATGAGTTCATCACGCAGGACTTTGAGAATCCCGCGTTCGGAGTCCAGGGACCCGATTCGCCTTGCCAGTCGCTCGCACTCCTCAATCGTGACCCGCCGGACCAATTCACGGACCCGGGGGATTTGAGCGGGAACAAGCGAGAGGCTTCGGAGGCCGAGCCCCAACAAGAGCATAGTGTACGTGATATCGCCGGCACATTCCCCGCAAATACTCACA
The DNA here is from genome assembly GCA_964598425.1 of uncultured Isosphaeraceae bacterium. Classification (GTDB taxonomy): domain Bacteria; phylum Planctomycetota; class Phycisphaerae; order Phycisphaerales; family SM1A02; genus UBA12567. The sequence goes on along the minus strand of CAZRBV010000006.1, from coordinate 31,882 downwards.
GGGACTGAACGACGCTGAGCGGCTCGAACCACCGTTTTCACCAGCCTCAGCACTGCCGGGCTGGCCGCCGTATACAGGCTCGCGACCCGCTCATTGCCGCGGTCCACCGCTACGGTGTACTGAATGAGGTCATTGGTTCCGATCGAAAAAAAGTCCGCTACCCGGGCGAAGGTCGAGGCCATGATGGCCGCGCTCGGGACTTCGACCATCATCCCGACGGGGATATCCTCTGACACGGCATGGCCCTCGTCTCTGAGCTCGTCAGCGACGTCCTTGAGCAGCATCCGGGCCTGCCGGAACTCGCCAACGGTCGTCACAAGCGGAAACATAACCCGGAGATTCCCGTGCGGCGAAGCCCGCAGAATTGCCCGCAACTGACGTCGAAACATCGGAAGATTCTGAAGGCTGTATCGAATGCTCCGAAGACCCAGAAACGGGTTGCGTTCGGGCTCCAGCGCCAAAGCCTGCGTGTATTTGTCAGCGCCAAGATCAAGGGTGCGCAGTGTGAGTGGCCGGTCGCCCAGCCGCTGCAGCGCGGTTGAGTACGCCTCGCATAACTCATCTTCGCTTGGCTCGGTCACACTTGTGAGATAGGTGAACTCGGTTCGGTACAGGCCAACGCCGTCGCCGCCTACCTTCAGAAGTCCGTCGATCTCACGGACAAACTCGATGTTCCCGAGCAAATCAATGTGGGTTCCATCCTTCGTATGTGTCTCACCCGCTGGGGCGACCGAAGCGCGGAATCGCTCGAGTCCTTCCTTGCGGCGGCGGTACCGAGCGATGCTGGCATCATCGGGCTGAACGATGACGAGCCCCTCGGTCCCATCGACGATGATCTGGTCCCCGTCGTTGACATCACCGAGCACATCGCCGCAGCCTACGACGACCGGTATCCCGATTGCAGAGGCGACGATCGAAGCATGATCCGTACGTCCGCCCGCCTCCAACACGATCGCCAACACCTGTTCACCCGAGAGCGATGCGGCATCGGCAGGCGTCAACTCATGAGCGAGCAACACCACCGGGTCGGTCACCTTCTCCAGCCGCTCTCGCGTCCTGCCGAGCAAGTGGTCGAGAATCCGGCGTTCAAGATCGAGAATATCACGTGCCTTGTCCCGAAAGATGGGACTTCCCATGGTGCGAAATCGCTCAGCAAGGCCATGAAACGCTTCGGAAACGGCGAAGGCCGCTGTCACACCCTCGTCCCGGATTCGTGATCGAACCGGGTCAATCAGGGCTGCATCACGCAGGAGAACCAGATGCACGTCAAAGATCTGAGCCGCCTCAGGGCCAAGATCACGCTCGACATGTCGTCGATCGCCCTCAAGCGACGCTGTTGCTGCCTCGATGGCGCGATCGAGACCCGCGACCTCTTCCGCTCGCCGCGATTCCGCAACGTTATCTCTGGCAATACGTTCCCTTGCCTGATCCAGCACAAATGCGCTGGACTGAGCAATGCCTGGGGCCACCGGGATGCCGCGGAGGGTCTTCATAAGCGTTCCCCCCCGCTCCACGGCGGGCCTGAGATTGTAGTTGGTTCAGCCACGCCACGTACCGGCGCGACGCTACCTTGCCATGCCATGGACACGAATCAACCACTTGATCAACAGCAAGTCCGGCATGTAGCGGCACTTGCCCGGCTGGCCCTCACCGACGAGGAGCTGGTCAGCCTTGAACGGGACCTCCAAGCCATCCTGCACCACGTCGATCGCCTTGCGGAGGTCGATGTCTCCGACACCGAGCCGATGAACTCACCGCACGGGCACTGCTCCCGCCTTCACGACGACGACCCTGCACCGCCCCTGCCGGTGGCGGAAGTTCTCGCCATGGCACCCGCCGTCGAAGATGAATTCATCTCGGTCCCACGAGTGCTCGACGGTGGAGGCGCCGCATGAGCCAGATCCCTGATACAGCGCGCGGCATTGCGACCGCTGTTCGCAGTGGCGACATCGGAGCCGTTGATGTTACCGGGTACTTCCTGCAACGCATTCGTTCAGTGGACGATGGTCTCGGATGCTTTCAGGATGTGCGGGCTGAAACCGCCGTGGCCATGGCCGAAGGAATCGACGCTGCCATCTCCCGAGGCGAAGACCCTGGTCCGCTTGCCGGTGTGCCTGTCGCGCTCAAGGACAACATCATGGTTGCGGGAGAGCCCGCGACGTGCGGCTCCAGAATCCTCGAGGATTTCGTCAGTCCATATGACGCAACCGCGACTCGCAAGTTGACTGCTGCCGGCGCCGTGTTGCTCGGCCGCACACGATGCGACGAGTTTGCGATGGGGTCATCAACCGAACATTGCGCCTTTGGCGTTGTTCGGAACCCCTGGGATCCTGACTTCGTGCCAGGCGGTTCTTCAGGAGGGAGCGCCGCTGCAGTCGCTGCAGGACTGGTGCCGTGCGCGCTCGGAAGCGACACTGGAGGGTCAATCAGACAGCCGGCCGCGTTCTGCGGGATCACTGGACTGAAGCCCACTGGAGGAAGAGTGAGCCGCTGGGGACTTGTTTCGTTTGCGCCCAGCATGGACCAGATTGGGCCATTCACTCGTGATGCCGCGGACGCTGCCCTTCTGCTCCAGGTGCTTGCAGGCGAAGACGACCTCGATGACACGTCGGCCGCAGTCACACCACCGCGTGGCATCGACATCCTTGAGCAGCCACTTGAAGGCCTGCGAATCGGAATTCCAGAAGAACACCTCTCCAGCGACAACGACCCTGCGGTCAATGCTGCCGTGCAGCAAGCCGCTGACGTGTATCGAAGCCTCGGCTGCGAAGTCTCAACCGTGCATCTCGAAACGACCGATCTCGGAATCGCCTGCTATTACGTACTTGGACCAGCCGAGGCGTCAAGCAATCTCGCTCGATTTGACGGTATCCGATATGGCCGCCGCGCATCGGGGAACGATCTCGACCTCGAAGCGATGTACTGCGCCAGCCGCAGTGACGGATTGGGCGCCGAAGCTCGCCGCAGAATCATGCTCGGCACGTATGTGCTGAGTGCCGGCTACTACGACGCGTACTACACCAGAGCACTGAAAGTTCGCCGCCTGATCCACGATGAATACGCCAGGCTCTTCAGCCAGGTCGATGTCATCCTCGGCCCCACCGTCCCCTCACCAGCGTTTCGCTTCGGCACACACGCTGACCCCTTGTCCATGTATTTGTGCGACAAGTACACAGTGACGGCGAACATCGCCGGCACGTGCGGAGTCTCAATCCCTGCCGGGATGGCGAGCAGCGAAGGCACTTCGCTTCCTGTAGGCATCCAGCTTCAGGGCCCGGTGCTTGGCGAGGACACATTGTTGCGAGCGGCGCACCACTTCCAGAACGCCACCGACTTCCACACAGCCCGCCCCCCAGTTACGGCCTAGCCGCAACTTCATCACCGGGAAGTTCGGGTTTCGTGCCCCAGATCAGGAGCGCCTCAGTCGCTGCCGCCTGAATGTGGGCCGATGCCTCCCGCGCCGCAGCAAGCTCCGGATAGGGCCCAGCAACCGCCTCAAACACAATTCCTTCGGCCGATCGGGTTGCAACAATCGATGCCGGAAAGCCCTCGATTGTCGTGAGACAGAATGCAGATCGATTCGCTCCAATGTCCTCACTCACAACAGCAAAGTGCACACGAGCATTCTTGGCCGAGCCCGCAGATCGAACCGCGTTACGCACATCGCACCAGCGAACTCCATCAGCCGGAAGCAGGCAAACCGGGAGCGCATCATCGGCTGTCGGGACAGCTGACGCCATGACAGACCGCGCCGCCACAGCTTGCCCGGAACTCATCGTCGCATCGACCGGCGAGGCTGGAGCCCCCACCTGGGTGGCACAACCACACAGAAAGGCTCCAAGGGCTGGTAACGCGATACAAACTGGCGAGCGATGCATAGATCAGTCCTCACGACGCGGCTCGGCGGCCGGATGCGAAGCCTACCGCGCACGCTCCCTCTTGAGGGTTACACTGCAGCCCACGGCCTGAGATCTATCCTCCTTGCGGCGGCGCGCTTCCCGGATCCCACGAGCATCCCGAGATGAACACCTCGAACAAGCCCAAAACGTCCGGACGAAGCGAACAGCGTCGACAGGAGATCCGCCGCAACATCCCCAAGCCCGCAGCAGACATTCGACAGGCCATTCGGCGCCCGGAGTTCATTCGCTCCGCAATCATCATCTTCTCGTTTCTGATCGCCCTGAGCATTCTGGTCGCATGGGCCCGCGAACAGGTCTGGACCTATCCAGGCCTGATCACCAAGCGAGCCCAATTGACTCGGCTGGACTACCGGCTTGAAAACGATTCTGCGACGCAGACGCTCAGAAATGAAGCCAGAGCAGCCTCGCCGTTTATCTATGTTCCGAACAGCGCCGCGCTCGATCGACTCCACTCTTCTCTCCTGGGACTCCCGACTGCCGTTGCGGGGACTGAATCGCTTGTCGATGTTGCCGATGAATTGAAGCAGCTCTTTCAATTGAATGAGAACACGCTCGCCGCAGTCAGACCATTTGCTGGCCCGGGCGGACCAACTGATGCGTGGACAAAGTGGTCAGAGTCCCTTGTCAAAGAAGCGCTCATTCAGGCACCGATTCTCGACCCAGAAACATTCCAATTGTTCTCGACGCAGGCTGCAACGAATCGCGCCCTCGGGCTGGACAGCGGAATGTTTGAGCGGCCGCTGCGAGGTGAGCCGCTCAACGTCGCCGAATTGCAGGATGGCAACGTACCTCCGAGGCTCCGCGAGATTGCCAGAAGAGCCGGATTCCCCGCGTCCGTCGACGGCCTGGTTGCAAACCGAATCGCCACGGAAGCACGGCCGTCCCTGCTGCTTGATCGAGAACGCACCGACACACTCAGAGATGAAGCAGCCATGGGCGTTGAGCCTGTCATGATCGAGCACAAGGCTGGCGAGACGCTCTATCTTGCGGGCGATCGCGTATCTGATGCGCAGCATCAGGAAGTGCTCCGTGAAGCCGAAGTCTTTGCGAATGAATCCTCGTGGTCTGCGAGATGGATCCCACGAATCGGCATAGTCCTCCTTCTCACAGCACTCTCTGTTTTTCTGGCCGCTTTCACATCGATGGCGCACAAGAGAATCGCAAGGAACCCGCTGCGACTCGTTGCGATTTGTCTGCTCGTAGCTGTCTCACTTTGCATTTCGGTGCTCATTTCAGCAGACGCGCCTGCACTTACTCTTGCTGCTTCTCTCGGGCCACTGCTCTTGTCGGTCACAATCCTTCGACTCTCGTACGACCAACGCCTGGCCATCGCGCTTGGGGCGATACAGGCCGCCATCGTCACACTTGCGTTGCACGAAACACTTGGCTGGTTCCTGCTCCTGATGGCTGGAGCGGGAACGCTGGTCGCTCAACTCAATGAAGTCCGGAGCAGAGCGTGCCTGATCAGAGCATCGAGCATTGCTGCCATTGTCTCGGCGGTCGGCGCGGTCGTTCTCGCTATGACCGAGTTGCCCGATCTCGGTGATGCATGGCTTCAGGTTCTCTCTGCTGCCGCCCAAGGTGGCGGCGTGGCGCTGTGCGTCGGCTTCCTGGTTTTGGGCATTCTGCCGAGCATCGAGCGGCTCTTCCACATCACCACCGGGATGACGCTGGCGGAACTGCGCGATCCAAGGCGACCGCTCCTTCGTGAACTCCAGCAGCGGGCACCGGGCACATATGACCACTCTCTGCAGGTGGCGAGTATCGCCGAGGCAGCGGCGGAGTCAATCGGCGCAGATGGACTGCTGGTCTACGTCGGTGGCCTGTATCACGACATCGGAAAAATGCACAAGCCACAGTACTTCGTTGAAAACCAGCAAGGCGGGGAGAACCGACACGACAATCTCAGCCCCGCAATGAGCCTCCTGGTCATCATTGGCCATGTCAAGGACGGCATCGAGCTTGCTCGCGAATACCGTGTACCGCGGGCCATCATTCACTTCATCGAGTCCCATCACGGCACAACCCTCGTCGAGTACTTCTTCCACGCAGCGAAGCAGCGCGCGGAGGAGGCGGGCGACAAGGAGTCACCACAGGAGGTGGAGTTCCGGTATCCAGGCCCCAAGCCCAATACCAGAGAAGCGGCCATCCTCATGCTGTCCGACTGCGTGGAGAGTGCCACCCGGGCCATGGCCGATCCGACGCCAGGGCAGATCGAGGGTCTGGTCCATGATCTCGCGCAGAAGCGGCTGCTCGACGGCCAATTCGACCAGTGCCCGATGACTCTGGCCGAGCTGAGCAAAGTGAAGGAAGCGATCCTCGCGAGGGTTGGTGCCATTCATCATGGGCGAATCGCCTACCCACGCGAAGAAGACACCAAAGCCTCGGAAGAAGACTGCGAGCGGGTCGAGGCGGCCGAGGCGGGCTAACACACCACGTGGTCCTCAGATTCCGGCGCCGTCCCGGTTTGTACGGCGACTCATTGCGACATTGGAAAAGTCGAACGGGGCCCGCCGACCGTCGGCGAGCCCCATTCGTGTGCAAGGGAGCGATTTGTCAGTCTCAATCCGGGAGGCCCTCGTAGAGCGAGTTGCTCCCGGGTCACCATGTATCCGCTGCAGCCCCGGGTTTCTGTCAGCAGGCGACGAAGAAAACGAGCAGAAATCGCTGAGTTCCTGTTCATTCCCCACAGAGAGGTGTGCGGAGGATTGCCAGGTTTGCGGTATGCAGCCACCCACCTGGGAAACACCATTCTTGACGTCAACAACGCCGGTTTCTGGCCTTGAGGACGCCTGGCGGACGGATTGCGAGACGGATTGCGGACACCCACCCCATAGGCTCTCCCGGCTCGGAGTTGGCGACGGATTGCGGACACCCACCCCATAGGCTCTCCCGGCTCGGAGTTGGGGTTGGAGGGTTGCCCAGGCCGATCGGCGAGTCTCCGCTCGCGGGCAATCCGTTGATCACTCGCACACAACGCAACACGGGGCCTTCGCCAGTACGAAGGCCCCGCGCTTCGGGATCAAGAACAGACACGCCGAGAAGACTAGTCGCACGGTCCCCAGTTCGAGATGAGCAGCAGCAGATCGTCAGCATTTGTCGTGCCGTCACCATTGGCATCGCCATCGGCTGTGCCCCACGATCCGATCACGTGGAGCAAGTCATCTGCATCCACCATGCCGTTGCCGTCCAGGTCACCGGCGCAGGACGGCTCACCACAATCAGGCTTCGCGATCGAGACCGCATCGACCGCCGCTTCGATGATGGAACCATCATTGAGGTCACCACACACGAATCGGAGTTGGAACTCCGAGGTCGGCGAGAACCCGTCAACAGAGTCAAGGTCGAACGCGACTTCGTACCAGCCGCCATTGACCTCGCCGCCACCCGGCCCAACGGTCTCCAGCTCAGACCACGCCGCACCGCCGTTGATTGAGAACTCAACCTCGAAGACGTCGTTCTGCGGATCGGCGCCGTTGCAGCTGAAGCCACTGTTGTACCAGCGAGCGTAGGTCAGCATGCCACCCAGGCTGGCATCGAGCACGGGGCTGGTCAGTATTGTGGTCCCACCATCAACGTCCTCGCTGGAACCGTTGCCGGTTACATAACACATGCCTGAGCCGTCATAGTCGCTCGGATTGTCGCATCGCGCGCCGCCCTGAGCGGGAACCGCCCGCTGCCAGTTGCCCTCGGTCGCGCCCGAAGACACACTCCAGCCCTGATCGGTTTCAAAGTCATCTTCGATAACGACGATGACATCCTGATAGGCACGTGCCGACCAGAACCCGATGGGGGCATTGCCCGGGCTGGTGACCGTTACTTCATCGCTCGTATCAAGCGTGATGTACCAGTCAACCGACGAACCACATGGAACCGCGGGGAAGACGGCAGCATACGCCCCCTCACCACCATCCAGCGGCGCAGTCATCCAGTCTCCACCATTGACCCGAGCAACAAGTGCCTCGGTTCCAGAGACCGGGCTCCCTGTTCCATCTGCGACGCTGACTGCCACTGTTGTACCGCCATTCGGATCGACAATGTCAGGCCGACCGTCCGGATACTCAATCGTTACAGACGGCGCTTCATCGCAAGGATCACCAGGACCGTCAACGATCAGCACGCCAGTGCCCATGGAAGAAGAATCCCATCCGCCAACGCGAATGTAGTACGACGCGCCTTCGGTCACGCTCACTTCGGCGTATGAGGAATACCCGCCACAGTTCGCTCCGTCACCGTTGCAGCCAATCTGCGTGAGCGAACCACAGTCAGACCCCTCATAAATCACAAGATCGCTGTCAAACGTAACCATGTCGCACGTACTCACCGACATCGATCCGGTTCCGCACGCTGTGAGGTGATACCAGACATCGGCATTCATCTCACCGAGGTAGGTACCACTGCACTGGGCATCGCTGTACGCATCGCCGTCGCTCAGGGCGCCGATGGTGTTGACGTCCCAGCTGCCCCACGTGATCTCGCGGGCGGTCGAGCAGAAGTCGTTGTCGAGCGGCTCTGGCAGCGAATCCATGTTGTGCAGCGCGAATGCCGCGAGCAGCTCCTCCGAATGCGGCGTGCCGTTCTCAATATCGCCGTCGTCGTCGTCCAGCACGAGCCAATCCATCGTGATGGTCGGATCGATGCTGCCGCCGGTATGCACTTTGATCGAGTTGATCGCAAGGCGGGACACGATGTCGTGACCTTCGCCCGGATTCGCAGCCTCGACCATTTCAAGCGCGTCCCAGACACAACCGCTCAGGAGTTGGCCACAATAGTGAATCTCGCCCGCGCACGGATACTGGTGACTGTTGTCTGCGTTTCGTATGCCATTGCCGCAATCGCCCTGATAGAAGCCGCGGGCAAGTTGCGGATCGCCTGTCAACAGGACGCCAAGCACGTCGCTCATGCCCTCGCCGTAGGCATCCTGGCCTGAACCACCACTAGCAATAGCGTGATGACCATACTCATGGTGAACGATTACCGAGAATGCCGTGTTGTTGCATCCACCGCCGGCGTTGAAGAAGTTGATTGACGAATAGTCGTAATACGCGTTGCAGGTTCCGCTCACGCCGGTATTCACGGGGAAGCCTTGCTGATTATGGATCACGGGATAACTGGGATCGTGAAGCAGGATGAAGTCTCGGACCTCATTTGCCTCAACGTACGCGTTGATCTGAGCCCGATACTGCTCGTTGGTGTTGGCTTGATGGTGAAGAATGGTCACATAGTCACCATCACTGGCAGACTCGCTCGTCGAGTCATCACCACTGTTCTCGTTGACGTTGAAATACATGCCCTCCAGCTTCGATGTGATCGTCACACTGCCGCTTGAATTGAGTTCGAAGTATCCCTTACCGTCTGTCGTTGCGGTCTGGCCCCCGCCTGTCACTGTTGCATACGGAAGTGGGATCGGGACCTCCTCCTCGCACTCATCAGCGCCCGAGCTCTGGGTATTCATGCCCTCCACGGTGCCCGACACCCCATGAAGAATGCGATCTTCCTGATACAGGACGTCCCCCGACTCAAGATCTACAACAAAGAGCCGCTTGCCAAAGGTACGAGGATGGAACGTCGAGCCAACCGTCGCCTCGAAAACCATGGCAGCGCGTGGCGCAATGACCATATCGTCGACCCCGGCGAAAACGACAATCTCAATGTCGCCAGTCGCTGCGCCGGGGCCCAGCATGCTCTCGGCTGCAGCCATCGCCTTCGCGGAATCAGCCACCACGCGAGTGGGCGCTTTGAAGCCGGTTACGTCACGCACATCGGCCGTGACCTGCACGACGGGGAAACCGGTGTCGTTTCGGACCAGCGCGTTAAGCCGCGATCGCCACACGGGCAGTCCGTCGGCCGTCTGAGTCCAGTAGTAGCCGGTGAACTTGTAGTCATCGGTCTCGGGCCGATACATCAACCCTGCCGTATGCTGCCCACCGGGAAAGGGGCCAACTTCGATGAAGGAGGTCGCCTCTACGCCAAGCATGGGCGCCACCTTGTCCTTGGCCGCTGCGGCTGCGGCCTTGGCGGACGTGCCGGCGGCGATCGCCTTGTCCATGATTTTGTGCAGGCGGCCGTCTCGCTCCATGAACAAAGCAGAGGGATGGAGTTGACGGAAGTCCATTCGCGCCTCCAACTGACTCGCGGTCACCGGAGCGACAGCAGAGGCCATTCCGGGCATTGACATTCCACAGACAACAGAGGCTGCAAGCCACACGGGTTTGATACTCAACATGTTTGTTCCTCGGACAGATTCAGTGGGTCCCCACACCACAGCAGTGCGACCGAATCCATGATGCCACAATCTCTACATCTCGCAAGGGTTCGCGGTCAGTTGATCCGTCTACTCGCGGTGCTGCCTTCCAGACCATCAGGCCCTGGCGGGATTTGGGGCACCCTGTGGTGGCCCAGAAACCCCGCCGATCGCCTGAAACCAGCACTTGTCCCGGAAGTCCACCATCCCACCGCCCCCCCAGCCTTGTTATTGCGACCGCTTCTCAATATAGTGGCGGCTCCACCGCACCTCATCGGAGTCCACCCGTGACAGGCTTCAAAGCGTTCCTGTTGATATTCATGATGATGCCGCTCGGGCACTCTTTGATGGTTGTCATGAACCGTCACCTGGAGGGCCACATCGGATGGGGCGCCACCGGGCTCGTTCTTATTGGCTGCATACTCGTTCTGGCAACGCGGTGGACTCGCTCGTCGGCTTGGCAGAGTTTCCTTGGCGCGTTTGCAGGCGTGCTGCTCTGGACCGGCGCCGTTGAGTATGGCCTGCTCTATGCCGCCACGGTCATGGGCGTTGGCGAGGTCAACGGCACTGCCGGCGAGTACCGAATCATGATGCACACCTGGAGCTTCCTGCTCCTCCTCGTGCTCTACATGGTGATGCACGAGAGCATCCGCTGCAATCTGTTTATCTGGGTGCGAAAAAAGTTGCACCTCACGGCGAAGTCCCCGGTGACCGGCACCGTTGTCAATTACGGACCCCGCACAGCCTTTGAGATGATCTCTATTCTGTGGTTCTTTTATGTCCTGCTGCTTCTCCTCTACGACGAGAATCTCGTAGGCGTGTTCCATCCGCTTACCTATGCATGCCTCGTCCTGAGCCTCGCTGGCGGGATGTGGCTCTTTGTCCGGCTTCTGCGAATCAAGGACATGGGGTTTGCGATCAGGTATGCCATTCCAACCGTCATCGTGATCTGGAACGTTGTCGAGATCACCGCAAAGTGGGGCCTTTACGAAGAACCGTGGCTCACGCTGGATCCGGCAATCATGGTCGTGATCTGCGTCTCGTTTGTTGCGGGCATTGTGCTGGTCGTTCGAGATCTCATGGTGTCACACCGACCGCGGCATGATCGCGAAGTTTGACGAGACTACTCACTGATCTTCGAGTACTGCGAGCACGGCCCTCGCCGCGCTGCTGAGTGCCATCTCTCCCAGCCCGGTCTGATTGACCCACCGCACTGTGTCACCTGCAGGCACCCGAGCCCCCTTCTTCAACTCACCAGCGTGCACATGCAGATGAACCAGCCGGTGCGTCAATTCTCGGGTCAAACTCGCGACCATCACGACACGAGTCAGCGGGAACTCCAATCGCTCGACGATGGCGTCGACTTTCATCCTGACCCGACCTTCGATCGCGGGCGCCTGCCAGAGTCCTCCCCAGAGCCCATCTGCGGGCCGTCGTTCCACCAGCAGTCTTCCACGCCTACGGATCACAACCGCATGATGGTGGATGACGCCATTCTTCGGACGCTGTTTGGGGCGCGGTATCTCATGCACGCGTCCCTCGCTGCGAGCGCTGCACCTGCGCAGCAACGGGCACTCGGCGCACGATGGCGTTGCTGGAGTACAGATTATCGCACCAAGTTCCATCATCCCCTCATTGAGCAGCGCCGGGCTCTCACAGCAACCAACCAACACCTCTGCTCGATTCCACATCCGCTTGACAAAGGCGCGATCCTCAACGGCAGCGTCATCGCAATAGAGCCGAGCGAGAATCCTTACAACATTGCCATCGACAATCGGCTCGCGCTGCCCGCCGACGATCGACGCGATACTTCCAGCGGTATACCGACCGACGCCGGGAAGCGAACGCAGTGACGCAACTGACATCGGCACCTCGCCACGATGCTTTTCCATGATCTCCTTCGCGGCCTTGTGCAGGCTGCGGGCTCGCCGGTAGTAGCCCAAGCCCTGCCACTTAGCGAGCACATCCTGCTCACCCGCTTCGGCCAGCGCACGAGGATCCGGGAACCGATCCATAAATGGTTCAAACCGGTCCAGCACACGCACGACCTGCGTTTGCTGCAGCATGAGCTCACTTACGAGTGCCCGCCACGGCGTTCGGTTCCGGCGCCACGGCAAATCTCTGGCGTGAATCCCATACCAGCGCTCTATCGCTGCCGCCGTGTGCTTTTCAGACCTTCCCATCGAGCCGCTAGTCTACTGGGATAGCGATCTGAACTCGTCTCCTGAACGCATGACTGGGGCCACACCGATGATCCGTACGCTCGCACTACTCCTGACGCTCTCAGCACTGACCGCATGCCACATCGACTACTTGGTTGAGATCAAGAACGACGGCGATCGATTGCTCCGCCGAACCACGGTTGATGCCGACCTCGAGCCAGGCGAAATCACCGCCTTGAAGGATGCCTATGGACAACCCGAGCCTGACGCTGCCCACCACACCAGCAGTGAAGGTGACCAGCACCCACCCACCAAACTCCTGTTCCACGGGATTGACTCCGGCATCGGCTGGCCCGATGGCTTCGGCGGCCTGGGTAGCTGGAACACGTACGAGTCGCCACTTGGCTCAGCAACGTGCTTTCTCGAATGCCTTGGGGGCGATGTCACCGCGCTCGCCGACATGCTTGCGATTCAAGACGGCATCGACGCGGTTGCCTCACGAATCAAGCGCCAACTCCGCGAAGGCATGAAGGGGCATCGAATGCTCCCCCGCATCCTGAGGCTCATTGACGATCGCCTCGTACCCGATTCGCACGACGCCATTGTCCTGGGCTGGGCGCTCTTGTTCTCCTACAAGGCGCTCCCAGGCAAAGACCTCACCGGCGGTGGACCGGGACACGACCGCCTGTCGGGCTATCTTGAATCCCGCATTCAGGAAGCCGTGGTCGCTTTTCTGTGGCAGCGTGGCTGGCTGACGGCTGGCGAATCGTCATTACTCGCAAGCCAGGCAGCAGACATCAACAGCTTTGCCAAACGAATCGTCGCTCGCGCACTCGACCTGAACATGAGCGGCGATTGGATGGAGCAGCTTGAGGAGCTTGAAGACGCAGTCTCTGCCTGCTTCACAGAAGACTTCAACGAAGTGCTGAAGGCAGACTTCGCCAAAGCGGTCGATGGCCATCCTCGACTCGCCGTAGCCTGGGCAGCGACTTCTTCCATTCTCACCAGCCGAGAGGTGACGGTGCGACTCGAAGCAGCCGAGAAACCCGCCACCACCAATGGCGAGTGGGATAGCGAGCGCACGTTCGTAGAGTGGACGCTCGACACCGCTCCACTTGCAGTCGGACTGACCGCGCCGCCGCTCTGCTGGTCAGCAACGTGGGCGCAGCCCGACGCGGCCGCGCAGCAGCGAGTCCTCGGCCATGTGGGCATTGAGGGCGAGGCACTCGTCGCGTTCTGCCTCGCATGGAGCGAAGCACGGGATGATCAGCGGGAGGCTGCGCTCGACATCATTGAGTCCTTCGCGCACGCCCGCCACGGCACGGACATCAAGGCTGACAGTGCCAGCTTGCTCGGCGAGTGCCGCCGAGCACTCGATTACGACTGATTTATTCAAAAAGGATGAAACGATCCGAATCTGAAGCCCCCTCAGCGTTGTGGGAGCCTTGGATGACCCGAGGCAGTGCTTTTGAGAGAGCCCCCGAGAGGATCCATACACGTGCATAGCCAAACATTGACCACGGCCTGCGTTCTCTTCGCAGCCGCCATTCCTGCCGCTGCCGATCACATTGTCATCGATATGACCGCAGCACCAGCCACGCAACAAATCCTGCCCGGCAACGAAACAGTAACGTGGGAATACACAGCCACACTGGCAAGCGGCCGCGAAGGATCCGTCATACCAGTTGAAGGCTCCTATCTCGCGCCGACCATTTCGGTACAGACCGGCGACCGCGTTACGGTCAACTTCCATAACGAGCTCGACTACGAAACCTGCACGCACTGGCACGGCCTGGACGTCCCGGATGCCGCAGATGGGCACCCCAAGGACGCCATGCCTGCTGGCGGCGACTACACCTACGACTTCATCGTCCGCAACCGCGCAGGTACATATTGGTATCACCCCCACCCGGACATGATGACCGGCGAACAAGCCTATCGCGGGTTAGCGGGCTACTTCATTGTGTCGGATCCTCAGGAACAGGCGCTGGAACTCCCACGCGGCGCTCAGGACATACCCCTGTGTCTGCAAGATGCCGACTTCGACGGAAACAACCAACTCGTCTACACGCCCAACATGATGGGCTTCTTCGGAAGCACACTGCTGGTCAATGGCAATCCCAATGTCACGATGGAGGTTGCAACGCGCGTGCATCGGCTCCGCGTACTCAACGGGAGCCAATCTCGAATCTTCAAGCTTGCCTTTGACGACGGCACGCCAATCATCGCCATCGCGACCGGCGGCGGCATGCTCGAGTCGCCACTCGAACTTCCCTACGTGATCGTCGGGCCCGGCGAGCGCGTCGAACTCTGGGCTGACTTCAGCAACAAGAGTGTTGGAGACATCGTCACGCTTGAGACCCTGACATTCAGCGGCGCAGGCACAGGACAGGGAGAATCGCACGACGTCGCCAGCTTCGAAGTTACCAGCGAGGAAGAAGAGACGCTGACTCTGCCGACCTCCTTTGGCCCTATTGGCGAGATACTCAGCGACGCATACATCCACGATGCCAAGACCTGGGCCATCAGCATGCAGCAGATGGCATGGACGGTCAATGGCGGACTATTCTCAATGTACTACGCCGCCCCGAATGAACAGGCCATTGGCGACACGGTTGACCAGGTCACGATCACCAACACCAGTGGTCAAATGCAACTTGCTCACCCGATGCACTTTCACGGACGCCAGTTTCAGATCCAGAGCCGGACCTGCCTGAGCGGCGATCAGGCAAACTGGGACACCGTCAAAGATGGCTATGTCAATGATGGCTGGAAGGACACATTCGTCATCATGCCAGGCGAAACCGTGAAGTTCCTGGTTCGCTGGGGCAAGCACGAAGGGCTCTTCGTATACCACTGCCACAACCTTCCGCATGAAGACATGGGCATGATGCGAAACTTCAATGTTGTAGCCCCGACGTGCCCGGCCGACCTGAACCGCGACGATGCGGTAGACGTCAACGACATGCTTGAGTTGCTGTCGAACTGGGACTCACCCTTCGGCGACACGACTGGCGATGACCTGACCGATGTCAACGACGTTCTGGAGTTGATCTCGGCCTGGGGATCGTGCGACTAAGGTACCGCCCCGGCACCTGCCACAGGTCCGCCTGGACAGGCCTCCATTGCCATCTCACTATCATTGGCTCATGCGCATCAACACGACCGACGAACAACTCCGCGCCGCCATTGACACTCTTGGTTCAAACACAGCGTTCGCCGAGACACTGAAACGGATCGAGGCCGGAGACGCTCCGCACGACATGGTCCGCGCGATGGCCGCCTATCCGCCCATCCTCGACGCCATGGAGACGCTGGGGCGCGGCATCTATCCCGGCGGTTCACTCCCACGTGAGCTCAAAGAGCTCATCATTCTGCAGTCGTCGATCGGCAACGCGTGCCAATTCTGCACACAAAGCCACATCGATATCGCGCGATCGCTTGGCATGGCTGAAGAGCCCGTAAGCCTTCTCGAACAACCTGACCAGCTCACGCCTGCCCAGCGAGTAGCGCTCGAGTACGCATCAGCGATTCGCGCCGACTCAAATCGCATTTCGGAGAGTCACTTCGACAACCTTCGAAGCTACTTCAATGATGCAGAAATCGCAGAATTGACCTTCCTTGTGGGCTACATCAACATGCTCAACTGGTTCAACAACGCCCTGCAAGTGCAGTACCGGGGCGAACTCTCATGCTGACCGATAAGAACCACCGTCACTGCAGATTCGCCCTCCCGCTCGGTCGACAGAAAGCATTTCACGTGGCCGATGCTCCAACCAGAAGGTATAGTTGCCTCCCGTGATTGCCCGCCTGCTGACCATCCTGCTGCTCGCCATGCAGCCGATTCCGGCTGCAGCTGGCGCGTGCGCGCCTCCGGCGGACTCTATGACGTGCTGCGGAGCGGATTGCTGCTGCGGCGGGGCCGGCGCATGCGAATGCAGTTCGTCAGACGAGACGCCCGCCCCGGCTGACGCGCCACTGCAGGCGACTTCAATCGAACTCGCACCCACGCTGCCAACCTCCATCGTCCGCCTTCCGTCGCTGACCCCATGCGGATACGCCATTCAGCCGCAATCGCATCGCCCGGTCGTTCCCACGAACAACCGCAGGCAAGCACTGCTCGGCTGCTGGCACACCTGACTCGTAATCCCACTAGGGACTTTGCGCGCTCGCCGAACTGCAAACGCCGATTCCTGAGTTACGAGGACCTCACACGTGCATTTTTCGCTTCGCCACCTGTTCGGTGGTGCGCTGCTGGCGATCATCGCGGCCGGATGTAGCCATCCGCTCGATTCACCAACTGGCGCCCCATCGCAGCAGCACATATCCAGCTTCATCGGTTTCGATGTTCCGCCCCCTCGCCGCGAGGCCGAACCTGCGCTGCCGCCGGCGATTCCTGATTTGGAGCGCAGTGCAACACTTCGAGACTGCCTGATCTACGCCGCGTGGAACTCTCCGAGGATCGAAGCTGCCTTCCACAATTGGCAGGCATCACTCCAGCGAATTCCGCAGGTCTCGGCGCTGCCCGATCCGAAACTGAGTTACGGCTACTTCATTGAACAGATACAGACCCGCACTGGACCGATGCAGCAGCAGCTCGCCCTGTCCCAGTCATTCCCATGGTGGGGACTCCTTGACGCCAAGGCCGACGCCGCCTCGCATGCTGCCTCCGCAAATTGGCACGCCTACGAAGCGGTCCGCCTCGGGCTGTTCGAACGCGTCACCAAGGCGTGGACGGCTGCAGTCGATCTCAACAGCGAAATCAAACTGACCGAAGCGTCAATGCAATTGCTCGCCGACGCTGAGTCAATCGCAAGAAACGCTTACGAAGCAGGTCGCATGCCACACGACTCCCTGCTTCGAATGCAGGTAGAACTTGGCCGCCTTGAAGACCAGCTTCACAGAATGCGCAGCCAGCAGCCTTCGCGCCGAGCTGGCCTCAACGCAGCAATGGGGCGAGATGCGGACGCGCCCCTTTCCCTTCCCACCCAGATACATGCCTCGACCGCCGACATCAGCCTTGAGGACGCCCGTGCCCGACTCCACACGAACCAGCCACAGATCCATGCCTTGGACGCGTCAATCGCCCAACATACTGCCGCGTCGGACGTCGCAAGGCTCTCGGGTTTGCCGCAGTGGACACTTGGCATATCAACGATCGATCTCGGTGACGCGGTAGACCCATCCATGTCCGGAAGCGGCCGAAACCCGGTACTGGCGACAGTCGGCCTGACGCTTCCCCTCTGGCGTGACAAGTACGAAGCCGCTGAGCTTGAAGCAGCTGCAAGGCAACTCGAAGCCGCCGCCAATCGCAAGGCGTTGCTCGATGATCTCCATGCGGCGCTCACCGACGCTCTCTACAAACGCGAAGACGCCATTGCGAGAATCGCCCGATACACACACGCCCTTGTTCCTCGCGCGGAGGATGCGGTGACGGTGTCCACCAAGGCCCTTGCCGCCGGCACGGGGACAAGTCTCGACGTCCTCGACGCGCAGCGAACCCTCTTGGCCCTTGAGCGAACGCTCGAGCGAAGCCGCGCCGAGGCCATCAACAATGACGCAACCATCGCCCGAATCATCGGTGGAACACCGGAGATACCACAATGAACTCCAAGGCTCGCGCCACAACTGCTTTCTTCTTTGTCGCAGCAATCCTCGTCGCGTTTCTTGTGGGTCGCTGCGGCCACCGGCCGCCCCCTGCTGAAGTCGACACGGCGGCAGCCGCCGAGGGTGCCGTGCCACTGACCTACACCTGCTCAATGCACCCGGCCGTTCGCACGCCCGACAAGGACGCCAAGTGCCCGATCTGCTTCATGGACCTCATCCCGGTAGATCCCAGCAGCGAAGGACTGTCTGAAACTGCCATTCTCCTCGAAGAAGCTGCTGTGAAACGAGCCGAGATTGACACCACGATGGCGGTTCGCCGCAATCCAGTCAAAACAATCAATCTCGTTGGGACAATCGAGACGGACGAAACACAGACGGCCACCATTACGGCCTGGTTCCCCGGACGAATCGAAGCGTTGATGGTCGACTTCACCGGCGCAAGCGTCACGGCGGGGCAGGACCTGGCGAAGATCTACAGCCCCGAACTCCTTGAGGCCCAAGGCGAATTGCAGCAGGCTGCCCGAAGCGCCGAACGAATCAGTGGCGACTCGATCGTCGCTCGCACGGCCCAGTCGACCCTTGAGTCGGCGCGGCGCAAACTCTCGCGGTGGGGACTCTCAGAAGCCCAGATCGACGAGTTGCAAACGAGCGAGTCTCCCACCGACGTCATCACGATTACCTCTCCAACCGACGGCATTGTCATGAAACGCCTGGTCAACACCGGCGATTACGTCAAGGTCGGCCAGCCCCTGATGACAATCGATGACCTGAACAGAGTGTGGGTACAGCTTGCTGCGCATGAGTCTGAGATCCCCTTCCTTCAGGTTGGCCAGAACGTCGAACTCTCGACCGATGCACTTCCGGGCAAGAGGTTTGCAGGCACCATCGACTTCATCGACCCTGTTCTCGATCCACGGATGCGGACGGCAGACGTGCGGGTCACACTTGCAAATGTGGACGGCAGATTCCGTCCCGGCATGTTTACGCAGGGGCATGTGAGCGTTGCCCTCGGCGACATGGACGCCCCCCCCATCGTCGTACCGGCCTCAGCCGTATTGCTCACCGGCCGCCGCGCGGTGGTGTACGTACAGGTGCCAGGCGAGAAGCCAACCTTCGAAGGCCGCGAAGTGCTCCTTGGCCCCCGTAGCGATGAAGGCTACATCGTGCTTGAGGGCATTGAGGGCGGCGATTCAGTCGTGACCGCTGGCGCGTTCAAAATCGACTCTGAGCTGCAGATCAAGGCAAAGCCCAGCATGATGAGCCTCGAGAGCAATACGACCGACATGCGTATTGAGGTTCCAGACGCCTTCATCGAGTCGCTCACGCCGCTCTTCGGGGCGTACTTCCAAGCTCAGGAAGCGCTCGCTGCGGACAACTTCCAGGACTTTCAATACGCGGCAGGAGACATTGCTTTCGCCGTCGAACTTGCCGAATCAGCGCCACTCAGAGGCAAGGCCCGCGACGCGTGGAGCACCTACTCGCATGCCCTGCTCAAGAGCGCAGCGGCAGCCGCGGCATCGCCGGACATTACCGGCGCACGAAAGCACTTCGAAGGCATGTCCAAGGCGGCGATTCAACTCGAGTATGCCTTTGGGCATACAGGTGGCCGTTCGTTCGAGATGTATTGCCCGATGGCGTTTGACTTCAAAGGCGCTGCGTGGTTGCAGAACAACGACCTGCTCGCCAACCCATACTTTGGCTCCGAGATGCTGCGTTGCGGAACAACCGAGGCGGTGTTTGAATCAGCCGAGGGAGCCTCGAAGTGAAGCGTGGTCCCTTGGACAACTTTATCGGCGTGTGCCTGAGGCACCGAACAATCGTCGCCATGCTGCTCGCCCTTGCGACATGCTGGGGCATCCTGGTCGCACCCTTTGATTGGAATCTCGACGGTTTGCCGCGAGACCCTGTCCCTGTTGATGCGATCCCTGACATTGGTGAGAACCAGCAGATTGTCTTTACGCCATGGCCTGGGCGCAGCCCGCAGGATATCGACGACCAGGTCACATACCCGCTGGTCAGCACGCTTCTTGGTTTGCCAGACGTCAAGGCAGTGCGCAGCTTTTCAATCTTCGGTTTCTCGACCATCTATGTCATCTTCGATGATGACGTCGACTTCTACTGGAGCCGCTCACGAATACTCGAGAAGCTCAACAGCCTGCCCGCGGGAACCCTCCCGGCAGGCGCGTCTCCATCGCTCGGACCAGACGCAACCGCCCTTGGCCAGGTCTTCATGTACACGCTTGAGGGCCGCGACGATCAGGGCCGCCCCACCGGCGGATGGGATCTGCATGAACTGCGATCAATTCAGGACTACACCGTTCGGTACGCGCTCACCGGAACCGAGGGCGTTGCAGAGGTTGCGTCGATCGGCGGCTACGTCAAGGAATATCAGGTCGATGTCGACCCGGATCGTCTACGGCATTACGGCGCAACCTTGCAGCAAGTCCTGCGAGCCGTACG
This sequence comes from uncultured Isosphaeraceae bacterium, assembly GCA_964598425.1. Taxonomy (GTDB): domain Bacteria; phylum Planctomycetota; class Phycisphaerae; order Phycisphaerales; family SM1A02; genus UBA12567. The sequence continues at coordinate 11,489 of CAZRBV010000006.1, read as the reverse complement.
AGGAAGCAATCTCGATGTCAGCGGCGGCCTTGTGGAACTCAACAACGCTGAGTACGTCGTCAGGGGCCTCGGCTACCTTGAGAACCTGGCCGATCTTGAGAACACGGTCGTCGACTCGCGCGATGGCGTCCCGCTGCTGCTCGGGGACGTCGCAACGATTGAGATCGGCCCCGCGACGCGGCGCGGCGCGCTCGACCGTGACGGCGCAGAGGCCGTTGGCGGCATCGTCGCGGGACGCTATGGCGAGAATCCGATGGCGGTCATCAATGCCGTCAAGCGGCGGATCGCAGAGATTGCGCCAGGCCTTCCAACAAAAACGCTTGAAGACGGAACCGTCAGCCGGGTGACGATCGTTCCCTTCTACGACCGCGCCGGATTGATCGGCGAGACGCTGCACACACTCGACAACGCGATTATCCAACAGATTCTGGTAACGATGCTCGTGGTCCTCCTGATGGTCGTCCACCTGCGCAGCAGCGTTCTGATCTCCTCAATGCTCCCGTTCGCGGTGCTGATGACCTTTGTTGCAATGAAGTACTTCCGCGTGGACGCCAACATCGTCTCGCTCAGCGGCATCGCCATCGCGGTCGGCACCATTGTCGACATGGGAATCGTTCTCGTCGAGAACATCCTCAGGCACATCGAAGAGGACCCTGACTCGCCGCGGCGCATCGTTGTGCGAAGAGCCTCGGCGGAAGTCGGCGGCGCCGTGCTGACCGCTGGCCTGACCACAATCGTCGGTTTCCTGCCAGTGTTCGCAATGACGGGGGCCGAAGGCAAACTCTTTACGCCCCTGGCATGGACCAAGACCTTTGCCATCGCGGCGTCCATCATCCTCGCCCTTGCAGTTCTTCCTCCGATGGCGCATCTCCTGCTTGGCAAGGCACGCCGGTCCTCGACCGGCCCTTCCAGGGCGCTCCAGCCAACGATCACAACCGCCGCCGCAGTCGTCGTGCTTCTGCTGCTCGCCTGGCTCTGGCAGCCTCTCGGTCCCGGCCGCAGCGTCGCCAATCTTCTGCTCGTTGCCGCCGTCATCGGATCGCTGCTCGCGATGTTCAGAATGTTCCTTCTCGGGTATCCGTCAATGCTCGCTGCAGCGCTGCGGCACAAGTTTCTCGCGCTGCTCCCAGCAGGCTGCGTGCTTCTCGTCGGCATCACTGCATGGCTTGGCTTCGACAGCGTCTTTGGATTCTTGCCTCGCGGAATCCGATCGACCTCGCCGGTCGCGGCGGTGGCCCATGCATTCCCGGGCCTCGGGCGAGAGTTCATGCCTGCCCTTGACGAGGGCTCCTTCCTCTATATGCCGACGACGATGCCCCACGCATCGGTGGGCGAGACGATGGATGTCCTGCAGAAGCTCGACCTTGCAATGCTCACCGTCCCGGAAGTCACGACAGTCACCGGCAAGATTGGCCGCGCCGACACCGCGCTCGATCCCGCGCCGCTCAGCATGGTCGAGACAATCATTGAGTACAGCCCCGAGTATCGCTACGACGAGGACGGGACTGCCCACCGGCTGTGGCGAGATCACATCAGGACCCCGCAGGACATCTGGGACGCTGTCGTCGAGGCAGCGCAGCTGCCCGGTACGACATCGGCGCCAAAACTTCAGCCGATTGAGACGCGAATTGTCATGCTGCAGTCCGGATTCCGCGCGCCGATGGGAATCAAAGTGCAGGGGCCGGATCTCCAGACCATCGAGTCATTTTCCCTCGAGCTCGAGCGAGTACTGAAGGCGACGCCCGGTATCCGCGAAGAAACCGTGTTCGCTGATCGAGTCGTTGGCAAACCGTATCTGGAGATCGACCTCGATCGTACACGCCTCGCTCGGCACGGCATGCGAATCGCGGATGTACAGGAAATCATCGAGACCGCCATCGGCGGCCAGCCCGCAACCCGAACGGTGGAAGGCAGAGAACGGTACGGTGTCCGTGTCCGCTATCAGCGCGAACTCCGAGATTCGCTCGAGGCGCTTGAGGAATTGATGGTCTTCTCTCCCGGTGGCAGCCATATACCCCTGCGAGAGATCGCCGACATCACCTATCGTCGCGGCCCCCAAGCAATCAAAGGCGAAGACGGCTTCCTCGTCGCCTACGTCATCTTTGATCGCGACCCAAGCATCAGTGAGGTTGATGCGGTCGAGCTCGCCGCCGAGTCAGTCCAGGCCGCGATCGACACGGCCGACATCACTGTTCCGGCGGGCGTCAACTATCAGTTCGCCGGCGCATACCAAAACCAGGTCAGAGCGACCAAGCGCCTCTCAATCGTCATACCGCTGGCGCTCGCCTTGATCTTCATGCTCCTGCATCTGCAGTTCAAAAACATGCTCGTCTCGTTGATGGTCTTTGCAGGCGTGTTCGTCGCGTGGGGCGGCGGCTTCGTCATGCTGTGGCTCTATGGGCAGCCATGGTTCCTGGACATTGGCATCGCCGGAACGAACCTTCGCGAGCTTATGCACATTCACCCGATCAACCTCAGCGTCGCGGTCTGGGTCGGTTTCCTCGCCCTGTTCGGCATCGCAACCGATGACGGGGTCGTCATGGCAACGCGGCTACAGAAGTCCATGCGCGAGAATGCGCCGCAAAGCGTTGAGGAAGTTCGCCGTGCGGTCGTTCAAGCGGGCTGCCTTCGCATTCGCGCTTGCCTGATGACCTCAGCAACTACAATTCTGGCATTGCTTCCTGTCCTCACCGCCTCCGGCCGGGGGGCCGACATCATGATCCCAATGGCCATCCCCGTCTTCGGCGGCATGGTCGTCGCCCTGCTGACACTCTTCGTCGTTCCCGTCCTCTTCGCCATTCTCGAGGAGTGGCGAGCCAAACACCAAGGAGCCTGACCGTGCTACTGAATCTCACAGCCCTCGCGATCGCCACCTCTCTCGCCGGCGAACCCATCAATAGTGACTGTCCCATCAGCGGACGGCCGATCGAAGCAGGCCAGGAAGTCACCGTTGGGAGTACGACGGTCGGGTTTTGCTGCCCGAAGTGCCCGCCAGCCTTCGCCCGCTGGAGCGATGAGCGAAAAGCGTCTTGGATCACCAGGCAAAGCGAAGAGCCAAGCGACGCGCCCGCCATGGGAGATGCGCCGAGCGGCGAGTACGCAGGATCGCCCACCGGCCCCTACCTGCTCGACATCTGCCTGATCACCGAGAAAGAGCTCGGGTCAATGGGCGAGCCGGCCATTGCCATGATCGACGGCCGCGAAGTGCGATTCTGCTGCATGCCGTGCAAGCCAAAGTTCGAGAAGGAGAAGGCCACGTACTTCAAGATTCTCGATACGAAGCTCGCCACGATGCAGAGACGCGACTACCCGCTCAATACGGACGTTGTTGACGGCGCACCCCTGGGCGAGAAGCCCGTCGAAATCGTGTATGACAATCGATTGTTCCGATTCGGTTCGGATACGTCCGCCGAGGCCTTCAACAAGAATCCGGGCACGTTCATTCCGATCGTTGACGAAGCAATCATCAAGGCACAGTTGCCGCTCTACCCCATGACCACATGCCCCATCGGCAAGGGGCCACTCGATGGAATGGGCGGCCCGGTCAACATGATCGTCGGTCACAGGCTCATCCAGCTGTGTTGCGACTCATGCCGAAGCGGCGTGCTCAAGGACCCACTCAAAGTGATCAAGCAACTCGATGAGGCAGCGGCCAATGCGCAGCGGGCCGAATACCCGATCGACACATGCGTTGTCACTGGCGAGAAGCTCGACTCCATGGGCGGCGCCGTCGAACTCACCGCCGGCGGCCGCCTCGTCCGCTTCTGCTGCGCCGGATGTCTCTTCCTCTTCGACGCCAGCCCGGGCAAGCACCTTGCCAAGCTCGGCACCTGACACCACCGCCGCCGCCAACACAGAACAAGTGACCGCCGGTCACTTTATCTGCTTGCCTGACAGACAGTTATGAATTCCGCCTTTCTGTAAGCAGTTGTCATCACCGGAGATAAAGTGACCGGCGGTCCCTGCGCTTAGAGCAGCGCTGCAGTTTGGCCGGTGTACGTCTTCGCGTCGAGCGAGCGGAGAACCAGTGACCGCCGGTCACTTTATCTGCTTGCCTGACAGACAGTTATGAATTCGGGCTTTCTGTAAGTCGTTGTCGCCACAGGAGATAAAGTGACCGGCGGTCCCTGTGCTTAGAGCAGCGCTGCGATTTGGTCGGTGTACGTCTTCGCGTCGAGCAGGCAGTTCTCTACTGCCGGAAGCGACCAGTTGTCCTGCTGCACGAACCAGATGCGGTCATCCATCGGCCGGCGAAGCTCCTCGCACGTGCCGTCATTGATAAGCCCGGGCGCAGCGATCGGCATGGCATGGCCCCACCGTGTCATGCGAATCTGCTCAACGGCGGTTGAGGGCACATCGAGCATCTTGAGCATCCGCCTCACCTGCGTAGCGAGCCGTGTGGCGTAGTCTCGCCACCCCGAAGTGATCAGGATCGTCCAACGGCCAAAGTCAAATGGAAGTGGCCAATAGAGCGTCAGTACACTGCTTGACCCAACCTGCCCGCCTGGCAACGCAAACATGCTGCTGAGCATGTCACACACTTCACCGCGATGCTGCGCCTCAAACTGGCTCATCGGGAAGTCGCCGTTTCCGAGCAGAAAGATGTCGTAGAAGTCCCGCTTGATCGGCGCATCGAGAAGGACGTTGGCAACAAGGTACCCGCGGTACTCCAGATGACTGAACGCCTCATACTTCGCAGGATCACGATCCCCAAGATCATGAATGATCCGTTTCGCAAGCATCTTGGGACATGCCATCACCACATGCTTCGCGCGAATCGCGTGGCACTCACCTTGCGGATCGACATACGTCACCATCTCACGGCCAAATGGCAGCGGCCGCACATCAACAACGCGGCACCCGCCACGAATGTGATACGGCCTGCACGCTTCGGGCACCCCATCATCCATCGCAGCCAACGTCTCCCACATTCGCTGCGCCATGAACGAGTTCCCGCCGGGTGTCACCCACCGGCCAAACTCTTCAGCAGCGAGGAAGTTCCAGCCAGAAGCAGCACTGACCTCATCCCAGCCTGCGGCAAATGATGAATAGCAGTAGGCCTGCACTGCGCCTGCCAGCAAAGGCGGAATCTCCATGCCCATTCTTGTTTCGAGGTCTTCCTTGAGGGTGCGCGTGTCGAGCTCGCGAATCCACTCGTCATCGCCACCAGGAAGCGGAATCTCAGGGTATTCCTCATTGGCCATGTACGTCACGACCTCGCGGTACTTCTTCAACGCGGGTTGCAGTGATGGATCAACACCCTCGCCGTCGAAGAAGCCATTGAGGATTTCACCATCCAGTTCAATTGGCGCATCGTTCGAGTCAACTCGAACGGCCTCGTTCATTCCAAGTTCCGAGTAGATCTGCTCGAGAAAGCTCCCCTCGTCGGGTGTGATCACATAGGCGTTGCCAAGTGAATAGTGAACCCCTCGCCACGACTCGCCTCGCGCGCAGCCCCCGCACCTGTCGGCCATCTCGATGAGGACAGGATTGTGCTCGCGGAGCAGATACGCGCTGCACAGCCCGGAAATGCCACCGCCGACAACCACAACATCCACGTCTTCTGACACTGGCGGCATGCCATCCTCAAAGCAGTCTGGCGGCGTCGCTGGATGCTCCAGACCGGGAAAGCTGTCGCCGGTATACCAGGGCATGAAGGGCAGACCGTCAACCAAAGTCGTAGGCGATGCATTGGGAAGTGAGAGCTGAGGCGCGGTACCTGCAATCGGCCAGGCGCCGCTGCCTGGGCATCCTGTTGCCATCCCCCGCAAATCGCGGCTGCCTCGAGTTCCGCGAAGACTCACTACCCCTGCGCCGAACGCCCCCCCACCGCGAAGCGCCATCGCGGCAAACACGCCAAGCCCGGTTCCTACAACTTCGCGCCGCGATCGCATCGACTCAGGCTACCGGACTCATCCGGGATGTACCAGAAACATGTTCTGCAATTGCTCAGACCGCGAGGCAGTCTCGAAAGCCCTGATCAACACGCTACTGCTGGGTGCGCAGACGGAATTGGCGCTTACAAAGGAATGTGATGCCCCTGCTCTGGCACACCAAATCCGCGGCGCTCAACCTCCGCCACCCGGGCTGCATCTCGCAGAAGCGGATTGGTGTGATTGAGGTGTATGAACTGAATACGCCCCGGATGGGATGCCACCATGTCAGCGAACATCATCATCGTGTCCTCAACACATGGATGTGGAATCTCAGCCCCGTCGCGGCCACCGCATTCGCTCGTGTCGTAGAACGTCCCGTCAACATAAGCAACGTCTACGCCATCAAGCAGCCGCTCGACGAGATCGTCAGGCCGGCCCCACTGATCGATGTCGGGAACCCAGAGCAACGTTCGGGCAGGACCACGCAAACGAAACGCCACGGTGTCACTGTGCTCATCGCGATGCGGCACTTGAATCGCTTCGACGCAGAGGCCATCGAGCGGCTCAAAGCTTCCTCTTCCATCGCCGCCAAGCGTGATCTCGCGTAGATCGACATGGCCGCCACTGACCAGATCGGACCACGGCGCATTGCGTCGCACGAAGGCTGCCATCCGGGGCGTGCAGTACACGGGCAGTGAATCTGCAGCGGCGACTTCCGTGCCAAACTGCAAGAGTCCAGCGATGTGGCCGATGTGAGCATGCGTCAAGAGAACGCCGCCCACCGGGTTTCGGTTCTGCTGGGGGTCTCCCGCAAACTCATGCAGCGCGGCTACCTGAGCCTCCACGGCAGGTGTCGCTTCAATCAGCAGGCTTTCGCCGCTGGCTCGGTCTCGCACGCCGAGGCAGCATGGATACACCGCTCGACCTTCCCGACGAGCTGCCTCGCAGCATTCAGCATCGCACCCAAGATGTGGCACGCCTCCATCTTGGGCGCGGCCGAGAAGCCAGGTGTCGAAGCGAGCCGTGGCGTGCATTTCAAGAGGGTACCTGCCCCTGCAGCCACGCTCTGCGGGGCCACTGCGAGCATTCGCCTTCATGCCACGCACATTTGTCCACGCAGCAAACACTTACGTGTCACGCACCGGCTTTGCCGCAGAAACATCCCGTTTCCGACTTGCTTCGCCCCAGCCATGAGACATGGTTTCCTTGTGCGAGGGGCATCAAGAAGGGCCAGGCCCGCGAATGCCAGCGTTCTCAACCACACCCACACCCCCCAGCGTTCATCGCAGTCTGCGGAGGCCAACCTCCGCCGAGACCAGTTTCACCGCTGAATTGCCTTGAAGTCGGCGAGAAATGCGGCCTCCGTGAGCAGGCCGCGAAGAGCGCAGGAAGAGAGGGCTCCCCATCGGCCTCAGGTTGGTGGGGAGCCTCTTGTGTCTGACCCGCACCAACAGATTCAGCTCCGAACACCTCACGCCCGCACGGCCAGTCGATTGAACGCAGCACCGCTGCTCAATGGAGCAACTCCTCCACGACAGTCGTTCAGCCACCCGGAGGTTCTGGACAATCGCCCCACACGTTGATCAGACTCAGCAGGTCGTCAACCCCAACCTCGCCGCTCTGATCCAGATCACCACTCCCAGAACTGCCCCATTGGCCGATGAGCGTGAGCAAGCCGCCGCCCCAAAGCCGGGCCTCCACTTGCCCCGACGGCCGGGGTTCCGACGATGGCAAACACTCCGCTGGCCGGAGCCCCGATGGGAAGCGGCCCAATGGCAATCGCCCCCGACGCATGGCCCGGTAACGTCACCGCCTCCGCGAGAGGGCGGCGGGATATACAAGCCGCCACTGGCACCCCGCGATTCAGCTTCCAAAGCCGCGCGAGCCCATTTGCAGCCCTCTGGCCCTGTGGTACACTCCCCCGCTCGGCAGTTGGCATGTCTCTCTCAAGGGACCGCTGCGGCCAGCCGACAACATCCCAGTCCACACCTCGCGGGTGTAGCTCAGTGGTAGAGCGTCACGTTGCCAACGTGAATGTCGACGGTTCGAATCCGTTCACCCGCTTTCCGGCACGGTCACGCACCGAGCCGCATAACCCCGCTTCACGGCGGGGTTTGTCATTGGGGGAGGCGGACATAAATGTCCGGTCTGACTCGCAGCCTGAAGCACCAGATTGCACTGTTTCGCGCACCGAGTGGTGCCGGTTCTGGTGACACCTAACAGGACCAGCATCGTCAGTCCCAGTTGCCTGACAGATGGCCTCCTCCACCGGGGCGGTCGGCCCGCTCAGCCTTGAGATGGCCTCGCTGAGATCGTGAAGCCTCAGGTCCGTGTAGTACTTGTCCGTGGTCTTGAAACTGGCATGCCGCATGATTCGCTGAGCTATGGATGCGTGCACACCCTCGCGTTGCAGTCGCGTCGCCAGCGTCATGCGAAGACTGTGGAAGTCGATGGTGCGTTGCTGGTCATCTAGCAGCGTTATGCCAGCACGCTCACAGTCCCGCCTGAATGTATTCAGTGTTGGTACAGATTCGAAGACGGGATCCATGGGCCCGCCCGGAAGCAGCGTGCCGAGGGCTTCTATCACGCATGCGTGCAGCGGGATCTCGTCCACCCTGCGGGCCTTGCCAACGTCGTCGCGTATACGCACGCTGCGGGCTTTGACATCAATATCACGCCAGCAAATCCGCTTGAGCTCACCATGCCTAAGTCCTGCGTAGACCGCCATCACGTAGACAGGGTGGCGAGGGGCCCACCGACGCCCTTGGTGTTCGGAGTCCTGCGACAAGGCGACATTGAGTAATCGCTGGACCTCCTCCTGCTCAAGTGCACGTCGGTTTCGCCGTCGTTCACCATGAGCTGGAAGTGATGCGACATGCTTCACAACATTGGACTTGACGAGACCATCCTTCACGCACCAGTTCAGGAAGGCGTTCACGGTGACGCGGTATTCGTTCACGGTGATCGGGGCGAGGCCCTCGTCCCTGAGCTGGAATAGCCAAGCACGCATCGAGTCTGAAGCGAAGTCAGACAGTGAGGTCACTCGCATGTCTGTCACCGCTCGAGAAAGATGCCGCTGCTTTCCCTTCAGCCGGCCCTTGGCCTGTTTCGCTCCGCCACATGCGGCCAGGTACGTATCTATGTGTGTCTCGATAGGCACCTTGGCCGCCGACTGCATCGCAATCGCACGATCATCGACGAGCCCCGCTGCCCGAGCAGCAAGTTCCCGCTCCAAGTCTCGCCTCATGCGTTCGGCCAGTCGCTTGTCTGTCGTGCCCGTTGTCTTCTGACAACGCTTGCCTTGTGCATCGAACCACTTCAATTGCCATGGGCTGGATCCGATTCTTCGAAACAGAGACGCCATTGGATTACTCCTCCCCGTCAGCGATGTGAAGGTCAAGCACCCGCCAGATGCGATCGATGACTTTCAGAGACAGGCCGCCCTTGCCATGCAAGAAGCGACAGATGCTGCTTTCACTGACACCCGCCAGCCTGGCAAGCCGGTACCCGGTCAGGGGCGACTCCCGAATGGCTGTGCGTAGTTGTGGTGTCAGTCCAGTGTCATTCATAGTGTTAAACATAGCGCCTACTTGTCCTCCGCGCAAGTACTACAGGCCTCTGCAAATCGATATCGGGAAGCCTGGCCGGATGGGCTCCCCTTCTGCTCAAGGACAAGCACGCCATCTGCAACGAACATGTTGAGGATGTTGGCAGCTTGTTTGTGTGAGACCCCAGCTACACGTCCTGCATCCCTGCACGACAGGTAGAAGATCTGATTGCCCTCTCTCTTTGAGAGGACCTCACAGAGCATGAGTAGCCCCTTGGCAGCATCACTGTCATAGGCATCACACAATTGTTCGCCCGATCGGGCCCGTGGGCCCGCTTCGAACCACGCTCTTTCAATAATCATTGGATGTGTCTCCTTTACCTTTGGCCAACCCCTGATGAAGTCAGCCCAGGTCTCGTCAAATGGTCTTGTTGATATGGCAGGCAGAGCACGCTGATGCCAGTCACGAACAATCGGCTTCAAGGATTTCGGGTGCTCAGACGACAACTCCTCGATTCCATTGAGCCTCCTCGCAAGGCCGAAGAGCTTCTTGTTTCGTTGTCCAACGGTCTCTGGCAACGTTGCCCGAATCGCCATCTCTATCAGGTACTTCACAGAAGAGGACAGAGGACTACTGAGGTCAGGTCTTGTGTGTTCTTCTGTCTTCCTCTGTGCTCTTCTGTTCTCTTCCGTGCTCTTCTGTGAACTCACCTTCAAACACGATGCAATTGCGGCGATGGGAACAGGGTTGAGATCCAACCAGCAGCAAATACCTTCCGTCGCATCAAGCCAGCGACCGTCTACCCGGAAGCGACTCCAATGCTCACGCCGATGATGCTTGCCTGGAAGCCGAATGGCGTTGCCACCAAATGGCGTTGCCTTTGATGGCAAGCCCTTGGGGAAGGATTCACATCGAACCCCAGCTTCTTGCCGAAGTGCCGCTGCAACATCAAGAACAACTTCGCCACTTGCACCGGGATCAAGCAGAACCCAGAAGTGCCTGCCGCCACGTCCATCTGAGTCCTCCTCGATGAACGGGACGTTGTACGTACTGAGCACGTCTTCGATTGCCTTCGCCTCGCCATCAGCACGGCCCATGTCGTCGTCATGAGCATCAATGTCGAAAGCCATGAACTTGCAGCTTCGGTCAGCAGATGCGGCATGAGCCCCAACTATCACTGCACCCTGGAAGTGACTTTCCAGCAGGGACTCCGTCAACTCGGACTTACAGGTCACCCAAGTGCCACCAACTGAATTCCATTGGATATAGGCATCCGTGCGAGCGACCAAATGGTCACGTGCATGCAGCGACAGTTCTGATGCCGACTCAGTCCAAATGGCCTCATCGCTAAGCATCACTCCTGACCGCCGCTTCGCCGAGCTGAGATCCAATGGTCCAGATCACTGACCAGATAGCGGACCATTCGCCCCTCACGGACGACCGGGATCTTGCCTGCGTTCTGGAGTTCCCAGAGCTTCCGTTCGCTGATGGCCAGCATGGCCGCAGCCTCACGAGGCCTGAGTAGTCTTCCATCTGCCGAAGGTGAGCTGGGCCCCGCATTGAGCTCCGCGGGCGAAAGAGCATTCCGGAATGTGCGTGCATGTTTCATGCACGGAATCATCCGCGGCAAATGCACGCACTATGTAGCGCATATGAGATTACTTGTCAGTGGACTGCTCGGGCCTGAACTCGGCGGGGATGTAGTACCCCGCTCGTCGACGATTCAGCACGCCCTTGCGACGAAGTATTCCGCTGAGTGACTTGCGTGCGTTCTCTGCACTGACTGCTCCGCCCTTGACGCTCAATCCTGCGACGATCTTGGCCTGCGTGAGCGGCTTGTCTTCGGGGCGAGACATGAGCATGTCCCAGATCCTCTGCTCCTGGGGCGACAGAGGAAGTGATGGATCTGCGATCAGGGATTGAAGTTCGTCTGCGAGCCTTCGCAGGTGATCCGCCGCATCAGGCGATAGCAGAGAACTACTAGACAAACGATGGGTGGCTGCACGGATCTCTCCAACACGCGAAGCCATGAGCTGATCATCTTCTGAGAGGCTCGACATCGCCA